>NZ_PGUY01000069.1 GCF_002863585.1 Peribacillus deserti | reverse complement strand
CTTATGACCGAAGGTGTCAGTTCGCAGCTGGACAAATAGAAAAGCGGAGAACGGTGCTTTTCAACAGTAACTTGACCATATGTATACTAATTTTAAAGAAAGCCTTCTTGGAGACCAAGAAGGCTTTTGTTTTAAGGCTATGACTGCATGCTGAGCCGCGCGCCTTCTTCTGCGGATTTTGCTTTTTGAAGCACTTTGTAGGAAGAATAGCCGCTGATTTCCTCAAATTCACCAGTCAGCTTCTTTTCTTCAGCCTTCCCTGGAACAATCTCCTTAAATCGGCGGTACGTATCCATAAACTGCTCTTTCGATATTCCTTTTTCATACGCCTGCTCAACTGATTCAAAAAAATGAATAACAGCAATTGTTTCATCGGTCGACCAGCTATAATCAATTGGGTATTGGTAGTCCATCTATATGTCACCTGCTTTATTGATTTATTGCCGCTGCTATTAAAGTGCCCAATTTCTTCGAATTTCTTCAGCTTGACTGATGATCGCCCGAATCAGATCGCCCGCAGCCGGCTCATCTTGGATTAAACCCATAACCTGTCCGGCCCAGGCAAACCCGTTTTCGACATTACCGTCATAGATGTAATTTTTATTTGCAGTCCCGCTGATATAATCCCTTACATCTTCATACACGGCTCCCTGCTTTTCCAATTCTATCAGCCTTGAAGTCCAGCTGTTGGCTATTGCGCGCGCAGGAGCGCCGAGTGAGCGTTTGATCACAATCGTATCATTTTCAGTTCCCTCTATA
Source organism: Peribacillus deserti (assembly GCF_002863585.1). Classification (GTDB taxonomy): domain Bacteria; phylum Bacillota; class Bacilli; order Bacillales; family DSM-1321; genus Paraperibacillus; species Paraperibacillus deserti_A. The sequence goes on along the minus strand of NZ_PGUY01000069.1, from coordinate 36,971 downwards.
AGGGCTTTTTTATACAGAGGGTGAGCATGTACACATTCTTTGGTTGCGATGAACCGTGTGCCCATCTCTATGCCCTCAGCTCCGAGGGCGAGGGCAGCCATTAATCCCCTGCCGTCCCCGATACCACCGGAAGCTATAACCGGGATACTGACAGAATTTACTACCTGGGGAATCAGCACCATGGTTCCGGTATCACTTTTCCCCAGATGGCCTCCGCCTTCCTGTCCTACCACCATTACTGCATCCGCACCGAGCTGCTCGGCTTTTTCTGCCTGCCTTCTTGCGGCCACAAGCACCAGCTTTTTGACGTTTGTACCTTCTAGCATTTTAAAAAAAGGAGCAGGATTGCCGCCCGTAATCGACATAACTTCTATATTTTCTTTGAGAGCAGCCTCAACAAAATGTTCAAAAGGTCTGCCGTGCTGGCCAATAGCAAAATTCACGCCAAACGGTTTATCGGTCAGCTGTTTTGCCTTATGGATCTCGCTGACAAGCTCGTTGGGATTATCCAGGGACATAGCAGTGATCTGCCCTAGTCCCCCAGCATTCGAAACCGCAGCAGCCAGTTCCGCATATGCGAGATAAGCCAGCCCTCCCTGTATGATGGGATATTCAATATTCAATAACTTAGAAACCCTTGTCTGCCACAATAAAAAAACCTCCCCTTTATCCATAAATGCTGAAAAAAACTTAATGAGGATGAACTATCTTCTCTATGCAAAAAACTAAACAAATGCTATAATTCACTTGTTTTGTTAATACTAACAAGGATTAACAGCAAAAGTATACTATTAAGCGAAGAGGTGTTTATGAAATTGACTCAGAACGAAACACCCCTTTTTACCGGATTACTTGAACATGCAAAGAAAAATCCTGTTCAATTCCATATTCCCGGCCATAAAAAGGGACAGGGCATGGATCCTGAATTCAGAGAATTTATTGGAGACAATGCTCTCTCCATTGACTTAATAAATATTGCGCCCCTAGACGACCTCCATTCTCCAAAAGGAATGATACATAGAGCGCACGTCCTTGCTGCTGAAGCATTCGGCGCAGATCACACCTTTTTCTCCGTGCAAGGAACAAGCGGTGCCATCATGACAATGGTCATGTCAGTCTGTGGACCTGGAGACAAAATCATCGTACCACGGAATGTCCATAAATCCGTCATGTCAGCGATTGTGTTTGCAGGTGCGGTACCCGTATTCATTCATCCTGAAATCGACCATAATTTAGGGATATCCCATGGAATCACCACTGACTCAGTTGAAAAAGCCTTAAACCAGCATCCCGATGCAAAAGGGGTATTGGTGATTAATCCAACTTATTTCGGCATTTCTGCTGATTTGAAAAGAATCGTAGAGATTGCCCATTCTTTCAACGTTCCTGTTCTTGTTGACGAAGCCCACGGCGTTCATATTCATTTTCACGAAGATCTGCCTATGTCGGCTATGCAGGCAGGTGCCGATCTTGCTGCAACAAGTGTCCACAAATTGGGAGGTTCTTTAACGCAAAGCTCAATCCTGAATGTAAAAGAAGGATTGGTTTCCGTCAACCGGGTTAAGTCCATCCTGAGCATGCTTACCACTACATCTACATCCTATATCCTGCTTGCATCCCTGGATGTAGCAAGAAAAAGGCTTGCTACAGAGGGCCGTGAACTGATTGAAAAAACCATCAACATGGCAAACTATATCCGCCGAGAAATTAACAATATACCCGAACTCTATTGTGTCGGAGATGAAATTCTGGGTAGTAAGGCTACTTATGATTATGATCCAACCAAGCTGATCATTTCAATTAAGAAGCTCGGCTTAAACGGTTATGACGTAGAAAAATGGCTCAGAGAAAAACACAATATAGAAGTAGAGCTTTCGGATTTATATAACATCCTCTGCATCGTTACTCCTGGTGATACTCAAAAGGATGCCGAGGCTTTAATACATGCCATGAAGGATCTTACTGTAGAATTCAAGAATTATGCAGAAGAACATAAAGAAATCCCTATGATCCTCCCCACCATCCCAGGACTAGCCTTAACCCCAAGGGATGCCTTTTATGCTCAGACAGAAACCATTCCATTTGATGCGTCTGAGGGAAGAATCATTGCAGAATTCATTATGGTATACCCACCAGGCATACCGATCTTTATCCCTGGTGAGATCATCACTAAAGAAAATCTTTACTACATCAAGACCAACCTTGAAGCGGGGCTGCCGGTACAAGGTCCAGAAGACAGTGACCTAAAATACCTCAGAGTGATAAAAGAACAGCAGGCCATTAAATAAAAAAAACCTTGTCAGGCATAAGCCGGGCAAGGTTTTTTTTATATTTATTTATCTTGTTTCCTGCCTCTGTTCATCACTGTGGCAGCAATCGCACTTTGCCGAATACAGAACATTTACCTTTTCATCCTCATAATGATCAATAGTTGTGTTGCAAGTTTGACAAACAATAATCCCCATATTTTCAAACCCCTTTTAAAATGTTTTGGTCACTCATTATGAAAGCGCTTTATACCTTATAAATCTATAATAATATATCACTTTTAAAAAATCAAGGGTTAATTGTATGTAACATTCACAAAAATACTGCCCATTTTTCATGTTGAATTAGTCATACTTTTGTAAAAGTATGTATATATTTAATAAGATTTTTATGGCAGTCCCTTTTTGTTTGACCTAAAAATAATGTAAAAATAGTTATGGCAGTGTTAAAATTAGTTAAATATAAGGAGGTAGTTGTTATGTCTGAAAACGCATACATTAAACTTGTGGACAGCTCCACCCAGCAAACCGTCACTCTTGATGAATTAAAAGAATGGTTCCGCTACTATAAAGACATCACCTCGAAGACGGGCAAGCAGGTAGAATGGAATTACAGCGACAAAGCCTTTCCATATGAAATCAAAGAAACTCCCGAGGACTCCAGCGGTTGGTTTTACCTAGCATCTAGAGAAGACCGCTACAAACATATCATTCTAGGAGTCTCCACAGAAAAAATCCTCTTAGACGACGAAACAGAGAAAATTCAATCTTACATACAAATCACCCTGCCCGAGTCCTCCACCTTTGGGGACAAAGGAAAAGCCAACGAATTCAGCAAATTCCTCGCCAAAAAACTAAAAGGCGAACTCCACCTCTTTAACGGGCGGGTCATGTATTACTATCCAAGGAGATAAGGGGCCACAGCCGCAGGCGCGGCTGTTTTGATTTGGCAGCGGATTCTGCAGTTCCTAGGGTGAGGTTCTTAATAAGGTATTGTGTTACTGCCTCCGCGCAAATAGATATTACTTAGCGCATATTTGATTTGCTTAACGCAATTTACGAATATACGCGCAATAAATTGTTAGCGGATGCTTTAGTTCCGATTGAAAATGAGGTTTAGCGCAATTAATTTTTTATACGCTACAATTATTTGGCTATACGTAGCAATTATTTCGTTATACGTTACAATTATTTTTCAGCTCCCCTTATAAGGAAGTAATATGAACCATAAACAGGAGTGATCTATGTGATTATAAAAGTTAGACAAGTTCCCGATATGGTAATCAAAACCGAAACATTGTTAAGGAGGTTGAGCAACAATCACCCGAAGCGTTCAATTATCGAAGCAGAATTATCAAAAAGGCTGGCAGGATATAAGGGAGAACAGTCCATAGAGTATTATTTGAATCAGCTGCCTCATAAAGATTATTTTATTTTTCATGATGTAAGGCTGTTTATAGAAGGATATTACTTTCAAGTTGATTCTCTTATACTCTCCCCTTACTTTGCTCTAATCCTAGAAATTAAAAATATCTCGGGGACTTTATATTTTGAAGGGAATTATAGTCAGCTTATTCGGACTTATAATAACAAAGAACAGGGGTTTCCTGATCCTATCCTTCAATCAGAACGTCAACGGTTCCAGTTCATGTCCTGGCTACAATTGAATGGCTATCCTTCTATACCAGTCGAAAATTTAGTGGTAGTAAGCAACCCTTCATCCATCATAAAGTCCTCACCTGAATATCCAACGAGCATAGAAAGAGTTTGTCATGCAGCAAAACTGCTCACAAAAATAAATGAATACAAAAACATTTACACAAAAAAATTAATAAATCTACATAACTTGAATCAATTAAAGGAAGCGATAGTTCACAATCATACAGTCTTAAATATTAATGTGTTAGAAAAATATAAAATTCATGAAGATGAGCTTGTTAAAGGGGTGTATTGTCCCGGATGTAAACATAACTTGATGGAGCGAGTAAAACGTACGTGGTTTTGCAGCAAATGCTGCCTATATTCTAAAGATGCTCACATTAAAGCTGTTGAGGATTATTTTATGCTTTTTAACGGAACCTTTACAAATAGTCAATTTAGAAAGTTTATTAACTTGAACTCAAGGCATATTGCATCAAGATTACTAGCCACAATGAACCTCCCCACCACAGGCTCCACAAAAGGCACAGTCTACCACCAGCCCCCTGCCTCAAAGTAAAATTCAATAACCCCACTCGACCAATTAATTATTGCAAGGCATTCACAGATTAATTAATTATTTCAAGGCCAAGCCCTGATTATTTAAGACAAACATAATAATCTCACGACCACAAACCTAATCAAACCCGCACCGGCACAAAACTATGCAGACAAAGAGTGATCAAGCCATGGCACACCAGGCTTGTACATGTGATGATGAGTGTTCGTTTGTTGGATTTTAAGATGGTTTTTCCTATGATGAGTGCGAGGTAGCAGAAGATGATGAACATGGTGATTTTGTAGACAATCCGGTCATGGTTGGAAAGCCATTCGGCCAGTGTGTATCCACTCCAGACTATGGTCTGGAAAAGGAAGACTATATAACTTTTCAAGTGTCCTCAGCTCCAATTCGCCTATCCTGAATCTTCATATATTATGTGTATTACAGCTTGGACATTTTCATGAGGATTCATTTGCAGCAAAGGGTCACCAATACCCTGGTCAGCGCCCCTTCCAGTTCATAAAAAAACACCCTTGCCGGATCCGGCAAGGGTGTTTTTGATGTTCAATTATTTAATGATATGGATTGGCATTCCTAAAGCAACTTCTGCTGTTTCCATAGTGATTTCACCAAGTGTTGGGTGAGCGTGGATAGTCATTGCGATATCTTCAGCTGTCATACCAGCTTCGATTGCTAGACTTAGCTCAGAAATCATGTCAGAAGCACCAGCACCTGCGATTTGTGCACCGATAACTACGCCGTCTTCTTTGGTAGTGATCAGTTTCATGAATCCGTCAGTGCTGTTTAGAGACAATGCACGCCCGTTAGCTGCAAATGGGAATTTAGCAGCAACGATATCAAGGCCTTCTTCTTTGGCTTGCTTTTCAGTGTAGCCTACAGATGCCAATTCAGGATCTGAGAATACTACAGCTGGGATTGCAAGGTAATCGATTTCTGCAGGGTGTCCGCCAATTGCTTCAGCAGCGATTTTACCTTCGTAAGAAGCTTTGTGTGCAAGTGGCGGTCCTTCGACGATATCACCGATTGCAAAGATGTTCTTAACGCTTGTACGGCACTGCTTGTCGATTTCAATAAGTCCTCTTTCAGACTTTTTAACGTTGATTTGCTCTAGGCCAAGTTCTTCAGTGTTTGGACGTCTTCCTACAGTTACTAGAACGTAGTCAGCTTCCACTGTTTTAGTTTCGCCTTTAGCTTCGTAAGTTACTACTACGCCGTTTTCGCTTTCTTCAACACCTTTAGCCAAGGCTTTAGTTACGATTTCTACACCTTTTTTCTTAAGGTTCTTCGCAACCAATGAAGACATTTGCTTTTCAAAACCGGCAAGGATATCATCCATACCTTCAAGGATTGTAACTTTTGTTCCAAAGTTAGCGTATGCTCCGCCAAGCTCTGTACCAATGTAGCCTCCGCCGATTACAACCATTGATTTAGGAATTTCTTTAAGTGCAAGTGCACCAGTAGAGTTGATTACACGGTTAGAATATTTGAATGCAGGCAGTTCAATTGGAGTTGAACCTGTAGCAATAATCGCATTCTTGAACGTGTAAGTCTGTGCAGAATTATCATCCATAACACGGATGCTGTTTTCGTCTACAAAATAAGCTTCACCGCGAACGATGTTAACTTTGTTTCCTTTAAGAAGGCCTTCAACACCGCCAGTAAGCTTGTTTACTACGCTAGCTTTCCAAGCTTGAACTTTAGAGAAGTCAACCTTCACATTCTCTGCAATAACCCCAATGTCTTCTGAGTGAAGAGCATGCTCATAACGGTGTCCAGCAGTGATCAAAGCTTTTGATGGGATACAGCCAACATTTAAGCAGACTCCGCCCATATTTGCTTTTTCTACGATTGTTACTTTTTGTCCCAGCTGTGCTGCACGGATAGCAGCTACATAGCCCCCAGGGCCTGCGCCTATGACAAGAGTATCTGTTTCAATTGGGAAATCTCCTACTACCATTTGTTACCCCTCCATTAACAATAGTTCTGGGTCGTTCAATAGACGTTTGATATGGTTCAATGCATTCTGAGCAGTAGCTCCGTCAATCATACGGTGGTCAAAGCTTAAAGATAGAGCCAATACTGGTGCAGCAACGATTTCACCGTTTAGAACAACTGGCTTTTCTGCAATACGGCCGATACCAAGGATTGCAACCTCAGGATGGTTGATTACAGGAGTGAACCATTGTCCGCCAGCAGAACCGATGTTGCTGATTGTGCAAGAAGCGCCTTTCATTTCTGCAGGAGCTAATTTACCATCGCGTGCTTTACCAGCAAGCTCATTGATTTCGTTAGAAACAGCGAATACTGATTTGCGGTCCGCATTTTTAACGACAGGAACAAGAAGACCTTTTTCAGTATCAGCAGCGATACCGATGTTGTAGTAATGCTTGTGAACGATTTCGCTTGTTGCATCATCAATAGATGTGTTCAACGCAGGGAATTCACGCAATGCACTGGTTAATGCTTTTACTACATACGGAAGGAATGTAAGCTTGATTCCTTTTGCAGCAGCCACTTCTTTGAACTTCTTGCGGTGTGCAACAAGTTTAGTCACATCAATTTCATCCATTAATGTAACGTGTGGAGCTGTGTGCTTAGAATTAACCATTGCCTTAGCGATGGCTTTACGGATTCCGCTCATTTTCTCGCGAGTCTCTGGGAATTCGCCTTCTGGGATTGCTGCGGCTGCAGGTGCTGCTGCTTTTTCTTCTTTAGCTGCAGGTGCTGCAGTTTCAGCGGCTGCTGGTGCTGCTTGTCCGCCTTGTGAGAATGCATCAATGTCACCTTTAAGGATACGGTTGTTGTCGCCAGATCCAGAAACTAGGCGGATATCAACACCTTTTTCACGTGCGTATTTACGAACAGACGGCATAGCGATGATACGGCGGTTAGGATCCACATCAGCTTGAGCTGCTGGTGCTGCTGTCTCTTCCTTCTGGACGTCCTGGCCAGCTTCGCCTGTAGACTGAACTTGTTCTTCAGTAGCCTTGGCACCTTCGTCACCATGATCGTCACCTTTGAATTGAAGGTCTTCATAGCCAGGTGCATCAAACGTAATTAACACGTCGCCAACAACGGCAACAGTGCCTTCGTCTACCTTAACTTCTAATACAGTACCTTCAACTGGGGACGGAATTTCTACTACCGCTTTATCGTTTTGCACTTCGCACAAAACATCGTCTTCTTGTACTTTATCTCCAGGTTTTACAAACCATTTCACTATTTCGCCTTCGCGGATACCTTCACCGATGTCCGGAAGCTTAAATTGAAATGCCATGGATTTGACCTCCTAATATTATCGTAAATTCTTTTTGATTGAAAATAATATAAACTAACTTTTCTTAAAACTTTTTCATTCTTCCATTCCCATGCAAAAGCTCTCTGTTTGAATTCGAGAGAGCTTTTTACACAATGAAAGCTAAAGATTAAAAGTTAAGAACTTTTTTAGCAGTTTCAATGACATCTTTATAGTTTGGAAGCCATACTGATTCTGCTTGAGAGAATGCATATACAGTATCTGCAGCCGCAACACGCAATACAGGTGCTTCAAGGCTTAATACCGCACGCTCCATGATTTCGCTGATTACATTACTAGCGATACCAGCCTGGCGCTGTGCTTCTTGTACAACAATCGCACGGCCCGTTTTCTCAACAGAAGCAATGATTGTATCAACATCAAGAGGCATGATTGTACGAAGATCAATAACCTCAACTGAGTGGCCTTCTTTTTCAAGCTCTTCAGCAGCCTTAAGAGATTCGTGAACCATAGCTCCGTAAGTGATGATAGAAAGGTCAGAACCTTCACGTTTTACAGCTGCTTTACCGATTGGAAGAGTATACTCTTCTTCAGGAACCTCTTCACGGAAAGCACGGTATAATTTCAAGTGCTCAAGGAAGATAACTGGATCGTTATCACGGATTGATGAAATTAAAAGTCCTTTTGCATCATATGGAGATGATGGGATAACCACTTTTAATCCTGGTGTTTGAGCCATAAGGCCTTCTAAGCTGTCTGAGTGAAGTTCAGGAGTATGAACGCCGCCCCCGAATGGAGAGCGCACTGTAATAGGCATATTGTAGCGGCCGCCAGAACGGTAGCGCATACGTGACATTTGGCCGGCAATGGAATCCATTACTTCAAATACGAATCCGAAGAACTGGATTTCAGGAACCGGACGGAATCCTTGAAGGGAAAGACCGATAGCCAGACCGCCGATACCAGATTCAGCAAGCGGAGTATCAAATACTTTATCTTCACCGAATTCTTTTTGAAGTCCGTCAGTTACACGGAACACACCGCCGTTTACACCTACGTCTTCTCCAAATAACAATACATTTGGATCGTTTTTGAGTTCATTGCGCAATGCATCATTGATTGCTTGAACCATTGTCATTTGAGCCATGGCTTACTTCGACTCCTTTTCTTTATAAATTTCATACTGTTCTTTCAAGTTGTTAGGCATTTCTTCATACATGATTTCCATCAAGTCAGTTACCTTTTGTTTAGGCTCTGCGTCCGCTTCCTTGATAGCATTTTTAATGTCTTCTTTCGCTCTTTCAATGACTTCATTTTCCATATCTTCGTTCCAAAGCTTTTTGCCTTCAAGGAATTTACGGAAACGAACTAAAGGATCTTTTCTTTCCCACTCATTATCAAGATCAGAAGTACGGTAGCGTGTTGGGTCATCCCCAGCCATTGTATGCGGGCCGTAACGGTACGTAAGTGTTTCGATAAGTGTTGGACCTTCTCCATTTACTGCTCGTTCGCGGGCATCGCTCACAGCTTTGTAAACAGCCAGTGGATCCATTCCGTCTACCTGGATTCCTGGGATACCTGCAGCAACAGCTTTTTGAGCAATAGTTTTAGCAGCAGACTGCTTTTCAACAGGAGTTGAGATCGCAAAACGGTTATTTTGAACAACAAAGATTGCTGGAGCTTTGAACGCACCTGCAAAGTTGATTCCTTCGTAGAAATCACCTTGTGAAGCTCCGCCGTCACCTGTATAAGTGATCGCTACTGATTTAGCGCCCCGCTTTTTCATTCCAAGTGCAACACCGGCTGCCTGGATGATTTGAGCACCAATGATAATTTGAGGAGAAATTACATTTACTCCCTCAGGAATCTGGTTTCCTTTGAAATGACCGCGAGAGAATAAGAACGCTTGTGACAATGGAAGACCATGCCAGATTAATTGAGGAACATCACGGTATCCAGGAAGAATGAAATCTTCTTTTTCTAATGCGAACTGGGATGCAAGCTGTGAAGCTTCCTGTCCGGCAGTCGGCGCATAGAATCCTAGACGTCCTTGACGGTTAAGTGAAATAGAACGCTGATCAAGTATACGAGTGTATACCATGCGCTTCATCAATTCCTGAAGCTGCTCATCAGAAAGTTCAGGCATTTCTGCTTCGTTTACAACTTCTCCTTCTTCATTAAGAATTTGAAGTGTCTGAAATTGGTTTTCTACAGCTTCAAACTGTTCTTTGACATCAAATTGTGCTGCCTTCTGTGCTTTACCAGCCATCTGTGCCACCCATCCTTTCAAATTAAAAGGTTTTTATATAAAGCATTTACATGATATTAAAGTCTAGGATATCCACCCTATTTTACAGCCAATACACTATTTTCCACTATATGTAGGAGCGAAACATCCCCGCTTATTGTCATGCTGTTGAATTAACCCTGTATCTATAAAATCAATTTTAATAATGATACAATGCTTTATTTTCCTTTATCAGTTTACAACAACTTAATTAATATAGTCAAACACTAGGTTTACAATCGATAAAATCATCAAAAAATGTTTTTTTGCTAACGCTTTAAACAGGTAAACTAACATCTGTTACATATCAGACAAGTTAACTGTACTATATAAACCTCCTTATGTAAAAATAATTGACTTGTTCAAAAAACGATGTGATTGAATGTTTACTTATTTAATTTTTCCTGACATTCCAAAAATAATCCAAAAAAATAAGCGGCATTCTATATGCCGCAGTGATATCACCTATTTAAACCATCATTTGTTGTACTGTTCAATAATAGCTTTTCTCTCTTTGTTATACCGGTCTGTTAACTTGTTGAATCTGTCATTCTCCGTTCTCACTTTATCATAAAGCTGATTGATCTGGTCAATCTGGGTTTCCAGTTCTTCAAACTCCAGTTTCTTCTGTTTAAACATATCGTACAGCACAAGGTCCTCCTGAATGCTTTCTCTATAATATTCAACCAGCTTATCGTGCGCCTTATATCTATTTAACATGATTGTATATATAAGCTGCACATTCCTTTTTTCTTTCATTTCTCCGAGCGGCTTTTTTATTTCGTAAAAAACTTCCCTTGACTGGCTCATCACTTTATTTTCCTGATTCAGCTTTTTATTTCGGGATTGAATATTAGTAATTGCTTTATTTGAAAGATTTACAATGCTGTCATATTCCTGCATGTTTGTATTGATCATACGATCATATAGCTGCTTTTCCTTATTCTCCAGCTCCATAAGCTGAAATTGCAGGTTATTAAAATTCTTTTCAGCCGCAGCTGCCTTGTCTAGGGTCTGAATTATTTTATCTTCCTGGGTCTTACCTGTGCAGCCCTGAAGTGCAATCAAAATGGCGAACAAAAGCAGACATTTAATTAAACGCAAACCCTGTTCTAACAGCATGCTGACCCCCATACAGGTATACTAGGCTAATTCTTCTTTTAAAATCCTCTCAGCCTGTTCTTTTATTATAACAAACGGCATTTACTAAAAATACGTAAAAATAGGCAGTTGCCTACACAATTAGGTCATATATGCATAGGCTATATTAGACCTGATGAACACCCAAAATGGCTGTCTGTTAGAGTCACTGGACATCAGGAGAAAAAAGACAGGAGGAGTTTCTTATGTACGGATACGGCGGGTACTGCTACCCTGTAGGCTATGGGCGGTGCTTTGGAAGAGGCTTCGCTTTACTGGTTGTATTATTTATTCTTCTAATTATCGTGGGTGCATGCTTCCCTTTCTGATAATACTTTGACATTTTATTCTAGATCCACCAGTCCAGGTGATTGCCTGGACTGAAATTTTTCACGATATACTGCAACAGAACTCCGTAATGATTAACTTTTAAATGATTATTTGCTACACTTAATGGTACATATTTTTGTGTTTTTATGGGGGTATTAGAATGATTACAATGAAAGATATAATAAGGGAAGGACATCCAACTTTAAGAAAAGTTGCAGAACCTGTCCCTCTTCCTGCGAGCGAGGAAGATAAAGCTACTCTTAAAAGCATGATGGAATATGTTCAAAACAGCCAAAACCCGGAAATCGCAGGAATGTATGGCCTGCGCCCCGGTATCGGTCTGGCTGCTCCTCAAATTAATGTTTCAAAAAGAATGATAGCAGTCCAGGTTCCAGATGGAAAAGGAGACATCATCAGCTATGCTTTGTTCAACCCAAAAATCGTGAGCCACTCTGTCGAGAAGAGCTATCTGACCGCTGGTGAAGGATGCTTATCAGTTGACCGCGAAGTTCCAGGATACGTCCCAAGATATGCACGAGTAACCGTTGAAGGCACTACTTTAGAGGGTGAATCGGTCAAACTGCGATTAAAAGGACTGCCGGCGATATGTTTCCAGCATGAAATAGATCACCTGAACGGAGTCATGTTTTATGACCACATCAACGATGCGAATCCATATGAACCGATTGATGGAGTACCGATAGAAAGATAAGAGTTTAAAAAAGCCATCATTTCCTTGATGGCTTTTTCCTTTTCTGAAGCTTTTCCTTTTTACCCGGTTAGGGGGAAAGCCCATACCATGATTCATTTGGCCTGAAACCAGGTAATCATTCACAGAGGAGAGGTATTTTTAATATTTCGTGATCTTTAACCAGCGTTAAGTGATTGATTTATCAAATGCTGATCGGAAGGCATACTGGCACTAATTGGACTTCCAGGGAGTCTACTTTAAAATCGAGAAAAAAATCAGTTTATCACCCGAAAATAAAAAAATGAGCTGCCCGTATGATCAGCTCACTATTAAAGTAGCTTTAATTTCTTCAATCCCTTATAAATTCCATCTTCAGCTACGTCACTCGTCACATGGGCAGCATGTCTTTTTACCTCTTCAATGGCATTGCCCATGGCAACACCGTGGCCGACCGCTCCGAGCATTTCAATGTCATTCAATCCATCGCCGAATGCGTAAACGTCTTCCAGTTTAAAGCCGATCCGGTCCATGAGGGATTTGATCCCTTCTGCTTTCGAGGCTCCTTTAGGCAAAACGTCTACTGCGAGTTCGTGCCAGCGAATATATTTAAAGATAGAATGGTTCTGGTGATAGAACATTTCATCTTGAACTTCACAGAAGAGAAGCGTCTGATATATTTCATGAACCTTATAGAAATCCGGGTCCCCTTCCGGGTGCGGAAAATTAAGACTTGAAAGGCTTTCCTTAATAAATCGGCTGTGGTTCTTGGAGGCTTTCATCGTCTTTTCGTTCATAAACACAAGGGAATGGCCAGATTTTTCAGCAGCCTCATGAAGTCGGCCTAATTCTTCTGTATGCAGGGGATTTCTAACAATAACCTCATTCTCAAACACAACATATTGGCCGTTAAAACTGACATATGTATCGATATCCAGCTCTTCCCGGATATAGTCAAACATAAAGGGTGCCCTGCCGGTGGCTATCGCTACATATACTCCATTTTCCTGCAGGCTTTTAATTGCCTCTCTAGTACTGTCCGGAATCTTCTTATCATGGTCCAGTATTGTACCATCGATGTCAAAAAAAACAATTTTCTTCATTATCACACGTCCTCTGAAAGCTTATAGATCAAGAAAATGTTCATCCATAGCATGTATTATTGGCTAGTGTACCACTCTTCCTTCTTCACATGTAACTATTCTATTGTTTCAATGTCAATTCAATAGCATCGTCTCTCCATTTTCCATAATAACCCAGGTTTTTTTAATGAAATCAGCATAAACTACTAGCAGATTAGATGAACGTGGTACGTGAGGTACAATTAGATAGAGAAACTCCTCATAAAGACGTATTTACTTTATAGAATTTTCAGTTAAAATAATAGGTAAGGAGTGATCCGCCATGTTAAAAAAGTTACGCAAAAAACTTGTTAACCAATGGAAGGATTTACTTAAAAAAAAGACAATCGCATAAAACTTTTAAAAAAAGCCCTTCAAAACTTGCGAAGGGCTCTTTCCTTATTGTAAAGTACTCTAAGTATACTAAAAACAGGTGCAAAAATATTCTTTCAAAAGACTAAATAATTGTAAAACATGAAAAATTCCCTTTTTTTTTATATAATCTATATACATAAAGGAAAATGAAAGATAATCTGTGAACAGAGCTTTTTTTAAAAAAGCCTGGGCAGAATATGAATATACGTTGATTAGCAAATAATATTTAATTATATATATTAAAATAAGCTTGTTAGGAGAGATAGAAATGATTTTTAAAGTGTACTACCAAGAGTCTGCAAGTGAGGTACCGGTTCGTGAATCAACTAAAACAGTTTATGTGGAAGGCGAGTCAAAACGCGACGTTATCAAAAAAATAGCCGACCGCAAATATAATATTGAATATGTAGAAAAGGTAAGCGGAAATTATCTTGACTTTGAAAAACAAAACGAAGATTTTAATGTATTGGAGCTATGATGATTTATGAAATTTGTGAAAAATGACCAGACAGCTGTTTTCGCTCTTGGCGGTTTAGGCGAAATAGGAAAAAATACTTATGCCGTTCAGTTTCAGGATGAAATTATCTTAATCGATGCCGGTATTAAATTTCCTGAAGATGAATTGCTTGGAATTGATTATGTCATTCCAGACTATACGTATCTTGTTAAAAACGAAGACAAGATTAAAGGATTATTTGTAACGCACGGACATGAAGACCACATTGGCGGTATTCCTTATCTTCTTAAGCAAGTTAACATTCCCATTTATGGAGGAAAACTTGCTTTGGGACTGATCAGGAATAAACTTGAAGAGCATGGATTGCTGCGCCAGACAAAGATGATTGAATTCCAGGAAGACGATGTTATTAAATTCCGCAAGACCTCTGTTACGTTTTTCCGTACTACACATAGTATTCCGGATTCATACGGAGTGGTTGTTAAGACACCAAACGGGCAGATTGTCCACACCGGGGACTTTAAATTTGATTTCACCCCTGTAGGCGAGCCGGCCAACTTGACGAAAATGGCGGAAATCGGAAAAGAAGGAGTTCTTTGCCTCCTCTCAGACAGCACAAACAGTGAAGTTCCTAATTTCACGATGTCTGAACGCCGTGTAGGCGAAAGCATCCAGGATATCTTCCGTAAAGTTGATGGACGTGTAATTTTCGCGACATTCGCATCCAACATCCACCGTCTTCAGCAGGTTATTGAAGCTGCTGTTGAACATGGCCGCAAGGTTGCTGTTTTCGGACGCAGTATGGAGGCCGCGATTGACATCGGACAAGACCTGGGATATATCGTATGCCCTAAAGATACGTTCATTGATGCTCAATCCATCAACAGACTTCCAGCTAACAAAGTAACCATCCTTTGTACAGGAAGCCAGGGTGAGCCGATGGCTGCTCTATCCAGAATTGCAGGCGGAACTCACCGCCAGATTCAAATTATTCCTGGAGATACTGTCGTATTTTCATCTTCGCCTATTCCTGGGAACAATCTAAGTGTATCTAGAACAATTAATATGCTTTCCAGAGCAGGTGCTGAAGTAATCCACGGTCCTCTTAGCGATATCCATACTTCAGGACACGGAAGCCAGGAAGAACAAAAGCTGATGCTTCGTTTGATCAAGCCAAAGTTCTTCATGCCGATCCACGGGGAATACAGAATGCAGAAAATGCATGTAAACCATGCGGTAGACTGCGGAGTTCCTGAAGAAAACTGCTTCATCATGGATAATGGCGAAGTGCTTGCGCTTAGCGAAGATAAAGCGGCTGTTGCTGGAAAAATCCCTTCTGGAAATGTTTATATTGACGGCAGCGGAATCGGCGATATAGGTAATATTGTTTTGCGTGACCGCCGTATCCTCTCTGAAGAAGGATTAGTTGTAGTGGTGGTAAGCATCAATATGAAGGACTTCAAAATTTCAGCAGGACCTGATTTGATTTCCCGCGGCTTTGTTTATATGCGTGAATCAGGCGACCTTATCAATGATGCCCAGGCTCTCATTTCTAAACATTTGAATAAAGTAATGGAGCGTAAAACAACTCAATGGTCTGAAATTAAGAATGAGATTACCGACACATTAGCCCCATTCCTATATGAAAAAACAAAACGCCGCCCAATGATTCTTCCGATTATTATGGAAGTGTAATAAGCGGAAATTAAAAACTGTCTCCTCATTTGCAGGAGACAGTTTTTTTATAAAGATTTTTATATTTTAAATCCACAGTATATATTTGGCTATGCTTGAAGAGCACTTCTTGCAAACAGCTCGTCTTCCTTGCTAACGGACGATGCACAGGAAGAGCGGGCCAGGCAAGACCACAGGGCGTGGCGGGTTCGAGCGTGGTAAGTGCGACTAAGCTTCTGTCTTCGCTTTCACTCGCCGAAGGGCAAGTCTTCTTTATCGGGTGTCTGCTTTTCATCTTGTTTTAACTATTAATCATTTTTAGGTTCATCATGGTGCTTTCATTGAACCTCATCTGAAAAGCACCGTTCTCCGCTTTTCTATTTGTCCAGCTCCAAGCTGAGACCCTCGAGTCATAAGTCAATCAGTCCATGGAAAGAAAGACCGCTTTCCACGGCCTGCTCGTCTTATGCTTTTCGGGTCTCTGCCTTCCTTGAAGTTGGATTGTTTAAATATTTTTCTTCTTCATTGAGTCACAATCTGTTATTTGAGGAAGGCACCGCTTTCCGCTTTTCTGTTGTCCAGCTCCGAACTGACACCTTCGGTCATAAGCCAATCGCCATCAAAAGGCAAAAGCGGCCTTTCGCTGCCGCTCGTCTTATGCCTGGCTAGCGCATAAGTGCGACTAAGCTTCTGTCTTCGCTTTCACTCGCCATTCAGCAAGTCTTCTTTATCAGGTGTCTGCTTTTTCATCCTATATTATGGTTTAACCTTTTAAGGATCGTCACTGTGCTTTGAATTCAGTGATTATTTGAAAAAGCACCGTTCTCCGCTTTTCGAGTTATTCCACCATTTGTTTTTCGAATTTGTTTACGTCTTTGTCTGCGCCTATTACGATGAGGATGTCTTCATCCTGTATGGTTTCTTCAGCACTTGGTGAGACGATGATGTCTTTGTTTCTTTTGATGGCTACAATATTAATGCCAAAACGAGCCCTTACATTGAGGCCTATAATGGTATGATCTGCTAATTTTTTTCCTGCCCTGATTTCTACAATCGAGTGTTCGTCAGAAACCGCCAGATAGTCCAGCACATTATTGTGGACGAGATGGTGGGCAATCCGCTTCCCCATATCCCGCTCAGGGTGAACAATACGGTCAGCACCTATTTTCTTGAGTACTTTTTCATGATAATCATTCTGCGCTTTGACCGTTATATTGCTTACACCCAATTCATTTAATATAAGAGTTGTCAGAATGCTTGCCTGGATGTTCTCTCCAATGGCAACAATCACATGATCGAAATTACGGATTCCCAGACTTTTTAGTACCGTTTCATCTGTAGTATCCCCTACTACTGCATGTGATGCTATATTGGCAAATTCATTAACCCGTTCCTCATCACTGTCAATGGCGAGTACATTGATTCCCTGCTCAACGAGCTCCCTGCAAATACTGCCGCCGAAACGGCCCAACCCTATAATTGCAAATTCCTTTTTCACATTACGTCCCCCAAAGAAATACAAATTTTATCAGCATGTGTGCCGTCTTCAAAAAGTGTTTAATTTAAAATGGATGTCACTCATTATTCTACACAAAGAACTTACTGATTAGCTAATTATTTCACTCCTCTGCTTTCTCTATCTGTGGCGTAGGATAATCAGGAAATGAGGGCAGTCCCCCCATTTAAAAAACCGCCTCCAGGATTAGAGACGGCCGCCTTGTCAGCCTGTATCAAGCATGTTGAATTGGGCTTTTACAAGGTTATAGTATTCTCCTGTTTGTTCCATTAGTTCTTCATGGCTGCCTTCTTCTAAAATGGTTCCTGCTTTCAGCACAAATATCTTATCTGCATCCCTTATGGTTGAAAGGCGATGGGCAATAATGATAGAGGTACGTCCTTCGAGCAGGGTTTTTAATGCTTCTTGTATCTTCATTTCTGTTTCAGTATCAATACTTGCAGTTGCCTCATCGAGAATAAGAATTTTTGGGTCTGCAAGGAGGGCACGCGCAAATGAAAGCAGCTGCCTCTCCCCTACTGAAAGTATGTTTCCTCTTTCCTGCACTTCTGTGTCGTATGAATTCGGCAGCTTTTTGATGAACTCATCGGCTCCTACTGCTTTAGCTGCAAATAGCACTTCCTCGTCAGTGGCTTCAGGGCGTCCAAAGCGAATATTCTCCATAATGGTCCCTGAAAAAATGAAGGTGTCTTGCAGGACGATGCTGATATGGTTGCGAAGACTGGAAAGACTGACATCTTTGATATCTCTTCCATCAATTTTTACAGAACCCTGCGTGGGGTCATAAAATCTGCTGACCAGATTAGCGATTGTCGTTTTACCAGAACCCGTGTGGCCTACCAATGCAATGGTACTGCCAGCAGGCATTTTGAGTGAGATGTGATTCAAAGCCTTCCTATTTTTTTCATAGGCAAATTCGACATCTTCAAATACGATTTCTCCATTTATGGAATCTAGATGAATAGCGTCTGTTTTCTCTGAAACAAGCGGTTTTTCATCCAGGAACTCAAATATCCGCTCTGATGAAGCCATCCCGATCAATAACTGATTGTAAACCTGGCCAAGCCGTGAGATAGGCTCCCAGAACATGCCTAAATAAAAGGCAAATGAAACAAAAACCCCGATTGATATAGATCCGTTTTGGATTAAGCTTGCTCCAAACCAGATTAGGATCACTGTGCCTGCTGCATTAGTCATTTCAACTAACGGCCTGAACATGGCATTTTTCTTGGATGCCTGCTTCCAGCTTTCATAATTTTCTTTATTGACTTCATTAAAGAATGCCATGTTTTCAGGTTCCTGCGTGAATGCCTGAGTGACTCTGATTCCTTGTATACTTTCATTAAGATGTGAGTTCAGTTTGGACTGGCGGATCCGTACGACCTGCCAGCTCCTGCGGATTTTTTTCCGAAGAGTGGTAGAGATGAGAAACATCAATGGCAGGATAATCATGATGGCTAACGTCAGTTGAGGGCTCAATGTAAATAACATGACCAAAATCCCGGCTAACAATATGATATCCATCAGGAGATTGATAACACCATTCGTGAATAGCTCCTGCAGAGAATTGATGTCATTCATAATTCGAACCAGGATGGACCCTGCTGACCTTTGATCAAAAAAACGGTGTGACAGGGTCTGTACATGTGTAAACAATGCTTTCCTGAGATCATATATAATATTCTGTCCAAGCTCATTCATCCACTTTATCCGAAAGATATTGGCTATGTATGAACCAATGTATAAACCCGCAAGAACGGCAACTAACGTAATAAGCAGTCCCGTATCTTTATTTTTTAAAGCGTTGTCAAGGGTATACACGCCTATTAGTGCTGGAACAGCAAGCCTGACCGCCGTGGTGGCGAGGACCATTAGCAAGGCAAGCGGCAAAAGCCGCTTTCTGTATGGCTTCATATAAGCCATGAGCCGGAGCATCTGTCCCCAGTTAAATGGTTTTTCTATAATTTCTTCTGTTGAATAATGGAATCTTTCAAGTACTTTTTTATTTACCTGTTTCGGCTGCATTGATACTCCACCCTTTTTACTTAGACTCTAATAAAATGTTCTCTCTATCTTTGTACTGAATGTTATAGATTCTTCGATACAGGCCGCCGGATTGAAGCAGCTCCTGGTGGGTCCCTCTTTCAACAACTTCTCCCTGATCAAGAACTAATATTTCATCCGCATGCTTTAGTGAAGAAATTCTATGTGCAATAATAAAGGTGGTCCTCCCTTTCATTACTTCATTCAGGGCATCCTGTATCCGAAACTCAGTTTCCATATCTACTGCACTGGTCGCATCATCAAGCACTAATATACTAGGGTTAATACAAATCGCGCGGGCAATAGCAATCCTTTGCTTCTGTCCTCCGGATAATCCGTTTCCTCTCTCCCCCAGTACCGTATCGTATCCCTCAGGCAGCTCCATAATAAACTCGTGTGCCTGAGCCCTTTTGGCTGCATCCATGATCTGGTCCATGGTCGCATCAGGATTCCCATATGAGATACCTGCTTTAATAGAAGAAGAGAATAAAAAGGATTCTTGCAGGACAAATCCAATATTGCTCCGCAGTGTATCAATCGAATACTCTGTGATGAGCTGGCCATCTACATAGATGTCTCCGCATTCAGGTTCATAAAAGCGGGAGATTAATTGAGTAAGAGAGGTTTTTCCGCTTCCTGTCGGCCCGATCAGCCCTATGACTTTTCCAGGCTGCGCATGAAAGCTCACATTCTTAAGAGCAGGCTGGTCATCTTCGGAATAAGTAAGAGTTACATTTCGAAATTCCACATCTCCAAGTAAAGATGATTTTACAATCGGGTGGTTTCTCTCTTTAATCTCTTGTTTTTCATCCAGGACTTCAAGAAGTCTTTCTCCTGAAGCTTTCGCCTGTGAAAACATATTAATAACAAAGCCAAGGTTGACTATGGGCCAGATGATATACCAAACCAGACTGTAAAAAGCCACTAACTCGCCAAGCTTTAGTGAATCATTAATTACCAGATAGCCTCCATACGACAGAAGAAGAACAACTGACAGATTTCCGATGAACTCCATTAATGGAAAGTATTTTGCCCATATATCTGAAGTGAACAGATATTGATCTTTATAGTCACGATTAGACCTGTTAAACTTGCCTATTTCAAAATCCTCTCTGGATAATGACTTTACTGTATTGATGCCGCTGATATTTTCTTGGACATTGGTATTTAATTTCCCAAATGATTTTCGAATGCCTCTAAAAGCAGGATGGACGGCTCTGTCAAATTTGTAGACAACGATAGCCAGGAATGGCAAAGCTAAAACGGTAACAAGTGTTAAGGATACGGAGTAGTAAAACATTACGCCGAGACTTATACCGATTAAAAGGAAAAAGCGGAGCAGCTCCGAGAATCCGTAAGAAAGGAAAAAACGAAAGCCCTCGACGTCCGCTGTCAATCTGGACATTAAATCTCCCGTTTTAGCATTGTCATAATATCGGTAAGGAAGGTACTGAAGTTTTTCGTAGAGGGAGTTTCTTAATTTGTATACAGATATGATGCCAAAAAGATCTCCTAGGTACTGGTTTATGTAAGTAGCGAAGCCTTTCACTGCCATTAAGCCGATGAAACAAATCGCAAGTATTGGAATCCAGCTATATTTTTCCCCAAGCACGACATCATCAATTGTAATCTGCAGGACAATGGGATAGAGAACGGTAATCCCAGTCACGAGCAGCAAAAATGCTAAAGAAATAAAAAAGTATGTACGGTACGGCCAATAAAACTGTTTAAGCCTCTTAAAGGTTTCCAAACAGTTTCCCCCTTTCTTTTTACAATAAGTAAAGTGCCTTAGATAGGGCACGTATTACTAAATATATCGGGTTCCGAAATAATTTTCCACCATTTTTTATAAAATTTTAAATAATTTAGCAATTATTTTTTGTTAAACTTTATTGGACGAAGGGAACTTTTTTTCTAAGGAGTTTCGGGCCCCCCACAGCCTTCAAATTCCTCCTTGAACTTCTTTTATTGGAGAGCCCGCCCCTTCCACTCCAGTAAAACAGTGCCAAAACTAGCTATGAATTTTATTACAGCCAAAAAAAGGACCTCTCAATATGTATGGAGAGGTCCTCTATATTATGCTTCTTTTTCCATTTCATCCAAGACGCGATTCACACGTTTTTCAAGCATTTTCATTCCGCTTCCGCCCGCCTGGAAGTGGCGGAGCTTACCTTCTTTGTCGAATACAAAGTACGCCGGAACATATTGATTTTCGAAAGCATCATTTAGTTTTAATTCACTGTCAACGAATATAGGCTGAGTAATGCCATGTTCTTTGGCTACTGCCTCGATTTGTCCCATATCCAGGTCGTCTTCAGATCGAGGCATATGGACAGCTACAACGTTCAATTTATCTTTGAAATCATCACGGAATTGATTCACCTGAGGCATGGCTTCTTTACATAAATGGCAGCTTACAGACCAGAAATGAATTAAAGTAGGTTTAGTTCCCACTAATTCGTCACGTGTCAGTTCACCATTCAGCCAAGCAGTTGCACCGTTTAATTCCGGCATTTGTTCTCTAAGTTTCATGTTGGCACCTCCAGTGTTTTAGCTGCAGCAAGGCTTGCTGCATTAGAAGAAAAGGCCTAACCGCATGTTAGGCCTGTCCTATTTTTTAAAAGGCGATCTTATAGTGTAGCCTGTCCTGGTCTCCAGTTTGCAGGGCAAAGTCCGCCTGTTTGAAGAGCCTGAAGAACACGAAGAGTTTCATCAACGTCACGGCCAATGTTGTTATGGTTAACAACAGAATACATTAATTCACCTTCAGGATTGATAATGAAAAGACCGCGAAGGGCAACACCTTCTTCTTCAATTAAAACACCATATTCACGGGAAATCATATGGTTAGTGTCTGCAGCTAAAGGATATGTTAAATCTCCCAGTCCGTTATTTTTACGGTCCGTGTTGATCCATGCAAGGTGAGTGTGGATCGTATCAGTTGAAACACCGATCACTTCTGCATCTAGATCTTCGAATTCATCGTAGCGATCGGACATTGCAGTGATTTCAGTCGGGCAGACAAATGTAAAGTCCATTGGATAGAAAAATAGAACCGTCCACTTATCGTTCTTCATGTTTTCTTCTAAGCTGACTTTTCCAAATTCCTTGTTAGCTAAAACAGCATCCATTTCAAATCTTGGTGCCTGTTTACCTACCATGCGTTCTGGCATATGTATTCCCTCCAAAAGTAAGTTTTAATGAGAAAAAGGGTGTTTATTCTCATCTGAATTTTTAATCACAATGTTCATTATAGGATAGTGATAACGCTTGCGTCAATTAGAACCATTTCTAAACAGAAATTATTACAAAGTGCTGAATTTTTTCAGCCACATTTAAGTCTTCCCCATTACATGTCTTTTTATAGCCTTTAGTAAAGCAAGTGTATCATTCATATTACAACTATCAAAACAACTTGATTTGACCCTTGACACTGTATTTTTTCATTTCTTTGTTGTACGTTAAATAATATAAAGCAGGGAAAGGTTGAAATTAACATGCAGAATTATTTCAGAGGAACTGATTTTATGGGCAGTCTTAGTCAAATAGATTATGGTGCTCTGTTAATCAGTATAGGTGCAGGCTTACTGAAGATTTTAGCAATCATCATTATTTTTTATCTTGCTAAAGCAATTGCAGAGAAAATCATCCATAAAAGTTTTGGCACTCTGCAGGCGCAAAAAAAGGTATCAGCTACGCGTGTCAAGACCTTAGAAAGTCTGACAAGCAATATTATCGGATATGTACTGATCTTTATACTTATTGTCACGATTTTACAGGTATTAGGTATACATGCTACGGCAGTCCTGGCAGGCGCAGGAGTGGTTGGCCTAGCTGTAGGATTTGGGGCACAGGGACTTGTAAGTGATGTGGTGACCGGTTTTTTCCTTTTGCTTGAGAGACAGATGGATGTCGGGGATAACGTCACCATCGGCACATTCTCTGGCATTGTGGAACAAGTCGGATTACGCACTACACATATCCGCGGATTTGACGGCACACTGCACTATATACCGAACAGGGGTATCACAAATTTAAGCAACCACTCCAGAGCAGAAATGAAACAATTAATTGATTTTAGCATTAATTATCCGCAGGATCCGGAATGGGCACAGGAACTGATACAGGAAGCCTTTAATACATTTAAAACCGATAATTCATCCATTCTGGAAGGCCCAAGTGTACTCTCTGCTGCTGCCACTCTGGGACAGCCGCAGTCTGCCCTGAGAATCATTGCTAAAACCGTCAGCGGTGAGCGGAATGTGATTAAAAGGAAAATTATGCTTTTGATTAAAGACACTCTTGAGGCGAACGGTTTGGAAGCTCCGGCTCTCGATCAGCATTTTATGAATCAAAGTAGAAATAAGTAAAAAAAGTTGAGGGAATCCTCAACTTTTTTTATTACCTTTATATTCTATATACTTCACTGCTGCTTCAATCGCCTTTTCAATGGCCGCTTCATTTGGATTTAATTTAGAATGATGAAGCCCGTACTCAGAGTTTACACCCAGCCAAAACATAAAACCGGGAATATCACGAGTCATGAAACCAAAATCCTCGCCTGTCATAGCTTCTTTGCATTCGTGAACAGTTAGATCCGTATGTCCGGCGATAAATTCCATGAACTCCCGGGCTAACTCTTCGTTATTATAAACTTGATGATACATAGCCCCATAATCCAATGAAATGGAACATTGATAACCCTTTTCAATACCTTCGATAATGTCTTCGATCCTCTGCTTCACTTTTTGCATATTTTCGTCTGAAAAAGTACGGATCGTCCCTTCAAGATGCACATTCTCGGCAATAATATTCTGGGCTGTGCCGCCGTTAATGATACCTAATGTGATCACAGCTGAATCAAGCGGGTCAACATTTCTAGAAATGATGGTTTGAAGCTGGGTAACCAGGGCACTGGCAGCCACGATCATGTCATTGCTCAAGTGAGGATAAGCTGCGTGCCCGCCTTTCCCTTTTAAATCTATATATAGTTCCGAGGTATTCGCAAACAAAAGGCCTTCTTTTAGCGCGATGGTTCCAACTGGGTACTCCGGCGCAATATGAAGCGCAAAAATCATATCGGGCATCCACTTCTGCATAATATCGGATGCAAGCATAGGCTCAGCACCCCCTGGCCCCTCTTCTGCTGGCTGGAAGATGAACAGCACATCGTCCTGAACGGGGTTCAAAATTGTGTGAGTTAGAACACCGAGAGCAATGCTCATATGCAGATCATGGCCGCAGGCATGCATTTTCCCTTCGTGCTCGGAATGAAACTCAAGACCGGTTTCCTCTGTAATCTGGAGGCCGTCGATGTCTGTACGGTACCCGATTGTCTTGGACGGGTTTAAACCTTTTACTTTAACAAGAATGCCTGTTTTCCAGGTTTCGATCTCCATCCGGTCACCCGGAAGTGTCTGGAGATAGGTTAATAAATATTTTTGTGTTTTAAACTCCTGAAATCCAAGCTCCGGTATTTTATGAAGGTCTCTTCTAATGGAGACAAACGGATTCAATCCCATGACTCTCCTCCAATGATTTATAGATTAATGTAAATAATCCCTGTCAAGACAGCCTTGACAGGGAGAATAAAGGAATGATCAATTAAAGCTGGCGAAGCTCTTGCTTGATCTCAGTTTTAGATTTAGTTTTTTCATCGATTTCTTTGATCACTCTTGCTGGAGTTCCGGCAACAACTGTATAAGGAGGCACATCTTCAATGACGATTGCGCCCGCTGCAACAACTGCACCCTTCCCAACAGTCACTCCCTCAAGAACAACTGCATTCGCTCCAATGACAACATCATCTTCTACAACAACCGGCTTAGCGGAAGGCGGTTCAATAACCCCTGCCAATACAGAACCTGCACCAATATGACAGTTCTTACCTACGGTTGCTCGGCCTCCAAGGACCACGTTCATATCGATCATCGCGCCTTCACCGATAACCGCACCAATATTGATGGATGCTCCCATCATGATGACAGCATTATCACCAATTTCTACCTGGTCACGGATAATCGCACCCGGCTCGATTCGCGCCTTAATATTTTTCATATCCAGCAAAGGAATCGCAGAATTACGTCGGTCATTCTCCACTACGAAATCCTCAACTTTATCCGTATTCGCTTGAAGAGCCTCATTAATTTCAGACCACTCACCAAACACAACCCCTGTGCCTCCAGTAACAAACACTTTAGAGTTCTCCCCAAAGTTAATACCCTCAAGTTCACCCTTTATATAAACCTTAACAGGTGTAGACTTCGTACTGTTCTGTATAAAAGAAATAATCTCGTTAGCATCCATCATTTTCACAATACTTACCTCCTACATAACTATGTATACTATTTTTTTACTTTAACAGACTAAAACGGTTAAGACAAGAATAAAAGTGGAGGACGGTGCTTTTCAAATAAATAACAATTTTTCCCACACTGACGAGCAAACTTACTACGAGAACTACATTTTTAGAAAAGCAGACACCTGATAAAGTAGACTTGCTGACTGACGAGCGCCAGCGAAGACAGAAGCTTAGTCGCCCTTACCACGCTCGAATCCGCCACATCCTGTGGCCATGCCTGGCTCGCACTTCCTGTGCATCGTGCGTTAGCCAGGCATAAGACGAGCGGCAGCGAAAGGCCGCTTTTGCCTTTTGATGGCGATTGGCTTATGACCGAAGGTGTCAGTCCGCAGCTGGACAAGAATAAAAGCGGAAAGGGTGCCTTTCCAATCTAACAACTTATAGTACCTCCAATTTTTAAGAAAGGCCCTTCAAAACCCGCCCCTCTATAAACGAATCCCGTCATTCACATCTGTTTTTCCGCCGTAAACGAAAAATTTCCGCCGTTAAAATTTTTATTCCGCTGTGGATGCCCTTAATTCCGCTGTTACCGGCTCAATTTCCGCCATTCCCTAAACAACTTGCTGAATCCGCACTTTCAAGAAGCATCCTTTGCTCACTCCTGCAAGGTTTCCTGCACAATCTCTACAAACGCCTGTACTTGTTTCAGTTCAAAAGCTGAATCGTACCCGAGCAGCCAGGTGTCCCGTTCAATCGGGCGCTGGAATTCGTCCATTAACGGTATTTTATAGATACTTTTTTCACTTTCGTTAAGTGTGATGGCCGGGAGGATGGCATAGCCAATTCCATTCATGGCCATCTGTTTGCATGTTTCAATCTGATCGACGACTATTGTTCTTTTTGGAGTGGATTGGAACTGACGATGCCACCAGTCGTGGATCTCTTGATAGTAATTGGAGTCACTTTTGAATTGAATAAACGGCCGATCTGTTTCGGGGATCTGGTCAAGGGTTTTCATTTCTGTATCCACGAGAAACAGCTGGTCCTTGAACAAATGCTTTTTGACTCCTTTCCAGTCCGGCGTCCCCCGGATAATCCCGATATGTACCTGTCCTTCATACAGAGTTTTCAATATTTCACTGCTCCAGCCAGTTATTAACGAGATTTTGGCATGGGGGTATCTTTGCAGAAATTTCTTTAGAACCTGCGGAAGCCATTTGAGCCCGACAATGGACGCACAGGCTATTTTAAGGGTGCCGTGTACTTTGGAATCCAGCGATTGAATTTCTTCACGCACCTTTTCCTCTTTGTCTAAAAATTCGTTCGCGAGTTTAACCACCGCTTCGCCTGCAGGAGTCAATGTGAGACCTTTTTGTGATCTGAGGAAAAGCTTGGTTCCCCACTCCTTCTCGATCGATTGCAGACGCTGCGAAAGAGCAGGCTGCGAAACAAACAGCCGTTCAGCAGCTTTCCGCATATTCATTTCTTGTGCAAGCACAGCTAAAAGTCTGAATTCAGTAAACGCCACGTTTTTTCACCTTCATAAGTTTTTCTAATGGATTTTCTTAATTTTATTCAATTTTCATTATGTACGAAGAAAAAATATAATACAAGTAGAGAATAGGGGGGATTTTGATGACACTGATTTTAATCATCATCATTGGTTTTTGCACTACTTTTATTGGTACTCTGACAGGGGGAGGCGGCTTAATCGGGATGCCTTCGATGCTGCTCGTGGGGCTGCCCATTCATAGTGTAATTGCTACAGCGAAATTTTCCAATGTATTCAGTTCATTTTCGAGCTTTTATGTACTATTAAAGCAGCGTGAATTAACCATGAAGGAAGTTCGCAAATTGATTCCTGTTCCTCTTATAGGGGGAATTTCCGGCGGGCTCTTAGCTAACTCTTTTTCCGATACGACTATGAATCTGATTGCGGTCTTTCTGCTTTCCTTTGCATTCATCCTTAATTTTGTAAAGAAACCCTCAGCTTCTGAAGGGTCCCATTG
Source organism: Peribacillus deserti (assembly GCF_002863585.1). Lineage (GTDB taxonomy): Bacteria > Bacillota > Bacilli > Bacillales > DSM-1321 > Paraperibacillus > Paraperibacillus deserti_A. The sequence goes on along the minus strand of NZ_PGUY01000069.1, from coordinate 9,286 downwards.
GAAGTTAAATAAAAAAATATTTCCTGCTTTATATGGCATAAGTGTCTATGATGGTATGTTCGGTCCAGGTCAAGGCACTCTCCTGATGTATACCTTCCTTCATACGGGAGCTTCTTATGTTAAAGCACTGGCTCTCACCCGTTTTCAGACATTCATCAGCTGCTTCGCTGCCTTTACCTCTTACTTTTTCGCCGGACATTTTATGTGGGAACAAGCATTATGTTATACAGCGGGTGGCATTTTAGGAGCTCAGCTTGCCGTCAGGCTGGCCAAAAGGATTTCTCCAGCGTATCTGAAAATGCTGCTGCATGCCGTAACACTTTTATTGATACTTCAGATTTTATACAGATTGATAAGCGGGCAAATCTAACTATGGAGGAAGCCCAACATGTTTTTCCCATTGGCTTGGAATAGGTCCCAAAAAAAGCTCCCTATAGGGAGCTTACGAATGTTTGGACTGATGAATATATTGGTTTAATTTTTTTAAGACGGCCCTCCTGGTTAAAATGCCTTCGAAGATGCCTTCTTCATTTTCAACACAGACAAACGGATGGTCGATCAAAAGCTCAAGGCCACGCTTAAGTTTTTCTGAGATCTGCAGTCTGGGGATGTCATTATTCATTACTTCATGGACCTTTTTATGTTCGAGCTGTTCAAATTCGATTCTTTGCAGCCCTAAAATGGAATCCAATACAGCTGGAGTGCTGAGCAGGCCATGAAGCTTGTATTGCGGATCCAGCACCGGGATTGCTGTATATCCTGTTTTGGTCAGCACTAACAAGGCGTGTTCTAAATTATTGGCCACCTGTACATGGGCCACTCGTTCAGAGGAAATGATTAAATCTTTTATTCCCTGCTCTAATATTTCGTCACTGTCTAGGCTAATCATGTGTGAAATCTCCTCACCCTTAAATAATCGGTGTAATTGCCCTGCTTTCCTGAAGAAACAGTCTTTATTATAAATATAAGCAATTACCCTTTACTTGTTTCTATGTTTCTTTCTATATACCCGCAAAAAAGACAGGTAAAAATAATATTCTGGTTAGACTGGGCTGTGATTACCCGTTTATCCATTTCTGTCTCCCCTTTACAGCTCGGACACCTAACAATCGGAAGTTCTAACATAGTATCCCTCCTATATGATTAGGTTTTCGATGGATTCGGAAAACATACATGGTCATTTTGTTTTCTCTGATGATTTTTTATGTATCCGCTCAAGCGTTTGTCTGATTAAGATCAGTTCTTTTTTTGTAGAAATAAGTTCTGCAAGGATTAAAAGCACAATAAAAAACATAATGACCAAAAGTAAAACGACCATTTTATAGCACCCATTTCCTCTTAATCTGTAACCATTATACCATTTGAATCAATCCATTACCCCAAATATAAAGCGATTTCAATTTCTTTCCACAAAAATAAAAGCTCTGTTAAACATGGCTGTTGATTGCAGCTAGCAGGCACTCGCTTTCCGCGGGGCGGTCCGGGAGCCTCCTCCGCGTTGAACGCCTGTGGGGGCTCCCTTAATAGAAAAGCGGAGGACGGTGACTTTCTAGGCATTTTTTTAAAAAAACTGTGATGAGCAAACTCTTTAAAAAACTACATAATATGGAAAGTCAGACACCTGATAAAGAAGACTTGCTGATTGACGAGCGTCAGCGAAGACAGAAGCATAGTCGCCCTTACCACGCTTGAACGGCCACGTCCTGTGGCCCCGCGCCTGGCTCGCACATCCTGTGCATCGTGCGTTAGCCAGACAGACGAGCGGCAGCGAAAGGTGCTGTTGGCCTTTTGATGGCGATTGGCTTATGACCGAAGGTGTCAGTCCGTAGCTAGACAAAAGGAAAAGCGGAAAGCGGTGCCTTCCCCATTAAGATTGTTTAAAGACGCTCATGATAAGCTCATCTCATATCACACAAAAATTTAAGGGAAGGCAGAGACCTGAAAAGAATAAGACGAGCGGGCCGTGAGAAGCGGTTTTTCTTCTCATGGACTGATTGGCTTATGACTCGAGGGTCTAAAGCCTTGGAGCTGGACAATACCCGCTTTTCCCGCAGGAGTCTCGCATATCCGTTCCAATCAACATCGTGCAAAAATCAACAATGACCTTTAACATAGCCAAAATAAAAAGAGCCCGTAACGGACTCTCTATCTTATGCAGCCAAAAGGTCAAAGATTTCAATGGCAATCATATCAATGTTATCAAATTGATATTTAGACGATTTGCTTTTATCGTTAAAAACTTCAAGTTCGAATGTTTCCGTTTTATTAAAGTAAGTAACCTGACACTTCTTTACTCCTTCTACTTCAAAAAAACGTTGAGCTTGTTCAGTTTCTTTAGCCTGGTCCTGAAGACTTTTTAATCTTGTCAGAATCCCCTGTAACTGAGACATGTGCTCACTCCTTTCTATTATGTAAGCCACCTTTAAAAATAGGGTTCACTAATTTTTAAATTCTATCCTATATGCTGCATGTCCTATTAAAACGAATTCATATTTCCATGCCCATATAAACAGAATAAATTAATGTGTGATATTTGTACATAAATATGTTCACTATTATAAAATTAAATGTTTTTCAAATATTCAATAGCATTTACCAAACTGGGTTATTTATATACAATAACGTGTAGAGAAAGAAAAATGTTTTTGCCAGGGAGGTACCTATGCCTGAAGTCTTGCTTTTTACACAGCCTGAATGTCCCCCATGTGAATTTTTCAAGCTGTTTTTAAAAGAACATCAAATCCGTTTTCAGGAGAAGAATATAAAGCGGGATTCCAAAGCCCGAAATATGCTGATCCATACTTATAATTCTTATTCAACACCAACCCTTGTCATTGATGGCAGGGTTTATACATCCACTCAGATGGATGAAATTAAAGCCGCACTGGATATAAATTAATAAATAAGGCCGGCCTGTGTGTATTCACGGCCGGCTTTATTTATACCTTTACAGCTCATCCGCCTGCGATTTGTTCAATAAACCCATGATCAAGTTATAACCGCCGCTAAAAAAGTGTGAGAAGCCAAGGGTGGTTTCTTCGGTCTCCGGTATGAGTTCAATAGGCATTTGGACTCCCAAGCTGGATAAAGGATGTGTGAGATCTTCCGAATCTAACTTTGTCTGTACAGCTGGGTTTTCCTCCACATGTGTTTCAGGCTCACTATCTGCGGCAGCCAGTGCGGCTGAGATTGCAGCTTCTGCCTGCATTTCTATTTCGGAGAGGCTGTTTACTGCTGCCTCAGGAACAATCCCATCTTCGGGCTCTGCAGAAGAAGCGGATTCCGCATCCCCATCTTCTGGAGACAGAGTATTCGTTATTTCGCTGATTTTCCATTCTTGGCCGTCTTTAATTAAAAGTACACTTTCATCGTGTTCTCCATATATGGACGGACCGCCGGAGCTTGGGTTAAAATGTTCCTTCACAACGATGGTATTTTCTTTATCTCCCTGATTCACTTCTGTTTTATCATCATAGCTAAAAAAGGGAATATAATAGACAGCTGAATCTGATCCAAGTGTTTGATATTGTCCATTTACTTTAACTATATTTTGATCGATGAATTTTCCAATGAATTCATCTGTAAAAAATGGCTCAAGCTTATTCTTTACTTCTTCAAGGCTTTGACCTCCGTTGCTTAGAGAAACCTGGGCAGTGAAGGCATCATTCAATAAATCGATAATGGTATTTTTATGTATGCTTGAGGGTTTGGTTTCTGCTGGTTGTTCTGCATGTGCACTAGCACCGCCTGCGGCTAAGATAAGGGACATAGAGGCGATAAGCGAAAATAATGTCTTCTTCATTTTGTCACTCCTTATTACTATTTTGAAATTTACGTATGAAGACCCGGAATACAGAAGACTGCTTTTTGCTATAATTATTATTATGTATATTTTCTACCCCGATATGGGTCAAGAAAACGTACACTTCCCTATTTACCAAAAAAACCCTGAACCATTTTCTGGTCCAGGGAAGTATTTGTATTTTTTATAACAGTACCTCGTTTTCGTACAAAAAGGAGTAAGACAAATCTAAGAATATATACTTGTGATCATGAAGCGGATAGGAAAAAGTTCGGATCGTTTCTCCTGTTTCAATATCACTATATATGTCCGACAAAAATCCTCGTTTTTCGTTGCGCATTTTAATGATGTTTTCTAAAAAGTAGGGGCGCCAGCTCCAATTTTTATCGCGGTATTCCTCCTGTACCCGCCAGGCTCCATTATCCTTCAGCAGATTGGGAGATTTCTGGAATCCATCTTCATCGCAGATATATAAACGAAAACAGATCCGTTCAAGTTCCTTTCCCAGTGCTTTTAAAAGCTCTGTACCGAAGGAAAGTTTCTTGTATTTTGCCAATAAGTCCTGCATTCTTTTCTGGAATCTCTCCGTTAAAGCATAAACTGTTTCCAGCTTCTTTTTTTCAAGCGTAATAAATTCATGAAATTGTTCCCTGAACTTATCTCTCAGTATATCTCTTTCCACCAAATCCTCGGCAGGGTCATGTAAATAGCAGCCCTGGTAATACCTTCCGCCGTTTTTCCAGGCAAAATGCATGCCGTAATTCGTTTCTATATTCTCAAAGAGCAGGCTTGCACCCATTTTTCTTGCCAGCATTCCAAGAGAATACAGCATACCCCTTGACGAGTCGCCAGAGCTCAGTGTCTGCATATTCACTTTTAGAATATGCGGGGACAGGTGAGCAATCCGGTCCATATGACTTTCCTGTCCCAGCTTATCGATCGCTATTTTCATTCCATATGTTTTGAAATAAGTCAGCATATGATACAGAGGATCCAATTCCCCTTTATAGGCAGATTCAGAAATCTCAAGAACAATCCGGTGAAGCTGATCCAGCTCCAGATGTTTTTTTAAAAGCTCCAAAAACTCTTCGCCGTGGTCAATCATGAGAAGGTTAGGATCCCTGTTGATGAATAACATAAAGTTTTCTTCATATAACTTCATTTTATCGAGCGCAAGTTCCAATATTAAATTATCAATCTCCAGCCGGTATTCTTCAGGAATGGATGTATCGTTAAAAAACGGCCCTAAGCTGAGCAATTGACCTTCATCCTCAAATCGGCCAAGAACCTCATATCCCACTACACGATGTTCATCCGCACTAAAAATTGGTTGAAAGTAAGGCTTTATCTTATCGGTATTTGTTAATATTTCAACGGCATCCACAATTGTCCCTCCAACCAAGTAATATACTTCTATTTTATCATCGAACGGCAGGGCAGGAAAATCCTAATTCCAGCCCTATTCTTTTCCATTCATACGAGAGTGGAAGTCTTGGGATAATAATGCCAAGCGAATTTACCTGGGGGTTATTCTTTTGTTCAAGTATGTATGGTTGATTACAGCCGCTTTCCTGCTATGTTCATGCAGCTCGCAGGAAAAAAAACACATGGAAGAGACCGAAACTATTCATATCTCCGATCATGAAAAAGACTCGGCGCCTGCTGCCCATAAAAAAGAAATTCTTTTGAATGTTCCCTTGATCAGGCAGAATCCAGAGCTAAAGTACGGATGTGAAGTTACAAGTCTTGCGATGGTGTTAGGGTATGCGGGAGTTACTGCAGACAAGCTGACGCTTTCCAAAGAAATAAAATTTGATCATGATCCCCTGGTCAAACAGGATGGAAATATTATTAAATGGGGAAATCCACAGCATGGATTTGTAGGGGATATGACAGGAAAGGAACAAGGGTATGCCGTCTATGACAAACCTATACAAGATCTATTAGAAAAGTATATGCCGAATCGTTCCGTTAATTTAACCGGAATGCCATTCCAGGCAGTATTACATCATGTATCAAGCGGGTTTCCGGTCATTGTTTGGACCACAGGGAATTATCGCCTGCCAGACCGGCCAGAAGCATGGCAGCATGGCAAAAGGATTATTGAAACACCGATGGATTTACACGCAGTAGTCCTGGTGGGATATGATAAGAACCATGTATTCATCAATGATCCGCTTTCAGGAAAGAAACAGGTCCCTGTTCCCAAAGATACCTTCAAAGCTTCCTGGCATGCGCTGAAAAAAAGGGCTGTCAGCTATAAATAGAGAATCCCTGCAGATTTTTGCAGGGACATTTTATAAATGTTACATCTCGTTATGCAGGGCCCATTCCTTCTACGGCCAATCCCGAAGTCTCACAATTGCTGACACTTTGCAAAAGAAGTGTAATCTACATTTAAAAAGGATGCTGATTCAGCCATTGGCCACCATCCATCGTGATACATTCTCCATTGATATAGCCGGCGCTGGGAGAAAACAGAAAGTAGGCAAGATCAGCAATTTCTTCAGGTGTACCGAGCCTTTTTAACGGTACACTCTGGATTGTCCGTTTGGCGGCCTCTTCGGATTCCCACAGTTTGTCTGCTCCGCCGGTTCTTTCGATAGGACCAGGTGCGATGGCATTAACACAGATACCATACTTGCTGCCCCACTCCACAGCAAGTGTTCTAGTCATAGAAAGAACCCCTGCTTTCGCGCTGGCCGAATGGATGACCCCTGCTCCAGCATTCCAGGCATATGTAGCTACCATATTGATGATTCTTCCTTTTATCCCTTTTTCAATCCAATATCTTCCGACTTCACTCGTACAATAGAACGTCCCATTTAATACAATGTCAATGACGGATCTCCAGCCATTAGGGCTTAATTGCTCAGCAGGGCATATAAAGTTGCCGGCTGCATTATTTACTAAAAAATCAACAGTACCAAAGGTCTCCACAGTTTTATCCACCATATGCTTTACGTGCTCTACTTGGCGCACATCCATTTGAATCGTTAATATTTGGTCTGGATGTGTTTCAATCTCTCTCTTTGCTTGTTCAAGCTTTTCGAGACTGCGGCCGGTAATCGCTACTTTTGCACCTGCTTCTGCAAATCTGGCAGCCATGAATTTTCCCATGCCGCTTGATCCGCCGGTTATTATGACAACTTTATCTTTCAACCAAATCCCCCCTAAAATGAATGACAATTCATTTTTATCATATCATGAAATGTCTAAATATTCTAACGAAAACAAAAAAAGGCCTGGTCACTTTGTGAACAGGCCTGACTTTTTATTCTAATATGAGCTGGTAAAACAAAACATCCTGCCACTGCCCAAATTTATAACCGACTTCTTTGAAACATCCAGCATATTGGAAACCAAATTTCTTGTGAAGCTCTACACTGGAATCATTTCCAGCAGTAATTCCTGCCATAATGACATGGTAGCCGATATTTTTTGCCTGGCTTAGGATTTCTTCCATCAATTTCTTGGCGATTCCTTTCCCTCTGTGCTTTGAAGATACATAGATAGATATTTCCACCGTCTTGCTATATGCTTCTTTATCTCTAAAGGAGGACAAGCTGCAATACCCTGCTGCCTCGCCATCCACATCCGCAACCAGCAAGGGGTACTTTCCACCATATTTTTCAAACCATGTTTTTCTCTCTTCAAGAGTATGTTCCACTAAATCGAAGGTAGCCGTTGTATGTAGAATGGCTTCATTATAAATTTCCAAAAGGCCCGGTAAATCTTTATCCAATGCATCACGTATGTACACAAAGCTTCCCCCAGTATAAGTATTTTCATATACCTATACTAAATAATGGTCTGTACTCTTTCAATCACTTTTTTGCAATTACGTGATTTAGCTTTATGATGGATCTCCGCAGTGTTTCTCTTTTATTCGTCCCAGTCACCCTGATTGTATGCCTTCCCAAACACGCATAAATGACCCCAGGCAGTCCCGGTCTTTGGAATCCATTTACATGGGCCTTCAATATCCCTAAATTGGTAGGTACAAATATTAATTCCTTTGACTCAAGTTCTCTCATAATATCCTCCGGCCAAAACGTCATTTTTTATGTATTTAACCTGTTTTCATTCCTTAGAAACATCTGCATACGCAGCATGCATTTATTTCATAAAATGGCATGGGGTTAAAGCTATTAATTTGGATTGGATTTTGTTAAGATTTATAGATACTATGCAGAAGTTTAAAAGATAGGTTGATTTTATGAAGAAGAAAACCAGAAGGTCATTTATAAAATCAAGCCTCGGTGCCCTTCTCTCATTAGCTGGAACAAGCATTGGCGGAAAGTATTATGCAGAGCAGGTTGAACCACGATGGCTTGAAGTTAACTCATTTACCATAGCCCATAAATTAATACCCAAGGGGTTTAATTCCACTAAGATCGTTCAATTCAGCGACACTCATTTAGGATTCCAGTTTCAACTCGAGGATTTAAAGTCTATTATCCTTAAAATAAACAGACTTCAGCCTGATATTATTTTTTTTACGGGCGATTTGATGGATGCCCCGCATGAATATACCCGCAGCGGCGAAATTATTCCTATACTTAGGGAGCTGAAAGCACCTCTCGGTAAGTTCTGCGTGTATGGAAATCACGATCATGGCGGGAACGGAACAGACCTATATAAGAGCATCATGGAGAAATCCGGGTTTACTTTATTAAAGAATGAATCCAAGGAAATCAAACTGCTTAATAAAGAGCGTATATGTATTAGCGGAATAGATGAGCCTATGCTCGGCAGGCCGAATGTGAGACGAGCCTTGGCAGGGACGAGGGATACATATCAGATTATGTTATCTCATGCTCCGGATCTTGCCGATGACATCTTTAATTATGAGGTACACTTGCAGCTTAGCGGTCACAGCCATGGCGGGCAGGTGCAGATTCCCTTTTACGGCACACTTGTCACCCCCCCGTTTGCAGAAAAATATCCTGAAGGCTTTTACACGATTAACAATCAAAAGCTCTATGTTAACAGAGGTTTAGGGACAACGAGGCTACCATACCGCTTTTTATCAAGGCCTGAAATTACAATCTTTGAATTACAATCTGTTTGATTCCAAATCACATACTAAAAAACCAAAGGTGCATGCCCTGCATATATCAGGGCTGCACCTTTGGCTTTTTATATGGCTCATTTCTAAAAGATTGTTGTTTTTAATAGTTCGGTGAACCTATCCTATTGTTATACAGGTTGATTGGAACGTAAGGTGCGAGACTCCTGCGGGAGCAGCGGGTATTGTCCGGCTCCGGACTGACACCTTCGGTCATAAGCCAATCGCCATTAAAAGGCAAAATCGGCCTTTCACTGCCGCTCGTCTTATGCCGGTCAGGTGTCTGCTTTTATTTTAGTGTTTTGCCTCGACTTAAAAAAGATCATCATTCAGCTTTTGGATGGATCCTTTCTTGAAAAGCACCGTCCTCCGCTTTTCGATCAGGTGAGACCCCACAGGCGAAGCCGAGGAGG
>NZ_PGUY01000007.1 GCF_002863585.1 Peribacillus deserti | reverse complement strand
TTTCTTGAAAAGCACCGTCCTCCGCTTTTCGATCAGGTGAGACCCCACAGGCGAAGCCGAGGAGGCTCGGGCGCCCGCCCCGCGGAAAGCGAGTATCCTCACGTTCCAATCAACCCCTTGTTCAATAACAACAAAGTTTGCGAAAACAGTCTTTGATAAACATTACCAAGAAAGCGATTTCTCTAATTTCTTGACTGAGTTGTACATACAAGTTATTATGAAAACAGTTACATCTTGTATATACAAGTTCACGCTGGTTAAATGGACCGAACTTGGGAAATTATAAAATAATTAAGAGCAGACAGATCGACCTCTTCCAGGTGTTCTGTCATTGCATTTACGGAGGGAATAAAATGGCAAACCAAAATCGTCAGGATGCCGAGAAGATTGTCGACGCTGTTGGCGGTAAAGATAATATTGCATCTGCAACACATTGTGTGACAAGGCTTCGATTCGCCTTGCATGATGAAAAGAAAGTCAATAAAGAACAATTGGAAAACATGGATGTTGTAAAAGGATCTTTTTCAGCAAATGGCCAGTTTCAAGTAGTAATCGGCCAAGGACTAGTTGATAAGGTCTACGCGGATGTAGCTGATGTAGCCGGAATTGGCACGGCTACAAAGGAAGATACAAAAGCAGCGGCGGAAAAAAACTTAAATCCTATTCAAAGGGCTGTTAAAACGCTGGCTGACATATTCATTCCGATCCTGCCAGCGCTTGTTACGGCAGGTTTGTTGATGGGAATTAACAATATTCTTACTGGGCCTGGGATCTTCTATGATGACAAATCAGTAGTGGATGTTCATAAGCAATGGAAGGATGTAGCCTCGATTATCAATACCATTGCTAATACGGCCTTCACTTTCCTTCCTGGGTTAGTCGGATGGTCTGCTGTTAAACGGTTTGGCGGAAGCCCGCTGCTTGGGATTGTTTTAGGGCTTATGCTTGTCCACCCAGATCTTCTTAATGCATGGGGCTACGCTGAAGCAAAAGAAGCTGGCAATATACCAACCTGGAATTTATTCGGCTGGCATGTTGAAAAGGTCGGCTATCAAGGGCAGATTCTCCCAATATTATTTGCTTCCCTTCTTCTTGCAAAAATAGAAGTATTCCTAAATAAACGAGTTCATGACTCGATCAAGCTTCTTGTGGTCGCTCCAGTAACACTTTTAGTAACAGGATTCTTGGCATTTACAGTAATTGGTCCAATCACATTTGGACTAGGTAATGCGATTACTCATGTTTTCACTACCATTTTTGATACTGTTCCTGCAATTGGCGGATTTATATACGGCGCCTTATACGCACCGCTTGTTATTACAGGAATGCATCACACATTCCTGGCGGTTGATTTCCAGCTGATTGCAAGTATCGGCGGCACGTTCCTATGGCCGATCCTGGCACTATCAAACATCGCTCAAGGATCTTCAGCTTTAGCTATGATGCTGTTAACAAAAGATGATAAAATAAAAGGTCTTTCATTATCTTCCGGTATCTCAGCATTTCTAGGTATAACAGAGCCGGCAATGTTTGGGATTAACCTGCGCTTCCGTTTTCCTTTCTTTGCGGCTATGGCTGGGGCAGCAATTGGCGGTGTCTACATTACAATTAATAAAGTAATGGCTCCTTCCATCGGGGTTGGCGGACTGCCGGCATTCTTCTCCATTGTGCCTCAAAAATGGGGTCCGTTCTTTGTTGGAATGGCAATCGCACTTGTGGTACCATTTGTACTTACACTAATACTTGGAAAACTGCGCAGACAAAAATAGAAAATTAGATAAAACACTGGCAAAACAGGGTCCCTCCCTGCTTTGCCATTTCGTTTTGGGAAATGGGACTGTCCCCCATTTCCCGCCTGATCTATATGAAAAACTATATTGGGAAATAGGGAATGTCCCTATTTCCCGCTGGAGGTGTCCTGATTTGCAGGAATGGTGGAGAAAGTCAACGGTGTATCAAATTTACCCTAAGAGTTTTAAGGATACGACCGGGAATGGCGTTGGTGATTTACAAGGGATTATTGAAAAGCTTGATTATTTGAAGGAGCTTGGTGTTGATGTTTTATGGCTTACGCCTCCATATAAGTCTCCTCAAAAGGATAATGGGTATGATATCAGCGATTATTACAAGATTCACGATGAATACGGGACGATGGAAGACTTTAATGAGCTGCTCTCCGAAGCGCATAACCGCGGCATTAAAATCATTATGGATATCGTAGTGAACCATACATCGACCGAGCATGAATGGTTCCAGCAGGCAAAATCGTCAAAAGACAATCCTTACCGGGATTATTATATCTGGCGTGATCCTGTGGATGGGGGAGAACCAACAAACTGGATATCTAAATTTGGCGGCTCTGCTTGGGAGCAGGATGAAAAAACTGATCAGTACTACTTGCATTTATTCGACGTAACCCAGGCAGATTTGAATTGGGAAAACGAAGAACTTCGCAAAGAAATATATGACATGATGCATTTCTGGTTTGAAAAAGGAGTCGACGGCTTCCGGTTAGACGTTATTAACCTCATCTCTAAGAATCAGGACTTCCCTAATGACGACGGCACAGTTCCTCCGGGAGACGGAAGAAGATTTTATACAGATGGACCGAAAGTTCACGACTACATCCACGAAATGAACCAAAATGTCTTTTCAAAGTATGACAGCATGACAGTGGGTGAAATGTCATCAACAACAATCGACCATTGTATTCGATATACAAACCCGAAGAATCAAGAACTAAGCATGACCTTTAATTTCCACCATCTCAAGGTAGATTACCCTAATGGTGAAAAATGGGCGCTTGCGGACTTCGACTTCCTTGCTCTTAAGAACGTTTTGTCCAGATGGCAGGTAGAAATGAATAAAGGCGGTGGATGGAATGCCCTTTTCTGGTGTAACCATGACCAGCCGCGTATTGTGACACGCTATGGAAATGACCATGAATATCATAATGAATCGGCTAAAATGCTGGCTACAGTGATTCATATGATGCAGGGGACTCCATATGTATACCAGGGTGAAGAAATCGGCATGACCGACCCTAAATTTAACTCCATTGATGAATACCGTGATGTTGAGACTCTAAATTACTTTAATATCCTAAAAGCACAGGGACTCCCTGATGAAACCATTATGGATATTATTAAGAGCCGTTCCCGGGATAATTCCCGGACTCCTGTCCAATGGACTGGCGGACCGCAGTCAGGCTTTACAGAAGGAACTCCCTGGATTGGAGTGGCAGATAATTATTCAACGATAAACGCTGAACAGGCTTTGAAAGATCCCAATTCCATTTTCTATCACTACCAAAAGTTGATTAAGCTCCGTAAAGAGCTGGATATTATAACGTTCGGCGATTATGAACTTCTGCTGGCGGATCATCCACAGGTCTTTGCTTATATGCGCACATATAATAATGAAAGCCTGCTTGTAATCAATAACTTCTTTGATACGGGGGCAGAAATTGACCTCCCTGAATATGAAGGCAGCAGCAGAATCATTATTTCAAACTATGAGGTTTCGCCTAAGCTTACTAAGAGCCTAAAGCTGCGTCCTTTCGAATCGATTGTTTATCATCTTGTGAAATAGTGTTAAAATGACACTGGTGATGCACATGATTAATAAATTTACCAAGGTATATGATGACCTGGCACACAAAATTCAAAATGATGAACTGCGTGCCGGCTCGCTCCTTCCCTCCGAAAACGAGCTGACAGAGCTTTACAAAACGTCACGGGAAACTATTCGAAAAGCTCTTAAAATGCTATCGGAGGATGGGTATATTCATAAAGTACAGGGTAAAGGCTCCATTGTCCTGGACATAAGCAAGTTCAATTTTCCTGTATCAGGCCTTGTAAGCTTTAAAGAATTAGCCCAAAAAATGGGACATCGTGCCAGGACAGAAGTAGTGAAGCTTGAACGGACTATACCTTCACCTGAAATCGTGGAAAACATGAGGCTTTCCAGTGGGCAGGCAGTCTGGAAGCTTTTTCGGGTGAGAGAAATAGACCGTGAGAAAATTATTCTGGATAAAGATTATCTCAATGAAGAAATTGTGCCAGAGTTAACAAAGGAAATCTGCCAGAACTCAATTTATGAATACATTGAGTCAGAGCTTGGTCTCTCTATTTCCTTTGCGAAAAAGGAAATTACGGTGGAAGAGCCGAATGAAGATGATTATGCCTACTTAAACCTTGATGGCTTTTCCAATATCGTAGTAGTTAAAAACTATGTTTACCTGGATGATGCCAGGCTCTTTCAATATACTGAATCGAGACACCGGCCAGATAAATTCCGATTTGTAGATTTTGCCCGGAGAAAATAGAAAAACACCTGAAACATGAAGAAATTCAAGTTTCAGGTGTTTTTTTTGAAGGCTGTTTTCGCAAATTTTGTTGTTATTGAATAAGGGGGTGATTGGAACGTGAGGATGCTCGCGGACCTTAGGGGCGTGCGCTGAGCCTCCTCGGCTTCGCCTGTGGGGGTCTCACCTGTCACGCTGCTCCCGCGCAGAAAGGCGGAAAGCGGTGCCTGCCAATCATTTGATATTTTAAAGCTAAATGTTGATTTAATAAATATGGAATACTTAACAAAATTGGCAGGCAGAGACACCACAAGCATAAGACGAGCTGGCTGTGGGGAGTGCTTTTCTTCCCATAGACGGATTGGCTTATGACTCGAGTGTCTCAGCTTGGAGCCGGATCGAGGAGTCTCGCACCTTACGTTCCAATCAACCTGTTTAACAATAAGGAAAGTTCACATAACTATTAAAAAAACAACAATCTTTTAGAAAAGAGCGTTTTTGAAAAAATTGTATTGGCCCCACAAAGAGTCAGGTGGAGACAGTCATCGTTTTTCCACTTCTTAGTTTTTGGCTGCTTTCGTCATTTTAGGTACAAGAATAAGAAACATATAAAGAATGCACAAAGTAAGAATCAAGCCTAACACCAGAGGCAGGAAGCTGGACTCCCTCTCCTCTCCCCTGTCAGAAGCAATGACATCTGAAGGACTGCTGAAGCTCTCCCTTGAGAAAAGGTTCAGCTCGCTCGCATTGGCACTTACCGTTGTTGTTTTACTTTCAGCATTTATAAATAGTCCTTCTTTAATCTGTTCAAAGAACTCCTGCTCCTGTCTTTTGAAGGTCAACATCTTCTGTTCTTCTGAAAGCTGTTCTTTCTCCTTCAACAGAGAATCTTCATGGAAATACTCCGTCTGAAGATCAATTTCCTTTTCTTTGTACGTATTCGGTTCAACCGGCCGATTATCATCCGCTGCTGCATACCCTGGGATATTGAGTATGCCCAGTACAGCAATCAATGTTACAATCTTAGCTGCCTTCTTAACCTTCATGGGCAAGCTGCCTCTGCTTCCTGAGTACCATTGAATGTCTAATATAGGGAATCGCCGTTAATAAAACGGTGATGAACAATAGGACAGCTGCAGCTGGATAAAATTCAGCCTGGTCACCATATTGAATAGATAAATATACATTTGAAATCGGATGACTGATGTCAAAGTTCGGCAGTACCATGTCCAGTAACGGTGTGATAAAGAATAAAATCAGCCCTGCCCCGAGCAGCCATCCAACGAACGGACCGATATAAAACGCGAATCTGACAAAGCTTGCACAAGCAAGCAACAATAAGATAGTGAAAACCGTCCATTTAATTGCCTGAGTATCCTCTAAGGGATATAAATTCAGGCCGTAGATGCTGATGATCAATCCTACTGCTGTGTTCAGCAGTAAAAACAATGATAAGTGAACCAAAAGCGGCAGATTGGAGTAGTGATATAGGAAAAATCCGATAAGCAATCCGCACAGCAGTATAATGATCAGCATGATGATAGGAGGCATATTGACCGTTTTTTCTGCTGCAACTTCTCCATCCACTTTCACTGGGTTAGCCAGATAATCATACACATATCCATTTTGCTGGTCATCTACAAGAGTATTATTTAAAAGCCCATACACATCTGATTTTACTTTTTTAGTTGAATCCACATTTGCAGCCCAAGTGCTGTTTAATTGGTCTGCTCTTCCCTGTACAGAGCCCACCTTTTTCTGCAGAGTGTCCGTATAGTTCTCGATATGATCCTGCCTTTCTGAAAGGGAAGTAATTAACCCCGATATGCGTTCCAAATCTCCAGATGCACTATCCTGCAGAGTTAAGAACATTTCACCCTGTAGATCTTGAACCACTTCCTGCTCAGGCTCTGCCGGCTTGAAATCCTCCCTTAAGCTTTCAGTGACTCCGCTGGCATTGTACTGGATCGTTTCTAAGTCCGATAATATGGCGGACTGCTCTTCACTAATGTATGTTCCATATTTATCTATAAATTGGTCTACTTTTTCTGCATAGGAGTTATAGTCACCTTCGAGCTTGCTGACATCGTCAATGGAAGAAGTTAAGCCATCCTGGAGCTCATTAAAGTAACTTGTCTCTCCCTTCAAGACTGCAAATGCTTTTCTGACTTCATCTGAATCTTCCTGTTCTTTCATAATGTTGTCGATCAGCTCTTCATCTGATTCAGCTGAACGCTGCAGGAAGGCTTCAAATTCTGATAGATAGGCATAGTATGTGAGAAGGTCATTCATATTTTTATTTTGAATGCCTGTATGAAAGTAAGGTGCCAATGCCTGCTTTCTAGCTTCCGGAAGAACCTGTGATTGCAGAATGGCATTTTCCTTCTCCTGTATCTTCGTAATCGCGGCATCTTCTATACCTGAACCAGGATTTTGCTCAAGGTTTTGCATTTTCGCAGCAATTTCCTTGTAAGCCTGCTGAATTTCCTGGTTTTTAGCCTCCTGTGCTTTTACCTGCTCTTCCGCTTTTTCAACCTCAGCCTTTATCAATCCCAGTGCGTCTGAAATACTTTTTAGACTTTCTTGATTTTCTACATCTGAATCAAGCTTTGCCTTTAGCTGTTCAGCCTGTGTTTTTGCATTAGTTATAATAGCAAGTGCTTTATCATCATCGCCAGGTTCTATTTCTGGCACCGGAACTCCAGGATTGTCTGTCTCAGTAGAAGGAGACTGCAGTTTCTGGCGGGCCGGAATCAGCTTCTGCTGAACATTATCCATCGCAGCCGAACCTGCTTCCTGCTTGTACTCGACAACCAAATCCCGCTGTATGGAGGCAAGCTTTTCAAATTGTTCTTCGATTGTAGATTCTTCAATCGAGGTAGAAAGCTGGTTCAGCTTCTCATTACTTTCCGTTATTTTTGTTTTAAGGCTGGCGACTTTTTCCTTCAGCATAGCATCATCAGTCTGAAACTCTGGATTAGCGGCCATCTGCCTTGCTGCAATCGACTGGACTCCATCGCTCAGCATCGTTTCATACCGGCCTAAGCTGTCCTCAAGAATCTGCTGGTTTTCTGAGGCGGTCAGCAGGAAAAGTTCATTCTGTCTTTCCTGGTATTCTTTATACTGGTTAACCGCCTCAATAAAAGCAGCGACTTCTTCCTTATTGGACTGGAAATCCGACAGGGACTCTGAAGATGCCTTCCCCGCCTCTTTTGTAGCGGCAAATAGATCCTTAATCATGGTTCGCTGCTGGTCAATTTCCTCAGCTAACTTACCCGAATTCGGGTTATAAAAAGAGTAGATGGTATCTTGAAAGGCAATCTCTTTTTCTAGTATTTTGTCAAATTTCTGGCGGATATCGTCAACAGATTGTGAGACGACACCCCAATACATAGTGGAGATATGCTTGTTCATTTTTCCTTTTGTTATTTCCAGCTCTTTCTGGACCTTTTCCTTATTCTTAGCATCCAGGTTGGTCTGAACATTATATTTGACCGACGCCTTCATCGGAGATTCATCATTGAATGTTAAGATATTCTTTGAAAAGTCAGATGGGAAATAAACGACAGCATCGTATTGCTGTGTAACCAGCCCCTTTTCTGCTGCAGAGCGGGATACTACCTCCCATTGATAATCGGAATCCTTTTCTAAGGCCGGCGATATCTCCCGTCCGAAATTAACAGGCTTCTTATCAAACTCCGAACCGACATCATCGTTGACTACAGCAATATGACGGCTTGCCTCGTTTTGCGCTTTTAACGGTTCATGCCCGATATAAGTGAAAAACAAGCTTGGCATAACCATGATCACCAGCATGGCAGCAATCATTTTAAGCCCTTTTAACTTTCCTGACATTTCTTCACCTGCTCTCTTCCTTTACTCTTGGAATCTGTTCTTCTATGACATTAGGAATCTGTATTTTATACTCTCGGCTATTTTCGACATAATATCCGAATCCTGGCTGTATCTCTTCTTCTTTCCTCGAAAAAGGAAGGGTGAATAAGCTCTGGTCGGACTTTTTCATTAATAAAATAGCGTGCCTGATCTGTTTCAGCTCACTTGTTAAAGAATCGAAGCCCTTCGTAAATTCATTTGCATTGCCCGCGGCTATCAAACTAAAACCCAAATGGCTGTAGTGCTTTATATATCCAGTGATTTTATCCTGGATTTTTGCATCCACCGTCTGCTGAAATCTTGAAATACTATCAATCATCATGATTACCGGCTTAAAGACAAGCTCCTGAACCCTGTTTGCCTGGAGGCTGTCAAGATACTCACGGCTTCTGACTTCAAATAATTCATCCATGGCAAGAAGAAAATCTGTTATATCATCCCTTGAATCCAGATATCGGACCTTTTTCTGTGAGGCATAAGATGATAATCCTCTATCAATGGCATCAAAAAGGCCTATTTCCTCAACGTTCTGGACTAACAGGGCATCCAGCATAACTCTTAGGGAGTTTGTCTTGCCCTTCCTTGACTGTCCTACAACAAGATAGTGCCTGTTTACCTTAAGGTTCAAATAAACAGGCTGAACCCGCTCTTCATCTAATCCGATTGGAATCAGACCATCCTGCGTTTGAACAGGATATTCGCCATATAACGTTTTCAGGTTTAAGTGGGTTGGAAGCATTGGAACGGAATTTGGCTTTCTGGATTCCTTATACTTCGTATTAAGCTTGGCTATTTGTTGCCTTAGATTTTCAAGTACCTGAAAGTCATCCTTTCCGCTGGCAGGCATATAGATTTGGGTTAAATAGGTCTGTTCCTCTTTCACCAGGGCCCTGCCAGGAACTGCTTCAATCTCATACGTCGTTCTTCCGAGCAGGGAGTACTTTTCTGAACTGTCCATCAAATAATGAATGATTTTTGTTTTCAAGTTATTCATTAACGGCTGGCGGATCGCATTGATTCGAGTTGCGGATATGATCATAAAAATACCTAATGACTGGCCATCCCTTGCAATCTGTGTAAACTGGTTTTCAATATCCTGCATTTCCTCTTTTACAAGATCGAAGTTATCAACAGCAATGAATTGAGTGGGCAATGGATTTTCAGCTTTGGAATTATACATCTTCAGATTGCTGACTTCAGCTTCTAAAAACAGCTGCTTTCTATGCTCTATTTCTGCTTTGATAATATGAAGGAATTTATCTATTTTCCGCTGCTCATCAAACCGGAAATAGTCTGCAGTATGTGACAGCTGACGCAGCGGCAGCAAGGCGCTGTTTCCGAAATCAAACACATAGTAAATCAGCTCTTCAGGACTGTATTGAGAAGCAAAGTTCATTAGAAGTGTCAATATCGTGGTCGACTTCCCAAATCCGGATGAACCGAATATTCCAATATTGCCGTCTTCCACTAAATGGAATTCGCAGGGAGACTGGCTCTGCTTCTCCGGCTCGTCCTTTAAGCCAATTTTAAAACGGTACCGATCAGATTCTTTATAGGACAGTGCAAGACGGTCTTCTAACGGCGGAAGCCATGGACTTGCAAGCTTTTGAATCCCCAATTTTTTCTGTACTTTAATAATTTCCTTTACAACAGCCTCAATCTCTGTCTGCTTTTGCTTTCTGCCTTGATTGCTCTGGGCGGCTATATTTGAAATCTGAATTAATCCTAAATCTGTTACAAAGGCTACCTCGTCTTCGGCACCATAGGTATCCTCCATATAAGGCGCGCCGCTCCATGCAGACTGAAACAAGTCATATACTTCATTATTGCCGACTTGAAGGTAGCCCCTTCCTGTCAGCGTAATATTGGCTGCATCCCCGTTTTTTATAATTTCCTTACTATCGCCTTCATCCTGCACTTTCAAAGCGATCTTGAAACGGGCATTACTCCAGATCTGGTTATCAATAATCCCGCCAGGCTTCTGGGTTGCAAGGATTAGATGAACCCCAAGGCTCCGTCCAATACGTGCCGCACTTACCAATTCCCTGATGAACTCAGGCTCCTCACTTTTTAATTCAGCAAACTCATCTGAAATCAGGAATAAGTGAGGCAGAGGCTCTTTCGCTTTCCCTTCCTTATATAGATCGGTGTAATCATTTATATGATTCACTTCATATGCGTCAAACAGCCGCTGCCGTTTTTTCAGCTCGCTTTTTATAGAGGCTAAAGCCCGTGTACTGAAGTTCCTGCTTCCCTGAATGTTTGTAATGGTCCCGAGCAGATGGGGCATATTCTTAAACGGCTGTGCCATTCCCCCGCCCTTATAGTCAATTAACAAAAAGCCGACTTCGTGGGGGTGGAAATGGGCAGCCAGTGACAATATGTAAGTCTGAAGCAGTTCACTTTTCCCAGATCCGGTCGTTCCAGCAATCAATCCATGCGGTCCATGAGCTTTTTCATGGAGATTCAGCTCCACAATGTCCTTCTTTCCTTTTAAACCGATGGGCACTGCAAGGGACTGGGATGACTGATTCTTATTCCAATTGGTTTCAATGGGCAGTTCTTCAGCCTCCTTTACACCGAGAAGCTGCAGATAAGACACCATATCCGGGATGGAGTTATTCATTCCTTTCTGATGATCAAGCGATCTCAGCCTTCTTGAGAAGCGCTCATTCCCAACCATTGAATGTGCATCCAATTCAAATAAAGTATGATCCGCTTTATTATGCTGAATGAGGATTTCTCCTTCACGTTCATTGATGTATTTAATGACCGTGTGTATTCCTTCTGTCAGGCTCTCTTTCGAATCTGCCGCAAACAGGGAGGTCAGTCCGATATGTCCAATGCTTCCTTCTAAGTATTCAAGAATGACATGTTCCGCAATCAGGGAAGGATTTGTCACAATAAAGATAAAATGAGGAACATGCCTTACTTTTTCTTTGTCCTCTTCAAGATCTCTGCTGCGAAGGATCTGGTAAAGGGAAGAAAGCAGCTGATCCCGCGTCTGCTCATCATATACCAGGCCTTTGGCATATGAATGGGGCATTTGAAAATGCGGAAGCCATTTCATCCATTCCCAATCCTGATACTCCTCTTCTTTAAAAACAGCCACAAAGCGGATATCGTGATAACTATGCAAGAAAGCAAGCTGCCCGATAATCTGCTGCAGCTCTTTTTTTACAATTGAGTCTTTGCCGACAAACCCAACGGCCCCTGACGATAAGTCTATTGGAAGCGGAACCCCTTCAACCTTCTTATACACATTCACCATTTCCTGGGATTGCTCGAGCAGGTCATCTATTTCCCTATTCGCGACATCCGAGCTTGAAGCCGACACCTGATAGCTTGATGGTACATCCGCCCTTCCTGCGCGGACATGAAGAAAGTCGCTGCTCTCAAATGATCTTTCCCATATGCGGTCACTGATGTTTTCAGTTAAATACTTCATTCGTTCAAAATCTGGAAAATGGTAATTTAGCACTTTAGCCTGTTCTTCTTTTAAAATCTGCAGCTCTTCCCGCTTCTGCTCCAGATATTTCGTATATACTTCCTTGCGCTTTTTCTTTCTTTGCTTGCGGTTCTTCTTATCTTTAAAATATTGAACCGTAGACGTGACCATCGTTGTCCCAAACATCACAATAGAAATGAGAATGAATAACCCTCTTGGCTGAATAAGGGCAATGATCCCCATAATCATAAGCATCAAAAGCGGTGGCAGGATGATGATCCATAATCCCCTTTGGTTATCCTCCCCTTCTTGGGACGGAAAAGATATGGTCACCTTATCATCCGGCAGTTCATAGACCATCCTCGGCGTCCTTCTGTAGCCAGGATAATTCTTCTGCATTTCCGAAGTAGGCCGCTGCATCCTTGGCAGGCTTGCTTTGAATGGCTCCGCTGTCTTAATAGCCAGCAGATCCTGCTCTAACATCGACACTGTCATGAATGGCCAAAACAGAAGATCTCCCAGCTTAAGTTCGGCTGCTTCTGTAATCTTGATTCCATTTAGGTAAATATCATCATCTCCAGCGGGAATCACATGCCAATTTCCTCTTCTCTTTACTAAGGCTGGCTTTCCATCGCCTTTTTGAAAGGGCCATACACCCTCTTTATGTATGTCTGCTGCTCCATCTGTTGAAAAGACGACCTGCTGCCTGTCACCCATGTAATACATTACCTCATTAATCGGCTTTAGCTCTGAATAAAAACTAACGGCCAGCCCTTCAATAAAAATGGTTATGGGGGTATGAGGCTTGATGGTTCCGAGCTGTTCATCTTTACAGAATAGAGTAAACACGCCTTCCTCCATCTCTGGTTTAAGTTCAATCGGACCGCCGCCTGAGCTTAAGCTTTGAATACAGATAGAGCTTTTTCCAGTGCTCCCAATGGAAATAGATCCCTGTGCATCATCCTTAAATACAAACTGCTGATACGATTCTTCATAAAAAATCCATAATAGACCCACTAAAATTCATCTCCTACACCGCTGCTTTTAGCGTCCATTATTCCGCATCCTTAGGTACAGCTTTGGTTTTTTCTTTCGTTTGGGGTGCCTTCGGTGTTTCTTTTGCCGGAGGCTTCGGTTCAGCTTTCTTTACAACGGCAGGCTGTGTTTCTACAGCTTCCTGCTGCGTTGCTGCCTGGGATTCCTCCTCCATCTTGCTCTCTTCTTCAAGCTTTTTCTGTTCCTCAATATCCTGTTTATACTCTTTAACTTCCTGCTCGATTGCATCTAATTCCTTTTGCTTTTCTTCACCGGAAAGTTTGTCATTTGCTTTCACATCTTCTTTATACTTTAAAAGTCCGTAGATGATTGAGTCTCTGAATTCGAGGGATCTTGCTATATCAACAGCTTCTTCGTTCATTCCTCGTCCGATGTATATCCAATAGAGAAAGTACTGCGGATCTGTCTGGAGTGTGATTAAATTGTTCACAGCATCACGCTGGGCGTCATCCAGGTTTTCGTTTGTTACATAAGAGGAGGCCAACTCATATTGCACAACATAAGGCATGTCCTCTGGATTGTACTTATCCAGTTCTTCAATGACTTCGCTATATTTTCCTTCCAAGAAAAGTTCTCCGCTTTTCACATAGGCTTCTTGTTTAGGCTGCACAACTAGAATGGTATAAAATAAATAAATAATAGCAGGGATTAATAGAATCGCAGCACCAATCAGCGAATAGCGGTTTATGTTCCACTTTCTTTGTGGTATATGTGCATAGGTACTTTCCTGTTTCTCAAGTCCGTTGATGCTGCTTTCCAATAGTGATAAAAGCTCTTCATAACTTTCCTGAGCCATTATATCTTTAGAAAGATTTGATAGCTTAAGAGTCTGATGGTAATGAAGATACTCATTGAATGTATATTGTCCATCTGCAGCGGCAGCAACAGCCGCTTTAACTTCTTTTAGAATACGCTCTGGTTCCTTTTCGTACGGGGGGATGCTTTCCTTCACACCATAATGGAGGAAATACGGTGTTAAGCTCGGGTCTGCCACGATATTCTCCGGGCTTACAATGAGATTCAGCCTCGGCCATTCATGGCTACTTACCTTTTTGACAAGCTGATGGGCAAAGATAAGCCTGGCTTGTTTGTTTTTCTTCCTTAAATCAGTGAATGTTAGAAACTCAGGAGGAGCCTTGACCTTGACGATGACTTCGTCTTCAGTCACCTCTATTTCTTTCTTAAGAGGAACTGCTGACTCCTCTAGAAAGCTGATCTCCAAATGATCATGAAGTTTAACCTTAGACCGCTGAAAAACAAAGACATGACCGCCGTCGTGTGTGATTGCTGCTTCTGTCTGTTCTTCCAAATAGGACGTTTTTTTGCCTTCCATTTCAATGAACTCCTTAATCCGTTTGTTGGTAAATATGCCAGGAATAAGAACCGCTATAGGATTTCAATCCTGTCTCCATTCGTTATCCCGTTCTCCTGCAGAGAGCCGTATCCTTGTACAACAACGTCCTTATTTTGCACCCTGATCCAATATCCTTCCCTTGGCTGATCGGCTACCTTTTTGACCTGCCACACAATATCGATCACTTTTTTAATGGACAGGAAATTCGATAGCTGCAGATCGAAAACATCGCCCGTATAATTCTTTAAATCAACTGTAACTTGTATGTAAATACCCCTCACCTCTATCACATCAATAAGAAAGGAGCGCCATAATCTAAAAAAGCAGATTTACGGGCTCCTTTCTACATAACTTAGATTATGGTTATTATCCGCGGATCTGGCTTGCAATCTGCTGATCTGTATCCTCAAGCACAGTAGCAGAGCTGTTAAGCTGCTGGGAAACCTCTGCAAGAAGTGTTACCATTTTTTCAAATGAAGGCCGTAACTGCTGATACTGCTCAGCAAATGCCTGGCTGGATGCACCTTCCCAGATATCCTGTAAGTGGCTGCTCATGTTATCAAGTCTTGATACTAATTCCTGAACATTACTGCTCTCTGTTTGATACTGTCTAGCCACTCCACGCAATTCTTCCGGGGTTAATCTGATATTACCTGACATACTCATCACTCCTCATAATTTTAATACCTTCATTTTAATTTAACGGGTCCTATCAAACCATTAATAATATAAAAAATTGGTAAAAAGAGTAAATTAGCCCTACGTCAATCCACCCGCATCTTGTTTACTATGTCTTTATACCCAGCTCCAAAATTTATAAAACATAATTTTCCATATTAGTTATATTTTATTTAGAGAATGCATGTCTATGATCTTGACTATTAAGGGGTTGAGCGGCGGCCATAAGAGATATTGAACTTTCGCTCCTTCTGTTATGTTTCTACTGGATCCTGACATTCGGAATGATTTTCATATTTATAAAGTACCAGATTAGGAGTATGATAATAATAAAAAAAGAAAGAGGTTAACTAATGAACTCAACAAGAACAAGAGCCTTAGTCATCAATGCACTTTTTATCGCACTTACCGTTGTTGCGACTATGTTCATCAACATAAGGCTTCCACTAATGGGTAACGGAGGGCTGATCCATTTAGGTAACGTTCCTCTTTTTATAGCAGCCATGGTTTACGGCAAAAAAACCGGGGCCATAGCAGGCGCCTTCGGAATGGGCTTATTTGACGTTATTTCCGGCTGGACACTGTGGGCACCTTTTACCTTCATTATTGCAGGTTCAATGGGCTTTACAGCCGGTCTTATATCTGAGAAGCTGCGTGGCAACAGAGTGTTCGTATACACATTGGCAGTTGCCGCTGCACTCATTATAAAAATCGTAGGATACTATTTTACCGAAGTGATCCTATATGGAAACTGGATTCAGCCATTCGGATCCATCCCCGGAAATGTCATGCAGGTCGTATTGGCAGGAATTATTGTTGTTCCGCTTGCTGGTCGATTCAAGAAAAGAATTGCGCAAGTTTAGGAATCCTGCTAACGGCTTTTTTGTAAAAAGCATTTAAAAAATAACTGCTCTTAGGTTACTTTTTTAATATTGAATTTTAATCTTATAGGGATTTCAAATGAGTAAAGAAGACATTATTAGTAAAGGCATGAATCTGTGCCGGTCTGCCAAAAACGAATGGTTAAACTATCACTAATGAAAAAAGAGGATTCCCAAAAGTTCCGTGGACTAAGGGGATTCCTCTTTTTTTGTTATGGGCACCTATTAGATTTTTGATTCCACGGATGAAGACTAGAAATTTGCAGTTTCTCCACTCGTTTGAACGCCTTAGGTATGTCTACTTTCTTTATCCGCAAAAAATGCAATTTACATGCGTTTAATTTTGTCGATATCTACTCAGACTTTGTAGATATTTCTCGGGAAATTGTTGAATTCTGAAAAAAGGTGATTTCGAATTACCGAAGCAAAGCTAAATAGTCACTCGGAAAAGACCATTTAAATATCGTTAACGAGCTAAGAAATTATAATCTTTTTCTTATTTACTAATCTTGCTTTTCTTTTCGAACTCTTTTATTAGTTTTATTGCGTTAAATTCCCCTAACTTTTGAAATGGTGATCATTCTGAAGTCGGAAAACCTTTGCTTTATGAGTCATATCATTTGTTGGGATATCGGTTTATGTGTGGATACGAGGTATGGGTTAACACCATGAAAATCATACTTTGAATGGATCGGATTACGGGCGATATTGTCTTATGTATCGGTGTAACCCTAAACTCCGTTTCATTTGACCGTACTCATCTTTCTTTTGTTGGTTATACATAAGGTTCAGCTGTATCGCCTTAAACCTGCCCGTATCGCGTAACGCTATAAGCCCTTCGATGTCCGATTGAATGCAGATAGTCCAAACCATCTTTAGATTTTACTTCTTTTGCGTCTTTGCTTTCAAAGAAAGGAATACTCGTCCAATCCGAATGCTATCATGTTTCCCGTAT
Organism: Peribacillus deserti; assembly: GCF_002863585.1. Lineage (GTDB taxonomy): Bacteria > Bacillota > Bacilli > Bacillales > DSM-1321 > Paraperibacillus > Paraperibacillus deserti_A. The sequence goes on along the minus strand of NZ_PGUY01000007.1, from coordinate 42,338 downwards.
CGAACTCCGCTTCTCCATTATACATATAGGTATTGGATTATATCGCCCAGTGATATACACAAATCAGCCAACCTAAACCTTGGTTATAAGCAACTCTACTTTGTTAAATGCAGTGCACAACCGCCTGAATTCCGTTTTATGAAGCGAGCTTTTTTTGGTTAAGAAGGGATGTATTTGTTTAGATCTATATCGCTTAAAAATCTGCCATTTAGCCTTCGATTGATTTAGGCATATCGCCCACTGAACCTATTACCGGAATAAGGAGAAAAACCCTCGCCATTTTGCTTTACGCGTTTGTACCGTTACTTCTAAGCGCTTATTAAATTCATTTTGCGAACTCCACTCTTTTTTCTGTTCATCCCGCATATCTTGTAAATCTTTTTGCAAGAGTTCACTTCTTTGTTTTTCCTGCTGGAGCAAGGTTTCGTAATGGGTATTTTGCTGTTCAGTTAATTTTTCAATTTTAGCATTAGTTCTTTGCGCTGAATTTCCAATACTTGAACTTATCACATGATGATCTTGCTGCAGTTGGGAAATCTTTGTTTTAAGCTGTGACATATCGTTTGTCAGTTGGACATTCATTTCACGTGTTGCTGCAAGTTCATTGACTAAAAACATCAAGATCTCTTTTAACTGATTGGGGTCGTGTGGCAGATTTTCATATGTATCGTTTGTCGCAATTTCTGTATCATTGGATCCTTCTATTCTTTCCTTTTGTTCATTCACAAGATCTTTAGCTGTCTCGTCTAGGGGCTTGTCCGTATCGCGTAACGCTATAAGCGCTCTTATGTCAGATTGAACAAAGATGCGCCGGTCCCCATCCTTTAGAAATTCATATCCATTCCGCTCTAAGATTTGGCCATACTTTCGAACTGTAGGAGTTGCAATTCCCACTTCTTCCGCCACTTCCTTGGAAGAGAAAGCCCGTTCATTCGATTGTATATCGTGTCGCATATCGCACCTCCTCGGATTCAATATGAAGGTTTTTATATTTATTCGCAAGAGCCATATCGCCCATATCTAAATTTCGTGTGCGATATGCCCGCTATGGTACTCCTATTTCATCCTAAATATTAGCTGGGCCTCCTGCCCCATGTTTTAGGAAATTACATTCTTGTTTCTCGATGTCTCATATCCTTGCAGTCCTCTTTTAAATGGAAGCGGTGTACAAACCAAACCATTCGGTCATACGGACAATACCAAACTAACTTTTTATGCCACATATAGCTAATACGTAAAAAAGGCCTCCCACCAGTTAAACTGATGAAAAGACCTTCTCTGATAAATGGTTTTGTGAAAAAAGTGAACATTTTTGCTTAATAAAAACAAAAAAATTGAATATTTATTGTATTTCACTTAAAAAACCTATATATCAGGCTGTATGATGTTTATTACATCATGCCGCCCATATTCATTTTCATACTTCTTATAACTTCGTTTCTTACTAAACTGTTAGGGACTATTGAATGGCTGCGGGTGCTGGAAAAAGAGTAATATATATTTTCTTCACCTTAAATCACTTTTAATGGAAACATCTAAGTCTTAAGAGTTATTTGCCCTTTTCCTGTAGCCATTTATCAAATTCAATTGCCACAATTCGTTGCCCAGTAATCCCTTCCGATTTTCCCGATGCCAAAAAGACAATGGGTTTAGCCATTACGCCCGGGTCTAATAACTGAAATCTGCCTTCAAGCTGCTTCTTCACTTCATCAGGAATCATGCCCGTAATGGTGGCTCCTCCAGGAAGCAGCATATTTACTGTAATGCCATAGCTTTTTAAATCCTCTGCCATAATATAGGACAAAGACTCAGTGGCTGCGCGAGAAGGTCCATAAGGGACGAATCCCTTTCGCTTCATTGTTTCATAATTCATAGAAATATTAATGATTTTGCCTTTTCCTCCTTCGACCATAAAAGGAACAAAACCGCGGGAAACCAGGAAATATCCTGTAACGTTTGTATCAATTAAATCACGGAATCCACTTGGCGAAACTTGGAAGAAAGGCTGCGGGTCAGTCAGAAATTGAGGGTTCACCGTTCGCATGCCTATTCCGGCATTGTTTACGAGAACATCAATTTTCCCCCATTCCTTTTTCACCCAATCGACGGCATCATTCACTGATTGTTCAGAACGGACATCCATCGGAAGCTCTACAGCATCTAAACCTTGTCTCGTAAGGTTATGTACAGCTTCATTCAATTTCCCTCCCGGGCGGGACGATAAGGCAACAGTTGCTCCCTCTTTCAGAAGCGCTTCTGCCATTGCATAGCCTAAACCACTTGAAGCTCCGGTCACCACGATATGCTGATCTTTTAATTTCATCATTGTAGACTCTCCTTTAAGATACCTTTTCCTGTCTGTGACCCCTATTTAAAGGGGTCAGGGTATTCCTGGTGAGATTGTGTTAAAACTCGATATCTTGCTGCCTAAACAATATGGGTGGCAAGACTATTGAAATCAGTAAACTCAATAAATAGAATGTCCAAAAAGGGAGGATTCCATTTTGGCAAACTCCGTCTCAATGATTTTACATGTCGCTACCGCAGGTTTCCAGCCTGATGCACTTTACCCTTTATGATAAGCAGTCGAACAATTTTTAAACTTGTTTTTACATTCCCTTTTGACATGGGAAAACCTATCCCATTTTTGGCCAAGGTTAAAAAAAATGGTGATATTTACTTTCATTCTCCACTCGTATGATAGATTGCAGAAAGTCCAAATCAATAGATCCTTCCTTTTCATATTTTTTCGCTTTTTTATCCTCTTCGCAAAATAAATCTATGAAAAATCTATATATAATTTGTATAAGTTTTAATGTACTCCATCAACAAGCTGATTGATTGAGTTTAACTTGGAAGAAAGCTCAATAAACCATTCTTCATCCCCCGTTGATAATGCCAAGTCTATTAGAAATAGAATTTGTTCCTTGTTTACCACCTTAGAAAGCGGGAGCTTCCTAACATCTTTACTTAAAACCGGAATGGTTTTGCCAAGCGTTTCATGATTGTCACTCTTAGCCACCGTTACTTTAACAACTCCATCCAGAACACTCAGTGACTCAATATAACCAATTATTAACTGCCCATCCCCTGATTTCCCCTTAATCCAATCACCTGTTTTCAAAACGGACTTATCATTCGTCAACATCCTTTTTCACCTTCTTAAGTTAATTTGTATTTTATGAATGTAATCAAGAAAGAACCTTTTTTTAAGCTACAGTAATCGGGATAAATCTCCTAGATGAATCTGTAACTTTATTTATTACATTTAATATAAAGAAGTCAACGGCCATCAGTCACAGCCGCTATTTTGTTCTTGATTTACAAGATCGACAACTTCTTTAATTGTATAATTCTTTAAATATTCACCCAAATATTGTTCCGCACCTAAGAAAATTGTAAATAATACTCTTTTCATATTCGCTCCCACAATACACTCTTCATTTGAATCAGGACACTTAGGCTGCAAGGCACCTTCAGAGGTTATCATATATATATCCCAAAGATTGACTTCACACAGATCTAGATTAAAAATAAATCCGCCGCCGGTTCCTTCTTTTGATTTTATAAATCCATGTTTTTTTAACAAGCTTAGCACTTTACGAATGCGTACTGGGTGGACACCAGCACTCTCCGAGATACCATCACTTGTTGACATACGGTCCGGCTGCAACGCAAGATAAGTTAAACTATGAATGGCAAGTGTAAAATCACTATTCATGGCCTGCCTCCTTAGAAATCAACACATCTATCACCTTTTTGCTTTACATATAGCTTCAGCATCTTTTTTAAAAATCCATCAACATAGTGTAATAATAAATATTACAGTTAATCTTGTCAAGTGTCTAATTAGAAGTATGGTATATCAACTCTTAACTATGAGTAAGGAATTCCAAGCATCCTGTAAAGCCTTACGAATTACGTTCTCTTCCTTGAAGGTACGTAAACCAATTTGCGTGTTTTGAAATTATTGTATAAGTAAGCTTCTGCTATTACTTCTTGGTTATAGCAGGGATGCCCCCATTAATAACCTGAGAAATAAATAACCATAAAAACTTTTACCTATCATCACCGATATTAATGAGGTCATTATCTCGCATTTAAGAGAATAAAGGAAGGCTCTTTTCTAAAAGATTGTTGTTTTTTAGTAGTTCGGTGAGCCTATCCTATTGTTAAACAGGTTGATTGGAACGTAAGGTGCGAGACTCCTGCGGGAGCAGCGGGCAATGTCCGGCTCCAGCGCCTAGACCCTCGAGTCATAAGCCAATCGGTCCATGGAAAGGAAAACCGCTTTCCACGGCCCGCTTGTCTTATGCTTGTCGGGTCTGAACAAGGCACTTCCGCTTTTCTATTAGGTGAGACCCCACAGGCGAAGCCGAGGAGGCTCAGCGCCCGCCCCGCGGAAAGCGAGCATCCTGTAGTGGAAAGCAACCCCCATGTTCAATAACAACAAAGTTTGCGAAAACAGCCTAAAGGAAAGAGGAAGAAAGAAATCAGTTTATATAAAACAATCGTAAAATTGGATATAATTGGATCCAAAAGGAAAAGCATGAAAATGTCCTTTAGGACTCTGTTAACAAAATCAGAGTTTGAGAAGGGTTATTGACACGTTCTACTGGGCAAAGAGTACAGATCCTTTGCCCCATTCATTTTATATAATATCCAAAGGTATTTTTCTTGTTGGTTTTGGAAATACCTCGTCAAGTCTGTTTAGATCTTCTATGGTCAATTGAATACTAGCAGCTTGAGCATTGGCTAAAACATGTTCTTCCTTAACAGCTTTTGGGATAGCAATTACGTTGTTCGAACGAATGGTCCACGCAAGAGCAATTTGTAATGGCTGCACATTATATTTTTCTGCAATCTCAATGATGGTTGGATCGCTTAGTAATTGTCTTCTTAAGCTCCCTCCCTGGGCCAGGGGACTATAGGCCATAATTGGCATGTTATGTTCATAATGCCATGGCAGGAGATCATAATCAATTCCTCTAGAACCTAGGTGATACAACACTTGATTTGTCACACATTTTTTTCCGTTAGCGGTATCCAGCAACTCTCTCATATCATCCGTATCAAAATTAGAAACTCCCCATCTTACAATTTTACCATCCTTTCGCAGCCTCTCCATTCCTTCAATCGTTTCTGCCAAAGGAACACGACCTCTCCAGTGTAAAAGGTACAAATCAAGATGATCTGTTCCCAGTCGTTTTAGACTATTTTCACATGCGCTTTCAATCAAATCTAACCCGGAATGATGAGGATATACTTTCGATACTAAAAAAACTTTATCTCTACGACCCTTGATTACCTCACCAACTAAACGTTCGGAATCGCCATTTCCGTACATTTCAGCCGTATCGATCAGCTTCATGCCTAGTTCTATTCCCAGTTGCAAAGCTTTGATTTCTTTGTTTTTCGATTGAGGATTTTCACCCATGTACCATGTTCCTTGGCCAATGCTTGGAAGAAAGGTTCCATCAGGTAAAGGTACTACACGTTTTTCAAGTGAATCCCTAATTTTCAATATATTTTCATGGTCACCTAAACTCATTTTCTTCATTCCTTTCATATCTGACCTTGTTTTTCTTGAACTCCAAATCTTCAATCATTATCTTTGTTGAAAAATTGGTTTATTATTTATAAAGCTCTGTTAAACTTGTCTGTTGATTGCAGCTAGGAGGCGCTCGCGGACCTTAGGGGCGGGCGGTGAGCCTCCTCGGATTCTCCTGCGGGGTATCTCCTGTCCCGCTGCTCCCGCAGGAGTCTCGCACCTGTAACGAGAATCAACATAGTGCAAAAATCAACATTGAGCATTAACATAGCCTTTGCTTTAAAAACAACAATACTATTTAACAAAGCCATTTAAAAAGTAAAAGTGGCTATACATTGTTGTAGTATAGCCACAAAAATAATAATATAATACTCCTTACACCAAGTGAGCCCCGCCATCAATAAGAAGAGCAGTACCAGTTGTAAAACCATTCTTCACTAAGTACACGTAGGCCTCAGCAATGTCTTCAGGCTGTGCCACGCGATTAACCGGCAGCTGCTGGGCAATCTTGCTGTATAAATTTTGTCTGTGCTCGTCAGGCATCCCTCCGTAGAGTGGGGTGTCTACGATACCAGGTGAAACAACATTTACCCTTATAGGGGCCAGATCTACCGAAAGCCCCCTAACCAAACCCTCGATCGCTGAATTGATCGAAGCAAGCGTAGTTGCCCCCTGTGGTGGACGAATTCCATAAACACCAGAGGTCAACGTGATAGAACTGCTATCATTTAAGTACGGAATAGCAGCAAGAACGGTTAAGTATTGCCCCCAAAACTTACTATCAAACGCTTCTCTAACAGACGCGGCAGGTAAGTCACTAAAATGACCCATTGCACCTTCACCTGCTGTAACGACAAGGTGATCAAAATTCCCTACCATTTTAAAGAAGTCTGCAAGTTTTTCCTCACTGCGAAAATCAATATTGTACGCTTCCACATTACCGCCAAGTACATTCTTTGCCTCCGATAGTTTTGCATCAGAACGACTTGCAATAATGACTTGGGCAGATTCTTCAAGAAATGCCTTTGCCGCGGATAATCCGATACCAGAAGTACCTCCTATTACGACCACACGTTTTCCTTTTAATGACATTGTATGAACCCTCCTTAAAAAATTCTTTTTAGGTTGTATCTGAAAACAATATTACATACTATTTTTAGTAAAATAAATAGGGTGGGTTCGAAATTCACTTCCGAACCACACTCTATCCACTAAAATGTAGAACTAGCGTAATGCTTTAACAAGGGCCTTTCCAAATTCTTCCGCTCCTTGTGGACCATCGCCAGTAATAATATCACCATGGGCAACAACGTGTTGTTCAACATATTTAACGTCAGCAGCTATCAATTCGTTCTTTTGAACATCTACTGGATAGCAAGTTGCTTCTCTTCCAGAAAGCAAACCAGTTTTAGCCACTGTAACAGCACCTGCACAAATTCCTGTTACAAGAACTTTCTCATTGTAAGCCTGCTTCAAAAAGCCTTGTAATTCTTGATTTCCCCATAGATGATCATTTGTACCAGATCCTCCAATTACCGAAACAACATCAAATTCTGTGGCCGATACGTCTGAAAAGATAACCGAAGCAGTTGCTTTCCCATCATAATCACCAGTAATATCACCTGCTACGGTGCTGGCAATAGTTACTTCGATTCCTGCATTTTCAAGCTCTTCTTTTGGTTTGAATAACTCATCTTCATTAAAACGTTCTGGCGGTATAATTAAGAGTGCTTTTTTACTCATTATTTTTTCCTCCTCAAAAAGAAAAAGATTTGTTGATAACACTTTTTCATCCATTTGTATTTTTGCTGTAGCTGTTAACAATTTCAGCTGAAATTTGAGCGAGCTGTGTAAGTTCTAGTGTACGGTGAAAACATCAACCGGAAAACTTCCATACATGCAATCGGTGAAAGGGCAGCAATGAGAATGGTATATCAAATACTTTTTTTGTATGTTCAGATATAGATTCATCCTCTTTCTAAAAATTACATATGCTTTGAAATTATTTCTGTCAAAGCTTCTTTTGGATGAAACCCGATAACCTTATCTACAGCCACTCCGTCTTTGAAAAGAATCAGCGTAGGAATGCTCATGACTCCAAACTTTCCTGTTGTTCCTGCGTTTTCATCTACATTAAGCTTGGCAATTTTAACTTTGTCCCCCATTTCACCATCGATTTCCTCCAATACAGGTGCAACCATTTTACAAGGTCCACACCATGGTGCCCAAAAATCCACTAAAACTAATCCCTCTTCAATTTCTTTGCTAAAGGTTTGGTCTGTTGTATGTGAGATAGCCATTTATTATATCCTCCAATTCATTCTATTTTTAATAAAAGTATTTTTTTAATGTTTACAAAAAATACATTATTACCTTTATTGTAATAAAAAAAGTTACAGTTTGTAGTTTATAAAACGCACTGTAGTAAAATAGTTTACAGTATAGACATTATGGAGCAACGGTCTGGTAAATGAACGAAATAAACTACTATTTTAAAAACCACTTTTCAAATTGATTGCTTCCTGTTCAAAAGGAATTACTGTAATTTTAATATTTACAGTTTATAAAGTCAAGAAAAATTAACTCGATATTCTCAATTCCATTATAGTGAGTATACACTGAAGAAAAGTTCTGATTACATTTTGCGTTTTTCACCTGAAGCAGATTTTTGTTTATTTATACAAAAGTATCTGACTTTGCTAATGCCACCTATTACACCTGCGAAGGTATTTTTGTGGTTGTGCTATTTCCGATAGATCTGGTTGAGGAAGGGATTAGTGATCTTAGATTCGAAAACGACTAAGGTCAAAAATAACTTATTTAAAATGAAAGAAGTGAAGGTTGTGATTAGATATAAGTGTCTCCTTTGTGTAAGTCTTAATAGAGTTTACGGGAAAATTTTATGTTTTAAAAAAACCCCTCGTTTTAATTTTGATTTTCAAGCTACATGAAATAGGGTAACAGCAATTCCACTTCATAGTCGAGCCAGATTCACAGACGATTCGTCATTATGAAAGCGCACCCGACATAGAAGGTCACTTTTCATTTAAAGTTGAGAACTATTATGACACTCTTAAATGGCTTTCAAGTCAAAGAATGGTTCGCTTTTTTAATCTTTCGTCATAAACCTAGAGAGGCTACCAGTATATTGCCACAATATTTTTCATTCTTAATTTTAGTTGTTTCCTCACATAAAAAAGGCAGCAGAGTCGCCACCTTAAAATTTAAACACCGTTTTATTTAAAAGGTCTAAAAATAAATTACTACATCTTTGAATGAATCAGTTTATAGCAAAGAAACCTTACCTCGAATTTCAATTTTAACATCTGCTTTTTTCAATAGATTTCCGACTTCGCACCCTTTATCTGCTGCTTCCGTCGCTCTTTGTGCGGATTGAATTTGTTCTTCTGATGCAGCTTTAGATAAAACGATATGAGGATAATGGATAATTTTAAAATCATTATCAGATATATTTGCCTCTGAGTTCACTGTAAGTTCAGCAACAGGCAGGTTTCTGCTTGCAAGTACAAACGTAAGAGATGCTGTATAACAAGTAGTTACCGAAGAAACAAGAATCTCTTTTGGATTTGCTCCGCTGCCACTACCTCCTAAAGATGCAGGAATAGCGATTTTTGTATTAAGATACTCCGCTTTAAGGTTTCCATTCCCATTTACTCCACCATCCCAAACAGCATTCACATTTATTTTCATGTCAGCCATGCTTAACACTCCTTCAAATAAATAATTTTATATTAATATCATGTTCGTGCATGTATGTTTTTTATTCTACAGGTATCGCAATTAGTTCACGAAAGATGAAAAATACGGTACAAAGCATTGATTAGCTTGATGATATCGATAAAACAGTTCTTAATTAAACGTTTGATTAAACATATTAAATATTGAAATACTTTCAAAAAAGAAAAAATTTGGCATGAAACTGGTTTCATATTTTACCCTATAAATAAAGCATCGACTGGCGTTACATCTTTAATGGCGTGACGGTCGATGTCTTGAAATAAAAAAGGAGGACTTAAGAGCCCTCCAGTGAATCCTGTATAGTTAATGGAATGTAGCGATTTTCTCTAAGTCAAAACGATGATGCGGATATCCTTCAGAATCTGCTTTCCCAATGGGTAGAATGCCTGCAAATTTGACATGCCCGGGAAGATTCAGGAGCTCTCTTACTTTTTCCTGATCAAAGCCCAGCATAGGGTTGCTTGAATATCCATATCCTTGAACGGCAAGCATTAGGAACCCGAACGCAATATTTGTTTGGGTTAATCCCCATTGAGCACGATCTTCCACCGTCATACCATTGAAAAAACCTGACAAATTGGCCACTTCTTCTTCCTTGCGCTCTGGAGAAAGTCCCGGATGTACAGTGTCAGCAATATTAGCAAGTACATCCTCCATATCACTTGTAACCACAACAACCGCTGGAGCTGAAGTCACTTGTTTTTGACCATAAGCTGCTTCTTCCAACTTTTCCTTTAAATCGTTATCTGTCACTACATGAAAACGCCAAGGTTGAAGGTTCCATGCACTTGGGGATAAGCGGACCAACTCAAAAATCTTATTTAGGTCTTGCTGAGGAATAGGCTCCTGCTTATATGTGCGAATGCTATGGCGTTTTTCAATTGCTTGTCGTACCGATAGAGATTGTTCTGTTGTGTTCATAGCCATGGTGATCATCCTTTCTAGAAAAAGTCTTAATTAGGTTACCCTGCCTCAAAACAGATTAACCTTTGTTAGTTAAAATTTACACTATGGGAGCATCAGCCTTGTATTTTTACTGGCATGTAATTCTTCAATATATCAATCTCCCATGGAACCGGGGGCTTTGTCAAAACGGATACTCTCTAGGATTTGTTTGGACAGATATCCATTTCGTTGTGGTAAATTCATGCAGTGCCCATTCACCGCCATAACGACCTAAACCGGAAGCTTTTTCTCCTCCAAACGCCACAATCGGTTCATCATTTACCCCTTGGTCATTCACATGAATCATTCCCGTGACGATTTGTTTGGCCACCTCTACACCATGTTCAATAGAGCCGGCATGAACCGCCCCGCTCAGTCCATATTCACTTTCGTTCGCTACTCGTATAGCCTCTATCTCATCCTCTACAACAATGACCCCTACAGCAGGCCCAAATATTTCTTCCTGTGCAATCGGCATGTTATTGGTGACGTCTGTGAGGATTGTAGGAGCAAACACATTCCCCTCAATTTCTCCCTTCAAGGCGTAACTGGCACCCATTTCTAAGCTTTTGTCGATTAATTCTTGAATCCGGCCAACTTGCTTGTTATTGATAAGCGGGCCAACGACAACATCTCTATCCGCTGGGTTGCCATATTTAATTTGAGATGCTTTGTCCACAAGCGCTCTTAAAAACTCTTCATATACGGGACGCTCCACGATAATACGGTTCAACGACATACAGATTTGCCCCGCATTAAGGAACTTACCAAATGCAGCAGAACCAGCAGCTCTTTCTATATCTGCATCCTTAAGTACAATCATGGCATTATTTCCGCCTAGCTCCAAAGCCACGCGTTTAAGATGCCTTCCACACAATTCTCCTATATGTCTCCCCACAGGCGTAGATCCAGTAAAAGAAATAATTTGAGGAATTGGATGTTCAACAAAAGCATCTTTGATTTCAGAGGAACTGCAAACCGTTATATTTAATAACCCTTTCGGAATACCCGCATCTTCAAATAATTTCCCCATGAACAGACCGCCAGAAATCATCGTTTGCAAATCTGGCTTGATGACTACGCCATTTCCTGCCGCTAATGCGGGTGCAAGGGAGCGCATAGTTAGATGAAATGGAAAATTAAAGGGGCTAATGATTCCCACCACTCCAGCCGGGTTATGGTAAATTCGATTTTCCTTCCCTGGTATAACGGAAGGCATAATTTTCCCATGCATCCTAAGCGGAAATGTTGCCGCTTCTTTCATGATGCCAATTGCCCCGTCAACTTCAATGTTTGCTTTCGTATGAGAAGCACCATTCTCATCAATCAGAATTTTAACGATTTCTTCCCTGCGTTCTTTCACTAACTCAACAGCCTTTTCCATTATAGTTACCCTATCATAAGCATTGATCTCTTCCCATTCTTTCTGTGCCTTCCGGGCAGAACGATAAGCTTCATCAATATCCTCAGAATTGGCTAAGCGAATCTGTACAAGGGTTTCTTCACTATAAGGATTTTTATCCTCGTACACTCTTTCTCCGTTTCCCTCCCTCCATTCTCCTCCAATAAATTGCTTATTCCACTTTTCGTACATTTGGGATCATCCTTTCTCTAAGTTTTTGGCCTGGTGAATGTATAACCAATAAGAATGACTGCAACAAAAATCGTTGTCGAAAACATTGGAGAAGTACCATTGTTTCTATTTTGAACTGTTTTACAGTTTTTATTTTTAGATTTCCTACCCTGAGACTGGGTGCTATCGAAGCAAAAAAACACCAACAATTGTTACTTGCGTCTACCAATTTAGGGTGCTGTTGGTGAGAATAGAGGGGTTTGTCGCTAACATTTAGGTGTTTTAAATTCTGAAAAACACATTTTACAAAATTAAAAACCTCTCGGGAAACTCCCAACAGGTTGATTTTAATACATAAGTGGTCAAATTGTGGTCAAACGGCATTAATGTCCCGGATAAACCCTGAACGTATAAGGCCTTTGTAGCCTTTCTTACATCATACCGCCCATTCATTTTTATACATACATAGAAAGAAATAGTGTATGAAAAAAGGCTTTAAGTTAACATTTTTAAAGGTGGACATAAATATTTAAAAATGGGATATAAAGCATCGGGGTACATATAGGATATTAGAGGAAAATTTATATGTAATAAAAAATTAAAAGGATAGATAAGCAGCATTGAAAGGCTCTTATCTATCCTTTTTCGTTACTGGGATGCGGATGATTACATTATTCCGTCCATTTAGTTTCAAACTGTAATATTTTTAACCATAGTAGAAACAAACCACATGTCAGGAGTGTATGCGGCAACACATAGGGTGCTGGCTGGTTAACAATGAACTATAAAAAAGAATTCAGAATAAATTTAAATTTGGTGGATACCCCTTAACGGTTTGGACGGGCCCATCGTTTTAACTTGGCAATCGAATTAAACGGGGCTCCAGTTGGCTCCATGACTGTGTTAAAAATCATAGTGAAAGTCTCTTTTCATTAATTGCATATAATTAAATTTTTCTTATGGAAAGGTAGGAGCAGGAAATTCATCAATTTTCATACGAAGTAAACTATAAGGTTTTTGTCTCAGGTCTTTTCCATAATGAAATCTTGCCTGCCGATGTAATTGGTTCACAATGACATATAAATATTGATCCGGACCAATCGAAAAAGTATCCGGCCATAAAATTCTCGGATCGTGTGCGATGGTTACCATTGTGGCATTCGGCAATATCTTTCGAATGCTATTGTTCTCATAATCTCCAGCATAAACGGCCCCTTTTGCATCTGTTATCATTCCATCAGAAGCACCTTTTTCTCCCCAATACTTCACATGATAATGTAAATCCCTGTCCGGTATATTTCTGTCTCTCAATGCTTCTGTTGAAATCGAGAATAGATGACGGCTTGTTAGTGGACAAAAAAATAATACCTTTCCATCAGGAGAAATCGCAATACCGTCAGACGCCAATCTAAATGGAGAAGTCCCGCCATCTTTATTTCGATTCATCAACACTTTTCCTTCTACTTTCGGTATCATATAGGGATCGGGTGACGTTGAATTTGCTCCATTTAACCGTCTAAACGCGTTTCCATTTTCTAAATCTACGACGATAATAGCTCCTGGTCCTTTGGAAGAAGAATCTGTTATATAGGCATAACCTGCGTTTCCAATACGAAAATCAAACCGGACATCATTCAGGTAAGTTGTTGGAAGGACAACATCTTCTGTAAATGTATATACTCTTCTGATTGTATTGGTTTTTAAATCAACAGCAACTAATTTCGCCCCACCTTTAATAGGTTCAGAAAAATTTGGCGCCGCTGTATCTACTACCCAAAGCGTTCCCCTTCCATCAGCCACTACACTTTGCACACTAATGAAGGAATTAGTGATATTCTCGAGGTTAACTATATTGGTTTCTAAATTAGGATATGGCTGCAATTTATCCCCAACAATTTCCGCCACCGTAAATTTAACGTCGTCTCCCCATTTTGGAAAGCAAATGAAAATACGTCCGGTCTCTGAAACACTAACACCTGTAGGCATTGCCCCATTAAATGCAAAAACTAGTTCTAACGTACCGAAATATTTTTCAATAGGTAATATAGGTTTCATGATATGATCCTCCTCATCAAGTTCGCACGGGATATCACCTATATATGATTAAAATTTTTTCTAGTGCCTGGTCTGTTTATCGATCATAAAATTGTAGGTTATGGCATCTAATCTGTGTGGCCCGCGGGGGGCTGTACAAAATAGCCACTTGTCAACATTCCATCTAAGATACACCCATCATCGTTTCTACCTGAGGCTGGTGTCTCACTTAGACAGTCGAAAACATATGTACCTTTAGTAACCCAATAAGTGAAAAAAGAAGCCTCCCAAAAGTTCAGTGAACTGATGAGAAGCCGCACCCTTGATGGGTAGCACTCATGGGAGATTAATCCTAATTCTGGTTGTTGCTCCAGCTGCACTTATTTTTACTCCACCGAGAAGGGCCTGAATTCAAGCCATGTACCACAAATTTTAGATCTAACTTTTATGAGGCCCAGCCTTTTTGAGTCTATTTTTGTATGCCTTTTTTCAGTTTTTATTTTCATGGGAGTTCAGGAACAGGAATTATTATCACTCTAGATTCAATAATATGTATTTGACCCCATACTGTTGATACAGACTAAAGGAAAAGGATTACGAAAAAAATGATTTAAAAGCTGATCTATAGTCAGATCAGCTTTTTTGAATGGTGATTGTTATGTCAGTACTTAATTTGCATTTCTCTGATATTTGATGAACTACTCTTTTTATCTGTTCCTTCATATTATTATCTCTATATATTAGAGGGAAATTGTTTTTTTAAGTAACGCAGGCAATAGGTAAAAGGGTAAGTTCACCGAGGGGTGAACTTACCCAAAATCCCAAAGTGGCCTTGTACATAATCCGAATGTTAGGATTAAATTCAAGTCTTATGTTGTTTTGTAATCATCTTTGCACTAGAATTCTTTACTTTGTTAGTTAATCCACTGTACAACATCTTCCATAGTTCTTCGCGTTTTCGGACGCGTCGGATCCTCGGCGCGATAGCCAAAGGCAACCATAGCAGATACAGCAAGCTTGCCATTTTCAAGAAGTCCTTCCTTCTCCAAAATCTCATTTACTTTGTCATAGCTAAAGCCTTCAATCGGACAAGAGTCAATGCCGATTTGCGCCGCAGCGGTCATCATATTGCCAAGCGCAATATATGTTTGCTTGCTCGCCCAATCAAACAATGCCCGGTCGCTTTCAAACAGGTGCTGATCTTCCTCTTGAAAACTTCTGTATCTAGGCTTCAGTTGCTCTAGCAAATCATCAGGCATATGCTTCACATGCTTCTGCAACTGCTGCACATACTCAGAATCATACCTTACATCTGTACGTGCAAGAATAACAACAAAATGGCTTGCAGTCGGTAGCTGTCCTTGGGCACCCCATGAAACCTCTCTTAGCTTTTCACGAAACTCCTTATTTTGCACAACAAGGAATTTCCATGGCTCGTATCCAACAGAACTTGGGGACAACCGGCCTGTTTCTAAAATGAATGTAAAATCCTCATCGGAAATTTTCTTTGTTCCGTTAAACACCTTTGTTGCATGGCGAAAGTTGAATGCAGAAAGGATGTCCAGTTTTTTTGTATTTTCATTGCTCATGATGAATTGAACCTCTTCTCATAGTAAAATTTCAATTTGATACTAGCTGACATATTGTATACGATTTAGCTTCCTCTTAACAAATAATTAGTTCAGGCTTTCATTCTATATTATGTTAAAGTGAAAATCTTCTTACTCTAAATACTACTTTACTTCATTCGTGCCATCTTAATTTTCTTTTATTCTAGACAGATCCACTAACAGGCAGTTTAGTAAGAAAAGCTCCTGCCTAATTGAGTAATGAAATAAAAGGGGTGATTTGGATTTGGAAAAAATTCCAGAGAAACATGAAATATTACTTGATGAAGAAATTGATGAACAGAAAGTAGTTAGAGATGACCTTAAGTTTAACAATTAGTTGATTTTTGTTTTTTTGACATAACCTTAGGGGAAAACTGTTACAGTTCCATTACGAAAGAAAAGGAGAGAGCACATATGTACCGTTTTACAATTCCGAGAGATGTTTACTTTGGGGAAGGGTCGCTGGAAGTATTGAAAAGCCTTAAAGGGAAAAAAGCGACCATTGTTATTGGAGGTCAATCGATTAAAAAGTCCGGTTATTTGGATAAAATCGAATCCCATTTGCGTGAGGCTGGCATAGAAACCCAACTAATTGAAGGCGTTGAAAACGATCCATCAATAACAACCGCCCAAAACGGGGGCAAGAAAATGGAAGAATTCCAGCCGGATTGGATCATTGCCGCTGGTGGTGGATCGCCACTTGATGCGGCAAAGCTAATGTGGATTTTTTACGAAAACCCTGAGCTGCCATTTGATCAGATCAAGGCTCCCAACGTACTGCCGACATTGCGTAAGAAGGCGCGTTTCATCGCGATTTCAACAACTAGTGGAACAGGCAGCGATGTATCACCATTTTCTGTTATTACAGACTATGATAAGGGAGTTAAGTATCCGGTATTCGGATATGAGATCACGCCCGATATCGCAATTATTGATCCTGAGTTGACGTATTCCATGCCGGCTCCCATTGTAGCTTATACGGGAATGGATGCCTTAACACACGGTATAGAAGCTTATGTGTCCACTGCGCATAACTCTTTTACTGATCCGTTGGCAATGCAGTCGATCAGGCAGGTTGTAGAAAATATAGAAAAATCCGCATCTGGTGATAAAGCTGCAAGAGCAGAAATGCATTATGCACAAGCCATTGCAGGCATGGCCTTTTCAAATGGATTCCTAGGAATTGTCCACAGCCTGTCCCATAAGAGTGGGGCGATTTTTAAAATTCCGCATGGAACAGCTAATGCACTCTATCTCCCGTACGTAATTGATTATAATAAAAAGGCTGAAAGTTCAAGGTATGCTGACATTGCAAGGATGCTTGGTTTAGATGGTAGCACAGACGATGAATTAATTGATTCATTAACAGAACTGATACGCCGCTTAAACAAATCTTTAAATCTTCCGCTCACTTTAAAGGAATTTGGTGTGGATGAGGCAGAATTTCACAAACACCTGGACCAGATGGCCGAGGGGGCTGTTGAAGACCCGTGTACTCCATCAAACCCGAGACAAGTATCAATAGAGGATATGAAAAAAATCTACATTGCTGCTTACAACGGAGATAAAATCAACTTTTAATGAGAGCCTGAAGAGTCAGTAATATTTCGTTTGTGATAATGCGAAAACCAGGATAAATGTTTTTATTCCTGGTCATTCTAGTCTTATATATGATGAATGTGAGGTATGTTCATGAGTAAAAAAGTATTAATTGTTACGGGTGATGCGGTAGAGGCACTTGAGGTATTTTATCCCTACTATCGCTGTCTCGAAGAAGGTTATGATGTTACCATCGCTTCCCCTTCTATTAAAAAGCTGCGTACCGTCAGTCATGACTTTATAGAGGGAATGGAGACATTTGAGGAAAAACCTGCGTATCGCCTCGAATCACATGTTGCATTCAAGGATGTCCATCCTGAAGAATATGACGGATTGATCATTCCGGGAGGACGTGCGCCAGAATACATCCGAATGTTTGATGAAGTGCCAAGGATTGTGGGCCATTTCTTTGAAGTGAATAAGCCGGTTGGAGCGATTTGCCATGCGGCACAGCTGTTGACCGTAATTCCAGATTTGATGAAAGGCCGGGAATATACAGCGTATCCTTCTGTCGAGCCGGATGTAAAAGCTTGTGGGGCTACGTATATCAACAAGAACGTGCATATTCATCAAAATCTTGTTTCAGGTCAGGCATGGCCAGATTTACCAACATTCATGAGGGAGTTTATCACCTTACTGAAGTAGGCTCTTTGTGACAAGTCAAGTTTTTACGTTTTTAAGAAAAAGGGAATACTCTTTACTTACAAGCAGCTAAACTTCCAATGGAAGGCAGCTGCTTATTTTAGTGCTGAAAATAACAAGAATTGTTTTTTATTGGTATGAAATTGGGCATGTTATAACGACAACGACAATAGTTAACTGGTAAAACACGGAGGTCCATTACTTCCCTCGAGAAGATGGCCATCCGCAATTAAGGAAAGTTTTTGAAACAAGACTAAAGAGGCTGCTTAAAATAGCAGGGATAGAAAAAAATATTACGCCACACTCTTTCCGGTATACTCACACTTCTTTATTAATCGAAGCGGGTGTAGGTATAAAGGAAATCCAGCAGAGATTAGGCCACACAGATATAAATACTACCATGAATATCTATGCTCATATGACCGCGAATATGGAAGAAAAGGCCTCCCAACAATTCAGTAAACTGATGAAAGACCTTCT
The DNA here is from genome assembly GCF_002863585.1 of Peribacillus deserti. Taxonomy (GTDB): domain Bacteria; phylum Bacillota; class Bacilli; order Bacillales; family DSM-1321; genus Paraperibacillus; species Paraperibacillus deserti_A. The sequence continues at coordinate 24,145 of NZ_PGUY01000007.1, read as the reverse complement.
CTTATAGTTGTATATCTAATTTTGCGGACAAATCCGCGGACAAATAAAGTCCTAACAGGGTTAAAACCTTGATGTAAAAGGGTTTATAGACCCTAATTACATCATGCCGCCCGTAGGCTGCTAGAGTGTAATATTGTTAACGAGAGGTGCGAAAAACGCGGTAAATCAACGTTTTGGATATTGTTGGCTGTAACATCTTTAACGGTGATTTACCGTTTTTTATGGGATTGCGTTAGCAAAATGTTAACATTCTTTTTAGGTCTTTAGATAACCAAAATTGTTTTTTATAACTAGACATATTACACGGCTTTGGTGATGGTGGGAGATGATTATATGCTGGGTTACCCTATGCTTCTTCCTCTCTTCCACTCCGATTTCTCGAATGCTTTTACCCACCTTATAATCGGGGTACTGTCTTCCATACCATGCTTTTTTGTAAATATATACCAATTTACCCTTAATTTAAATTCTTCATTAAATTTAGCCATAATAATACACCCCAAAAGTAGTTTTCACTCTAACTTTTGGGGTGCAGTACTCGAATAAGTTTACAATTACTTCAGCATGTTAATAAATTCCCTCATGAATGTTGGTAAATCCGGCCATGCCTGACCTGACACAAGATTTTGGTGAGTATGCACGTTTTTATTTATATACGTAGCTCCGCAGGCTCTTACATCAGGCTCAACAGAAGGATAAGCTGTATACTCCCGGCCTTTCATTAAGTCTGGAATGACAGTCAAAAGCTGTGCCGCATGGCAAATCGCCCCAACTGGCTTATTGGCTTCAAAGAAATGGCTGACAATCTTTGGGACTTCATCAAACATGCGAATGTATTCTGGCGCACGTCCTCCCGGAATGATCAATCCGTCATACTGCTCCGGATTAACATCTTTGAAAGCTACATGTGATTCAAGGTTGTATGCTGGTTTTTCCTCAAATGTCTCCATTCCCTCTATAAAATCATGGCTAACTGTGCGCAACTTTTTAACAGAAGGGGAAGCAATGGATACATCGAATCCTTCTTCAAGACAACGATAATAAGGATAAAAAACTTCAAGTGCCTCAACAGCATCTCCAGTAACAATCAATATTTTCTTACTCATAAAAATACCTCTCATTCAACTTTTTATTAGAAATATTAGTGTTTACAAACACATATGCTTCAATACCATGTGTCAAAGCATCCATACCCGTATAAGCTACGATCGAAGCCGGCCTGGAATAAGTTAACTCTGGATCAATAATGGCAATGTCAAGCGTGATTTCATAACAAAAAAACCGGATACTTGACTCCCTTATCATAGTCCGTAATTTTCCTTAATGAAGTAGGGGAAGCTGTATCAGTATTCTCTTATTATTTTTTAAAATCACATAATAATTCATAATTAAACTATAGTTAAAGGTTACTAATGAGCATACTCAGGATCTCTCTCAACGTTTGCACCCAAAATGACTTCTGTGTTGAGTTTTAATAACTTGTCCAAAAACCTTATGGTTCCTAAGACTATTTGGATGTGTTCCTCTGTTTGAACGTTTTCCATTTTCTTTTGTTCAATCAGATCATTTATAACTTGGTTAAACGCATTGGTTTTGATGAGCCATTCCCCAACCAGCTCCTTTGTTGCATCTCTCTCAAACTCGTTTTTCACAGCAAATAAGCTTTCCGTTTTTGTTTCCCTTAGTGTCATACAACTCATATCAGCATTCATACGGATACGAAAATAATTCTTTCTACTGTCATAATATTTTTCTTCCTTTAACAGAAAATACTCTACCCCTATTGTAATTTCGTAAAATGGGGCTATCTCTGTAGAATAATGAAGTTCTTTAACCTCCACATTTTCCACAAAGTCTAAATAGGTTTCCATACCGTATTGGGTATTTATTATTTTCGCATCCAATACATTCATATTTTTCACTCCCTTTTCACCTTGCGGATTGAGTTAATATTTACAGCTTGTTTACTAAAATATCTTCATTCTTCCTACTAAAAATTGTTATGTGTTCTTATTCCTTACGTTCTCTAACTTTAAATAAGATTGGCTCACGGCATAGATGTTAGTATAATACCTACAATAAAACATTCACAGTACGCACTTTTTTAATATATAGTATATAAATATATATATATTATACTTTTATATACCAATGACTTTTGTTCGTTTTAAATAAGATTACATAAAACAAAAAGATCCCCGTCAGTGTTACGAGGATCTTTAAAACTTTTTAGATAATAGTGTTGAAAAAAATTACCGAGCATTAACGGTTCGTTGAGATGTTTTTGCTTATCACTGCGTCATCGGCCCTGCAGTTTTCTGTAGGTGTAATCACACCTATACAAATCGGTATAATTTACCTACCATTAAATATTATCCACTTTAAAAAATCTTAACGGTTCAAACAATATTAGGATTTTTCGGAAGAATTTGAATTGGGTAATATAAGCGACCTATCTATACCAGATGTTTCACAAACATAGGAAGCCTCCATTATAGCTTTTGGATCTTTTGCTAAAACAACACTTTTTAATTTGGAAAAAATGAACCTGTCGGTAATACAATATATAATCTTCTTTCTTTGACCTAAAAACCCGCCCTCCCCATACAAATATGTGATGCTGATGTTTAGATTTTTGATAATACTATCTCCTACTTCATCAGGTTTTTCTGAAATAATCATTACAGCTTTCCCGTGATTTAATCCATCTAAAACATAATTAATCATTTTCGTCACAATATAAAAAACGGCTAGAGAGAGCATAGCCTGTTCTAACGAATAGACAAAGGCCGTAATCGTAAAGATGGCAGAATTCACTGCTAATAAAAATGAAGCAATTGGAAATCGATAGTGTTGGTTAAACCAAATTGCAAGCATTTCTGTGCCGTCTATTGCACCACCAAATTTTACAACAATCCCTATGCCTACACCTAAGACTACTCCGCCATATAAGACAATTAACACGTCTGACTGAGTAATAGGCGGGATTGATTTAAATAGTACTAAACCAATGGTGGTAATGATATTTGCATACAGAGTTCTAATTACAAAGGTTTGCCCAACTTCTTTGGATGTAAAGATTAAGATAGGAATGTTTAATCCCAATAACACAACATAAATTGGAATTCCCCATATTGCATTCGCCATAATCGATAACGCTGTAACACCACCATCTACTAGCCCGTTTGGTGCTAACATTGTTTCTATTCCCAAGGCAACCATTGATGCCCCCAAAGTTATAAACACATATTCAACAAATTTATTCATAATCACACCCAAAATTAAATTGTTTTATTCTTCTGTTATGATTAACAGGAATGCTATTTTTCATAGAAATATTATTTGCATCTTTCCAGATTGTAACCCTTTAAGCATTCCATACCGATCATTAATCACAAAAAGAACCCCAGGTCTTGGCTTATTTAAAGTCTACTTGTGGTATTATTCTTTATTTTTTTGTGAAGCTTGTTACCTAATACACTTCATTTGAAGGACTCAATCATGTTTTCTATGTAGTTTTTCCAGCAACTATTAGAATCCTTGGCAACTTAGTCTTGCCTTCTTCAGTGCGCAAATACAAATATAATTCTGATAAACTCGGTTTCATATTGTACCACGTTCATATTACAAATATTCCTTTTTCTGGGTTTTCCACTGCTTTCCCAAATTTATTCATGGTAAATTCCCCAGGAATGACGTCTATAGCATGCCAGTAATGAAGTGGATCGACATAATACAAACTGCTGATTTTTTAAAAATAGTGAAATCATTAATTGTCAGTTTCCCTTTTTGGAGAATGAATATCTTGTTTAATTTGTTTTATTCGCTTTTTGCCCCACTCATACATCATTTCAACAATTGGTTGTAAAGTCATTCCGAGTTCAGTCATCGAATATTCAACTTTTGGAGGAACTTCAGGGAAAACTTCTCTATGGACGACTCCATCTTCTATAAGTTCACGCAATTGATTCGTTAATATTTTATGTGATATTTTCGGGAAAAGTCTCTGTAGTTCACTGAATCGGTGTGGTCCCTCAACACCTAAATGCCATAAAATAACAATCTTCCATTTACCACTAATGATGGATAAGGTGAGTTCTTTTTCACAGTTATAATCACCCTTTAAAATCTTCTGTCTGATTTCTTCTCTTAATGTTTCTGACATTGCTTTTTAGCCCCCTTTTTATTTTACCAGTAACTTTTAGGTAACCTCCGCACAAAAAAGTGCAGTCTTCATAATGTAGATCTCCCGTTGTACAATTGGGTTCAGTCATATAGACCAGTTTTTTATTATTAGGAGGCAAATTTATGAATAAAAAAGCATTACTTATTATTCCACCGGAACGATTTAATGAAGATGAATTATTTCAACCTAAAACAATATTAGAAAATGCTGGAGTTGAAGTAACCCTAGCAAGCACTAAAACAGGTGAAATTACCGGCGACTATCAAGGCAAGGCAAACGCTGAAGTAATCTTCTCCGACGCTTCAGCAATTGATTATGATGTCGTAGCTGTAATTGGCGGATCTGGTACGAACGATCATCTATGGGGAAATCTAGAACTACTAGAATACTTAAAGCAAGCATATCAGCAAAAAGTTCTTGTAACAGGAATTTGTGCAGGAGCCGTTACTGTAGCTAAAACAGGTTTACTTTCCGGACGAACAGCAACATGTTATCCAGTTGATGTGCAAATTAACGAATTGAAAGAAAATAAGGTAGAATATATTCAAAAACACGTCGTTGCACATGATGATATTATCACTGGTGATGGCCCAGATGGTGCCAAAGAATTTGGAGAAAGCCTAATCGCTGCTTTACGCTAAATTTTTGGTTTTTACTATAAAAGTTTGATGAATTTAAAGCCTTCAAGATTTATTCTTGAAGGCTTCTTTACATATATACTAATATTTCAGTAATGGAAATCCGCAGCTCCCTGCATGATAACCGAGTTTCTAAAGATTCTCTGAAATCTACAACCAAACATTATTTCGATAAACGCTCCAGGATAGCAGCTTTTTCTGCTTCATAACCAGGTTTGCCAAGTAAAGCAAACATATTCTTTTTGTATGCTTCGACTCCTGGCTGGTCGAATGGGTTAACGCCTAGTAGATGACCACTAATCCCGCATGCCTTCTCGAAAAAGTAAACCATCTCACCGTAAGTGAACTCATTCATTTCATCCAGTTCAATCACGAGATTAGGTACTTCCCCATCTGTATGGGCTATAAGGGTACCCTGAAATGCACTTTTGTTGACTTCATCCATTGTCTTACCGGCTAAGAAGTTTAACCCATCGATATTATCCGGATCTTCATGAATGGTTACATCAATTCGAGGTTTCTTAATCTGTAAAACTGTTTCTATAAGGTTTCGTCGGCCTTCTTGTACATATTGCCCCATGGAATGCAAATCCGTTGAAAAATCGACAGAAGCAGGAAAAAGCCCTTTTTGATCTTTCCCTTCACTTTCCCCAAACAGCTGCTTCCACCATTCCGATACGTAGTGAAGGGAGGGCTCATAGTTAACAAGCAATTCGATAACTTTGCCTTTATTGTAGAGTGCATTTCGCACTGCAGCATACTGGTAGCTCTCATTTGTCAATAAATCAGGATTGTTGTATTTACGAGCAGCCGCTGCTGCCCCTTCCATCATTTGATCAATATCGAGTCCTGCTACGGCAATTGGTAAAAGACCAACTGCTGTTAGCACAGAATACCTTCCACCAACATCATCCGGAATAACGAACGTTTCATAACCTTCTTCGTCCGCAAGCTTTTTTAATGCGCCTTTTTTCTGATCTGTAGTAGCAAAAATACGTTTTCTCGCCTCTTCTTTTCCGTATTTTTTCTCCATATAGTCACGGAAAATACGGAAAGCAAGGGCTGGCTCTGTCGTTGTTCCTGATTTAGAAATGACGTTAACAGAGATATCCTTCCCCTCTAATAGCTCAAATAAATGAGAGATATAAGTAGAACTGATATTCTGACCGGCAAAATAAACATGTGTCTTATTGTTCATCTGGTTATGAAAGCTATGGGACAGAGATTCTATAGCTGATCTTGCCCCCAGGTACGAACCACCAATACCAATTACAACCATTGCGTCTGAATGTTTCTTGATTCTTTCAGCAGCTTGTTTAATTCTTTCAAATTCACTCTTATCATAGTTTAGTGGCAAATCGACCCAACCAAGATAATCAGAGCCGGGGCCTGTTTTTTCATGTAGCATTTTATGAGCTACTTTTACAAATTCACTTAGATTATCTACTTCACTCTTTTTCATAAATGCTAATGCATTGGAGTAATCGAACGAAATAGTCATACATCACTTCCCCTTTCAATCAACTTTAGCTTTGCTGCTACAATCGGAGATCCTTCTCCGTAAAAGAGATCTCTCGGCATAGTAAAACGTTTCATGTTAGTGCATTCTTCTTTTCTACAGTATATAAGGGAAGTTTTTAAAAACACATGTAAACTCCCCTTCAATTTTGAAAAAATCCTTAGAGGACCTTGTAATTATCAATAGCGTACATTAAGATAGTTAGTATTAAGAAAACTCAATGGTCCCTCTCTACATCGGCACTTAGTATGTCTTCTGCTTTGATTTCAAGTAATATTTCCAAGAATCTTATCGTTCCTGATACTTTTCGAGTGTCTCCCTCATTTTGAACATTCTCCGTTTTCTTTTGTTGGATCAGTTCACTTATTACTTGCTTGAAAGCATTGGTTTTTATCAGCCATTCTCCAACCAGCAGCTTAGTTGAGTCTCTCTCGTGTTCGGTTTTGACAGCAAATAAACTTTCGGTATCTGTCTCTCTTAACGTGATTGAATTAAAATCTTCGCTCATTCGAATCCGAAAATAATTCCTTTCACTATCATAATATTTTCTGTCCCTTAGAAGAAAATACTCTATCCCTAATACTATTTCATAAAAGGGCTCATTATCTAATGGAGAATGGAGTTCTTTTACTTCGATATTCTTCACCATATCTAAATAGGTTTCTAAACCATATTGTGTGTTAATGATTTTTGCATCCAATACGTTCATGATGTCACACCTCAATATTGTTTTATTTTTTTGGCTCTGTCAAACTTGTCTGTTGGCTCCAGGTGCTCGCTTTCCGCGGGCGAACGGGTAGCCTCCTCGGCGCTGTGCGGCTGCGGGGTCTCCCTTGTCCCGTTTTTCCCGCAGGACGTTGAATCATCATCCGTGAATAAGCACCGCACGAGAAAATGTGAATGCATTTTCGAGGAGTCTCGCTCCTTCCGCTTCAATCAACATAGTTGCAATTTTCGGGATATGCCGAACTAAAAATCCAATGAATTTCCGGCTCATTTTAACGAAAGACATATACAGCAGATGACTTTATGATTTTTCCACAGCATGTCCGCCAAATTCATTACGAAGGGCAGCTACCACTTTACCTGTAAATGTATCATTGTCTAATGAACGGTAACGCATTAGTAAAGACATAGCGATAACAGGGGTAGCTGTTTGAAGATCCAAAGCGGTTTCAACTGTCCATTTCCCTTCCCCAGAAGAATACATAATGCCCTTAATTTCATCTAATTTTGCATCTTTAGAAAATGCGCGTTCTGTCAATTCCATGAGCCATGAGCGGATGACAGAACCGTTATTCCACACCCGTGCCACTTTTTCATAGTCAAAATCGAAATCGCTTTTTTCCAGGACTTCGAATCCTTCACCAATGGCGGCCATCATTCCGTATTCTATTCCATTGTGGACCATTTTTAAGAAGTGGCCACTACCAGATTTCCCAGCATATAAATACCCATTATCTACAGCTGTATCTCTAAAAATCGGCTCGACAATGCTCCATGCTTCAGGATCTCCACCAATCATATAACAAGCACCATAGCGAGCACCTTCCATCCCCCCAGAAGTACCGGCATCCATAAAGCTCACTCCAACTTTCTTCATCTGTTCGTAACGACGAATGGATTCCTTATAATGCGAATTACCAGCTTCAATGACGATATCTCCCTCACTTAGAAATGGTGTGATTTCACTAATAACTGAATCAACGACGGAGTGTGGGACCATTATCCAAACAACTCGTGGCTTTTCTAATGATTGAACAAGATCTTGTAAACTGGATGCTCCTTCAACTCCGTATTTTTTAATTTCTTCAATAGCATGTGTATTTAGATCAAACGCCATTACATGGTGTTTATTGTCAATTAAGTTTTTTCCTAAGTTCATACCCATTTTCCCTAATCCAATTAATCCTACTTTCACTTGAGTTTCCTCCTTTAAATTACAAAAAATAGCCTATATTATTATGCTACCCATTTGTTGTTCTTCATGGTCTCCTTATGGAACCATTTGCTCTCTTCATACCAATGGCTTTCCAGGGAGGTGCGGATTAAACTTCCCCCCTAGTTTCCCACCATTTAAAACCATCCTCTTCCAATAATTGCGAAGCAGCTTGTGGTCCCATCGAACCGGCTTGATATAGGTGGAGTGGAAGGTCATTTTCCTCAAACGCCTCTAAAACGGGCTGTACCCATTTCCAAGATAATTCAACTTCGTCCCAATGAGCAAAGAATGTAGAGTCCCCACGCAGAGCATCGAATATTAAGAGTTCGTAAGCTTCTGGTATGTCTTTTGTACTTGCTGAGAAGTCAACAATTATCGGCTCCAAATTTCCATTTGTTAAATTTTTGCTATTTAATTGCATCGACACACCCTCAATTGGACTTACTTTGAAAACTAATAGATTGGGTTCTGCAAATTGATTCTCGTTAGTAAACACATTTTTCGTTGGACTCTTGAATTCAATTACAATCCGCGTCGACTTTTCCTTCATTCTTTTTCCTGTCCGGATATAAAATGGCACCCCATCCCAGAATGAACTATCAATCCATAAACGAGCAGCCACAAATGTATCGTTTGTGGAAGAAGCATTCACTCCAGGTTCTTCTAAATATCCGACTACAGGTTTACCCTTTATTTCGCCCGGTCCATATTGACCACGAACAACGTGGATACCTACAGTATCTCTCTGTACTGGCCGAAGAGAGTCCATAACTTTTCTTTTCACTGTACGGATATCGTTCGTGCTCATCTGTTTTGGCTGATGCATGGCCGTCATCATCAACAGCTGCATCATATGATTTTGGACCATATCACGAATAGCCCCTGCTTTTTCATAATAACTAGCTCTCTCTTCTACACCAACCGTTTCACTAGCCGTTATTTGCACATTGGCAATATACCGATTGTTCCATAGTGATTGCAGCACAGGGTTGGCAAATTCTAAAGCTTCAAGGTTTTGAACCATCGGTTTTCCAAGATAATGGTCAATCCGGAAAATTTCGTCTTCTTCAAAAGCTTTGCTTAGTATTTCATTTAAATCTTGAGCAGATTTTAAATCACGCCCAAAAGGTTTTTCGATCATTAATCGTTTCCATCCTTTTGTCGATCCTAATCCACTCTCCTTGATGTTCAAAGCAATTACATCAAAGAATTCAGGAGCAACAGATAGATAGAACATTCGATTCTCTTTAATGTTCCGCTCTCTTTCATTTTGTTGAACGAGTTGGAGTAACTTTTTATACCCTTCAGCATTTGTTACATCTAATTGGCTATAACGGAATTCCATGGAAAATTCTTCTTTTTTGGATTTGTCATTTAACAAATGTCTGGAAAAAGTGAATAATGATTCTTTTACATGTGTTTGAAAATCCACATCAGACAATTCCTCTAAACCTACACCAATAACTAAAAAACTGTCAGGCAATTTTTGATCCAGATATAAATTAAACAAGGCGGGGAAAATTTTTCTCTTGGCTAAATCCCCTGTTGCCCCAAATAAGACAAAAGTCATAGAATCCACTTTTTATTCCTCCACTTCTTCAAAACATTTTCAAAAAGAAAAATCCCTTAATTTCTTTATTTTTAATACACAACAACAAGGATTTTCACTAATGCCTTATCCTGCTTTTGAATGTGAGTTTCGTTTCACTCTCCCAACCTGTACGATAAAAATGATATCTCTTAATTGAGCATGACCACATTTTGGACAGGAATCTCTCCTCTCGCATATGTTTTGTTAAAGCAAAACAGCATGCAAGCAAAAATTAATAAAAACGTGTTGATATATTTTATTGGACTACCACTATATTCTAATGACCTATCATCATTAATATCCTTTTGATGATCTAATGAGTTTGTTGTTTTTTTGTAGTATCCCCTAATCTAACAATTACTTGAGCCAAATTAGTATATTCCCTATGTTTTATTTTTGTAAGTACGCACTTTATTAACATATAGGTACATTGATATAACATAGTATAAAAAATAATACTATTGATAGGACTACCAAGAGTAAAAAAGCCAAGGGCAGCGACTATACATAAATCGCTGCCATTGGCTTTTTAGTTACTGATTCCTTTAATGAATGTAGTATTTTTTCTCCAATCTTGTTTAATGCGTATCGATACGAGAAAAAGTGAAACTTCCATTTGTAGGCTTTTACTGCCCGTTAATGCGAATCCTAAAAGAAGGGATTATTTTTCTACTTGATAGCCTCTTTTCTTTCTGCCTGGTCCCCAACGACATTCTCCATATAGTTTTCACCCCAATTATACATAGAATCAAGAATCGGCATCAGGCTTTTACCTTGTTCTGTCAGTGAATACTCCACTTTCGGAGGTACAATTGGATAAACTTCGCGATGAACAATCAGATCTTCTTCCAGCTCGCGAAGCTGGTTAACAAGCATTCTTTGGGTAATGCCCGGCATGAGAGCCTTCAGTTCACCAAAACGCTGGTTCCCTTCCTTGCCGAGGTGCCACAAAATAAGCATCTTCCATTTACCGCCAATAATAGAAAGGGTCAATTCCTTTTCACAGTCAAATGTTTTATCCTGTATCCTTGACATTCATATCACTTCCGACTTGTATTATAACCAATAGTATACTTTTTATCACTATGTAAAAATAATGTGCGTACTTCCAATAATTTAACACACCCAGTAAAATGGCATCTGTAACATGGTTAAAGGAGAACTTTGGTTACACTTGCCTGAGACCTAATTTGGGGAATTGGGCATTATTAATACTGTTATACAAAAAAATTATCAGGAGTGAAGTATAGATGGAATTACAATTAGCATTAGATTTAGTTAACATTCCACAAGCAATTGAACTGGTGAAAGAAGTGGAAGAGCATATTGATATCGTAGAAATCGGAACGCCGGTTGTTATTAATGAAGGTCTTAGAGCAGTAAAAGAAATGAAAGAAGCTTTCCCTTCATTAAAAGTGTTAGCAGACCTAAAAATTATGGATGCAGCCGGATATGAGGTCATGAAGGCATCTGAAGCTGGCGCTGATATCATCACTATCCTTGGAGCAGCTGAAGATATGTCAATCAAAGGTGCTGTTGAAGAAGCTAAAAAACAAGGCAAAAAAATCCTTGTTGATATGATCGCTGTGAAGGATCTTGAAACTCGTGCTCAAGAAGTGGATGCGTTTGGCGTTGACTACATCTGTGTACACACTGGATACGATCTTCAGGCAGTTGGGAAAAATTCTTTTGAAGACCTTCAAACCATTAAACGTGTTGTTAAAAATGCAAAAACTGCAGTTGCAGGCGGCATTAAATTAGAAACACTTTCGGAAGTCATAAAAGCACAACCTGACCTTGTCATTGTTGGTGGCGGTATCACTGGACAAACTGATATTAAAGGTGCAGCTGCCCAAATGCAAAAATTGGTTAAACAAGGCTAATACCAATTATGCAGACTACTCAATATTTAGCTGAAATCATAAAAGAACTTAATCGTACAGTAAAATTAATAGCTGACGAAGAAGCTGAAAAACTGGTTAACGGGATTCTTGAATCAGAGAAGGTCTTTGTAGCTGGTGCAGGAAGATCTGGGCTTATGGGTAAATCCTTTGCAATGCGAATGATGCACATGGGGATAGATGCTTATGTGATTGGCGAAACCGTAACCCCTAACTTTGAAAAGGATGATATTTTGATCATCGGATCAGGTTCAGGAGAAACAAAAAGTTTGGTCTCCATGGCTGCGAATGCAAAAAACATCGGTGGGACTATTGCAACAGCAACAATATTTCCTGAATCCACCATCGGAAAATTAGCGGATATCGCAATAAAATTGCCTGGCTCGCCCAAAGACCAGTCAGAAGGCGACTATAAAACAATCCAGCCGATGGGCTCTCTTTTTGAGCAAACTCTCTTACTTTTTTACGATGCTGTGATCCTGAGGTTCATGGACAAAAAAGGCTTAGATACCAATACGATGTACGGCAAACATGCCAATTTGGAATAAAGTAGTAAACCATTTATCCAAATTAACACCATTTGTTTTCGGGCTATCTTAACAATTAATGATAAGGCTAATTCTGAGAAGACACCAGTGAGTCAACGAAGATGTAAAATAAAAAAAACACTTTAAAATAATAATGGTCTTGTTCCCATCAAGTAGACAATGTAAAAAAACTATTCAATTAGCGCGTGCCGATATTCAATTGGCGCGCGTTTTTTAGTTTGTTTTGAGTTCGTTTGTCATTGTGGTGATCCCGTAAATCCTGTTCCTGCCTAGCCTTTTCTTTACATTGTGGCTGAGTTGCTTTCCATTTATAATAGCTTGAACGGTTGATATAGTCGATTTCCAATAACAAGGTGATAGGGTACGTTCCCCTTAGCCACTGCACAAAAAAGACCACAACTCTTGACTTTTTAACGTCTACTTGTGGTCTTTAGTTGGAAGGATTGCTATTTAATAGACGCTTTATTTGCTGGAGTGCCCATCACATTTTCCATATAGTTTTTTCCCCACTTGTACATAGAATCCAGAATCGGGAGCAAAGTATGTCCTTCTTAGTGAGTGAATACTCTACTTTTGGCGGAACAACTGGGTATACTTGACGTTTTACAATAAAATCATCTTCCAGCTCCCGCAGCTGATTCACCAGCATTCTTTGCGTAATGCCCGGCATAAGGGCTTTTAATTCGCCAAACCGCTTGGTCCCTTCTTTGCCTAAATGCCATAAAATAAGCATTTTCCACTTCCCGCCAATAACCGAAAGGGTCAATTCTTTTTCACAGTTAATTTTAGATGCACCAGAGGATATTCCCGTACTCGCACCTTAGTGATCCGTGAAATTCTATACCGAATACTACAGGATGAACAAGGTGATTCTGTAAAACAGACAGCAATGATCGGTAGTCATGCGCAGCGTATCGCCAAAGTGATTCATATGATAAAGCAAGATTTTGCTAAGCCTTTGCGCATTGAAGAACTAGCTTTAACCGCTAACATGAGTTCTTCATCTTGCATGATCATTTTAAACAAGTTACGAGATTGAGTCCTTTGCAATATCAAAAACAATTAAGGTTACAAGAGGCTAGTTGCCTCATGCTTTCTGAGACAGAGGAAGCTGCAAATGCTGCATTCAAGTTGGATATGAGAGTCCTTCTCAATTCAGTCGTGAATATGCTCGATTGTTCGGTCTGGCCCCTTTCAGCGATATAAAACGCTTTCGTTAATCATAACTCTTCACTTGTCCCTTTTGATTGAAGCAGGAGTAGCAGTATAGGAGGTTAAGGAGAATTCAAGACATTCAGCATTAATGGGACTATGATGTTTCTGCTCATACACTGCCCACAATGAAGAAAAGGCCTCCCACCAGTTCAGTGAACTGATGAAAGACCTTCTCTGATAAGATGGGTTTTGTGAAAAAAGCGAGCATTTTTTGCTTACTATGAGTAAAAGTATGAGCAATTATACCCACTTAAAAACCCCTATATAGTAAGCCTTTTTGATGCTTATTACATCATGCCGCCCATTCCACCCATGCCGCCCATGCCGCCCATATCAGGCATGCCGCCAGCATTTTCATCTGGTTTGTCAGCAACTACAGCTTCAGTTGTTAAGAACATAGCTGCAACAGATGCCGCGTTTTGTAGTGCAGAACGTGTAACTTTAGTTGGGTCAACGATACCGGAGTCGATCATGTTTACCCATTCGCCAGTTGCAGCGTTGAAGCCTGTGCCGACTTCTTCGCGTTTTAGGCGTTCTACGATTACAGAACCTTCAAGGCCTGCATTGTGAGCAATCTGGCGTACAGGCTCTTCGATTGCACGAAGAACGATGTTCACACCAGTAGCAGTATCGCCGTCTGCTTCAATGCCTGCAATACGGTTGTATACGTTAAGAAGGGCAGTACCGCCACCTGCTACGATACCTTCTTCAACTGCAGCACGAGTAGAGTTCAGAGCATCTTCAATGCGAAGCTTGCGCTCTTTAAGTTCAGTTTCAGTAGCAGCACCAACTTTGATTACTGCAACTCCGCCAGCTAATTTAGCAAGACGTTCTTGTAGCTTTTCACGGTCGAATTCAGAAGTTGTTTCTTCTAATTGAACACGGATTTGGTTTACGCGGCCAGAAATTTGCGCGCTGTCTCCAGCACCTTCAACGATTGTTGTGTTTTCTTTAGAAACCACAACTTTAGCTGCGCGGCCAAGGGATTCAATAGAAGCAGATTTAAGGTCACGGCCTAATTCTTCAGTGATGACTTCACCGCCAGTTAATGCAGCGATGTCTTCAAGCATTGCCTTACGGCGGTCACCGAAGCCAGGAGCCTTAACAGCAACTGCGTTGAATGTTCCGCGAAGTTTGTTCACAACAAGTGTCGCAAGAGCTTCACCTTCAACATCTTCCGCAATCAATAGCAATGGTTTGCCTTGCTGTACTACCTGCTCAAGCACTGGAAGGATTTCCTGGATGCTTGCGATTTTTTTATCAGTGATTAAAATGTATGGATTATCAAGAACTGCTTCCATTTTGTCAGAATCAGTTACCATGTAAGGAGAAGCATATCCACGGTCGAACTGCATACCTTCTACAACATTCAATTCAGTAGTGAATCCTTTAGATTCTTCAATTGTGATTACACCGTCGTTTCCAACGCGCTCCATAGCTTCAGCAATCAATTGTCCTACTTCTTCGTCGGCAGAGGAGATAGCCGCAACTTGTGCGATAGAAGCTTTGCTTTCGATTGGCTTAGAGATAGCTTTCAGCTCTTCGATAGCAACCGTTACAGCTTTTTCAATACCTTTGCGGATGCCCATTGGGTTAGCACCAGCTGTTACGTTCTTTAATCCTTCGCGGATCATAGCCTGAGCTAAAACAGTAGCAGTCGTTGTACCGTCACCGGCAACATCGTTTGTTTTGCTGGCAACTTCAGCAACCAGCTTAGCACCCATATTTTCAAATGCATCTTCTAATTCAATTTCTTTCGCGATCGTTACACCGTCATTAGTAATAAGCGGAGAACCGAATTTCTTCTCAAGAACCACGTTGCGTCCTTTTGGTCCAAGTGTTACTTTAACAGCATTTGCAAGAGCGTCTACCC
This sequence comes from Peribacillus deserti, assembly GCF_002863585.1. Lineage (GTDB taxonomy): Bacteria > Bacillota > Bacilli > Bacillales > DSM-1321 > Paraperibacillus > Paraperibacillus deserti_A. The sequence goes on along the minus strand of NZ_PGUY01000007.1, from coordinate 8,732 downwards.
CACGCAGCATAGAGCGGCGGGCTTCTTCACTAAATTTAATATCTTTAGCCATTGTTTCATTACCTCCCTGAAATTATAAAAAGTAAGTATTAAACATAAACTAAATCTAAGTATGTTTTATGGAAAATGATTAGCCGATTACAGCTAAAATATCACTTTCACGAAGAATTAAGTATTCATTGCCTTCGTATTTCACTTCAGTTCCAGCATACTTTGAGAAGATGATTCGATCGCCTTCCGAAACCTCTAAAGCGACTTTTTCACCGTTATCTAGAACACGTCCTGTTCCAACAGATACAACTTTTCCTTCTGAAGGCTTTTCTTTTGCAGTATCCGGCAATACGATACCGCTTGCAGTTTTTTCTTCAGATTGAACAAGTTCAATTACTACGCGATCACCTAATGGTCTTAACAATTGAAACAACCTCCTCAAATATAGGTAAGTAAGATTTGAATTATTAGCACTCGGCGACTTAGAGTGCTAACACCAATTATTATATTAAATAAAACCAACCATTTTTGCAAGCATGAAGCTAAACTTTTTTCAACACTGGGATTAATTTTCTTTCGTTACCAGATTAAGACTAATATAGTATAGTCTTATTAGGACATGTTCAGACTTAATTATTTGAACAACTTCCAAACAGTTAGTAAAATGGCCTTTATATGAGGTATAAAAGTCAGACAAAAGGAGACCACATATATTGAAAAGAGAGTACTGGCTTGTCATTATTGTGTATGTTGCCATGCAGCTTTCTGGCATAATTGGCGTTCCCATATTAGGACTTATCCAAAGAAACGCAGGGCTGCCAGCTGAAAGGGTAAGTTTAACTGCGGGTGCCTACTGGATTGTAATCAGCTTTATTGCAGCATTGATTATCATACTATTGCTGCTCCGTAAGGATATGAAAAAAAATATGTACGCACGGGAAGCTGCGCCTGTTACAGCCTCAATCCTTTGGGCCATAGGCGGTGTATTCATTTCCTTATTTGCACAGTCTATTGCAGGGAACATTGAGCGGCTCATCGGAATCGATCCGGGTTCTGAGAATACGAAGCAGATTGTGCAGCTGATTGAAGCGGTCCCTCTGGTAATTGTGGTCAGTTCAATAATCGGCCCCATTCTAGAAGAAATAGTGTTTCGTAAAATCATTTTTGGGGCTTTATATAAGAGATTTAACTTTATTATATCGGCCCTGATCAGTTCACTTATATTCGGCCTGGTACACGGTGAACCGGCTCACCTGCTTTTATATTCAGCAATGGGCTTTTCGTTTGCATTTTTATATGTAAAAACAAAAAGAATCATTGTTCCGATCTTCGCCCACGTGGCTATGAATACACTGGTGGTTATTGTTCAGAGTGTCTATAAAGATGATATTGAAAAAATGATGAATGATGCAGAGAAGGTTCAAGGCTTTATAGGAGGAATTTTATGAGAAAGCAGTCGCCATTATTTATGGCAGTCATATATTTAGGACTTGGTATATTATTTACTGTGTTTGCTACACAGAATGTCTCGCAGACAGGCTGGGGATTTTTCTCCTATTTTCTTGTCTTTTTGGCAACACTCGACTTTGCATCAGCAATAAGAATGTTTGCACTCTACTTTAAATTAAGGAAATTGACTAAATAAAAAGGAGCCTTTCGAGGGCTCCTTTTTTTATATGGCTATAATAAAGCCGATGTTTAGAATTATGTTGATTATAATAGGAGGTTAAGGGAAGCATATACGCCAATGGGGTTCCCGTACTTCCTGCAGAAACCTGGTTCCGCTGGCTGCAATCACTAGGACAGAGCTTTTACAATAATTCTTTTTCTGTTATAGGATAATGTTTCAAGAAGTATACAAAGGATTGTAATTCAACAGCAAGGTCTATGTGGTGAACCCTTATGGACGGAGGGACATTTAAACGTGCAGGTGTAAAATTCAAAACTCCCTTGATATTCGCCTCGACGAGAGAATCCGTGATCGGCTGGGCAACGGGAGCCGGAACAGTCAAAATGGCGACTGTTATCCCTTCCTCAATCAGCTTCTCCTGAAGCTCATCCATATGATAGATTGGAACATCTCCTATCGCTGTTCCTACCTTGCTTTCATCAACATCAAAGCCAATTTCTATTTTGGTATTATTATTTTTCAGGAAGTTATAGTTTAGGAATGCCGTCCCAAGGTTTCCCACCCCGATAAGAGCAACTTTTGTCAGTTCATCCTGGTCGAGAGTCTTCCGGAAAAAGCCCAGCAGATAGTTTACGTTATATCCATACCCTTTTTTTCCCAGTGCACCAAAATAGGAAAAATCCCTACGGATGGTCGCTGAATCTACTTTAACTGCCTCACTCAGTTCAGCAGAAGAGACTCTCTGCTTCCCCTGAGAGTGTAAATTATTTAAAAAACGATAATAAAGCGGCAGCCTTCTTGCAGTAGCTTGAGGTATTTTCACTTGTTCTTGAGCCATAGCTGTTTCCCCTTTTACATTTCATTGATATACCTTTTATGGATTCCTTGTAAAATCCCTGCTTGAAACCCCGCCTGTTTTTTCGACAAGGAAAGTGGGACCAATGATCATGCCTTTGTCTAAAGCCTTACACATATCATATACGGTCAAAGCCGCGGCCGATACGGCTGTCAGCGCTTCCATTTCAACACCAGTATTTCCCTTCGTCTTAACAGAACCGGTAATAATCAGTTCATACCCGTTTTCTTTAGGTTCCCATCTAAAAGAAATGTCAACGCCGTTAATAGGAATAGGATGGCACATCGGAATGATGCTTGATGTATTTTTACATGCCATTATGCCTGCTACCTGGGCCACTGAAAGGACGTCGCCCTTTTTTAGTTCACGATTTTCTATTTTTGTATAGATTTCTTGATTGATCGTAATGCTTGATTGAGCAATCGCCGTCCGTACGGTCTCCGGTTTATGGCTTACGTCCACCATACGTGCTCGTCCCTGCTCATTAAAGTGTGTGAGTTCTCCCAAAATAATCGCCTCTCTTTCGATGATACACTATTTATTTAAATCTGTGTATGATGTTCTGTTAAATATATCACAAAGAATATTTCCAGTCTTATTAGAGCTAATATATTAATTCCTTCTACCTATCTTATACTTTCCCCTTTGGCATGAAATAAGGTAAACTAACGGTATATTGAGGTGAATACAATGATCTTACTTCAGGTAAATTCTTTAACGAAATACTACGGAGCCGAAGTGGCTCTTTCTAATATTAAACTCGAAATCCAAAATCGGGACAGAGTTGCTCTTGTAGGCAGAAATGGAGCAGGTAAATCAACTCTCCTAAAGATTATAGCAGGTTTCTTATCTTATGATAGCGGGGAAATAATCAAACCGAAAGATGTAACGATTGGTTACCTCGCACAGGATACAGGTCTGGAATCCTCTTTATCCATCTGGGATGAAATGCTTACGGTGTTTGAACCTCTTCGGAACCTTGAAAAAGAACTGCGGAGGCTCGAAACGAGTATGGCTGATCCTGATACGTATAACAATGAGGCAAGGTATCAAAAAATCCTGAAAGAATATGATTCAGCACAGATTCAATTCAAGGAACTGGGCGGCTATCAATACGAGGCAGATATCCGTTCCATCCTGCACGGTCTTCAGTTCTCCAAGTTTGATCCTAAGACTAAAATATCTACTCTGAGCGGCGGACAGAAAACCCGGCTGGCCCTCGGGAAGCTGCTGCTTACAAAACCTGACATTCTCATACTGGATGAGCCGACAAACCATTTAGACATTGAGACGCTTACCTGGCTTGAACAATATCTGCAGGGGTATTCTGGATCTGTTTTAATTGTATCGCATGACCGGTATTTTTTGGACAAGGTGGTCAATCAGGTATACGAAATATCAAGGACGTCCATAAAAAAATACATTGGAAATTACTCGCAGTACCTGATTTTTAAAGCGGAAGATTTCGAACGGGAATTGAAACAATACGAAAAACAACAGGATGAAATCGAAAAGCTGAAAGATTTTGTTCAGAAAAACATTGCCAGGGCTTCCACCACTAAACGAGCTCAAAGCCGAAGAAAGCAGCTCGAAAAAATTCAAGTGATGGACAGGCCGCAAGGTGAAGAAAAATCGGCTTCTTTTAGATTTGGTATTGATCGGCCAAGTGGTAATGAGGTACTTAATCTATCCAGCTTGGCAATTGGTTATGACAATGCACCTGTATCTCAGAATATCTCGTTCAGAATCTCGAAGGGCGAGAGCATAGCACTTGTTGGTCCAAACGGAATAGGTAAATCCACATTACTTAAGACCATCATTCGTGCAATGCCTGCCCTGGACGGATCGTTCCACATAGGGACGAATGTAAAGATAGGCTACTATGACCAAAATCAGGCAAATCTTAAATCCAATAAACGAGTGCTAAATGAGTTGTGGGATGAATATCCAGGTGAAAATGAAAAAGATATCCGGACCGTCCTCGGCAACTTTTTATTTTCAGGCGATGATGTTCTCAAACCTGTTTCAGCATTAAGCGGCGGCGAAAAAGCCCGCCTGGCACTGGCCAAACTGATGATGGAAAAAGCCAATTTGTTAATCTTGGACGAACCGACAAACCATTTGGATCTGGATAGCAAAATTGTATTAGAAAATGCCTTAGTGGATTATCCGGGAACCATATTATTCGTATCGCATGACCGGTATTTCATTAATAGAATTGCTTCAAAAGTTATCGAGCTTTCTAAAAATGGTTCAGAGGAATTTCTCGGTGATTACGACTATTATATGATGAAAAAACAGGAACAGCAGGAAATAGCCGCTATAGAAGGCAGACAGCCTGCTGCTGAGCCTAAGCCTCATAAAACGTCTCATAAAATAGATAAAGAAGCTCAAAAGCTAGAACGTCAGAGAAGAAGAAGACTAGAGGAAATAGAAGCGGCCATTGATATACTTGAGCCTCGAATCAAGGAATATAATGAGCAGCTGTGCAATCCGGAAATCTTTCAAGATCATGAAAAAGTGCTGGAGATTAACTCAAAACTAGAGTCTGTACAAAAAGAATTAGACGAGATTTTGGAAGAATGGGCTGAAATCGAGGAGCTATTATTAGAAAGCTAAGCCGGAGTGATTGCTCCGGTTTTTTATATGAAAGGAACTGGATGTATGCAGATAGACATAATCGGAGGCTGAATATTGATGTATTCTCTCAAAGCGGCTGGTGAAATAATCGAAGGTGAGCAGCTTAAAATATGTATGGCTTTAAGCTAGTATTGTACCCATTACAGAATCCTTGCTCGCAAACCAATTAAATTTCCCTCTACTTTCCTTAAGCTTGTACATTTTACTCTTATACCACCTTCATTTCTTTCTCAAAGGTAAAATTTATACTTTTTATACACATTATTATCCACACCAGAACCAAGGATAAATAAGCTATCAACACACTTTTCCACATTATCCACATTAAATAAGTGGTTTATCCACAAAACTAACAGTTATCAACACACAAAATTCATCCTTATAAAAAGTTATACACAAAATTTTTAGAAAATTGACTATATCCACAAAAAAATGGTCTCCTGTTAATAAGGAGACCACTTTTCTTACATTTCTAGACCTGGATTAGCATTTAAAGCTAAATCAGACCTTTTGCCCTTTTCATATAACACACTGCCCACTGCGGCTATCATAGCTGCATTGTCTGTACATAAATATAAAGGCGGTATAATCAGCTCAACTGCTGGGATATCAGCAAAAGCATCCGTAAGCGCCGATCTGAGCCCTTTATTGGCTGCCACTCCACCTGCAAGCAATACTTGTTTAACATCATATTCCCTGGCTGCTCTAAGAGTTTTCCCGACTAAGACCTCGATCACGCTTTCCTGGAAACTTGCAGCTAAATCAGCGGGATTAATCTGTTCTCCACGCTGTTCAGCGTTATGCAAGGTGTTAATTACAGCAGATTTCAGTCCGCTAAAGCTGAAATCATAAGAACCTTCTTCCAGCCAGGATCTCGGAAGCTTAATTACAGGCTCTCCCTCGTGTGCCAGACGGTCAATATGAGGGCCGCCCGGATATGGCATACTTAAAGTCCTTGCTACCTTATCATACGCCTCTCCTGCTGCATCGTCCCTGGTTTCGCCGATTACCTCGAATGAAGCATGTTCTTTCATATAGACTAATTCAGTATGCCCGCCGGACACGACTAGAGCAATCAGAGGAAACTTTAATTCAGTTACCAGACGGTTGGCATAGATATGGCCGGAAATATGATGAACCCCTATTAGAGGGATATTATGTGCGAAGGAAAGAGCCTTAGCAGCATTTACTCCTATAAGCAGTGCTCCCACAAGACCGGGCCCCTCTGTTACAGCTATTGCATCAATGTTGCTGTATTCTATTCCGGCCTGCCTAAGAGCTTCTTCTATAACAAAGGTAATTTCTTCAACATGATGTCTAGAAGCGATTTCAGGAACTACTCCTCCAAAACGCTTATGGCTTTCTATTTGGGAAGCAACCACATTTGCGATAATATCTCTGCCATTTTTCACAACGGCTACAGCTGTTTCATCACAGCTTGTCTCAATACCTAAAATAATTTGATCCTTCATCTTAAATTCACCCACATTACTAATGCATCCTCATAGTTATCTGTATAATAGCTTTTTCTTATTCCGCCATTTTGAAATCCTAATTTCCTATATAAAGACTGCGCAGCTATATTACTGACTCTAACCTCCAGAGTTACGGTAAGTGACCCCATATTCCGCACAGTCTGAATCATTTTGACTAATAATGCCTCTCCCAGCTTCCGCCCGCGGAATTGGGGTAAAATCGCGATATTTGTGATATGGGCTTCATCAAGCACTACCCAAGCACCGCAATACCCGATAATTCTGTCTTGTTCTTCTAGAACCAGATAAACAGCATGCTTATTATTAAGCAGTTCGTTCATAAACGCTTCCCTGCTCCAGGGGAGAGAAAAGGAAAGATGCTCGACTTCTAAAACCTGGTCAATGTCCCCAATATTCATTAATCGATAAGTTAAAGTATTCCCCATTGTTCTCTCTTCCTTATAATGAATTATTTTGCTGTTCCAGCCATTTACTTTCTGCTTCAGCCAGACGGATATAATTAGGGACAAATGTATGAATATCCTCATCTGGCTTTGATAAGCCAAGAAATGCTAACTCACTTGGGCGGGGATTGTACATAGAAATGGATCCAAATACAGATGCATCCCCTAAAATGTCGTTCACAGTATCTTGATGTATCGGTACATCGTTGCCCAAAAATAGAACCGGCTTTGCCAGATCCTTTAACGATTGAGCCCAGTCAGAGAGCAGGATATTCTGGTCTTCCCTGACACTTCTAAGAACTCCGTCCCTAAATTCATATAGTCCTGTATATACCTGGCCCCGCCGTGCATCAAATAGGGGTGAGATGAGCCCGTTAAAAAAGCGGCCGTTCGCAGCAAGTGTCTCCAGGCTCGATACTCCAGCTAGAGGAATCTTCAAAGTCCAAGCAAGCGTTTTTGCAATAGTGACTCCAATACGTACTCCAGTATATGAACCAGGACCTTTAGCAACTACTATTTTATCTAATTCTGTTGGTTTTACACTACATTCATTCAATAGTGCCTCTATACAGGGCATCACCCGGACAGAATGGTTCTTTTGCAAGTTAGTGATATATTCACCTAGAACTTTCCCCTCTTCTATTAAGGCAATCCCCATAACATAGTTGGACGTATCGATAGCTAATACTTTCATTTAAAAATCTCCTTGCATAAATCTTCATATCTTTTTCCAGCCGGTGAAAAGACAAGACGTCTAGAATTATTCTCATGATGGTAAATGTGTATATGCAATATTTCCACTGGCAGCTGATTCTCAATAAGATGAGCCCATTCTACAATGGATACTCCCTCACCCATAAAATATTCGTCGAAGCCCAAGTCTTCTTCCTCATCCTCCATACGGTACACATCCATATGATATAAAGGCAGACGCCCTTTGTATTCTTTAATAATGGTAAAGGTAGGACTATTGACATTTCTAGTGATACCCAGCCCTTTAGCTATCCCCTTTGTAAAAGCAGTCTTGCCAGCCCCAAGGTCCCCTTCGAGGGCTATAACGTCACCTGGCATTAAATGGCCTGATAAGTGAACAGCAAAAGCCGTTGTTTCTTCCACATTTTTAGTTATGATTTCATATGTCATATATTCACCTGATTATAAAGTTTTCTCATGCTATAAAAAAACCTTAGGAGGAGAAGCATCTTCCTAAGGAAAAAGATTGATATATGTAGTTTACCTTATTTTACTGAAAAGAGACAAATCATCTCATGGATTCAATAAAAAAAGCGAAACAGAGTTTCGCTTTTTTAGTCATATGATTGCGGGGACAGGATTTGAACCTGCGACCTTCGGGTTATGAGCCCGACGAGCTACCAGACTGCTCCACCCCGCGACGATAATAAGTATTAAATTTTTCCTTATGCTTTATATTTTCCCGACTGTCCCGATTTCAGAAAGAATCCCAAGCAGCAGCTCAATCGGTACAACTCGCAGAATTGACATGGAGGTTATGCTCGTTGCTCCACCCCGCGACGGTAATAAGATATTTAAAATCCTGCCTGGCAGCGTCCTACTCTCACAGGGGGAGAGCCCCCAACTACCATCGGCGCAAAAGAGCTTAACTTCCGTGTTCGGGATGGGAACGGGTGTGGCCTCTTCGCCATAACTACCAGACA
>NZ_PGUY01000068.1 GCF_002863585.1 Peribacillus deserti | reverse complement strand
TCACCTGATCGAAAAGCGGAGGACGGTGCTTTTCAAGAAAAGATCCATCCAAAAGCTGAATGATGATTTTTTTAATTCTTCTCATCAGGAATCGGCTTTGTCATTTTCTCTCGAAAAGGCTTTATAACTTTGTCACGTATATCATTATTGGCTTAACCTTTTAAACGGTTGAGAACTGACATTTCCTCTTTGTTGGGGTGTATCTTTTGTATGTTTACGTTCCATTTTCCGTTTGGGACGTTCCTACATTTTCTCTTCCAGACCTTTTATGATTAAGTTACAAGAGATAATAGTGATCGCAAAAAATAATAGTGGAGCAATGACCACCCAAGGTGCAAGAGAAATACGATAATACCCCTTTCCGACTAATCCAGACCATTCATTTGATAGTGAAATAAATTCATTTACGCCTTGTTCCAACGCGACCAGTTCTCTCCCACCTAAAAAGATACTTAAAACAGCTATCTGAGCAAAAAGAGATAGAACCTGTACAACCTGTTCCATAAAGAAGACCATCATTCTTGGCAATAAGTAAGGTTTTAATTGTTTGAATAGCAGCCAGGAACGAGAAGCTCCCATCAATTTAGAAGCAGTAATATAATCCTCTTGGAGTTGTATATGTATTTGTTCCCCTAACATTACAGAAATCGGTAGAATAGCAACGACAATTAATATGAAAACTTGGTAACTAATATACTGTCCCGGGGAAACCCCATCTATGAAATCAATAGGACTTAACATTATATAGGCAAGCAACACGGTAGGCACATAGTAAAATATCTGAAATACTCCGTTAAACCATTTTTTATAAGGAACGAGCCAATATGCATATACTATCCCGAAAATTAACCCTAATAGTAACCTCATAAAACTAATGAAAAGGACCAGGAGGATCGTATATTTCGCTCCATCTAAAATCAGAAAGAATATATTACGTCCTACCATATCACTTCCAAGAGGTGGCACATCTATTGGGGAAAACGGGGGCTTACCAACCACCTTTCCATTTTCGTACAACAAGGAGAGTGGTTTTGGAAGACCATCTTCAAAAAACAAACGGAGAGAGAAGCTGCTTATAATCAGAACAAGCAAATATAGAAGTCCAAACAGGACTCGTTTTGACTGTAGATATCTCATTGTTCCACCTCTCCCATTCCGGAGAGCTTGGCCACAAAGTACAATATACACTTAAAGAAAATGAAGAAAGGTACATATATTAAGATAATACCAATGGCCATTATTTCCGGGATTTTTACGTTATATTTGATCAGATTCATAATACCATCCATATTGAACATAATCTCAAGTACAAATAAGTTCGACAGTAAAAAGAGAAAGATGGTTTTTGAATGGTAAAAAAGATGAATTAAGACATTCCGTAAAATATGTATCCAGAGAATATAGGATTTCGTGAATCCTCTTCCGTTCGCAAACTGAATATATGGCTTAACCTTTTCCTCTTCTACCTGCATCACAAAAAATTTAAACAGTTGTATAAGTGGCAGGATGGATAAACATAAAATAGGCAGGATATAGGACCTGTCATCAGGGACAGATACAACATCAAATAACAATAAATTGGTCTTCTTGAATAACCAAATAACAGTAAATTGGGCAACTGCCACGATTAGAACATCAGGAAGAGATTCCAGAATAACCAGCGTATTCTGTATACCCTTTTTAATCTTTACTGATGATAATGTGTATCCATAGCTTAATAATATAGTAACAATTAACGAAAATAAGAGAGCAGATAAGAGGATGAGCATAGAATATGCATACCGCTCAAAAGCATCTGGAAATAGCGATAGTATTTTTCCTGATTCCATTACGTAAGATGCATCATTGATTTGGAATAGATTTTTACAAGTTCCTAAGACACTTTCTACATAGGAAATGAGGTGAAATCCAAAAACATCTTCCTGTACAATTAAAGAAGGAAGACAAACGATCAAAACAATACAGATCATTGTGACTAGGAGCTCTAATACATTAATTCTTATATTTTGTGTCATTAAATCAATCCAATCCAAGCTGTTTTAAAGACCTTAATTTGTCATTCGCAAATTTGACCGTCACTAGATACTTATTTTCCTTTTTCTAAATATAATGTGCTTGATAGCTCCCCTTAGAATTCTTAGTTCCAAGTTCCCAAGATAACTCTCCTTTAGAACCTAAAATATCAACAACTTCCTGATAACTCATACCTTCCTTGAGTTTCGCGTAATTGGCCAAGGTAATACCTGGCTTAAATGTTTCTTCCGTTTTTGTTTCAGGGCTGTTACTGCAAGCCGCTAAACTTAACAGAAGTACACACAAAATAATTAAACTACCTAAATGTTTGTACAAATGTTCACTCCCTATTTTCGTTCCGCTCCTTCTAAATTTTACCACGATATTCCATTACAATTTGCACTGTTTAGAAAATGTTAATTATTTTTATATACTGTATATATAACAGGCGGTTTCCTGGTCAGTGTTGGGATTCACATTTCACGGTCATTGAAGCTGTAAACAGTGAAAAACAAGACATGAGCAAAGTTATTCCTTTGCTCATGTCTTGTGTCATTTTCATCTAGATCTAACCATCAAATCCATCCAAATATTTGTGTACCATACATCACATACTCTTAACTTTACACAAAGAATTTCCCAAAGAGATATTTCAATAACTTTTGAAAAAACTTCAATTTCCAAAGTCCGAAGACTTACATGGCTATATGTGAGTTATATACTTTTTTGAATTTCATAAAACTTATGACTCTCCATAACCCAACATACACAAACAGAGATATAATAGATAAAGCATTTAATGTCAAAGCATCAATGCCTGGTAAAAAGTAATTAACTAATCGTCGGCTAACAAATACAGAGATTAAAGCAATCACAAAACCTATGCTCTTTTTTGCATATATTTTCCCATCCTCTCTAATCTCGTAATCAGTAGTATAAATTAAAGGAACAGATAAGATAGTGCCAAATATCACAGAAACGACAATTTCTATTGAAGTCATGTGAACAGAAGGTTGTATCACCACAGAAAAAGCAGGTGACATATAGAGCAGCGGCAGCAAAATTCTCAATCCAGTACCTTTAATTGGGCGGACCATAGCTCTTGTTCGCCTCCAAAGTATCAATCCAAAAATAACAAGTAAAATTATGTACATTCCATATTGCATGTTTATTGTTCACTCCATCCCTTTTAATTCCATTGTAATCGAACATCTAAATTGATAATTGTAAATAACTTGCGTAAATTACAAGCTTGATAGAAATTAAAGGAAGTTTTATTTTCACACTCCCATCAATCAGATTTTTCTTCCATTTGATTTTTGATTCATGTTTAACTATTCAATGAACAGGGGCATAAATCCTTGTTGGATCTATGCCCCTTTGTACATTTCCTTATTAAACTATTCTACCTGTTATTGGAACAACAATGGCGGCCGAAGCATTTTTTAACCTAACGCAGTCTTTAGTTTAAATGCATTGGTTCACATGTCAGTTCAAATAGAAGAAAAAGTAAAAAAAGAACAGATGATTTAAGTTATCTGCCTTTCCTTCTTACCATTAGGAATGACTATGGATTGCCTAGACTAGAACATTATCATTTCGACCAAACATCTAACAGCATATCCTGTATACCGTTGGGCTGTCCCTATTTCCCTATTAAAAAACCGGGCGGCATCTGCCGTCCGGTCCATTCTGCATTCGATTATTGTTTGCGAGGTTCAAAGGTTTTACAAGCCGTTTCCTCAACATTGTCAGCATCATTGTTATCAAGGCCCACTACATAAATGGAGTCGGCAACACATTGATTCCCCTCGGCCCAGTACGTACAATTCTCTACGTTACACAAAACTTCGAGTTTCATAAAATGTCTCCTCCTCTTTATCGATTATTACCATATCCCCGTTTTTGGAAATGAATAAACTTACATAGCTTCTTCTTTCTTCTATTAAACAACCTAAAATGTCCGTAAAATCAGGCTGCCGAAGCAGCCAGACCTATATAAACTATCGCACCCTTAAGTTTAACAAGGAACAAATATTATGGGCATAAGTTTCTTAATCAAAAGGCTATGTTAAAGGTCAATGTTGATTTTTGCACGATGTTGATTGGAACGGATATGCGAGACTCATGCGGGGAAAGCGGGTATTGTCCAGCTCCGGACTGACACCTTCGGTCATAAGCCAATCGCCATCAAAAGGCAAAAGCGGCCTTTTGATGGCGCTCATCTTATGCCTGGCTAACGCATAAGGGCGACTAACCTTCTGTCTTCGCTGTCGCTTGCCAATCAGCAAGTCTTCTTTATCAGGTGTCTGACTTTCTCTTAGATTTGGCTTTTAACCAGACTCTTCACCACAGTTCTTATAAAAGAACTACCTTGAAAGTCACCGTCCTGCGCCTTTCTATTAAGGGAAACCCCACAGGCGTCAATGCCGAGGAGGCCGGAGCGCCCCGCGGAAAGCGAGTGCCTGCTAGCTGCAATCAACGGCCATGTTTAACAGAGCTAATCAAAAAAGAGCCAAATTTACTCTTCCTTAAGAACTTCGATAAAACATGGCGGTTTCATTTTGTTATAACTTGATTTAAATCGATGCAGATGAATCTTTATACAATACATTGACCGAAGCTATAACTTTAACTGATTCTAAGTAAAAAACGCTCTACACAAAAAGACTTGGCCTCCTTTTACCTCGCCAAGTCTTTTTTTATCTTATATGAATGGTTCGATTATCTTTATCTAAAAGCCACAACAAGTGCTGCTAATGACAAAACAGCAGAAATGATGGAGAGGATTATCTATTAGAGTTTAATTAAGTTCTTATTTTGGCTTGCTGCTAATGCTGCTATATTGGAGGAACAACACCAAATGTTGTCGAATAACCCCGACTTAATAAATTTACACACCGTTAGTTTATCTAAGTTTTGTGTTTTTTTATTAAGCGAAATGCCACGTAACCTTGAAATAAAAACCATAATAAGAATAAATACATAACCTTTTCGAGTTCCGTTAAAAGTATTGCCATCACATTTGGAATGAACACAATTAAACTAATTAGAGAACATTTCCACGATTTCAATTTTAAAGCTACAAAAAATATAATAACAGACAGAAACAATAACAGCCAAAATATAATAGCCCAGTACCAAAATAAAAATATCTCCAATACCCAAGGATCCACTCTTGCTGCTCCCTTCTTATCCCGACCTTTAAAAGTAAAATTACCTGAGACTGTCTTTCCAATTAAGCCTTTACTACAATGAAAAAAGACTGCCGAAACAGCCCTTCCTTCTTTCTGGCTCCATCTTTAGTTAACCTGGCTCGCTATCGAAAAAAAAACTGCCACAGCAGCTTTCCTTCTTTAATTAACGCTAAAAGAAGAGGGTTAATTCCTGGTTCTATCCACACTCATTCAGCTTTACAGCTTCTTGATAATTCGATTTCTAATTGGCCATTCTCAAAAGCAGTCTGCGGTATATAACTATTCCTTGGGAATATAAACGTCCAGGGCATACTCACCTTGGAAGAGATAGCAAGCGAAGGCAGAGTGAAAACCTTGTCTGCAATGACTTCTCCATGAACACTGTAAAGTAATCTTGCATCATGAAAAGTAAGGGGATGGTCCGTAAAGTTATGGACTAATACAGACACTAGGAGTGCCTCTTTGTGGTTGATTGCTTCACGTATAGGAGAGAAAAGAATGCCCTGATAGTTTATATGTTTTGTTTCACTAAAAATAGTTTCTATTTTTTGTCGGTCTACAGCAGCTAGTGCTTTGTCCCAAGACGCCTCAAATTGTAATTGTTGCATGACTAAAACCACCTCCTGAAGGTTAAGTTTACCATAAGTGAAAGAAAGACTGGATTAAAAGATTCGGTCCCGTTAGCAGAAGTTCAAGGAGTAGTACTTTCAGATATTAATGAAAAGGCAGTTAAAGAAGCTTCTGATTCCCTTCATACATTAGGTCTTACATCAATCGGTGTTAAAGCTGATGTAACTAAAGAAGAAGATATCCAAAACTTAGTGGCAGTAGCTAAAAATACTTTCGGCACAGTGGATATCGTGATTAACAATGCTGGATTGCAATTCGTTTCACCGGTTGAACAATTCCCTACAGAGAAATTTGAATTGATGATTAAGATTATGTTAACAGCACCATTTATTATTACTAAAAACGTATTCCCTATCATGAAAGAAAACAAGGATTCGGACGCGTCATCAACGTATCATCTATCAATGGGCTTATTGGATTTGCGGGTAAAGCGGCTTACAATAGTGCTAAACACGGTGTTATTGGTTTGACTAAAGTAACTGCGTTAGAAGGTGCTGAACACGGAATCACAGTGAATGCATTTGCCCAGGTTATGTAGATACTCCACTTGTTCGCGGACAAATGGCGGATCTTGCAAAAACCCGTAATGTACCTCTCGAAAAAGTATTAGAGGATGTTCTTCTGCCACTAGTACCTCAAAAGCGTTTGTTAGAAGTAGATGAAATTGCAGATTATGCTTTATTCTTGGCTAGTGATAAAGCGAAGAGTGTTACAGGTCAAGCAGTTGTAATTGACGGTGGATATACAGCTCAATAAGGGTAAAATAAAAGCGGGAGGATTGATTCCTTCTCGCTTTTTACTATTACTATATATTTCTGACTTTATTAATCTGGGATTAGGACAACAATTCCCAAAGTGGCTCGAGTTTTTTGACAAACAAAGCCGTTAATAGCAGCTAAATATGTCTAGGAAAGACCGCCCAAAAGTTTACTTTGACTAGTGGGTATCGACCCTTTTTTCCATTCCAATACTTATTAATTGTGTATTAATTGACACTTTTACTTTAAAAAAAATTATTTGCAGCCACAGCCAGATTGGTAAGGATTTCCGTAACCTGTCATACTGGGACTACCATATCCCATCATTCCAGGACTACCATATCCCGCCATTCCAGGACTACCATATCCCATCATTCCAGGACTACCATATCCCGTCATTCCAGGACTACCATATCCCATCATTCCAGGACTGCCATATCCCGCCATTCCAGGACTGCCATATCCCGCCATTCCAGGACTGCCATATCCCGCCATTCCAGGACTGCCATATCCCGCCATTCCAGGACTACCATATCCCATCATTCCAGGACTACCATATCCCATCATTCCAGGACTACCATATCCCATCATTCCAGGACTACCATATCCCGCCATTCCAGGACTACCATATCCCATCATTCCAGGATTACTACCATAAAATTGTCTATCCATTCTCTATTCCCTCCCCATTGATCTTACAAATGTAGTATATGTGTCCATATTTATAAAGGAATAGGTATATACCTAAAGCCATCAGATATTCATAAATATACAAATACAAAAAGGGCTGCGACAACATCCCTTCTTCGAAGAAAGAGTTAAATACGAATTTTTTATTTTTGCTTGGTTTCCAGCTACTATGGTATAAGCAGGAACTTCCTATATAACAACAGAATCAAGCAGCAATAATTGAATGTTCTCTAATAGTGACTCCAGCCAAGGTTAACGCAACTTCCAACAATTCCTGCATCGTTACCAATTTAATTGGTATCGTCTTATCCACTCATGCCGATCTTTAGGTTCAATGGAATGACCAGCCGTATATAGCTGCAGCTTTATTTTTTCAACTGTCCCTAAAGTATTTTCACCAGAACCGCCGGCAGTATGATCAAAAAACCCGACTAAAGAAGAAATGCACCATTCCAACACTGTTTTATCCATTTTTATTTTTCGGTATGTTGTTCGCTAGGAGAAAAAAGTCGAATTCCCGACTAAGAATCCGACTTTTTTATAAGAGGGTTCTTAACAGTTATCAAAATATTGACTAGTAGAACTTTCCCCTTAACCTGCTTTAGCGTCCCTACAATAAGAAAGCTGACAATCACTAATAAGAGCCATGAACTTACCTTTCCAAGATGAACGAGACTCCATGCATCAGTTTGATATGGATATTCCCAAGCTCCAAAGAACGTTGCGATATTTTCGGCTATCCATATAAAAAATCCGATGAGTACAAAAGAAAGTGAAAGTGGCATACGGTAACGAGTTCCATTAACCTCATATGTGACCCAGGATTGCCAAAAGATCATAATTACAAGTCCAGACAACCACCAGCGAACGTCAATCCAGTAATGGTGGATGAAAAAATTCAAATATATCGCGGCTGCAAGAGGTATAACTATCAGATACGGCGGCCACTTAACCAGTTCAACCTTAAACCTCCTCCACGCCTGGCAGAGATAACTTGCTACACTTGCGTACATAAATCCGCTATACAAGGGCACACCAAAAATTTTGAAATATCCTTCTTCAGGATAAGACCAGGAGCCCATATGTACCTTAAAAAGTTCAAGGGCAAGTCCTATAAGGTGAAATAATGTAATAACCTTTAGTTCATCCATTGTTTCAAGCCCAGCACGCACCATCCAGCATTGCATCAAAAGGCAGATGATGAGGAGCCAGTCATACCTCGGCAGTAAGGGAAGCGGGAAGATTTGTGTTAACGCTAAAGAGGCAAAAATAACGACTGGAAACAAACATGATAGGGCCTGCTCCCAGCCAAAGCGAACAAATTGTTTCAGGGCTCTCATGATTTGTACCTCCAATGTTTTTATCATGATACATGTAAATGGTGCTTTGTCTTGCAGCTAACTAGATTTAGGGTTATATTAGTCCACCGCCTAAGAACTTTCTATTTTAGGTGTTAACATAATTCCTTTATTCTTCCTGGGTATCTTCTTCATTTCGATATTCTAAAACATCTCCAGGTTGACATTGCAGCGCCTTACAAATCGCCTCTAAAGTTGATAATCGAATCGCCTTTGCCTTTCCATTTTTCAATATAGAAAGATTAGCCATCGTTATCCCAACCCTCTCAGAAAGCTCTGTCACACTCATTTTCCTTTTAGCTAACATCACATCAATATTGATTATTATCGCCATTGTCTCCACCTCACACCGTTAAATCATTCTCTGATTTTATATCGATGGCATTTTTTAATAGCTTCTGAAGAACAGCCGCAAATACCGCAACAACAATGCAGCCAAAAATAATGACCATTCCGATTAATATAATGCCTGGAGCATCGTCTACCTCTGCCATGAGATATAAAAGTGGCATAAATACCGCAAATAAGACACTGATGGTAATGGCACAGTATTTAATATTCTTTAAACCCCTAACAGATAATTCCGAAAATGCCTGGTTTTTGTCAATCAAGCTTAAAAGTCTTAAAGTCTGGTACAGTGCAACGAAAAAAACTATCGCTGTTACATACAAACCTATTAAAAACGGATATTGCAAATAAGCTAACTTAGGATTTAATTCCGCAAAAAATCCAGCTATCTCAGGCAGCACAAATATACACAAAGCAAGAACAGGAAGTCCCATCAGAACAACAACGAACTTTAAAAAAATGGTTTCTCGTTTCAAGAAAAAGCACCTCACATATTTAGCGTTTATTGATTTGAATTTAACACACAATTTATCGTTTTACAATAAACTTTTATTCCTTTTATTGATAATTTTATTGTTATTCGAGGCGTAATTAGAGACAAGAACATAAAGTATCCCTAATACAATTAAAAGATTATACGAACTATAAATAGTTCCGCCAACCTGCTCTGTTTGCTTAACAAAATGGATCCAACCAAAAAAGGGCTTGATCTTACTGGATCAAAGCACCCTTAAATGAAACAGGCTGTGCACTTAAAGCCTTACGTATCGTAACCATATTATTGAGATTCAGCACACCTTTCGACAAACGATTATCACCAAATTTGTAAAAAGTCTGTCTCCTAGCTATATTTTCCTAGGCTAACATACCTTTAGTTTAATTTTGTAAACAGATATATCCACTAAAATGAATCCAGGAGCATAAGCAAAATCTCTGAGAGAATAACCATTTAAACCGAATAAGCAGCGGGGGAAAATGGTTCTTTTTTTTACCGAAAAACAGGTATTTACCACAGATGAATCTTAATCTTGGTGATTTTTCACAGCTTGAATCCCTAGTTATGGAAAATCAGGCTTTTTGGAAGGAATTTTCATTAAATGATGAGTAAGTAGAGCTCCGTAAGAGGGTTTATGCTTAACTTCGAGGGAAATATGCTTATATCTTGAAGGTTTATGCTTTAGTTTCCTGGTTTTATGCTTATGTTATCCATGTTTATGATTATCTCTCTTCTTCCTATGCTTATGTTTGATGCTTTATGCTTATCCAGCGGCCTTTATGCTTTCTTATTCATGAATATGCTCATTGTGGAGCAGGACTCTGTATACAAGGCAGCGCTCGATCGTTTCAGGCTATCTTCCCTGAGGAAAACAGATTATTGGGCTGGGCTTTACGGATTAAACGGATAGAAGCAAAGTAAAACATACGAAGATTAGTAGTCAGCCCAAGGGATTGGCTTAGCATTACTATTTTTTATCTAGTAGAGGTGAAGAATTAGTCGTGGCGGCTTTTGACGGTTTTTTGTCTATTTTTAATTCCCTCCTCCACCGATCCCGCCAAAGTGATCGTTCTTGGCATTATGTAGTGCACTCTCAGTATAAGTCTGCTGTGCACTTGAAGTGTTCATGACTCCTTTATCAATATCCGGCAAATGTGAATTGCTCGTCTTATGAATATAATTAGCAATCCCCGTAACCCCCAATACAGAAGCTATAAAACCTACAATCCATAACCAGAACATACTCTCCCTCCTTTCATCTGAATAAAGTTAATTTTGTAACTTTTCGTGAAAAGTTTTGTACTGGTTTTAACCACTGCACCCTTTACAGAAGTGTTTTCAAGTAGTATCAAAAAGTCTCACATGTGAATTAACCACTTGAAATAAATTAGTTTTTCCACTGATCTATATAATAATTCCTCTAGGTAAATTCTAATTTTTTATCTACGTCCTCCCCCCTTGATAAGTCCTATCACAAAATTACCAAGTCACATGGTTCCATTCATATTTTTTTTAATGAATTGATAAATTGATCTAATTATCCCGGTTACTAGAATGATAATCCCATTTACAAATGTTAGAAGTCCTAAAATCGCTCCACCATACCCAGCACCCTCTCCAGTTCCCCCTGAATTCCAGTCATAAAATTGATGTAATAATGCACCACTAAAAAAACCAAGAAGGGGAGCAAGCATCATCATAATCAAACCTGAAACAATAAGGCTTAATTTCCCTTTTCTGTATAATAGATAAAATAAAATATTAAGTGATGTAATAACTAAGATAAACACAACCAAAATTATACTCTCCATGCTCAGCCCCCAGTTATTTTATTTTTGTGCTCTTTTTTAATAAGCCTTCTTATTCCATATTTAACCATTATATTCCTGCACTTTCACTAAAATCCGTACAAAAAAAAGAAAGTTTTTATACTGTTACATATTTACGTACACAAATTGTTTCATGCTTTTTTGAGCACTCCTTAATTAACTCTAAAAGGATCGTTTTCATTTTCTTTTACCTTTTGAAGGCTAGGGATTCATACGGAAACAAACTTCATATTGCGTTTTATTGCTGTCCTTGCTATGTTAGAGTCTAAACATGGTAAACTTAGGTCTTATTTACTAGGGGTATGAAGTTTGGGTAATGTAAGGAGATATGATTTAGATTGGCTGAGGATCATTGGGATTGGGATGCTATTTCCGTTCCATACCTCGAGGATTTTTGACTATTGGGACCCGTTTTATGTGAAAAGCGAAAACCTGAGTTGGAGTTTAAGCTGGTTCATTTCCTTGACCAACCTATGGTTTATGCCCCTGTTGTTTTGGCTCGCCGGCTCTGCCAGCTGGTTCGCCCTGCGGAACAGGACGAACCGGATGTATGTCCGGGAGCGGGTGGATCGGCTATTGATTCCATTGGCTGTCGGGGTGCTGTTCGTCGTTCCCCCACAGGGATACTTTGCCCGCTCCGTTCATACTGGAGAGGAACTTGGGTCATACCTCTCATTCTTACAAATCTTTTATACGGATTTCAGTGACTTGTCCGGGTATTTTGGGACCTTCACACCTGCTCATCTTTGGTTCATCTTGTACTTATTCGTTTTTTCGGTGGCGGCTTTGCCGTTCTTCACGTTTGTGAAAGCTAACATCTACACCATGCAACAATTGAATGGGATATTAACCAAGCCTTTGTTGTTTCTGCTTCTATTCGTTTTACTGGTGATTTCGCAGCTACTGCCGGCTCCAGGAGGGCAAAACCCATTTTACTATCTCATCTTCTTTCTTGTTGGGTACGTGACTTCAAGTGACGACCGCTATCAAGACATGTTTAATCGGATCCGCTTCAAGACTCTGATATCTTTAGCTATTTTGGTTCCGCTCTGGATTTATGCTGTCCAGAACCATGTAGAGACTAAGAATTTGACTGCCGCTGCTGCCTTCCTTACAGTATTTCGGATGCTGCTTGTATGGTTATCCCTAATCACCATCATCGGGTATGGAAACAAGTTTTTGGTCAAGCCCCACCCCTTATTAACCTATCTGAACGAAGCGGCATTCCCCATCTATATTCTCCACCAAAGCGTTCTTGTGGCAGTGGGGTATTATATTTTAAAGCTCGACCTGAGAATAACTTCTTCGTTTTGGCTAATCATGTTATCGAGTTTTCTACTGTCTTGGGTGGTGTATGATAGGCTGATAAAACGCATCACCCTGACCCGATGGATGTTTGGAGTCAAAATCAAGAATCAAAAACTCGTTCCTAAACAAAAAGTAAGCTGATAGAAAGCCGTTTTCAAACGACTCAGGCTGTCGAGTTTCTCTACAGCCTGAGGGGAATGCCAATAGAACACCAACTTTTTCCATAAGGTACAGAAAGTTAACTGGTTTAAAGATGTTTAGGTAACAATAAGTATAACTGTTGGGAACTAAAAACGGCCCGATTTGCCCTGCTTGTTATCTAACTATTACTTTGCCGGCCATTCCTTCCTGTAAATGGTATCGACATATCAAATCATATGTACCGGCCATTTGCGGTGTCACGGTAAGGGTCATTTCTTTTCCCGGCTGGACTTCCGTGTCGATTCTGAGCTTTTCAACTGTGAAGGTGTGCTTTTTCTTACCTTTGTTTTTCAACAGCAGCGTAGTCGTTCTACCATTCGGAATAGTGATGACTTTCGGATTAAAATAATCATCATTCATTTCAACCACAATCGCTTTCCCTGACTCAATAGGCTGTGTTACAACGCGGGATTCTGCAAATACTCTGTGTGAGCCTGGAGCTGTCATAACCAGAATTATAGAAAGCATACCCACTAATCCAATTAACCACTTTTTAATAGTCATTTGCAACGCCTCCTTTCCTAACACTATTTTTTTCCAATTCATAAAATATTATCACTTTAAATTCGTTACAGCTTGCTTCAAATAGATAATATTTTTAAACAGAGACAAAAAAATCCCTTTTTTTCAATTTACCTGCCCCTTTGGTAAAATAACAAAATGCTACCGAAGCAGCCGTCCCTCTTAAGCTTTACGCACCCTGTACATAAATATGTAATTTTTCCAGACATTCTTATAATTTACCATCCATTTTCTGACCAGCGAAGAAGGCTCCCATAAAGTAACTCCAGTATCAGATGTATCAACCAACGACTTCAGAACAGGGCTTAAGGTGGATATCCCAGGTCATTAGTAACCACTTCAAATTCATAATCCTGTTAATTTTTCAGATTGAAATGAAAATAGTGACTTTTAACCAATCATAAATTCAGATGCATACATAACATGTACTATCCCTCATAAAGGAGGTGTAGTATATGGGCGACGGTGGATATGGATTTGGAGGAGGCTTCGCTTTATTAGTTGTTCTATTTATCCTTTTAATCATCGTAGGAGTTGCTTTCGTTGGCAAAGGTGGTTATTAATGATAATTTGACAACTACTTGACATTGAAAGGGCAGGGCAAACCTCTTTGCTCTGCCCCTTCTTATACCATCATCTTCTGCTAATAATACATAGTTTGTGATCTACATAAGTCTAAAAGGAAGTCTAATAGTTGAAGGAAATGCTATTGCCACATTTAAAAACATTAAGTCATCCATTTGGTTTTTAGGGTGGCTTATCATACTATTATCCGACATCAGCAGCATGGAGTTTATTTATTTTCCTAAAGCCCCTTAGTAAACGCCTTCATTGTTGGGTGCATGGCCTTGCATGATTTATGCTGGTATTTTGGGGATTGCCATACTTATCATGATATTTATATTGGTTCTTATCAATAGTATAGAGTATTTTTCCTCATTTAATGTCGTCAACTTTCAATCATTTGTTATGCTATTTTTAAAAGCATTTCATATTATGTGGTCTTTTAGTTTAATCATTTTTGGCGGGCATTTAATGACTTTGGGCTGTTTAATGTTTACATCTGACATCGTACCTAAAGGTATTAGCATCCATAAAAATAAGTTTTGGCTGGGCTTCCTTAAAATCTATAAACCACCTCAACCAAAACAACAACCAGTTAATGGAAATCAAAAAAAGCTGCATTAATGCAGCTAAGTGTTCTTGATTTGTCGTTTCCCTTTAGTTTAAGAATAATGTCCTTCTTCTATATCTTTAACCCATTCTATTATTTCAGAACATACTTCGTCAGGTTTATCCCATTGAACCATGTGACCTGTATTACTCAATGAAATAATAGTAGCATCTTTAATATCCGCCCTTAATTGGGAAATTCCTTTTTCCCTTGCTTCAAGTAATTCTTCTGGTTCTGTAGCATGTAATAATAATATTGGAGACTTAATAAAAGGATATGTATGTGAAAAGGGTTCCTCAAAAAAAGCCTTGATTATTGATAAAATAGTGAATTTACTTGCTAGTAATTCATACTTTTCCTTTTTTATAAATATTGAGTTCAATGACTGTTCGATATTAGCATTCCATCTCGTTGTGTAAGTCTTATACTCACTAACTATATCTTCCCAAGTATTATATACAGCATTGTCTATGTATGAATCCCATCCATTATATGCTTTTAGAAAGGTCATTTCCTCCTGAAACTCTGGAAAGGTAAAACCGCCATCTAATAGAATAACGCCTTTGACCTTAGCAGGGAAATTTTTTGTATAATGTAGAGCTGCATCTGCTCCCCATGAATGACCCAGGATATAAAATGGTTTATTCAATAAAGAATCGAATACCTTTTCATACCACTTTGCCAGCATAGAAAACAAATAGTCTTCCTCATTATTAAATGAGGTGCTGGCCCCATGTCCTGGCTGATCTATTGCTATAATATGAAAATGAGCAGATAATATCTTACTTAGTTCAAAGAAACTATATCTCGAACTCCCTGCTAGACCATGCAGCAAAACAATTGTTGGCTTTTCACTCTTTCCTTCCTCATAATAACTCACTTTCTGTCCATCCACATCCAATAGGTAATTTTCCATATAAAACTCTCCTCTTTTGAACATCCGTACCTTACTTGAAAAGTGACCCCAAAGTTCCAAACATAACTGCTAATTAGCTTTAAAACTGGTTTATTATCCAATACATCTGCAAGGACTTCATTTATAAAGAATTGCTCCGACATTAGGGTCAGGAAAACAATTGTTATTACTGAATTTTAATCCCAAGTGAAACAATGATTTCCACATTAAACTATTCGCTTCGTCCTATAAGTTATCCTTTGAACTAAGCTACCCCTATTAGTAAAATACTTCCGTACCAGCCTCGTCTTCTTGAACTAACTCACCCCTTAGTTCAAGGAGGCAGGGATAATGGGCATGAACTTATAATATAATGAATTAAGAAACTATGAAAGAGTGGCTATAATGACATTTTTAATCGTATTGATTCTTGTAATCATAGGTTTTGCAATCTTGATAGATTGGAAACGAAAGAAAAATAGAAATTCCATACAGCACTCTATTAATCCACATGCAAAAGCAGGTGAGGATTCAAATTATACAATCGGGGATAATAGATATTCAGGTGGAGGGCATTAAGTAATAAGCTAACAGTAGAGTAAACAGTTTTATTTAATTATCTGTTCAAATCCAGCTTTGGGTATTTATATTTATTACTAAATTCATCGCGAATATCTTGATCCATTTTAACTTACCTCTTTATTGGGAGCTTTATTATTGAAGCAGAGAGGTCCAATAACTACCAGGTTACACCCATCACAATCGGGTAAATATATACTACAACAAGGAGGGATATACATGAGTCTAATAGAACAAATCAAAGAAGAGTTGTTCCAAGAGCACTTTCCTCACTTACTGGAAGAGGAATCATCTGAAGAAGATTCAAATGTAGAGGAGTAATATGGATAGCTCCTCTAAAAATTTTTTTAGAAGAAATAGAATAATAAACACCTTTTTATGTGTATATGAAACTACCTAATGACATATATGACCCGACTCACTATTGCAAACCATAAGCATCTTTTATAAGCGTATCTCTTCTAAATAAAAAATCCGTAATTGTTTTATGGCGGCACCTCAAAAAAGCTGATAATATTATTTGGCTCCAAGTATTTTTCCCCTCAAAATATGTTAATCAATATTATTCTATTTACGTCTAATCTATATTTTGTACCTGCCCTGTTAGTGAAAACAAAATAAAGGATGCCTTTGCAGCCATACTTAAACTAACTAACGCAGCCAAAGCTGCCTGTGTAGGCAGCAAAGAATAAAATAAATTATTTATTTTATTCTTTCCAATACAGCAAAGTAATTTTCTTCATTATCTGCAAAGTTAAAAACTCTGCCAGATGGCATATTTACAATTTCTCCGTAGGAAACTGCTTTTTTTCTTGTCCCGCTTGACCTCTACTGGACCAACTTCCTCACCCGTTAACTA
Source organism: Peribacillus deserti (assembly GCF_002863585.1). Classification (GTDB taxonomy): domain Bacteria; phylum Bacillota; class Bacilli; order Bacillales; family DSM-1321; genus Paraperibacillus; species Paraperibacillus deserti_A. The sequence goes on along the minus strand of NZ_PGUY01000068.1, from coordinate 5,013 downwards.
AAGAAGCATGAACATATTTTTTATAATGAACAAGCGTAGCTTTTTCATTTAAGCTATGTTTCCAGTCTTCCAGTTTGTATCCCAATTTTTCATACAAATAACAGTTTCGTTCCTCCTGTAAGATCGTCCTTAATTCCCAAGTTGTTGCTTGAGGGAATAACCTCTCAATTAAACGTATCGCTTTCTGGGCTATACCCTTCCCTTGATATTCAGGTAAAATAAACATTGGACTTATCCAAAACTGAGTCTCTTTTCTCCAAAATACACAAATAGCCCCTACAAGATCATCATCGATTTGTATTTTATAAAATCCTCCATCGGGATTATTAATCCTTGTTAGCACTCTTTCAATTGTTTCATTAGCAGGATTTGTATCGTAATCCTTATATTCATGCAATAACGGAATAAATGCCTTTACTTGAATATCAAAGATAGCCTCGGCATCCGCTTCTACTGCTTTTTCCAATCTGATTTCCATACAAACACCCCTTAAAAAAATAATTATCTAAAATATTCTCTGATTTAGTAAAAAGTCCTTCCTCCATATATGAAAAAAGCCGCCTAGGAAGGCAGCTTGGACTTCAACTATCGCTCCCTTTACTTGAAGAAGAGTGATACAACAACAAAGCCAATTATTATTACAATAATAAGAATTCCTGTGCCCTTCCAACCTAGGCTACCAACTAAATCAGGGAGATTTCCACTGTTTGTTCTATTAAAAGCATCGTTCATATTGCCCGTTGGATTACGTTTCAATTCTTGTTCTCTTAATCTCTCTCTTTCTTGTTCCGATGTATCCTTCTTATCCTGCACTTAAACACCTCCAGTAAATTAAGCAATCATTTCTCTTAAATTCTATAAAAAAATTTATTATCCTTGTTGATCTATCCTGTAAAACAACAAATAACAGCTGCCGCAACATCCAAACAATCTTAAAGTAAAGAACCCGTTTATTGGGGTTTAATGGTATTTAAACCAAACAAACCATCCCTTCCTATACTTTACTTTACTTTTGGCTAAGAATATTTGACTCTGAGCCAAGTTAGCTCCAGGTGCTTTTGGGAGTCTATTCGTACAAGCCACGACCTTTCAGCAATTTCTCTCCCACAAAAGGTCTTTGCCATTCCAAGATAGTCTTTTTCTTCCTCCACGTTAAGACGTTACAGCCTATAATTCATAAAGCTAATTACCGCAAAAAATGTTAAGAGCACATCCACGTTTCCTGTTATAGTTAATGTAAGGCAGGTGAAGACCACTGGGGTATGAAATAAATATACAACGAACACTTGATTATATTGAAGACAACTTAAATGAAAAGGTTACTCTAATGAAATTAGCAGAGGTTGCTTGTTTTTCTCCTTTTCATTTTCATCGTGTATTTCAGGTTATGGTCGGAGTATCCGTGATGGATTACGTGAGAAAAAGACGGCTTACATGTGCAGCAGAACGACTATTTTATACAGATGAAAAGGTGATAGAGATTGCATTTGATGTTGGTTTCCAATACATAGAATCGTTTAATCGGGCATTCAAAAGGTTCTATGGTATTTCACCTAGGCAATATCGCGATGCCAAAAGATTATCGGGACCCCTATTAGGAAAAGCCTGCCTAACAATTCATTATTTAGGAGGTACTTGGATGGCACCAAAATTAATCACTAAACCCGCTTTTCATATTATTGGCTACGAACTTAAAACGAGAAATACAGATGGTCAGAATAATAAGGACATTCCGGAATTTTGGCATCAGTACATGCAACAAAAGCTGGGTTGTAATATTCCTAATCCCATCAATGTAAATCAGGAATTAGGTTTATGCACCAATTTCAACCCTGAAACAGGTGAATTTATATATGTCATCGGAATGGAAGTAACACCGGGAACTCACGTACCTGACGGAATGGTATATATGAGTTTTCCTGAACTTCAGTACGCTGTTTTCACTACGCCGAAAGCAGATGAAAAATCCTTTACCTCTTCAATTCAGGGCACATGGAATCAGATCTTTACAGAGTGGTTTCCCCAATCAGGCTTTGAACACCACGGATTAGTGGAATTTGAATTGTATGATGAAAGATGTTATGGAACAAAGGAAAAAGAAATGGACATTTACATCCCGGTGAAAAAACAAACAGTATAGGAATATAGGTAATATTGTTATAAAAAACTGGGCACCTTTGTTTTCAATTTATATAGGAGAACCCTTGGTACAGTGTTTATCCCCTGTTGGCATTGTTTATTTCAAATATTGATAATAGATAAAATAGAGGGAGACCAGGCTTATAAGGTTTCCCTATGATTATTCTACCACTGAGATCGCTCCAGTTTTACCAGGTAATCAGTATCCAGTTGGTAACAGCTACAGGAGCCGTGCGTTACGATAGTGATAATATTTAATTTCTGTTACCATAAAGACTATGCTTCATATCCTCCATTATAAGGTCAGCCAGATATTCTGGTTGACCATTTCTTGTATGGTTTTATTATAGCAATAGCCGGGGTAGAACGTCCGTACCCGTGGGACTTGATCCCGTCCGCTAAACTGTTCGCCCCCTACTTGTTTAAACATGATTTAGCTGGTTGGGACCTTGATCTCGTATAACAAGCGAACCTATGATGCTAGGGTACCGGTAAATTAATCATTGGAGGAGATACAAAATGAATCCAGTGGTTGGCCTGGATGTAGCGAAAGGGAGAAAGTCAGGTCCAAGCTTTCTTAGAAAAGAAGAAGCTATATAAAAATAGTTTTAAAGTGGACCATACGGTGGAAGGACTTCAGTCCCTTCACTGCTTTCTAAAGAAAAAGGAAATAAAACAGGGGTAAAACCTCCACTCATACTGGAATCTACAGGGCATTATCATACCCCCGTTGTCCAGTATTTTGAGGAAAGAGGTTATGTATTATTCATCGTCAATCCCCTTATCTCTTATCGAGCGAAGAGTTCCAGTTTACGGAAGGTCAAAACAGATGTGATCGATGCCTACCATCTCTGCGAGCTGTACTATAAAGAGGACCTGGGGCCTTATAAAAAAAGGGGAATCATTTATTGAACCTCCGGAACCTCACAAGGCAGCATGAGAATATAACGGGTATTTATGTACAAACAAAATTGCAATTTCGAGCTGTTCTTGACCAGGTAATCCCTGATTATTGCGGGGTTTTTGGGGATTTGTATTCTGTGGTTTCCTTACTTGTTTTATTAGAGTATCCCTCTTCAGAGGAAGTATTAATGGCTGGAGAAGAAGCATTGGCTGACAAGATCAATGAACTGTGTAAAAGGCGTTACAAAAAGTGGGCACAAGAACAGGCGGTGAATTAATCGCGGCAGCGGTTCGGAACCCATTCCAGAAAACCCTTTATCAGAGCCACATTCTCACCCTGGAAATGTATATTCAAATGCTTCTCGAATACCAAAAGCATCTAACCAGATTAGAAAAAGAGATAGATGCTTTGGCAAAAGAAATGGAAGAATATAAGATTATCCAATCGATCCCCGGTATCGGTGAAAAAATCGCGGCAACGATTATTTCTGAAATTGGGGAAATCAATCGGTTTAACCGCCCAAAGAAGCTCGTTGCTTTCGCCGGAATAGACCCAAGCATATATGAATCTGGCCGGTTTAAAGGAACCGAAAACCGGATTACCAAAAGAGGATCCAGCAGACTAAGGCATACCTTGTATATGGCTGTCCGATGCGGAATTAGGGATTGTCACAAAAAGAAAACGACAGATACCATCCTTCATCGTAATAAGAAATTACATGAATTCTATGATAAGAAACGTGGCGAAGGAAAGCCATTTAAAGTAGTCGTCATTGCCTGTGCCAACAAGCTTTTACAATGGATTTATGCCATTATAAAAAGTCGCTCATCTTTCCAATATGTAACTTAATTGATATTATTGACTAAATAAAACAAAACCTTCCAGTTATAGGATGATGGAAGGTTTTTTGGCATGCTTATATTTAGCTCATACTATAAAAATCTGTTTAATCGAAAAATGTAGACAAACGTATTTATCTGTATTTTCGCTTAATAAGCATAAACAGCTCCAATAATTACCAAAAGAATAAATAATACAACGACTAAGGCAAATGTAGCACCGTAGCCTCTTCCTCCTTCGTAGCCCATATAATTCACTCCTTTTCCAATGTATTCGCTTTTATAATATGTACAAGCCAGATGGAGGGAAGGGCTCGTACCTAATTTATATAAAAAAAATTGCCTCCAGAAGGAAGCAATTAGGAGTTAATCCACATAGGCGGAAAACGCTGCGGAGAAGACTGCGTCTTGCTTTATATCATATGTAAATCAGATTAAACAGAATTTGATAAACAACCAATTGCGACACTTATAGTTTTACAGGTGCAGTGTTAACTACCTGGACAATATTGATACTAAAAAAATACGCCTAAACATATGTACGAAGAAGAAGGGATGTGCCCCTTACTTCTTCGAGGAGGTCATACATTGGATGTTCGATACGGATATGGATTCTGCTTACAATAGAATATGTCTATAAGCATATTCTGTGCTTTATTAATCAACCCCTCAAAATCAAAAAAAAAGGTCCCTGGAAGGACCTTGTAAACCAATACTCAATGCCAACATACGCATCCAATAATAACTAAAAGGATAAATAATACTACAACTAAAGCGAAGGCTTTTCCGCAACCGGAACCATATCCATAGCCATAGCCACACCCATATCCGTAACCATATCCATAGCCCATAATTAACCCCCCTTTCTTGAACGAATGATTAATCCATTATTTAATATCCATAGCCGCAATAAGTAGCACCAATAATAATTAGTAAAATAAACAAAACAACAAGTAAGGCGAATCCGCCTCCAAAACCATATCCTGCATCACTCACATGTATGCCCCCTTTCGAACTTTGTTATTATAAACTATGTAAATCCAAGAAAATTGTATGGGCTACTATGCAAAATATTCTTCCGATCTGGAATTGAGTATGTATGGAACGTCTTCACAACAAAAAAGGGTGATG
>NZ_PGUY01000067.1 GCF_002863585.1 Peribacillus deserti | reverse complement strand
AGACACCTGACAGGCATAAGGAAAGCGGTGGTAAAAGGCCGCCTTTGCCTTTTAACAGCGATTGGCTTATGACCGAAGGTGTCAGTCCGCAGCTCGACACCAAGAAAAGCGGAGGACGGTGCTTTTCATCGCTCTCTTTTCTTTATCAGCCATGTTGAATTTACATTATATATAGCATAAAACCTATTTGATAAGCAGACACCTGATAAAGAAGACTTGCTGATTGGCGAGCGATAGCGAAGACAGAAGCTTAGTCGCACTTAACACGCTCGAACGCCACGTCCTGTGCCCACGCCTGGCTCGCACATCCTGTGCTTCGTTCGTTAGCGCGGCATAAGAAAAGCTTCAGCGAAAGGCCGGGTTTGCCTTTTGGTGGCGATTAGCTTATGACAGAAGGTGTCAGTCCGCATGGAAAACGACTCCTGCCATATTACTTTTATGATCTGTTTTTTTACCATTCTAAAATTATTACCTTAAAAACATAATAACAGACTCCAAATGGTTATTTAGGGGTTAATCATGCGTTTGTGACCGCTCTTAATATAATAGTAAAAACCAGCCCCATCAAGTAAGGCTGGTTTTACTTCAGCACCCTTATTCAGGCTGGTTACGTATGCATTCTTCGATTTAGCTCTTCAGTGATTTGATGACTTTTCGAATAACTTTTCTCCCGCTTTTTTTCAACCTCAATCCGCAGGTCCAAGTCGCGGCTATATTCACTGTACCCTATGCCATGATTCTGCTGCATCGCCTTTTCCATGTCATGTGTTACTTGTAAATGTAAGTTATTCATTTTCTGTCTCTCATCCCTTCTGTGTTTTACATGAATATCATAACAGCTGGTTTTTTTATCCGCAAAAGGGCTCTAAAGGCGTATCAATCGAAATATCTTATCCTCGGCCGGCTACATTCACTGTACCCGTTTTACTATACAAATACTCGTTTTTTATCTAGAATACTTCCTAACACAGTTCTAGGAAAGCGTATCAGTATCTGATAAATCATCAATTGTATCTTGAACTAATGTGACGGCCTGGCTCATCGCCGCGCCGCCTCCAAAAGCTGTAGCTACTCCTACAGCTTCTAATATTTGCTGCTCCGTAGCCCCATGATCCAGACAGCCCTTCACATGGTATATAATGCAGTATTCATCTTGAGAGTATAAGCTGATCCCAAGAGCTATCAGCTGTTTATCACGCTGTGAAAGCTCTCCTTCTTGAAAGCAAGCCTCTGTAAAAGCATTATAATGCTGGGCCAAATGAGGCATTTTTCTCATGAAATCGCCTAAGCCCTCTTTATAATCCCTTATGGCCATTTCAGAGGCATTTGTTGGTGTATGTGGTATTTGATCCATAATCGATGTCACTCCCGTAAAATTAGTCCCTCTTATTATGGACAAATGTACTGGCTCTATCCTTTGGATTTTACAATTAATTTGCCGTCAGGGATCCTTGTGTTTTCTTTCTTAAAAACAGTGTTCACTCTTATCTTTTGAATTCCGCTCTTATATGTTCAATTTCACTCTTAAAATTCAATTTTCGCTCTTAAATTTTGATTTCCGTTCTTATATTTTCAATTTCGCTCTTGAATTTCAATTTTCGCTCTTAAAATTCAATTTTGCTCTTAAAATTAATTTCCCCTCTTATATTTTCAATTTCAATCTTGAAATCCAATTTCACTCTTAAATTTTGATTTCCGCTCTTATATTTTCATTTTCACTCTTAAAATCCAATTTCCGCTCTTAAAATCCAATTTCCGCTCTTATATTCCCGTTTCCACTTTTATCTCTAATTTTACATATGAAGGTTCTCGCCCTTTTAAAATCAGCCTTTAATAGCCTTTTTCTCAATAAATTATCTAAAAAACTGTAAGTAATATAAACAAAATCCACTAGCCCCGATAAGCCTGATATAAAAAAGAGCAGGCTTTTAGCCCGCTCTTATTTATTTGGTTATTCTGATACTGGTACAACCGCACCTTTATATTCTTTTTTAATAAAATCTTGAATTTTTTTAGAGCGAAGTACTTCAACAAGAGTTTTAATTTCTTTTTTGTTTTCATCGCCTTTTTTGACTGCAATCACATTCACATATGGTGAATCAGAATTTTCAAGTGCGATTGAATCTTCTACAGGGTTCAGACCTGCGTCGATTGCATAGTTGGAGTTGATGAGAACTGCGTCGCCTTGTTTGTTTTCATACACCTTCGGTAATAGAGATGCTTCTATATCCGTCCTGAATTTGAGACCTTTTTTATTTTCGGTAATATCTTTAACTTGTGCAGCAGTTTTGTCGATGCCTGCCTTCAGTTTAATTAAGCCTTCAGCTTCCAGCATGGACAGCATACGGCCATGGTCGGCAACAGAGCTGCTCATAATGATTTCTGCACCTTTCGGCAGGTCATTTAAACTTTTGTATTTCTTAGAGTAAACACCGATCGGCTCAATATGGATTCCGCCGGCATTTGCAAATTTGTAGCCATTTTCTTTCATTTGTGAATTCAAGTAAGGAATGTGCTGGAAGTAGTTGGCATCCAGCTGACCTTCATTAAGAGCTTTGTTTGGCATAATGTAATCTTGATATTTAACGATTTTCAGGTCAATTCCTTTGTCTTTTAAAAGCGGTTGAGCCTGTTCCAGAATTTTAGCATGAGGTACATTTGAAGCTCCAACTGTTAATTCTTTTGTATCGCCTTTACCTTCACCTGATTTATTTCCGCCGCCGCATGCAGCTAAGACTGCAGAAATCACAAGTACAAGCACTAAGCTTAGATATTTTTTCATGAACCCATTCTCCTTATCTTTTGTCTAATTTTGATGTTATGAAATCACCAATAAATTGGATGATGAAAACAATGATTAATACAATTATGGTAGCAATGAAGGTTACATCATTCTGGCTTCGCTGGAAACCCTCTAAGTAAGCAAGGTTTCCCAATCCTCCTGCACCGACTACCCCGGCCATAGCTGTGTATCCTACGAGGGCAATCGCTGTGACAGTAATTCCGGAAACCAGTGCCGGAAGACTCTCAGGAATGAGCACTTTGAAAATAATCGTGCTGACTTTTGCACCCATGGATTTCGCAGCTTCTATTACACCTTTATCAATTTCACGGAGAGCGATTTCAACCATCCTGGCATAAAACGGTGCTGCCCCGATAATAAGTGCCGGCAGTGCAGCATTAGCCCCAATCATGGTTTGCATGATTGCCATTGTGAATGGAATCAATAAAACAATCAATATGATAAACGGAATGGAACGGAAGATGTTTACAAAAGCACTAATGATCGTATGAATGATTTTGTTCTCCCACAGATTTCCCTTCCCTGTCAGGAACAGAAGCAAACCAAGAATGATGCCAAGGAAAAAGGTAGCCAGTACAGAAATAGCAGTCATATATAAGGTTTCCAATGTCGCCTCATATATGGTGTCCCATATTACATTAGGAAATAAAGTCTTAAGCATTCTCTATCACCTCTACTCCCACGTGGCTTGCTTTTATATATTCAAGGGCTTTATCCATTTCAGCTTCACTGCCGTCCAGATGGATAAACAGCGTTCCGTAAGAACCGCTTTGGGTCTGCGATATTTTCCCTTGAAGGATATTGACCTCCAAATTAAAGGTACGGATGAGCTGAGTGATTAAAGGCTGTTCTGCTGAATCACCAACAAAGCTCAGCTGAATAACTTTGCCATTCGGATAATTTTCAAGAAGATGCTCTATCGTTTCTTTTGTTTCCTCAGGTTCTGTTACCTGCTGTACGAAACGTTTAGTGATTTGTGCCTGCGGACGTTTAAACACATCCAGCACATTGCCCATCTCTACCACTTTTCCATTTTCCATCACAGCCACTCTGTGGCAGATTTTACGAATAACATGCATTTCGTGTGTAATCAGGACAATGGTTAAGCCCAGTCTCGTATTGATGTCCTGCAAGAGATCCAAAATGGAATCTGTTGTCTGCGGGTCGAGCGCAGAAGTTGCTTCATCACAAAGCAGAACCTTTGGATTGTTGGCAAGAGCCCGTGCAATTCCAACCCTCTGCTTTTGTCCGCCGCTCAGCTGGGAAGGATAGGCATCCTCCCTGCCTTCGAGTCCAACCAGCTTAATCAGTTCGTCCACGCGATTCTGCCGTTCGAGTTTTGAAACACCGGCGATTTCCAGCGGGAAGGAAATATTTTCCCTTACAGTCCTTGACCACAATAGATTGAAGTGCTGGAAGATCATACTGATCTCCTGTCTTGCCTTTCTCAGCTCAGCCCCTTTAATCTTGGAGATTTCCCGGCCGGCCACAGAAATAGTTCCTGCAGATGGAGTTTCCAGACCATTCAGCATCCGGATTAACGTACTCTTACCCGCTCCGCTGTATCCGATAATCCCGAATATCTCTCCCTGCGCTACCTGTAACTCAATATTATCAACAGCTTTAATCTGCGCGCTGTTTTTCAACTTAGACTTATAGATCTTGCTTACATTGGATAGAGTGATCAATGATTTCACCTCTTTTATAAAGATTTAAAGATAGTTTTAACCCTATAATAAATAAAAAACCTTTCTGTTGGGATAACAGAAAGGCATGATTTATTTGCTTCACCTTTCTCTTATTTCCCAAAGCTTATAAGCTTTGTGTGAATTGGCACCTTTTCAAGGCCTAATACCTTGCCGGTTGCCGGGTTTCATCGGGCACATCCCTCCACCTCTCTCAATAAGAGCATGTAACATATTAAATTAATAGTATTTTATAATAGTAAATTCGAATCACATAAATGAGATTTTAGCACCCGGCCAAAGCAATGTCAAGAATATTTTATTCATATGAAAATTTTGATAATTCCTATAATCCCCAAACAATCCTGCTGTGGTTATAAGGGATAATTGTAGTTCTAATGGACGGAAATCGCATTTAATACGTGCAGAATTGAATGATTGAGATTTAATAACCCTTTGAACCTCTTTAATAGAAGATCACGCCACATCAAAAAGACCGGCTAAAAGCCGGCCTGATTTAACATTACATATGAACAGCTGTTCTTGAATTCATACCTGCGGCCGATTTTATAGCAGCCTCCAGATCATTGATTAAATCTTCCACATTTTCTATTCCGACAGACAGCCTCACCAAGTCCTCGGTTACGCCGGATGCTTTTAGCCCTTCAGCATCCAGCTGCTGATGTGTGGTGCTTGCCGGATGAATAATCAAACTTTTGGCATCCCCTACATTAGCGACATGCGACCATAGTTTGACTGAATTAATGAGAGCAGCCCCTGCTTTCCGGCCGCCTTTTATCCCAAACACCACTACAGCCCCTGCACCCTTTGACAGATATTTATCAGCGAGCTCCTTGTCAGGATGGCTTTCGTCTCCTGGATACATAACCCACTCTACAGCAGGATGATTTTTAAGGTACTCCGTCACTTTCAAGGTATTTGAGATATGTTCCTTCATGCGAACATGAAGTGTCTCTAGTCCCAGCGTAAATTGAAAGGCATTGTGAGGACTCAGTGCTGGTCCTAAATCTCTTAAAAGCTGTACACGGGCTTTCGCGATATATGCGGCGCTGCCAAGTGCTTCACTGTAAACAAGATTATGATAGCTTGGGTCAGGCTCCGTAAAACCAGGAAATTTGGGCGATTTCCAATTGAAGGATCCCCCATCGACAATAACTCCTCCCAAAGTTGTTCCGTTCCCAAGAAGCCATTTAGTCGCGGAATGTATGACAATATCTGCCCCAAATTCAAGAGGCCTGCATAAATATGGAGTTGCAAATGTGTTGTCTACGATTAAGGGAATTCCTGCTGTATGCGCAATTTGGGCGACTTTTTCAATATCAAGGACAGCCAGGCTTGGATTGCCTATCGTTTCTGCAAAAATGGCCTTCGTCTTAGGGGTTATAGCCTTTTCAAAACTCTTAGGATCCTGGGGATCGACAAAGCGAACGGTGATTCCGTATTTAGGCAGTGTATTGGCAAATAGATTATATGTACCTCCGTAAAGAGTGGACGCAGAAACAATTTCATCTCCCGAACCTGCCAGATTCAGAATGGAAAGTGTAATGGCTGCCATCCCGCTTGAAACGGCAAGCGCTCCAACCCCTCCCTCAAGCAAAGCTACCCTTTCTTCAAATACAGAAACCGTCGGGTTATGTATGCGGGTATAAATATATCCATCTTCCTTCAAACCAAATAGGTTGGCTGCATGTTCCGTATCTTTAAATAAATACGCATTATTTTGATAAATAGGTACTGCCCTCGCACCTGTTGAAGTTTCTTTTTGAAGGCCGCCGTGGATTGTTAAGGTCTCAAAATGCAGCTTGTTTTGTTCAGCCATTGTCCGTCTCCTCCATTCTTTTTTCAGAATTCCCCTCTAGGTAAGGCTGATTTAGTAAAAATAAGGATTCCAGATATAATAAATCCCTAAATGAGCCTTCCACATGAATCTGCTCTTCCTTAACTAAAGTTTGAAGCTTTTCTTTTCCCATTAACAAATTGGTGAGACTGTCTTCCTGGCCTCTAATATAAAAGTGAACATTTTCTTCTGTTGTGACCATGTATTGTTTCTTTTTCGATAAATAAAGTATGTTTTTCCCTTTTCCGGTCTGAAAACAAATCGTACGGCTGTTATTAGAAAGTATGGGCAGCAAATAGGGCTTTTTCTTTAAATTTTCTAAAAAACAATGAAATACGAGTTCCATGTCCAGTCCCCCTTTACCTACCTAATTTATTCCATACAACCTCAGCACTCTCCTTCCAGAAAATGTCGACAAAAATCCCTTTTAAGTTGCTCAATCCAAATAGACGGTTTCCAAAAAATGTCGATAAATAATAAAAACACCCGTTTTTCACGGGTGTCAGGCTAGTTCTTTTAATGTTTCATATATAAAAGGTACAGATTGGAAGGCATAAATTTTCTTTTGAACTTCCCCATTAGTGAATAATAAAAGACAGGGCACACTCTCTATTCGATACAATTCGGCAAGCTTCGGCAAGTAGTTGATATCAGCCTTTCCCATTTTAAATTGGGGCATCAGCTGTTCAGTTACTCCCAGCATTTTTGAGGCAACTTGGCAAGTGCCGCAAAGCGGAGTAAATAAATAAAAGCCAAAGGGCTTGCCGCTGTCGATTGCTTCTGTCAATTGTTCCTCTCTCCATATATCCATGAACGATCAATACATCCTTTGCTCTAAATATTCCGCGTTGACATCAATATTGGCACTTAATAATACAGTCGCGATGTGGTATGCAGGAGCATTTTCCACTTCTCTATACGATTTATCGATATAAAGATGCAAGGCTTCAGGAAATTCTCGTTTGAACTGCTTGCGGAGTTTTTCTCCCGCTTCATCGGCATCAACCAAGATATATACCTCTTTGTTGAAATGCTCGTCCATGATCTCTTCCAGCCTGCTGACTGAAATCGTACCATTTGTGCATATGACTTCAATAGGCTCGTTTAAGACACTGATCACTTTTCTTTTATCTGACGTGCCCTCTACAATGATTACCTTCTCAACTTGTTCAATTTCCATATTCATCACCCTGAACGGTTTCTCTTATGAAAAAACGGGCCATTCATCATGCTGGCCTATCAAACAAAATCAACTGATCCTATACAACAAATGTACGTAAGTTGATGAATCATGTGAATATAATTTGTTTTACTTTTCCCTTAAAGAAGAGATAAAAACTCACTTCTGCTATGAACCGTAAAATAACGTCTGGGTAATTTTCAATTATCTTCTTTTTTCTTGATTGGCTCTGTTGATTTCCGCTTTAGGCACTCACTTTCCAAGGGCGGTCCGGCCTACTCCCCAAGTTTTTGCCTGTAAGGTTTCGTCCGTTTTTCCTGAAGGCCTCCCGAAGATTCCAAGGTGCCGGCATAGGCAATGAACTGAACATAGCTTTTGGAATAAAAAAGGAAGGCTCTGGGGCGAGCCTTCCGCAGTCTTTTAGTCTTCGCTGATCATAGCCTCATACTGCTCAGCATCCATTAAACCTTCAATATCGCTTACGTTTGCTGGTTCAATGACGATCATCCATGCTTTTTCATATGGAGACTCATTTACAAACTCAGGGCTGTCACTTAGTTCCTCATTGATTTCAACGATTTTACCGCTGATAGGGGCATATAGTTCAGAAACTGTTTTTACAGATTCGACACTTCCGAATGGCTCGTCAGCTTTAATTTCATCTCCAACCTCTGGAAGCTCAACAAAAACAATGTCGCCAAGCTCAGATTGAGCAAAATCTGTAATGCCAATGCGAACGTTGCCGCCTTCGACTTTTACCCACTCATGTTCTTCAGAGTAACGCAATTCCTTTGGTGTATTCATCGTCTATATCCCTCCATATGTATGAGAACAGTGCCTCATGTTCCCTTATAAATCCTATAAAATCACTATAACATAATAAATTTAGACATGCCTATTTACAAGATAAGTTTATCCCCACATTTTTTGATACTCATCCTCTTTAAAACCGACCGTCACTTTTTTTCCATCTGTCAAGATCGGTCTTTTTAAAAGCATGCCATCCGAGGCTAATATGTCGTAAAGTTCTGGTTCAGAAGCGGTTTTCACTTTATCCTTAAGGCCAAGTTCCTTATACTTCATGCCGCTCGTATTAAAAAACTTTTTCAGCTCAAGGCCGCTTTTTTGGTGGAGCTGTTCAATCTCGCTTCGGGAAGGTGGATTTTCAACAATATGTTTTTCCTCATAGGGTATTGAATGCTCGTCCAGCCATTTTTTTGCCTTACGGCATGTTCCACACTTAGGATACCAATAAAACGTAAGATTATTTGGTCTTTCAGCCATGTATTCACCCCCTGTTACTATTTTAGACATGATTTGACAGGCTGAAACTAGGGAGGATTACTAGTGCCTGATGTAAAGTTTTCATCCTGCAAATGGAGTCTGTAATCAAATAGAGAACCTTGCCAACGAATAGCAAGGTCCAGGTCTTTCATATTATTTATACTACATAACGCTCAGCATCTACCAGTTTTTCAGCTGCTTCACGTTTTTTAGCAATCACATTGACAGGGGTATGTCTTGTGAATTTCCGCAATGCAGAAATGAGCATTCTTAATGTATCTCCCTGTTCAGCTGCAACGAGTGTTTCCTTGGCATGCAGCTCAATCAAATTGAACGCTTCCTGACAGAAGATTTGGGTGTAAAGAAGCTTTTGGCTGTTCTTTTCAAGCCCGGAATTATCAATTGCCTTTTCTGTACGGAGTACGGCTGATTCCATTGCATAAGCAAGAGAAACGATATCAGCAATATTCACTAAGATTTCCTGTTCTTTTTCTAGGGCTTTGCCAAATTTCTGGGCAGCCAATCCAGCAGCAAGCAAACCAATTTTCTTTGCATTTTTAACTAAATATTTTTCCTTTGCCAATGGCTCTTCGCCTGGCTCTTCCGGCATAAGCATCATCAACTCTTCCTGAAGCGCCTGTGCCTTTTGGAATAATGGCAGCTCGCCTTTCATGGCTTTACGAATGTAGGTGCCTGGAACGAGAAGACGATTGATTTCGTTTGTTCCTTCAAAAATACGATTGATCCTGGAATCGCGGTAAGCTCTCTCAATTTCGTACTCAGCCATAAATCCGTAACCGCCATGGATTTGAACGCCTTCATCTGCTACATAATCCAATACTTCTGTAGCAAATACTTTATTTAGCGAGCATTCGATTGCATACTCAGCAATAGAGTCCGCAACTGCCTTGCCGTTATTGATTTCTTCTTCAGTCAGCCTGCTCATTCGGTCTTCAAAAAGCCCCACTGTGCGCCATACAGAACTTTCAGCAGCATAAATCTTGGAAGCCATAGTGGCTAGCTTTTCTCTGGTGAGATTGAAAGAAGAAATCGGAGTTTTAAACTGCTGGCGCTGATTTGCATATTGAGCGGTCAATTCAAAAGCACGTTTGGACCCTCCGACAGCACCTACGCCAAGCTTATAACGCCCGATATTCAAGATGTTAAAAGCAATAATATGGCCTTTCCCAGCTTCCCCAAGAAGGTTTTCTTTAGGAACCAATGCATCCTGAAGAATTAATGTCCTCGTGGAAGAGCTTTTAATTCCCATTTTCTTTTCTTCAGCACCAGTAGAAACTCCAGGATATTCCCGTTCAACAATGAAAGCGGAGAAATGTTCGCCGTCAATCTTGGCGTAAACCACGAAAACATCGGCAAACCCGGCATTCGTAATCCATTGTTTTTCACCGTTTAAAACATAATGAGTCCCTTCTGCATTAAGCTTCGCAGTCGTCTTTGCACCTAGGGCATCAGATCCTGAACCCGGCTCTGTAAGCGCATAGGCTGCAAGCTTTTCGCCAGTAGCAAGCTCAGGTAGATATTGCTGCTTTTGAGTTTCATTTCCAAATAGAACAATAGGAAGAGATCCTATTCCAACATGCGCCCCGTGAGAGATTGAAAAACCCCCTGCTCTGGACATTTTTTCAGCAATTAACGCCGAGCTTACTTTGTCAAGGCCCAGGCCGCCGTATTCTTCCGGCACATCAGCCCCTAAAAGACCTAACTCCCCAGCTTCCTTCAGAAGTCTGACCGAATGTTCGAACTCATGG
Source organism: Peribacillus deserti (assembly GCF_002863585.1). GTDB lineage: Bacteria > Bacillota > Bacilli > Bacillales > DSM-1321 > Paraperibacillus > Paraperibacillus deserti_A. The sequence continues at coordinate 4,986 of NZ_PGUY01000067.1, read as the reverse complement.
TTTTCGAGTTTTTCCACTACAGGCAGAACCTCATTGGCTACAAATTCATCTGTGGTTTTGGCAATCATGACCTGTTCATCTGTAAAATCCTCTGGTGTAAAAACTCGATCGTATGATACATCATCAATCAGGAAGCTTCCGCCTTTAATTACGTCCTGAGCTTTATTTATTGACATTCCGGTATCCCCTCTCATTATCTTTTGATTTTTAATTAGCTCTGTTGCACTTCCCTGCTGGCTGCTGCTACAGGCGGCCATCTTCCACGGGCGGCCCAGGAGCCCCTCTGACGTGCCTGCAGGGGTCCCCCAGAATATCCGCTTTTCCTGCAGGAGTCCTGCGTCTGCAGCGAAAATGAAATCAACCATACTCCCTAGCACAGTAGTATATTAAGCCAGTAATTCAAATACTCCTGCAGCACCCATTCCGCCGCCGATACACATGGTTACAACTCCAAATTGCTGATTTCTTCTCTTCATTTCATGAATCAAGGAAAGGGTAAGCTTTGCTCCCGTACAGCCCAGAGGATGCCCTAACGCTATAGCACCGCCATTTACATTCACTATTTCTTCGTCTAATCCTAACTCACGGATGATTTGGATGGATTGTGAGGCAAACGCTTCATTCAGCTCGAATAAACCAATATCGGACAGTTCGAGACCTGCAAGTCTAAGAGCTTTAGGAATAGCCGCGATAGGGCCGATGCCCATTACCTCCGGCGGCACACCGGCAACGGCGAACGCTCTGAATTTTGCCATCGGCTGAAGACCCAGCGACCCGGCTTTTTCCCGATCCATAACCATTACAGCAGCAGCACCGTCACTAGTCTGCGACGCATTTCCGGCTGTAACAGATCCTCTGACATTGAAGGCGGGTCTCAGCTTGCTCAATACCTCTAATGACGTATCGGCACGGACACCTTCATCCTGTGAAAACAATACTTGCTTTTCTTTGAGCTTATTGTCTTCTCCCACATTGCGCAGAGTAACATCCACCGAAACGATTTCATCAGCAAATTTACCTTCTTGAATAGCCTTTGCTGCACGCTGATGGCTTCTTACTGCAAACTCATCCTGTTCTTCCCTGCTGATGCCGTATTTCCTTGCTACCTCTTCAGCGGTATGTCCCATGCCCATGTAGTACTCAGGCGCTGTTTCGGCGAGCTTGGCATTCGGCCTTGTTACATGGCCCATCATGGGGACAAGGCTCATAGACTCAGCACCGCCGGCTATGACTGTATCTGAATGCCCCAGCATAATGCGCTCCGCCCCATATGCAATCGTTTGAAGACCGCTTGAACAATAGCGGTTAACTGTGATGGCCGGGACCGTATGAGGAAGTCCTGCCAATGCCCCGATATTCCTGGCCATATTCAGCCCCTGTTCAGCTTCGGGCATCGCGCAGCCTATGATTAAATCGTCAATATTCCCCTCATAATTCCCAGCCCGTTTCAAGGTTTCTTTTACAACAAGGGCTCCTAGATCGTCAGGACGCACATTAGCCAGTGTCCCTTTTTTTGCTTTTCCGACAGGCGTTCTTGCACCGGCGACGATTACTGCTTCTCTCATGTCAATCCTCCTCAGTTCTTGAATCTACCATTCTATTTTTTAAGTGAAGCCTGGCTTAGTTGCGGAGCGGTTTTCCTTTGACTAGCATATGCTGCATTCTGGCTTGAGATTTCCCTTCAGCGACAAGGCTTAAGAAAGCTTCTCTTTCCAGATCCAGTAAGTATTGTTCATCAACTTCCGTTCCATAAGGAACCTTGCCGCCTGCAATGACAAAAGCAAGCTTTTTAGCTATTTTCAAATCATGCTCCGAAATATATCCAGAAAGCTGCATCGCATGGGCACCCAGCAGCAGCGCTGCGTATCCCGTTTCACCGACAACTGGCACCTTTTTGCGGATCGGCGCTTTGTAGCCGCTTTCCGAAAGTGCAAGAACCGCCTGTTTCGCATCATAAAGTAGATGATCCGGATTGACACTGATGCCGTCGCTATTGCTAAGGAAGTTATTGTCTCTTGCCTCTTCCCCTGCTGTGGAGACCTTTGCCATAGCGATCGTTTCGAACACTTTATTTGCTACTTTCTGAAGATCAAATTCTACTCCCTGCGGCATGCTTTCAAGAAGCTTTATATACAGCTCTTTATTTCCGCCGCCGCCTGGAATGAGGCCTACCCCCACTTCCACCAGCCCCATATATGTTTCAGCTGATGCCTGGATGCGGGCAGCCGGAAGACAAACTTCAGCTCCACCGCCGAGGGTCATGCCAAATGGTGCTGCAACAACCGGCTTACTGCTGTATTTTATTTTCATCATTGCCTGCTGGAAGTGGCGCACCACCATATCCAGTTCGTATATATTGTCATCCTGAGCTTCCATGAGGATCATGGCGAGATTTGCTCCAACACAGAAGTTCTTCCCCTGATTACCAATCACAAGGCCTTTATAATTCTTTTCTACTTCATCCACGGCAAAATTAATCATCTGGGTGATATCAAGGCCGATTGCATTGTTAGGAGAATGAAACTCCAGCAGTGCCACTCCATCCCCAAGATCTATCAAGCTGGCTCCGCTGTTTTTCTTGATTACACCGTGTTTTTTCTTATATTGTTTTAAATTTATATTTTTCGGATTAACCTGCAGCTGCTTATAATCTCCGTTTGTATAGAAAAGCGTAGTTCCGTCCTCTTCCTTATAAAATACTGGAGAACCACTGGCAGCCAGTTCTTTAACCCACGGAGGAACTGCGAGTCCTTCATCTTCCATTTTGGCGACGGACTTTTCAACGCCTATCGCATCCCATAATTCAAAAGGTCCCATCTCCCAGCCAAATCCCCATTTCATTGCTTGGTCGATAGCAGCCACATCATCTGCAATCGTTCCAAGGAGGTCAGCTGAGTATACAAGAACTGGACTCATAATATCCCATAATAGCTGGCCCGCACGGTCGTCTGCATATACAAGCGCTTTCAATTTATTCGATAGACCTTTTTGCTGCTTACTTAGTTCTGTCGCTGCTGTCTTCAATTTTTTCCTCGGAACATATTCCATTGTTTCAGGGTCAAGTTCCAGGATATCTTTTCCCTGCTTTAGGAAAAATCCCTGGCCTGATTTACTGCCCAGCCAGCCATTTTCCAGCATTCTATTAAGGAAAGGAGGAATATCAAAGACCTCTTTTTCTTCACCCTCCACCTGGTCATACACATTCCTGGCTACATGAGCGAATGTGTCTAAGCCAACAACATCCAATGTTCTGAACGTTGCACTTTTCGGCCGGCCAATCATAGGACCGGTAATGGAATCCACTTCACCGACACTATAACCGCCTTGCAGCATTTCCCTTACAGTAACTAAAAGGCCGTACGTGCCGATTCGGTTAGCAATGAAGTTTGGTGTATCTTTTGCTTCCACAACGCCTTTTCCAAGTACGTCTTCGCCGAACTGCTTCATGAAACTAAGCACCTCAGGATCTGTTGAGTCCGTTGGGATCACTTCTAATAATTTTAAATAGCGGGGTGGATTGAAGAAGTGTGTCCCAAGGAAATTTTTCTTGAAATCTTCACTCCGGCCATCAATCATCGCTTCAACAGATATCCCTGAAGTATTAGAGCTTACGATGCTCCCTTGCTTGCGGTACTGATCGACCTGCGAGAAAACTTTCTTCTTAATATCCAGGTTTTCCACCACTACTTCAATGATCCAATCCACTTCTCCAAGCCGTACCATATCGTCTTCAAAGTTTCCTGCCTCAATTAAACGGAGATTCTTTTTAGAGCTAAGAGGTGCCGGCTTTTGTTTTAGTAATTTCTGTAGTGCCCCGCTGCTGATTCTATTTTTCACTGTCCTGTCTTCCAGGGTAAGTCCTTTTTTTGACTCCTGCTCAAGCAGCTCCCGTGGTGCTATATCCAGCAGCAATGTTGGTATCCCGATATTTGCAAGATGTGCTGCTATTCCAGATCCCATTACTCCAGACCCAAGAACTGCAGCTTTACGTATTTGACGAAGCAAAATATGATCCCCCTTTATATTCCATGAATAGATAATCAATTTCTTTGAATGAATACTCATTCATTTTTTCTTCAAAAAAATATGAAAATTTGGGATTTTTCTTGATACTTTAACTATAAAATATTTCTGAAAATTTATCAATAAAGAAAATGTGAATTTATTTTCCTTCATGCCTGGTTCAACATTGGGAAGAATAAAAAAGGGGTGAAAAAATGGCTAAATTGAAAAAAAATCCGTCCAAAGCGGGTGTAAGTGCTGCAAGCGTCAAAGGAAATGCTGGACCGACTGTTGAAATGGCGAGCCATAATCATAAAACAAAACATAAATGATTAGGATCAAGACCCTATCGTAAAATGTTAAAAAAGGAAATGGAATCATCCATTTCCTTTTTTAACATTTTACCTCGCCGCAGCGAAAAGTCTGGCCCCTTAAGCATTAACCCTAAATCTACATGCTGCCTCATAAAACTATATTTCGCCGCATAAAGAAATTATTAGCCACATAACATCCACCTTAGGCCACATAAAACGGTTCGTTTGCCACATTCATAAGCTTCAGCCTCGCTGCTTTTCGTCTACCGGTAAACAGGCTTCCATCTTGTAAGCTCTACCACCAATAAATCATAAATTAGGCTCTTTTCTAAAAGATTGTTGTTGTTTAAAAAGTTTTTTACGGCACTCTATTGTTCAGTCAGGTCGATTGAGCGTAAGGTGCGAGACTCCTTGATCCAGCTACAAGCTGAGACCCTCGAGTCCTAAGCCAATCCGCCTGATGGGAGAAAAGCACTCCCCACAGCCGGCTCGTCTTATGCTTGTCGGGTCTCTGCCTGCCAATTTGTTTAGAATTTTATATCAATTGGGATTATCACTGAGCGTTTAATATTTATATGTTGGGCAGGCACCGCTTTCCACTTTTCTTTGCGGGAGCAGCGGGTATTGTCCAGCTCCGGACTGACACCTTCGGTCATAAGCCAATCGCCAT
>NZ_PGUY01000066.1 GCF_002863585.1 Peribacillus deserti | reverse complement strand
TCACCTGATCGAAAAGCGGAGGACGGTGCTTTTCAAGAAAAGATCCATCCAAAAGCTGAATGATGATCTTTTTTAAGTAGAGGCAAAACACTAAAAGAAAAGCAGGCACCTGATAAAGAAGACTTGCTGATTGGCAAGCGATAGCGAAGACAGAAGCTTAGTCGCCCTTACCACGCTCGTAACGCCACGTCCTGTGGCCCCGCCTGGCTCGCACATCCTGTGCTTCGTACGGTTAGCCCGGCATAAGACGAACGGCAGTGAAAGGCTGATCTTGCCTTTTAATGGCGATTGGCTAGACCCGCGGTGTCAGTCCGGAGCTGGACAAATCGAAAAGCGGAAAGCGGTGCCTTCCCCATTAACACTGTTTAAGAACTCTCATGATAAGCTCATCTTTTATCAACACAAATTTTAGGGAAGGCAGAGACCTGATAAAGAAGACTTGCTGATTGGCAAGCGTTAGCGAAGACAGAAGCTTAGTCGCACTTATGCGTTAGCCAAGCATAAGACGAGCAGGCCGTGAGAAGCGGTTTTTCTTCTCATGGACTGATTGGCTTATGACTCGAGGGTCTAAAGCCTTGGAGCTGGACAATATCCGCTGCTCCCGCACAGAAAAGCGGAAAGCGGTGCCTGCTCAGGCATATAAATATTAAAAGCTCAGTGTTAATCCAAATAGATATAAAATGGTAAACAAAGTGGCAGGCAGAGACCCGATAAAGAAGACTTGCTGATTGGAGAACGACAGTGAAGACAGAAGCTTAGTCGCACTTACCACGCTCGAACGCCACGTCCTGTGGCCACGCCTGGCTCGGACATCCTGTGCTTCGTGCGTCAGCCAAGCATAAGACTAGCCGGCTGTGGGGAGTGCTTTTCTCCCCATAGACGGATTGGCTTATGACTCGAGGGTCTAAAGCCTTGCAGCTGGATCAAGGAGTCTCGTACCTTACGTTCCAATCAGCCTGTTAAACAATAGAATAGTCACAGAACTTATTAAAAAAACAATCTTTTAGAATAGAGCCAAAATAAAAAAGGGTTAGCTTAATGCTGCTGGCAATAAGCTAACCCCTTCAGTTATTTCTTTAAATAAATTTTATCTGCGGCGGTTTCTATTTCTTAAGAATGTTGGGATGTCTAAAGCATCATCCGCCTGCTGTCTATTCTGCTCAACGGGTTCTTCTCTCTTAAGTTCACGCTTCACTGGCTGAGCTTGTCTTTGCCCGTTGAATGAACTTTGCGGCTGCTGGCTGTAAGAAGAAGGCGCCTGCTGATTGAAAGATTGTCTTTGCGGCCTTGCCTGTTGGATCTCACTTTCGCTAAATCCGGTTGCAATGACAGTTACAACAATTTCATCCTTTAAGTTTTCATTGATTACAGAACCAAAAATCATGTTGACATCCTGATCTGATGCAGAAGCTACGATATCGGCTGCTTCCTGAACCTCGAACAAGCTCAAGTTTGATCCGCCTGTAATGTTCATGAGTACTCCCTGAGCACCATCGATGGACGTTTCTAGAAGAGGACTGGAAACGGCTTTCTTCGCAGCTTCAGCCGCACGGTTTTCTCCTGTCGCCACACCGATCCCCATCAATGCAGAACCTTTGTTAGACATGATCGTTTTAACATCTGCAAAGTCAAGGTTGATCAAGCCTGGAGTCGCAATTAAGTCGGATATACCCTGGACACCCTGACGAAGTACATTGTCAGCTTCTCTAAACGCTTCAAGCATTGGAGTGCTTTTATCCACAATTTCAAGGAGACGATCGTTTGGAATGACTATAAGCGTATCAACAGCTTCCTTCATTCCAGAAATACCGCCTTGAGCCTGAGTCGCACGTTTTCTTCCTTCGAAAGTAAACGGACGGGTAACAACGCCGACAGTTAAAGCACCTAAATCCCTGGCAATCTGCGCGATGACTGGTGCAGCACCAGTTCCTGTTCCGCCTCCCATACCAGCTGTGACGAACACCATATCAGCTCCGCGAAGAGCTTCTTCAATTTGTTCCTTACTTTCTTCTGCAGCTTTTTTACCTACTTCTGGATTTGCACCTGCTCCTAATCCGCGGGTAAGCTTGCCGCCTATCTGCATTTTGATTTCCGCTTTTGAAAGATTAAGTGCCTGAGCATCTGTGTTCACAGCGATAAACTCTACACCTTGTACTCCGTGTTCAATCATGCGGTTTACGGCATTATTACCGCCGCCGCCTACGCCAATTACTTTTATCGTAGCTAAAGAATCTAAATTACTATCAAACTCTAACATGACAATCCTCCTATTTTAACGATATCCAGAGATGATTTTTATTCAAAGAAATAACCAAGGAACTTTTTGAACTTTGAGTCGCCTTTTTCAGCAGGCTGTTTTTCAGCTTTTTCTTTAGGCTGCGAAGGCTTTTGGGCTCTTCTTTCCGCTTTTTCAGGTACACTGGCAGCAGCTACGGGAGTTCCTAAAGTCGTACCCTGCATTCTGCTCTTTTTACAAGCGTGCTTGATCAGCCCGACTGCAGTAGTGTATTGCGGCTCGCGAACCCCGATATAGTTAGGTTCTGCCATTCTCACCCTGTTTTGAAAGATCAGCTGTGCCAAATCCAGAACCCCTGGCATTTTCACTGCTCCCCCGGTCAATACAAATCCCCCGGGCAGATCCTCATAGCCCATTCTTCTAAGCTCATCGGTTATCAGCTCGAAGATTTCTGAAAGCCTTGCCTCAATAATCTCAGAAATCATTAGCTGATTACAAGGCTGCATTTGGTCGCTGCCGATAATCGGCACATTGAAGACATCATCTTCAGATGCTTCATCATAAAATGCATGGCCGTGTGTAATCTTTATTTTTTCAGCATCTTCTGTAGTAGTTCTAAGTACAATAGAAAGATCCTTTGTCAAAGTTTCTCCACCGATTGGAATGGCAAAAGTGGTCTTTAAGTGTCCTTGTTCAAAGACTGCAAGTGTAGTAGAACCACCGCCTATATCTATAAGGGCTACCCCAAGCTCCTTTTCGTCCTTGGAAAGTACGAGTGAGCCTGCCGCCATCGGCTGGAGAGCTATATCCGTTATTTCAAGGCCTGCTCTTTCTACACAGCGCAGTGTATTATGTAATAACGTTCTAAGACCAGTAATAAGTATGCCTTTCATTTCCAGCCTGACGCCAATCATGCCCCTCGGGTCACTGATTTCTTCCAGTTCATCCACCTTGTAGTGGATGGGAACCACGTCAATAATTTCCCGGTCAGAAGGGATTGTCAATAATTCTGCTGCCTCCCTGACACGTGCAACGTCTTCTTCTGTGATTTCTTTGTTGTTGCTTGATACCGCTACAACGCCATGACACGGCTGGAGAGAGATGTGATTGCCGCTGATTCCGACAACAACCCGCTTAATTTCCATTCCTACCATTCTTTCAGCCTGCTCAACAGCTCTTTGAATAGAATGAACGGTTTCGTCTATATCGACAATGGAACCTTTTTTGATGCCTTCTGATTTCACATTTCCAACGCCAATTATGTTTAATGTGTCATTGACCATTTCCCCAATGATAACTTTTACACTGGATGTACCGATGTCAAGACTTACGTATATTTCATTGCTGTTCATTCTATGGCACCTCCTTTAATTGAAAAAGTTTTTAAATAGAACAACAAACTATGAATTCAATATATAGAATAGTCTATAAGATTTGAAATTACTAATAAAAACAATTCGTCAAAAGCGTTTTAAACCCTTTAAAAACCTATAAATTTTTTTCTGGGGATTTTGTCCATTTCGCAAGCAAAATCCTTCTGATTACCGCAATATTTTGGAATAGTCTTACTCCAAATGCAAAAACGGCAGCTAAGTACAAGTCTACACCAAGATGAACACCTAGAAAAGCTAAACTTGCGGCCAATATAATATTAAAAAAGAATCCGGAAACAAATACCTTCTCGTCATACAAGTTTTGCAGATATGCCCGCATTCCGCCCAGCAGCGTGTCCAAAGCAGCCAGAACCGCAATTGATAGATAGTTTGAATACTCTTCAGGAATTCTAATATCAGTAAGCAGCCCTAAAATTACTCCGAGAATCAATCCAAAAATAGGCAGCCACAATAGAATTCACCCCTTTTATTCTTTTCCTGCAGGTTCTAAATACTTGCTTTTTATAGCATTCTGATAGGGTGGAACTGTAAGTTTCTTTACAGGATCGGATACCTCAACAGATAAATTATCTATAAAAAACTGCTCTATTACCTTTGAAACCTTGATGCGGTCACGCAGGTTCTGTACATCACTTGAGAGGACTCTGACTGTAATGGGATAATTACTTAGAGGTAGACCGTCTATCTTTGGTTCTCCATTTATCTCCCTTATTACTGTAGTATTAACAACTCTCTGGCCGTTGATCGAGATATGTTCGGCATGGTACATATTCAGCTCATTAATCAGCCGTTTCAGCAATTCAGGAGAAATGGAGTGGATCGTTTCACCAAGAAGCTCGGCTTCAGCCAAAGGCTTAATGGTAATGATTATTCCATCACCAGTAACCTTGGTCTGCCCTGATTCACGTTTTAATTCACCCAGTGTCTGTTTCAATGCTGTTTCTTTGCTTTGGCTTCTTTGAGTTTCATAACTTGAAGCCTGTGCCTCAAGCTCCCGGATCTCTGTCAGCAGCTTTGACTGCAGCTGCTGCTCCGCCAAAATTTGGGTCCGCAGCTCCCATCCATCTCTTGTATCTGCTATTTTTGGCTGTTTAACAGTCTGGAATTGAATCGCCAGCATAAGTCCTACAATAATAGAAATGCCAGTGAATCCCCATTTAATATCTTTTTTCATTCGTTTCACAGCTTTCTTTTCGGCAAAATTATTTACTGCCCAAAACCGGTTCCATTTCGATTTCCTCTATCTCTTCCACGGAAAACGTAATATTTTCGTTTACCAGCTGCTCCTTAACCCCGCCGCTGATATCTATGGCAGCCTCCATGACGTCCGGGTCTCCAATGGCTGTGATAACAAATGGAGCAGGATATTGTGTCCCGTCAACCGTGATTACGGGCCCATTGCAAACAATATAGGACTCCCTGGTAAGTCTCTGACCGTTGATGGCCACTGCCTGTGCACCTGAGATGAACAATTCGTTGACTACCTTGAAAATATGCTGTTCATGAACAAGATAGTTATTAACATCTCCTGAAGATTGGTAGTCTCCGTCATCCAGTGTCACTTCCAGCCCTTTGCCTTTAACTTTGACTTTCCCAAGATACATTCGGTATTTGTCCATCTCTTTTGTTATATTAGAATAGTTTTCTGTTTCCTTTGAGATCTGCTTTTCCATAGACGTCACTTCTGCCTGTTTGCTAAACAATTCTTTTTGCAGCTTTCTCGTCTTTTCTTCCTGCTCAACCAGTTTTTCCCTAAGCTGAAAGTCCCGGTCCCAGCTTTTATCGGACATCTTAGGCTTTTCGGCTTTTTCCTTCGTAAGATTATACGAAAAGGCAATCATAAATCCCAGGACCAGGCCGACAAGGGAAAGGACAAAGTGCTTGCTTTTTAATTTCAAACTCACTCGTTCCCCTTCCCGTCTGTCCCCTTCCTGCTGCCATTGTTTCCTTTTTCATATGCTTTGAAATAGGAGCCGACCTCCAGGTCAATGACACCCTTAACCTTAGGATTAAGCTGGCTGATGATGGACGGATAGTGAATAAGCTTGTCCGACAGGCTTCTACTGGTTGCACTTACTTCAAATCCATCATTCATGAAAATGACCAGATGATAGGGGTCTGTTTTTTTGGGATCATTATAAATCTCAGAAACTGAGTTTAATATTTCAGGAGGGAGCTTGGACAGCTCTAAGACTAATTGAGACAAAGCATCACCTTTCGAAAAGTCCACCAGAATCGGTGCGTAATCGGGCAAATCACCCTTTTTTAAGGGTTTAAGAAGTTCACCGCTTTGGATTATCGGGTAATACCTGGACTCCTTCGATAGATATCCTATTCGTCTATATTCTTCAACTTGAATATTAATATGATTAGGAAAAGCTAAAGAAACTTTGGCGGATTTTATTTGCGGATCCCGCTTTAAACTTCGCCATACCTGCTCTTTATCCACTTCCCAAATATTGTCGCCTTTAGAAAGTCCACTAAGAGCTTCTATTTGTGGAGAAGCAATATACTTGTTTCCTTGTATCCGAATATCCTTTATATGACTTAAAGGAGACTGAAGGTATACAACAGCGCCAATAAGCAGGAAAAAGAAAGAGAGCAGCATAATCAGCCTTTTATTGGCTTTTTTCTTACGAATCTGTTTAAGTTTTGGAATTCGTTCTTCAATTGAAACGATGTTGCCCTTCTCCATATTTCACCTCTCCCAATAACACTTCATCAAATACAAGAGGTCTTTATGTAATTACCAAACTGCCCAAGGCACTGCTTGGCTTAGATTACAATTCTGCTGCACCCATTACTATCTCTGCTTCGACTTTAACCGGGGCAGCCGAGTTTTTTCTAATGAATAATTATAACACATTTCCTAGGAAATCAGTGGTTATACCCTTCATTTTCTTCCAATAATTTCAACCTCAGTTTCCATCTTGATTCCAAACTTTTCAAAAATCGTATCTTTAACATGCTGTATTAAAGCTAAAACGTCATCCGCTGTTGCTCCTCCTGCATTAACAATAAAATTGCCGTGCATATCAGATATCTTTGCTCCACCAATCGAATGGCCTTTGAGTCCGGCTTCTTCAATTAATTTTCCTGCATGGGATGGAAGTGGATTTCTAAATATACTTCCGGCACAAGGGTGATTATAAGGCTGAGTCTCTTTGCGGTAATTCTTGTTATTTCTGATTTCTTCCACAATCTTTTCACGGTCACCTTCTTGCAGGGAAAAAACGGCTTCAATTACAATGCCGGGTTTTTTTGTCTGCAGGACAGAAGTTCGATAAGAAAATTCCATTTCATCCTTTGTAAGCCAGGCCATAGTGGCATCATCGAACAGGACATGTGCTTTAACAAGAATATTTGAAATATCAGAACCATGGGCCCCGGCATTCATATATACAGCACCACCGACTGAACCTGGAATTCCGCCAGCAAACTCAAGACCCGACAGGCCTTTTTTGCTCATCTGGGTAGCAAGGCTTACAAGTGAATAGCCTGCCCCAGCTTTAATTTCTGTATCATTAATCTCTAAATCAGAAAGCCCGCTGCTGAGTTTAATCACAGCCCCTTCAATACCATTATCGCTCACCAGCAAGTTAGAACCCCTGCCGATAGCCCGCCATTTAATATTATATTTTTTTATGACTTTCATCGTTTTTTCAAGATTTTCTATTGAAGAAGGTTCTACAAAAACTTGCGCAGGACCACCAATCTTCATTGTTGTATGGCTTGCAAGCGGCTCGTTCTCCAGAACCTTTCCAACATTCATTTCTTTAAGTTCACGAATTGCTTCTTTCATAATTACCGCCCTTTCATTTTTACAGGCTGAAGCCCATAAGAAAAGCAGATCAGTATTCCTGTAACTGGAGCCTTCATCTGCTTTTAAACTAATCTTATTCCTATAGTTTATGATTCAAATGTGAACCAAGTGCAAAAGACCTTATAACTTATGATTCAAATCATTATTTCTTTTTTAGTTCTTTCATTACCTGATAAAGACGTTCGGCAGAATCTGGAACGCCTTTGTTTTTAGCTGCCTGTTTCATATCCATATGCTTAACTGGATCCATGAGGATCGAATCCATCATCTGCACTAGATTTCCACCGGTTAAATCCTTTTCAAGAATAATATCTGCCGCTCCATGTTCGCTCAATGCACGGGCATTTTTTTCCTGATGATTATCTGTTACATATGGACTTGGGATCAATATGCTCGGAATTCCCAATGCCGTAAGCTCGGCAAGGGTTGTTGCACCAGCACGGGTAACTGCCAAGTCAATTCCTGATAAAATTTCTGGCATGTTATGGACAAAAGCCTTAATAACCACGTTCTCAGGGTTGGCGTTCAGCTCAATTTCTTTAAGGATTGCCTCATAATGGACCTCACCAGTAATGTACAGAATCTGATATGGCTTTTCTCTTAACTCTGCAAGAACTTTAATCACTGCGTTATTAATCGGTCTCGCTCCACGGCTGCCGCCAAATATCAATACTGTTTTTTTATTTGGATCCATCCCAAGCGAAACAAGGCCCTTTTTCCCTTTATAGTCAATGACCTCTGAAGCTCTAGGGTTGCCGGTCATCACCGTCTTTGCCTCTGGGAAAAACGGCTTTGCTTCCTCAAAGCATACCGCGATTTTATCAACATACCTGCTCAAGAATTTATTAGTCAGGCCTGGTACACTATTCTGCTCATGGATAATCGTGGGGATTCCTAGTTTTGCAGCTGCATAAACAACAGGGCCGCATACATATCCGCCGGTTCCAATTACGACATCCGGTTTAAACTCTTTTAAAATTCTTTTACTATCTTTGACACCTTTTAAAAACCTTAAAACGGTTTTCACATTTTCGAAGGATACTTTCCTTTTAAAACCCGTAATGTGTATAGATTTAAAGGGGATATCTTCCCTAGGAACAATATTGCTCTCCAGACCGTTTTCCGTACCGATATAAAGAAAAGATGCTTTATGGTCCCTCTTTTTTATTTCACGGATTAATGCCAGGGCCGGGTATATATGGCCGCCGGTTCCGCCGCCGCTCACTGCGATTCTCATTATTGGAAGTCACCTCGTAGTTTTTTAAACATCTGCAAAGCAATGAAGCCTCCAGGCAGTCTATTTCCACCATTTTAACATCCGCCTCCATAAGTTATTTCTTAGAAGTTTGGCAGATTCAGATCCCCGAATGAAGCTTGCAGCTTAACATTTCATCAACCATATCATTATAATTATTTTGATCAAATAGTTAAATACTAATTTATGAATAGTGTTGGTTTTGAGATTGAGGTTTGCACAAATGGATGGATGATTCTTCTGCCTGACACGTCCTTTGTTAACAAGTAACGTGGTCTGCTTTTCTATTTGTCCAGCTTCGAACTGCCACCCTCCCGTCATAAGCCAAGCCCTGCCAGAAGGCAAAGAACGCCTTCTGGCAGTCCTCGTCTTATGCTAGTCGGATGGCTGCTTTTCTAAGTATATTGAGGGTCAAACAAGACATATTATCATCTTGCTTACAATTTATTTGAGCTGAAAAGCACCGTTGTCCGCTTTTCGGTGCACCGCTTTCCGCTTTTCCCTCTGTCCAGCTCCAAGCTGAGACCCTCGAGACATAAGCCAAGCACCCCTCCGGGAGAAGAACACTCCCAAAGGGCTCCTCGTCTTATGCTGGTCCGGTCTCTGCCTTCCCTTTAAACAGCCTGCAGAAATAAATGAGAGAATCATCTGTCCCCTGTATAAATAAATTTAGGAAGGCACCGCTTTCCGCTTTTCCCTCTTCTACTATATTCTAAACAGGGTTGGTTTTCCAACTCAAATATGACTATTTCTCTCTCTTAACTTCTGGCAGAACTTCCTTTTTATTGATATCAGCGGGTTAAAATCGGGCTCCCGTACTAGTAAAGAAGCCCTGCAGGCATGTCTGCAGAGCTTTGTAACGTATTGAAAGGGTTAATACCGGGAATATCTGCTGATGTTTAATAAAACCCCGATAGCCATGAGCATCAGTGTCAGCGAGGATCCGCCGTAGCTTAGAAACGGAAGAGTAATTCCCGTGACCGGCATTAACCCTGTAACTACTCCGATGTTGATCATTACCTGGATGGCAACCATGGCAATAATGCCGACAGCCAGAAAGCTGCCATAGAGATCGGGAGCACCGAGAGATATTCTGATCCCCCTCCACAATAACAGTGCGAATAAGAGGATCACAAAGGAACCTCCTATAAAACCTAACTCCTCTGAAAGAATAGCAAATATAAAGTCTGTCTGTGGTTCCGGAAGGTAAAAAAACTTCTGCCTGCTTTGGCCAAGTCCAAGTCCGAATAACCCTCCCGGCCCTATCGCATACAGTGATTGAATGATTTGAAATCCACTGCCGAGCGGGTCCTGCCATGGATCAAGAAAGGACGTAATTCGCTTGATCCTGTATGGGGCTGACAAGATCAGGCCAACAAATCCAGCGACCCCCATCAAACCCAGCCACGAAAAATGGCTGATTCGGGCTCCGGATACAAATATCATCACAATACAGGTGCCTGTCATCACGGTGCCTGTCCCTAAGTCCGGCTGGAGCATGATAAATCCGAACGCCACAAATACCAGAGATAGTGCAGGCAGGAGCCCCGATTTAAACGAGGTGATATATTTTTGCCTCTCTGAAAGAAATTTTGCAAGAAACGCAATCATTGCAAGCTTCATAAACTCGGATGGCTGAATCGAGAACGCCCCGACTCCTATCCAGCTCCTTGAGCCGTTCCGAACCATGCCTACTCCGGGAATGAGTACGGCAATTAACAGTACAAAACAGACTATCAAGAGAACTTTAGACCATGTCCGCCATGTCCAATAGTCTACGTTCATTATAAAAAACATGGCTAAGATTCCTACACCGGCAAAAAGAATCTGCCGTTTGGCAAAGAAAAAAGAATCATTGAACTTGTAATCTGCCCAAATGGCACTCGCACTGTACACCATAATAAGGCCAACTGCCAGGAGCCCTAGTGTCACGATGATCAAGATAAAATCCGGGTTCGACTTTTTTAAAGGCACGGTATACACCTCTGGCTGGTAGATTTGAGCCGGCAAGCAGAGATAGGCAAGTTTTTTGGCATAACAAAAGACGATAAAGAAGTCTCTATCGTCTCAGTTACTATGCTGAATACACAAAGGAGGCATGAAGCTAAATTTCCCTGCCGCAAAGCGGCTGCTTCATTTCTGTAACCAAGCTCTTACTTAAGTCTATGCACTGCCTCCATAAACATGTCTCCTCTGACCTCAAAAGTTTTATATTGGTCCCAGCTTGCACAGGCTGGAGAAAGAAGAATGCAATCTCCCTCTTCTGAGAGTTCGAAAGCTGCAGGAACGGCCGCCTCTACATTATCGACACGTTTGATGGCGGTTATTCCCGCTTCTTTTGCTACACGCTCCAATTTAGGTGCAGTCTGGCCAAAAGTAATCAACGCTTTTACATTTTTTAAAGCAGGCTTCAACTCATCAAACTCATTACCCCGATCCAGGCCACCGGCAAGAAGAATGGTCGGTTTTTCAAAAGAATTCAAGGCTGCTGCCGCTGAGAGAATATTGGTTGCCTTAGAATCGTTGTAAAATACTCTTTTTCCGATTTCAGCAACAAATTGAAGACGGTGGCGCACACCTGTAAATGTAGTCAATATCTTATGTATGGCTTCATTAGGTACACCGCTCAGCTTAGAAACGGCGATGGCTGCCAAAATATTCTCCTGATTATGCTTCCCTGGAAGCACAACATCAGAAAGAGCAATGACTTTTTCCCCTTTGAAACACATATATCCATCTTCAATATAAGCTCCGCCCTCTACTGCCTTCTGGGTAGAGAATGGCACAAGAACTGCTTTTGACTGTTTTGCCAGCTCGAACACGTCCGGCTGGTCAGCGTTATATACAAAATAATCGTCTTCCGTCTGGGATTTCCCGATTGCACCTTTAGCCTTAGCATATTCTGCTTTTGTCCCATGATAGTCGAGATGGGCATCGTATAGATTTGTAAGGACCGCTATATGAGGTCTGAACTCTTCTATCCCCATTAACTGAAAAGATGACAGCTCAATGACAATCACATTTTCCTTACGGGCTTTCTCGGCAACACCTGATGCTACCGTCCCAATATTTCCTGCAATCAAAGGATTCTTATTCCCCGCATTTAGCATGTCAAAAATAATGGTAGTGGTAGTCGTCTTGCCATTTGTCCCTGTGATCCCTATAAAAGGGGCTTCTGAGATCTGGTAAGCAAGTTCGACTTCTGTAATAACGGGAATGCCTTTTTCGAGTGCTCCCTCAACTAGAGGAATCGTATACGGAATCCCGGGATTTTTTACTATTAATTCAAATCCTTCATCCAGCAGTTCGATCGGATGGTCTCCGCAGATCACTTTTATTCCCTGTTCCACAAGCTCTTGAGCTTCCGGATTTTCCGCTATGGGCTTTTTGTCATTGACTGTAACAAATGCCCCCAGTTTATGAAGCAAAGAAGCAGCTGTAACACCGCTCTTTGCCAATCCAAGTACCAGGACTTTTTTTCTAAGATATTTCGTTACTTCTTTCACTTATAACCACACCTCTAAATAGATTCCTAACACAGCAAACAAAAATCCGACAGACCAGAAGGTAACAACTACTCTCCATTCCGACCAGCCAACAAGCTCGTAATGATGGTGAAGAGGACTCATTTTAAAGATCCTCTTTCCAGTTGTCTTAAAAGAAATAACCTGGAGAATAACAGACAAAGTCTCAATAACAAATACCCCGGCTATGATTACTAACAGCAGCTCAAGCTTAGTCAGCATCGCGACCGTAGCGAGTGCCCCTCCTAAAGCAAGAGATCCCGTGTCTCCCATAAAGACTTTTGCAGGATGGGCATTGAACACAAGAAATCCAAGTACTGCACCAGCCATGGCAATACTGAAAATAGCAACATCGTATTGCGACTGATTCCAGGCAAGTACCGCAAAAGCACCGAAAGCGATGGCCGCAGTACCCGATAACAGGCCGTCGAGGCCATCTGTTAAATTCGTAGCGTTTGAAAATCCGACAAGCCAGAAAATGACAACCGCTACATACAGCCATCCAAAATCAAAAGATACATGTGTACCCGGAATTATCATTTCTGGACTGAAATGTTCACTTGTTCTAAAAATCAAATAGAAGATAATAGCAATGATAATCTGCCCGAAAAGCTTCTGTTTGGATGTCAGGCCCAGGTTCCTCTTCATGACGACTTTGATAAAGTCATCAAGGAATCCAAGCAGGCCAAATCCCAGTGTTACTAGAAGCAGCAGATATATTTCAACTGAAGTTTCCGTAAACTTCGCGGTCATGATTAAACTGGTCACCGCACCAGCCAGGAGGATCATGATCCCTCCCATTGTCGGAGTACCCGATTTTTTCTGATGTGATTTAGGACCTTCATCACGGATGCTCTGACCAAATTTCAGTCTTCTCAAGAAAGGTATAAATACCGGAGAAAGAAGAACCGTAATTAAAAATCCCATCACTATCGTAAATAACAAAACTTGCACTAACATGAACTGGTTCCCTCTTTCTCATTTTTCATCAAATTTAAGATATGTTCTGCAGACTTTATTCAGAAGGGTTAAAAGGAAAACGGATTATAATACTCACCAATCACTTAGCCCCAGCATTGGAACCTCACTTTTTCAGTAAAAATTCTCTCGCCACAAGCCTGTCATCAAAATCATGAATGTGATCCCCGACGATTTGATACGTTTCATGGCCTTTTCCGGCAATAATGACAACATCCCCGCTTTTCGCTTCAGAAATGGCATGCCCAATTGCCTGTTTACGGTCCGGGATTACTGTATATTTCTCGCCTTTCACTCCATCTTCCATATCCTTTATGATCTCAAGCGGATCTTCGCTTCTTGGATTGTCAGACGTAAAAATAGGATCTGTTGCCATTTCACAGGCAATCTGAGCCATTAAAGGGCGCTTCGTTTTATCTCTGTCCCCGCCGCATCCTACTACTACGAATACCCGCTGCCCGGCAAATTCCTTAACCGTGCGGATTACATTTTCCAAACTATCCGGGGTATGTGCATAATCAACGATGACTGCAAAATCCTGCCCCTCATCCACAAGTTCAAAGCGTCCTGAAACTCCATTTACCGCCTCCAGTGAAGCAATCATCGACTGCAGGTCTAATCCAGCACAAAGCCCGGCAGCCAGGGCAGCCAGAGAGTTATATACACTGAATTTCCCAGCCATCTTAAGCTTTACTTCTGTCTCGCGGCCCATCACTGTCAAGGAAAAGCGTGTACCTGAAGATGAAATGGCCACATCTTTCGCCATAACGTCCGCAGTTTGATCAATTCCATACGTTAAAATCTGTGCAGCGGTATACTTCATGAAATCCGCTGAAGCCGGATCATCTGCATTAAGGACAGCAAACTTAGGTTTCGATTCGCCATAGCCATTCCCAAGCCTCGAGAATAAAAGTCCTTTTGCGAATTTATAGTTTTCCATCGTTCCATGAAAATCCAGATGATCCTGGGTAAGGTTTGTAAACACTGCGATATCGTAATCACAGCCATTCACCCTTCCCAGTTCCAGAGCGTGTGAAGAAACTTCCATCACAGCATGGGTTACACCACGCCCAACCATCTGATTAAATACTTTCTGCAGCGTGAGACTGTCGGGTGTCGTGTTTTTCGTCTCCTGCTTTTCGTCGCCAATTTTCGTATACATCGTACCAATCAGGCCCGTCTTAGATCCCGCATCTCTAAACATCTTTTCAATCAGATGACTTGTTGTGGTTTTTCCATTCGTTCCTGTGATACCTATCAGATTTAAGCGCTTGGTTGGATGCCCATGAAAGGCATCTGCAAGGATGGCCATCGCTTTTACAGTATTCGGTACAACAACCACCGGGATCTGTAAGTCCAGCTCCCTCTCAGCTATAATGGCCTTAGCTCCACGCTCTGCAGCTAGATGGGCCAGATCATGCCCATCCACTGTATAGCCTTTAACACAGATAAATAGACTTCCTTCTTTTATTAATCTATGGTCATTCTCAACTGAAGTAATTTCCGGATTCTCAGCCGGCACAGCCGGTAATAATGGCAAGTGGCTTAACAAACTATGTAACTTCATATTTTCATTCCCTCACTATCTAAAACTTGACACTAATTTCTATTCTATACGAAATCGGCTGGTCTTGCTAATTAAATGGGCAATTTTAAGAAAGAAACTGCAAACTCATTTCTTTTGTCCCATAAGAATGGAAAAACGTGCTGTGCCAGCCAAATTCAGTAAGGTGCTCCCGTTTTATTAAAATGCTTAGATGTGAATGCTGGCTATATGGATAAGCACAGAAAACGGCTGGTTTTGAAACACAGCCGTTTTTTTCCAAGATATATTTTATACTTATTCAGCTTTTTCGCCAAGATAAATTCTTATGGTTGAGCCCTCTTTTACTTTTATCCCAGCAGGCGGGGACTGCTTCACAACCAAATCTCCTTTTCCGGACACATCCAAATTAATATTGAACGGCTGTGTCTGCAGCTCTTTAACTGACATTCCCTTTAAGTCAGGAATCTCGATCATCACAGGATCAAGCCAATTTGTTTTCTTTTCTATCTGGTTTTTGCGAGGCGGAACCCCCATTGCCCTGAGCGAATCATTCATAATCTTACCTACAATAGGTGCAGCGACTGTTCCCCCGAATTGAACCGTTCCTTTCGGATTATCAACCGCAGTATATACTACTATCTGCGGATCATCCGCAGGAGCGAAACCGATAAAGGAAACGATATAATTCCCTTCCATATATCTCCCATTCTTAACTTTTTGGGCCGTTCCGGTCTTTCCTCCCACTCTGTAGGACTCAACAAAAGCCTTTCCACCGGTTCCTTGCGCAACAACCGATTCCAAAGCAGCCCTAATTTGTTTGGAGGTTTCCTCTGAGATTACCTTCCGTTTAGCAGAAGGTGTTTTTCTCATTATTACTTCACCTGTTTTTGGATCGGTAAGTTCCTTGGCTATATACGGTGTATACAAGGTCCCTCCATTAACAGCAGCAGAAACAGCTGCTACCTGCTGAATCGGCGTCACAGAAACTCCCTGCCCGAAAGCAGTGGTAGCCTGTTCAACAGGGCCGACTCTATCTAGATTGAAGAGAATTCCTCTCCCTTCCCCCTGAAGATCGATACCCGTTTTCTGACCGAACCCAAAATTCTTAATATAAGAAAATAGTTTTTCCTTCCCTAACCGCTCCCCTAATTCGATAAACCCGGGGTTACAAGAGTTTTGAACAACCTCAAGGAAGGATTCAGATCCATGGCCGCCATGCTTCCAGCAATGCAGCCTCGCTCCCCCGACCTCAACTGATCCTGAATCATAAAATTGGTCCTTTAATAGATCCACTTTTTTCTCTTCCAGCGCTGCTGCCAGCGTGATGATCTTGAACGTGGAACCCGGCTCATATGTACTCCAAACCGGCAGATTCCTGTTATAAATCTCTTGAGGTACATCTCTAAACTTGGCTGGATCAAATGTCGGCCGGCTGGACATTGCCAGAATTTCCCCGCTTTTCGGATCCATCGCAATCGCAACGATTCCATCCGGATTGTACGCTGCTTCCGCATTATCAAGCTCTCTTTCTACAATGGTCTGAATTTTGCTGTCAATGGTCAGTTTTAAATCAAGACCATCCTCAGGCGCTTTATAATCATCAGCCATCTTTTCCATTCTTTTCCCTTTGGCATCTGCGTAAAATTTGACATACCCTTTGCTGCCTTTCAACTCTTCATCATACGAAAGCTCAATACCCATGAGGCCTTGATTATCAATTCCAGCAAATCCAAGAACATGCGATAGATACTTACCAAACGGGTAATGCCTTATAGAATCCTCTGCTATATAAATTCCTTTTAGTCCAAGAGCCCTTAACTCCTTCGCTTTCTCATGCGAAATCTTCCGCCCCTCAGGAATTTTCACCATAGACTGCCTTGATGTGATCAATTGGTATGCCTTCTGTTTGTCCATTTTTAAAACAGAAGCAAGATTCTCAGCAGTTCCGGCTGGATCCTTAACCTGCCGCGGAACCGCATAAATAGTAGGTGCACTGATATTGGTAGCCAGCGCCACCCCGTTCCTGTCCAGAATTTCCCCTCTCTTGGGCTCAAAAGGCAGATTCCTGCTCCAGGAATCCTTTGCCCTATCTGTAAGCGAATTACCGAGAAAAAACTGAACATACCCCAGCCTCACGTCTATAATGAAAAAAATAAGCAAACCGGCAATCAGCGCAATCGCTAATCTCTTACGTACCGTTACATTCGAAACACGCATGAATCGCACCTCCATAAGCCTTCACTGTTATGAATCTATGCTTGTACAGGTGCATTCAGAACAAGTATTTCCGGGCCGTGCAAAGGATGAACCTTTAGGCGGGGGAATCTCTTTGGAGTGATATTACTCATGAAACATGGGGTGTTTTTGATCAGATGCTATACGATCTCAATTCAATTATTAAATGCTCTTTCGGTGGATATCCCTGATGGTGAGGTGTTGTGCTTCTGATTCACTAAGATACGCTTTTTCGATGGAACCGTGTTAATGGGTTATACATCTGAGCCGCTACGACGCGCTCTTTCGGTGGATGACCGTGATAACGGGTTGTGCTTCTAAGCCGCTACGACGTGCTTTTTCGGTGGATGACCGTATTATAGGTCTATTCACAAGGCATGCGGTTTGTATAATGTTTCCTATTATAATCGAAAGTAAAGTGGCTTTAAAATTTACAGCGGAGGGTAGACCCCGAATAAATTCATTGAATAAACCTTCGAAAATTGGGAAACGGACCTCGTTTTTCACACAAATTGTATTGAAAATGGAAAAAGCTGATCAATAGGGAGATCTCCCCTGCAATACCCGGTGCAAAATGGCTGCTTTTATTAAATAGTTAATGGATTTTGATTACCACATAAAGTTTATGCTTATCTTTTGTAGGTTTATGCTTATGTTTGGAAGGTTTATGCTTATGTTTAGCAAGTTAATGATTATGTTTCGATGATTTATGCTTATCTGACTCTGCCCTATGCTTATCTTGCCGGGTATATGCTTATGAATAGCCTTTTATGCTTACTGTCGCCTATTTATGCTTATGGGCAGAAAGGTAGGCTTACGCGGCCTATTTATGCTTATGGGCAGAAAGGTAGGCTTACGCGGCCTGTTTATACTTATAAATAGCTAGCCATCTATACTTACCGTGAGTGTTTAGGCTTATGAACTGCCAGTAATGCATACCTCAGATTATTTATGAACAGCCAATTCAGCCTACTCCCTACTGTTTATGCTATGAACAATCAGATATGCTTACCGCTTACCCTTTATACTTGTTAACAGCTTGGCATGCTCACTGCTGATTGTTTATACAAGACAACACTAGGTATTCTTACCCTCTGAACTGTTTATTCATATGAAAACCAGGTATGGTTACCGCAGCCTGTTTATTTTTATGAACAGCTTGGCATTGCTTACTGATGAAGGTTTAAACTTATTTAACAGCCAAGTATGCTTACAGCTGACCCAGCCTTATATCCTTACTTTACTATTAATGCTTATGAACCGCCAGCATGCTATGCTATGTAGTGTCAGCCATGCTATGTACTGCCACCCCAGCTTACCGCTGGCTGTTTAACTTATGAACAGCCTGTGATCCCTACTCCTGCATATCACGCTCACAGACAGGTTTGTATACTCACTCACAGACATTTATGCTTACTCCCACACTTTACGCCTATACTCAATCATTTAAGCACCAGCGCTCGTACAGGCGTTTGTAACAAGCAAACTTCCGCTAGTCATCCAGTCCCAATTCCGAGCCGCACTCCCAAACAAAGAAACAGGGGAAACGGCACGTCCCGTTTCCCCTGTTTGCAGTCTATGATCCTTTATTTTCTTCTGGTTCCGGTTCTGTCTTTTCTATATCTTCCTCTGGAGTTTCCAATTGGACGATTAGATAGTCTTTGTCTGAAAGTTTGTTTCCGGCTTTTATATTTTGTTTAACTGCATAGCCGTTGCCAACCGTCTGTAACGGGATGCTGCCGATTTTAGCCAGCTTCATTACATCTCTTAGGGACCAGCCGTTCATGTTCGGCGCAGTTAATTGCCCTTCAGTGCGGAATATAATCCGTTCGCCTTCCAGCAGTTTGGTGCCAGGCTTAGGATTCTGGTCGATGATCTGCGTTCCTTTACCAAGGGTGGTTACTTGGTAGCCTTTTGACTTGAGTGCTTCTGCGGAGCTTTGTAAATCTTTATCAGTATAGTCTTCGATCGCTTCCGCTTTCTTTGTTTCTATTTTGGACGGCTCTATATTTAAATATTGAAGGCTGTTTCTCATAACTGTATTAAAGATCATGGATACAGGTATGCCGCCATCGGCGTAATATTCGACCTCCGGCTGCTGGACTGCTACATACATGACAAGCTCAGGATCGTTTTTGGGAGCCATACCCAGGAAGGAGAATACGTAGTTTTGATTCCCAACCAAATACTTCCCGTCAGGTCCCGGCATTTGGGCAGTACCTGTTTTCCCGGCTACGTCATATCCGTTAATTTTATAACGCTGTCCTGTCCCATGCTCTGCCGTTACTACGGTTCCAAGATAATCCCTTACCTTTTTAGCGGTCTCAGCGCTGATCGGCTGTGAAACCACCGTTGGTTTCGTTTGTTTAATGACTTTTTTAGTGTCTGGGTCTGTAATTTCTTTTATCACATACGGCTTCATCATTTTGCCGTTGTTTGCAATGGCTGATGCCGCCTGGATCTGCTGGATTGGCGTGATGGCCGTTCCTTGTCCGAATGCTGTGGTCACTTTTTCTATTGGCCACTTATAAAGAATTTTACCTGTTGCCTCGTTTGGAAGGTCGATTCCTGTAGGTTTATCAAAACCGAATTTCGTCAGATAATTTCTGAATCGATCTTCGCCCAGCTTATCCATGGCCAATTTGGCAAAAGCAACATTGGATGATCTCTGCAGGCCTTCAAGGTAGGATATAGTCCCCCAGCCTTCTCCACCATTATGATCTTTGATTTGTCCAGACTTGTTCACCTTGTATACCCCGGATTTATATTGCTCATTAGGGTTAAAAACATCCTCTTGAACGGCAGCGGCCAAGGTGAATACCTTCATGGTAGAGCCCGGTTCAAATGAGTCTTCTACAGCCAGGTTCTGCCACCCATTTTCTAGGCCTTCTCTTGTTTTAGGATGAAACGAAGGCCTCTGGCTCATCGCCAGTATTTCGCCGGTCTTTGGGTTTGCTACGACTGCGATCATTTTTTTAGGATTATACTTCTCTTGTACCGTATTCATTGAATCTTCCAAGAAAGTCTGTATTTTTTTATCCAGAGTAACTGATACTGTGGATCCGTCCTGAGGTGCTGTGATTTTCTCCTTGGAGTTAGGCAGCAAAAAGCCCCATTTGTCACTATCGTATTCCATAACGCCGTCTTTCTCTTTTAAATACTTGTCCATGGTCTTTTCAAGACCCATTCTGCCCACGGCTTCGTCTTTCTTAGTTTTCTCATTGTATTTACTTTCGGTGAATCCTATTACATGGGATGAAAATACTCCATTAGGGTAAAATCTCTTAGATTCTCTCTGGAACATGATTCCTGGGAGTTTAAGAGAATCGATTTCCTTCTTCGTCTGATGGGTTATATCTTTTCCGGCTGATCCGAATTCAACCTGGAATACGCCTTTTTTGCTTAGCCGCTTGTATATTTCTTCTTCATCCATATCAATATACTTGGACAGCTTTTCGGCAGTTTTTCTGGGATCGACTACATGCTTCGGATGTTTTATTGATGAAGTAACGGACCGGTCCAGAATAGCTGTTAATTTATAGGAGACCGTGTCTTCGGCAATTGCCTCGCCATTTCTATCCACAATGCTTCCTCTGCGGGCTTCCAGTATGTCCTGCCTTAAGTATTTGGTCTCAAGTTTCCTTGCAAGCGCCGTTCCGCCTGCTTCACCTGTCACCTCAATGAAGAGAAACCTCCCGGCTAAAACAAAAAAGAGCAGTCCAAATATAAAAAATAGGAACACTGCTCCAGTTGAAATATTCTTTTGCTTAATCTGCATTATTCCTGCACAACCTTAACGTTGTTTTGATTCAGTTTAAGGCCAAGCTCTTCTGCTTTTTTCCAAATTCTTTCATATGTACTAAGCTCGCTTACCTGTACTTTCAAATCGCCGTTAACTTTTTTCTGATCATCAATTGAACCTTCAACCTGCTGGATATCAATATTGACATTGTAGATGGCAGATTGGTTAGCAATAATTTTTATTCCCGCTCCTGCTATAAGCACAGCAAAAACCACTAATAGGATCTTTTCTCCAAACGTGATGCCTGTCTTATGGCGGACAACGGATTGGACTTTCTTTTGAGGCACAGTCTGCTGCTGCTCTTGAATCTTTTTAGCTACAGTGCTCATTATTTTTCCCCCTTACCTGTCACTTATAATTTCTCTGCTATTCGCAGTTTAGCCGACCTGGCACGGTTATTTCTTTCAAGCTCCTCGTCACTTGGTATTATCGGCTTTCTTGTTACGATTTTTATTGTAGGTTTATATTCTTCCGGAATAATGGGAAGCCCAGGTGGAAGAGGAGGTACTTCACCTAATTGTTTATATACCGATTTACAGATCCGATCTTCCAGAGAATGAAAGGTAATTACTGAAATACGTCCTTCTGGCGCCAGTAGGTCAATGGCCTGATGGAGGGAATCTTCAAATACTCCTAATTCATCATTAACGGCTATGCGAATGGCCTGGAATATCCGTTTTGCTGGATGGCCGCCTTTTCTCCTGGCTGGAGCAGGAATTCCTTCCTTAATCAGCTCTACCAATTCGAAAGTGGTCTCAATCGGCTTGATATCCCTGGCCGCTTCTATTTTTCGGGCAATTTGCTTGGAAAATTTTTCTTCTCCGTACCGAAAGAAAATTTTAGTAAGTTCCTGAAATGACCAGCTATTGACAACATCATAGGCTGATAGACCAGAACTTTGATCCATCCTCATATCAAGCGGGGCATCGTTATGATAGCTGAACCCTCTCTCGGGTGTATCCAGCTGAGGAGAGGATACTCCCAAATCGTATAGAATACCATCTACGGTATGTATGCCGCGATTATTAAGCTCTTCTGTTATATGCTTAAAATTCCGTTGAATAATGGTAACCTGATCGCCATATTTCTCAAGCTTTCTTTCTGCATTTCTTACGGCTGTTTCATCTTGATCAAATGCAAATAACTTTCCTGATGGGGATAGCTTGGACAATAAATATTCGCTGTGTCCTGCCCCGCCCATTGTACAATCCACATAAACGCCATCTGGCTTAATATTTAAGCCATTTACCGTTTCTTCCAATAAAACGGTCGTATGCTGAAACAATAACATCACCTTCCAATCGAAAATGAACACATTCACCTGTAGTGCTGTTTTAGATATCAAAACCAATCATATTTTCAGCAATTTCAGCGAATGAATCTTCGGAATTTGTAAAATAGTCTTCCCAAAGAGGTTTGCTCCAAATCTCAATTCGATTGGAAACTCCGAGAACAACACATTCTTTTTCTAGCTGCGCATAAGCAGTAAGCGGTGTGGGTATATTAATTCGGCCCTGTTTGTCTAATTCGCATTCTGATGCCCCCGAAAAAAAGAATCGCGTGAAGGCACGCGCATCTTTCTTGGTAAGCGGCAGAGCTTTTAGCTTTTCTTCGAGCTGCTTCCATTCATCCAATGGATAACCAAATAAACACTGATCAAGACCACGGGTCAAAACAAACTCCTCGCCCAGTCCATCTCGAAACTTTGCTGGAACGATAATCCGGCCCTTGTTATCAATGTTATGATGGTATTCGCCCATGAACATTTGCCACTACCCCCACTTTCTATTTTCAATGTACCACATCCCCCCACTTTTCACCACCATTTTTATGTTTTTTAAAAGAGTTTTAATCTATTGTAATTTTTTTCACTAAACACATGATTTTCTTTATGGAAAGCGCCGTTCAAATTGCCCGCCCTTTTCCGCTAAGCACCCAGCTCTGTGTGGCTCCTAAGCGTTTACGCCCCCGGGTTCTTGGGTCATCCGGCATGAGTCTCGCATATCCCTGCATTCAATACAGTCCCAAAAATAAACAATGATCTTTAAGAAAGACTTAAGAAAGATCAAATTATCTATACAGAGAGCCGAGGGTATCCCCTAAAGCACCCGTTTAGCCGAGAATCATAACACTTAGTTTAATGCTGAAAAGTTTTTCGAATAATGGCATGATTCACGATAATCTTTTATAAACTCAAGTTTAAGCCTCTAAGAATCTGTGACGGCAGTGTATCAATGATCAAGCATGGCCAGTAGAACCATATCGTGATTTTCTAAAAAACCCCCAAAATAAAAACAAGAAGCAATGCCCCGTTTGTGAGGCATTGCTTCTCTTTATAACAATATGGCTTTATGTTTGTTATTGAATTCGTATTCGAGTCTTGCGAGCTCTTTGATGAAATCCGGACCATACTTATTCAGGTAATAAAATGGATTCCAAATTCTCTCTTGCGGAGAATTAAGGGGGTACAGAGAAGCTGAAACTCTTTCGTATTTATTTATAACGATCTCATGTTTTCTTCTATTCATTTCGTCTGTTTTCTCATAAATGAAATCCAGCTGTTTCCGAATGAACTCCCGGTTTTTGATAAGCAGCGGCTTCAGTGATTCATCAATCATTAGGGCCTGCTCGGAAAATGCAGCATGGGATCTGTCTACATTCTGTATCAGCTGCTGGTGCAGTTGAACCAGAGTTTCGTCCTTGATTGACTCCAGATATTGCTGAAGGGCCTCTTTGGTTTTCCCGGTAAGTGCAGCCTCCAGATCAAGGCCAAGCTCATTCAGGTCCGTTTCTATAGATCTTTCGACAATAGTAAGGTTCATCCTTGGAACGATCGGAGGCATTTTCATTTCGAATAGTTCAAAAGCCTGTTTCAGTTCAGCCCAATAGGCCGCCTCTCCAGGGCCGGCAATAAATGCAAGAACAGGAAATAAACTTTCCTGCATGATTGGCCGGGTCACTACATTGTTGCTTAGGCACTCGGGCCGCGTTTCAGCCATATGCAGCATGTCAGTCTGGGTGAATGATAAGGAATCAGATTTATCAGCAATAAAGTCACCGCTTCCGTTAAGCTCCAGCAGCGTCCGTTCCTGATTCTCAGCATCATAGTAAAAGATATTGGCAGCATTTGACCCGATATCTATCGCTTTTTTGTAACCTTCAGCCTCTACTAAGTTTTGCTGGGAAATGACTGCATTGGTTATTAAATCAGCATTTTTTATCATTCTTGTAAAATATTCAGATTCAAGTTTTCTTAATTTTGGATCTGCTGCATCAAGCAGCAATAACCCGCTTTCTTTAAACCAGGTATGCATTAAACGGGCAAAGAAGTCTGAGAAATTATCGGATTCTTCAACCAGTTTGCTGACATTCTTCAGGAGATCATTCGTATAATTCGTTTCCCCATAGCTTTCGATGATCTTTTCCACCCAGGACATAGCTGCAGCATATTCAAGTTTCACATCCGAAACCATTGGCTTTTTGGTGATATACATAGGGAAGGAAACCTTGTCAGGCTTGCTATTATGCATCATATATACGTGATTTACCTCTTGGATATCATGGTCTTCTCCCGCAATCCAGAATACCGGAATCACTTTTTTATTCAATGCCTTTGCCTGCCGCTCTGCCAGCTTAATGACCGACAGCGCTTTATGTATCGTATACAGCGGTCCGCTTAACAAGCCTGCCTGCTGGCCCCCGATAACTACAACCGAATCTTCTCGTTCAAGAGCTTCAATGTTCATCCTTACAGATTCGTTTATTCCAAAAGGATCCATATACTGACGGATATGTTCAGCAAGATCTTTCCTATAGAAATGGCGGTTCATTAGCTCGCTGTATCTTTTTTCAAACACTTTTTCATCATTTATATCATAATGAAAAAAATTATCCGTCTTAAGCCTGCCACTTATATAGTCTGAAGCAAACTGATTGATTGCCGGCAAGACAAGATCCTTAATTTTCATGAAGGTACTTCCTTTCTCTCTCTAACTTAGCTTTACAAATTATATCACCCCTGCCCCGTGAAAACAAAAAAGCAGATTGGATCACAGGATTAAACGCTTTAATTATTAAACAAGTTGATTGGAACGTAAGGTGCGAGACTCATGCGGGAGCTGCGGGTATTGTCCGGCTCCGGACTGACACCGCGGGTCTAGCCAATCGCCATTAAAAGGCAAAATCGGCCTTTTACTGTCGCTAGTCTTATGCCGGGCTAACGCACGATGCACAGGATGTGCGAGCCAGGCGGAGCCACAGGACGTGGCGTTACGAGCGTGGTAAGGGCGACTAAGCTTCTGTCTTCGCTATCGCTTGCCAATCAGCAAGTCTTCTTTATCAGGTGTCTGCTTTTCTTTTACCGTTTTGCCTCTAATGAAAAAAGATCATCATTCAGCTTTTGGATGGATCTTTTCTTGAAAAGCAC
>NZ_PGUY01000065.1 GCF_002863585.1 Peribacillus deserti | reverse complement strand
GTTTTAAACCACCACTCCTCAAAGTGGGTGTTTGCAAAGACGATCCTGCATGTCCTCCCTGTCATGTAGACGAAGGCTTGTCATTCCTGCCTCGATATAAAACTCCCTATTACAGCTTAAAGGTTAAAACTTAATTATTCACAACGTACAAAGCAGCGTGTTTTTATATATTACTGCATTTCACAATAAAAGACAATGGAAAAATCATACTAATGAATGAATAAAGATCAGCCGCTGATAGCAGACTGATCTTTATTTGCCGCATATGCCGTATCATATAAGAAAGTTTTAAACCACCACTCCTCAAAGTGGGTGTTTGCAAAGACGATCCTGCATGTCCTCCCTGTCGTATAGACGGAGGCTTGTCATTTCTGCCTCGATATAAAACTCCCTATTACAGCTTAAAGGTTAAAACTTAATTATTCACAACGTACAAAGCAGCGTATACATATATCATACCCATATCGGGGAAAAAAATCAATGGCAATTTTTTTCTTTGCTCCTGCCTTCAATAGAAGGTGTGTCTACATAATAACCGATAAAATCATCTTCCGGCAATACTCATTTTTTACCATCATTTTTTCCGAAGAATAGATAATGTTCTGATCATTGATCCTGCAAACATAATCCCCGCACCTGAAAATAAAAGAATAAGAAATTGGTTTTTATTAATCATATCAAGCGGGTACAATATACTTAGCAGTATGAAAATCATCCCTGCAATTGATAAAGCCCATCCTAATTTTTTCATGCTGTTTGTTCCTTCCTTTTTTTAAAATATGTCTCGCAAAAAATACGGAGGGAAGTTATTATGAATTATTTGTCTGAACCTACTAGATCTCTATGTTCAAGAAACAGCCTAAGCCATTGCGAAGGTCTTTTGTAGGATTCTTGCTGATTTTCCCGGCTTGGAGTTAAATATAAGTACCAGCTTAGTGCCCTTTGAACACAGGCTAGCTGATCAGATATCCGTAGTGCCTTCTCGAGCTCTTCCATAGGCGCAAATCTTGTCCAAGGTTCTAAGTAATACGGTCTAAACTCATCCACTATCCCTAACCACTCCGCTTCTGTATCAATTAGCTCGTCCAGTGCATGCCAGAAGACTCTCGTGCTGAAAAAAGGGTGTGTAACGGAAGCGTCTCCCCAATCAAAGAAAACAAAGTTTTCATTTTTAGTCCGGATATTTCCAGAATGAAGATCACCATGGTCAATGGAAGCTGGCAAGAAATCCAATTGATCACACATGTCGAGAATGATAGGCTGCAGCTCTATGATTTTTTCTGTTTCTTTAATATCCAAGCCAGTATCACACATACTTCTCAAATACATCTCTATTTCTTTTTTAAGTTTTGGAATTCTCCTATCAGGAACCCCTATTGCGAGAAGATCATCAGTGGTGTCTGCTTCAGATGCCTGCAATTCAGAATACTCCTGAATTGCCCGCTGCCAGATTTTCTTATTCCTATTCCCTCGCAAAGGTTCTCCGCCAATATCTCTCATTAACAACCAGCCCGAGCTGTTATCCACAGATACACAGTCCGCTGTAAGGTCCGGATGCCGCCTGTGTAAATACTCTGTTAGTGCTGCTTCATGACAGGAGGCTTTGCTAACTGCCTTAAAGAATAAGTCCCCGTCAGTTGTGGGGATCCGTTCAATCAGGCAAAAGTCCGATGCCTTGACCTGGTCTAACTTGCCGCACGTTCGAATGTTTGCCGCGTTCATTTCTTTAAAAATCCACTCTCTAGATTGAGTGGAAAAATTCGGATGGAACCACTTTGCTCTATTTCGGGGAATATCTTTCTGTTCAGCTATCCAGCTTTCCAAGATATGTTTGGAGGCTTCACTTGGCAGAAGAATCCGCTGAATATCTTTAGCATCAGACCATTGACCCTTTCCTGCATCATAATCTATCAGCCTAGCCTCAAATATGGCCTGGGGATAGTCATTATCCCTCTTAAATAGCTGCCTGCCTATAGAGGTTTCGTATCCAAGCTGGGTGCGGACAGCACTTTGTAAAGGACCCACCATCTCTGCTTGAAGGAGTTCCGCATCCACTATAGGCAATACAAATCCGTTTTCAGTTGGTAAAACCAGCAATTTTGAATGTGAAGGATGAGAAATGAAAAGCATGATTTTCATAGTGCTTCCTCCTAAAAAGAGCGTAAAAAGATGTTAAACGAGCCATCTTCTAAGTATATGTATAAACAAGGGACGAAGCTGATATATGATTCATTTTACCAGCGGCAGACGGTAAAAGATACAAATGGCTTTAAGAAAATAATTGATTCTGTAGCTGCAAAGCTCCCAGGAAATTGAATAATCAGACAGTTGGCTCAGACATAATGGTCCAATAAAAAACGGAATCATAATCACCTGGATAAGAGGTATGATTCCGTTTTTTGTACTTATATTGAATTTTTTGTATATAGTCTTTTTTAGTTTGAGTCATTTTGGTGACCGGGTGGATTCCATTCCAGCTGCCCCGGCCCACTTCAGGATTTCTCAAGCCTTCCCGAACCAATTTATCCCGTTTCTTTTTCGCACGGCTTTTTGCCATCATCCTTCACTCCTTAGTGCTTTTATCCTGTATTATATATCACCAGTTAAAAGTTGTGTATGCGGAGAGAAGATTTTTTATCTAATGCACGGACTTAGGAGGAACTCCAGCAATCAGCCGTTCCCGAAATTTCCTGTATTGCATGAACATAGCTATTCTCCAAGGAACAATCATGCCGAACGCCAGGATCCAGAACATGCCGCTCAATTGTCCTAAGTCAATGGAAGCACTGAGAATAAATTTGGCGACAATCCGAATAATCAGCAATCCGATTAAGATAAACGCAAATGCTTTGGAACGCTTTAAGTAAATTTCATTATCTCGAATTTCAAAAGCCGACGTTTTAATCAGCAAAATGGAAAACAGCAATCCTACTGTTATTGCCTCCAGACATTCAGATGAGGTTACCCTGAACTCCGGGATAAAAAACATAAGTGCCCCTGTGCTCATAAAAATAGGCGGCAATATTATTTTTTTTGCAGACACGGGCCGTTTAGCAGCCTTCATTCTTATGAAGATGAAGAAAGAAGCCATTACTGCAGCTAATATGGAAGAAATGTAAATCATCAAGGTCTTTGTCACCCTTTACTTAAATATGCTTACTTCTTATATTATATTTCTATCTAAAAAAAGCAAGTGAACTTTAACTCATGGACATCAAAATCCCCTTCAGCCTTCTGAAGGGGGAGCCAAATGAATTAATTTAGCACACGATTAACGGCTTCCAGCACACGGGACTCGTCGAACGGCTTAACAATAAAGTCCTTAGCTCCAGCTTCAATAGACTCAACAACCATTTTTTGCTGTCCCATGGCGGAGCACATAATAATTTTTGACCCAGACTGGTTTTTCTTCAATTCCTTGACTGCCTCTAGCCCGCTCATTTCGGGCATGGTTATATCCATAATCACTAAGTCCGGAGACAAGTCTTTAGACAGTCTGACAGCCTCTCTTCCATTTTCAGCTTCTCCCACAATTTCATGGTTTGCCTTCGTAAGGATATTCGATAGAGTTATTCTCATAAATTTCGCATCATCCACAATAAGTATTCTGGCCAACGTAGTATCCCCCTCAAAACACCAAAGGATGTAAAGATTACATGATTCTGGTAATAAAGATATACTATTACTATATCGGACTTTTATACCATTTTCAATTAATTGTCAGCCTATTATTGAAATCGTTTTAAAACCCTTGAAAACCGCCAAATAGCGACGAAAGAGCGGAAGTCAGCCTAACCATCCAATTGAAAAATAGAATAATACCCATAGCAATCATGATAAAGCCGCCTGCTTTTACCATAGTATGGCTATGCCGTTTTATCCATTTCAATCTTCCTATGAAAAAAGATAAAATAAAAAACGGTATAGCAAATCCGAGGGTATAGGCAGTCATATACATCACTCCGGATCCTGGATTAGTACCAGCCAAACCAATGACAGCCATTAGGATCGGGCCCGTGCAGGGTGTCCAGCCGGCAGCAAAAGCAAGACCGATTAGAATTGAACCGAAGTATCCCCCGGGTCTGTTTTTAAATTCAAATTTCTTCTCTCTCATTAAGAAATCAAAATTGAATACTCCCATAATTACTAGTCCAAAAAACACCATTAAAATGGCTCCGATTTGCCTGATTAAATCATTATAATCGTAAAACCAGGTACCAATTATCGAGGATCCGAAACCCAGTGCAATAAATATGACGGAGAAACCGATTAAAAAAAAGATTGTATGTAAGAAGCTTCTCTTCCGCAGCATTGATTTTTCTGTTTTAATGTCACTGACACTCATCCCGGTTATATAGGACAAAAACGCCGGATACAATGGTAAGCAGCAAGGCGAGATAAAACTCAGAAACCCTGCCCCCAGCGCTATAAATATATTGATATCATTCATATCCACAACCCCTAATCATCTCTATCTTCCTATATTCTATCAAACTATGCATGGGACATTCTTGCTAAAATATGAAATTTATTTGTATTCCTTCGATATTGTATGAAGCCTTTGTATCCATTAGACTTAGTTACCCTCATTCTCTGACAGCATTTATCATTTGTACTTTTTTCCAACATGTTTTATACTACTATACATCATGAGTTTACAAATTTTTGGAAACCATACATAGATGGCTGATTAGAAAGGAATTTTTATCCGTGACTAAAGAAGACTTATTGTCCCTCATAGAAAATAAGAGATCGGAATTGATTCTCATCGGTTCGAAGTATGGTTTAAGTTCTCCTCTAGCTCTGGAGCGAAGCCAGGAACTGGACATGCTGCTCAATCAATACGATCGATATTCTGTACCAGAAGAACTTGTGAACAGCTAACACTTATTAACTTTCATAGAAGAAGCCTTTTCCGAAACCGGAAAAGGCTTTTATTATATTCAAACGCTGCTACGTATATAACGGTCCAGCCATAAGCTTAAGACCGACTGTTCTTTAGCCTGGCACCCTCTCCGGAGAACACCACTCCACAAAGGCTCCAAATAGTTAGACAGGCACTGCTTTCTGCTTTCTTCTTAATTTACTGCGTTTTCAATTTTATCTGCTAAGCCGTTTTGAAGCAGATACATCTTATAATAAAGCTTTTGCTGGGCAAGGAGTTCCTGGTGGGTACCCCTTTCTACTATTTCACCTTGATGAAGGACTAATATCTGATCTGCATCCTGTATGGTAGAAAGACGATGTGCTATAGCAATGGTCGTTCGGCCTTTCCGCATTTTTTCTAAGGCGAATTGGATTGCTTCTTCTGTTTCGGTATCAATATTGGCTGTTGCTTCATCCAGAACCAATATCTTTGGATTTGCAGCAATCGTCCTGGCAAAGGCAATGAGCTGCCTCTGGCCGCTCGAGAAGGTCGATCCACGTTCGACTACTTCATGGTCATACGTTCCCGGCAGCTTATCAATAAACGTATGTGCCTGGACAAATTGGGCGGCTTCCCTAATGTCCTGATCGGTAATGGCCGGATTATGCAGCCGTATATTATCTTTAACCGTTCCATAGAACAAGAATGCATCTTGGAGCACTAACCCCATTTGCTTTCTTAATTCTGTATCTGTGTAATCTTTTATCGAAACTCCGTCGATCAAAATTTCGCCCCGGTCAAATTCATAAAAACGCATCATGAGATTAATGATGGAGCTTTTACCACTTCCCGTATGACCGACCAGGGCCACCGTTTCTCCTCTGCGTGCTGTAAAGCTGATATTTTTTAAGACATCTCTTTTTCCGTCATAAGAAAAGCTTACATTTTTAAATTCTACTGCCCCGTCTTCAATGCTATGAAACCCTTGAACGTTTTGTCCTGGTGCCAGCTCTGTATCATCCATAATCTTAAAAACCCTGTGGCCGGCAATTATAGCCTGCTGAAAAAGAGACAGCCTCATCATTACCTGATTAAGTGGTTCGAAAAAACGGTCAATATAATTTATAAAGGCATAAATGACACCAATCTCTACTGGACTATTGAATGAAGTGATCCCGAAAAAGCTTAAAACAATAATCAATGCCAGTGCATAAATTAAATCAATAGCTGGGCGCAGCAGGAGTCCATCGACTTTGATATTCTTCATGCCGGCGTTAAAGTGTTTATCATTAACCTCTTCAAATTCTTTGCGAAGCCTTCTTTCCTGCCTGAGTACTTGGATAATCGACATACCCTGTAAGGTTTCATTGATCTTTGCATTCAGCTGGCTCAGCCTCTCCCGCATGTCGAGATAGTAAATGGAGCTGTATTTTCGGTATGCCTTCATTACCAGGAAAATGACAGGGAGAATCACCAGACAAAAGAAAGCCAGTTTCACATTTAATGCAAACATGGCAATGAAAATGCCAGTAAGCTGGAAAGCACTTTGAATGAATGTACTGATCACGCTGACAAACATATCCTTAATCGCTTCTGTATCATTGGTAATGCGGGAAACAAGACTTCCTCCAGGTGTTTTATCAAAGAATTTCATTCCCAGCGTTTGTACTTTTGAGAAAATATCTATTCTCAGCTGCTGAATGATGCTTAATGCAATCTGCTGAAACTTAAGAAGCTGAAAGTACAAAAAGAAAACCATGGCAGCCTGTATTCCCAAGTAAGCTGCTCCAAGCCCGATGAGACTCGAACGGTCCAAGTTTTTCGGAGTTAAATAATCATCAATGAAAATTTTAATGATAATGGGACTGAAAATATTTCCTAAAGTCATCATCAACAAGCAGAAAAATGCGATGAAAATTATTTTTTTATGCGGTTTTGCATAACTGAGCAAACGCATGAGAACTTTACGCTGCTCTTTTCCATTCAAGGAATAGCTCTCTGTATCCATCTTCACCCTCCATGCTCAACAAGCTCTTCAAGCTGCTGCTGTAAGTACATTGTTTTATACCAGCCGTCTGTTTGCATGAGCTCCTCATGAGTGCCCTGCTGGATCATTTCTCCCTCGTCTAGAACAAGGATTAAATTCGCATGCTGAATCGCACTTAGACGGTGTGCGGTAATGATGGTCGTTTTTCCTTCCCTGTTTTCTTTCAGGTTTTTCAGTATCGTTTCTTCTGTCTTGGCATCAACTGCTGACAAGGAATCATCCAATATTAAGACTTCAGGCTGCATAATCAAAGCACGCGCAATGGAAATCCTCTGTTTTTGCCCTCCAGACAGCGAAACGCCTCTTTCCCCTACAATTGTTTCATATCCATCGGTAAATTGCAGGATATCGTCATGTATATAGGCACTCTTAGCTGAATCTATAATTTCCTGATAGGAAGCCTGTGGAACAGCAAATGCAATATTGTCTGCGACTGTCGCGGAAAAAAGAAAATGATCCTGCGGAACATAACCAATTGAACTTCTTAGGTTTTCCAGCGAATAGTCATCAATGCTATGCCCGCCAAAGCTTATCTCGCCTGTATACCCATCAAATTCTCTGATTAAAAGCTTTAGGAGAGTTGTTTTACCAGATCCCGTTTTACCTACAATGCCTAAGGTCTGTCCGGGATATAAAGTAAAATGAATATTTTTAAGTACTGGCTGAAATTCATTGGGGTATGTAAATTTCTTTATATTAAACTGGATAGCGCCTTCTGCCTTTACTTGCAAGGAAGCTTCTTTTTCCGTTATATCCACTTTCTCATTAAGCAGGGCCATAACTCTGTCATAAGAGGCCCGCCCTCTTTCTACTATATTAAACAGCCAGCCAAACGCCAGCATCGGCCAGATCAGCAGTCCCAAATACGTTGTAAAAGAAACAAGCTGCCCAATCGTCAACTCTCCTTCAAGAACATATTTAGCACCAAATGCAACGGAAAGAAAGAATGAAATTGCAACGATTATGGAAATGGTGGGATCAAATAGTGCATCAATCTTCGCTACCGTCATATTCTTCTTCACGACATCTTCCGATTGCTTTTTAAACGATTCTATATCTTCCTTCTCCTGGCCAAACGTTTTTATCACCTTAATGCCATTGATGCTTTCCTGGGTTTTATCATTTAAATCAGAAAAGGCTTCCTGTGCTTTATGAAAACTCTTATGAAGCAGCGTACCATAATAGCTGGTAAGATAAGCCATAATCGGCATTGGAATCAAACAGATCAGTGTAAGCTTCCAATTGATAAAAGCCATAGCGACAATCACTGTACCACCCGTGGTTAATGAATCCACGAGCGTTAATACCCCTGACCCGGCTGTCTGCTGGATGGCCTGTAAGTCATTGGTAGCATGGGCCATCAGATCCCCGATTCTCCTTCTCTGATAAAAGGCTTGAGACATTCTCGTAAAATGGCTGTACAAACGATTTCTCATCTGCCGAGCCAGCTTTACAGCTGATCCGAAAATCATTATTCTCCAATAATATCGGAGAACATACATCCCCAAAGCTGAAGCTGCCAGAATACCAAGCCATTTAAAAAGACCCTGCATACTCAAAGTATCATTCTGAACTAAATCAACCACCACACCGATGATCCGTGGAGGAATCAGCTGCAAAAGTGCAACAAAAACCAGCAGAATAACCCCTGAAGCATAGGCCTTTCTTTCC
This sequence comes from Peribacillus deserti, assembly GCF_002863585.1. GTDB lineage: Bacteria > Bacillota > Bacilli > Bacillales > DSM-1321 > Paraperibacillus > Paraperibacillus deserti_A. The sequence goes on along the minus strand of NZ_PGUY01000065.1, from coordinate 41,942 downwards.
TGTTTGAAGAACCATTGTAAATCCAGGAATATCTTCATCAATTGATTCCCCCAAACTACTCTATATGTTAAAAATAAACGCTTAACTAGTTTACCAAATTTCGGGATTTAGAGAAAGATAATTATGAATATTTCATGTATTTGGATCATACCGGTTGGAGGAGTCCGGCCTAATATGGAAGGGTTAATTTAAGTCGTTGAGCTTGTTAGTTGTAGTTAGAGTGGACTTCCTGGAAAATTAATAAGATCTCGTATCTGGGTGAAGGAGGAATGGATTAGCTTAGGCGCTTGGAATGCTATGGGGTCAGCTTATCGTCTATGGGTGGGATAAGTATAATAGGCGGGAGATCAATTAGTACCGGAACCGACCTAGATGTTGAATCCGTATAACTGCTGGGGACAGCAAAGAAGCGGTTGGATCTGCGCAGGTTTAGCTGCAGGCAGAATAATAGCTGTGGGATCCGCATAACAGAAAAAGAATCAGCATATAGCCTTTGGAATCAGCATAAGGCCCAGCAGATAAGCATATCGCTTTAGGAATCAGCATAATCCCCTCTGTATAAGCATAGGAAAGATAGACATAAGCATAAACCACCAAAAGATAAGCATAAATCAATAAAACATAATCATAAACCTGTGAAACATAAGCGTAAACCACTAAAACCAAAGCATAAATCTTTACAGAATACACTCTATCTACTATTTAGAGTCGGTTTTTCACCTCAAATTAGTACCAAATACCCCATCTGAACCATACAAAAGTGAATTATTAACTCACATATAACCCTTATAGTAACAAAAAAGCTGCCTGACATCACAATTATATCCAAAAGAATCATTGTCCCCACTCCATCAACAAACCGATTGTTAATTAATGGAGCAACAAAGAAATAAGAATCAAAATATTTAAAAAAAGGTGAATAATTTTCATTTTAAGTGTTGCAAACATTTGTTCTTATATGTTAAGATTAAATCAACAAATAAAGAGACAAGATCGTTTTGAATAACGGTCAAGCTATAATATAATCGAACCAAATCTACGCCGCAGGTTGTATTGCCGCGCCTATAGAAAAGGTTGTAGCGGCAAGCCTAGCAGGTATCTGGCTCGACTTAACGCATATGCTTACGTACTTTAGCTATGCTAATGAATGCTGATGACGCTATTTTGACACTTTGTGTCTGTTCTATATTCCGTAAAGGCTGAGGCACTCTATTCATTCTAGCTAGGGCAATTAACTTATACCCCGCCCCAGTACTTCAATTTTAATTCAACGTGAACATACACATATATATATCGAGCCCGTCTGCTGCCAGACGGGCTTTTTTTTGGCTAAACAGCTGTAACTTTACGGTTCCACAATATTGCGTAGTCTTTCAAGATGATCCCAGCTTTTCACTGGAATATTTATTATAGCCAAGTGGATTACAAAAAAAAATCAGCCTTTTCCATTTGTTTTGGAAAAGGCTTTTAATTTAGGGGGTATTCTTTGGTATAATACCCCTTCTTTCTTATTTTATCCTTAATTTTAAGATTTTTTTGTTTTTTATTCTATAGAAATTTCTAAAACTTTAGAAGGTTTAATATGATATGTTCGATCCATCCATTTTAAGTATACCTTTAATCATTATCTAAACTCTTTGATATATACATTCTAATGAATGTATTTGATGAGAGATTTCGATTACTGTATTTACCAAACCACCAGTAAAATTTACCGCATGACGGCCTGCCACAACACGCAAAAAAGCCACCAACTCCTGTCTTATAATAGGAGATAGTGGCTTTTATGATAATTTAGCATGCATTAGTAATACATAATGGTGATAGTAAAAGGGGTAAGGTTCATTGTTTTGGAACCTAAAATGCCTTTTATCTGCCATTTATGTCTAAGCTCTTGCTAAGCTCTTACATAGTCTTGGTATTACTTCCCAGTCTGCTTGTTCATTGCGCTCATCATCTGGTTGATTTTCTTCTGGGATGGTTTCATTCCCATTTGCATCATCATCATTTTGAGCATTTGTTCATTAATTGGCGGATTTTTCTTTAGGTAAGTCATCATATAGCGACGAGCAATGAAAAATCCTAGTGCTATCCCGGCAAGGAGTGCCACGATACCAACTAGTATTTCCGTCCACATACTATTTCCTCCTTCGTGTTGTCTATCAACAGTGTACTAGACCAAGGGTTATTATACAATATCCGAATAATAATTTCCTTCTTTTAAGCCGAATTTTCTTTCTTTGATTGGCTTAAGCCAGCCGAACTTCCGATTGGCCAGATCTAAGGCCAGGAAACTAGATTCCATTTTTCGTAAACATTCAAAGAATTCTGTTTCAGCTTCAAGAGAACCCTTTGCCTCTATTAACAATTGGTTATCATGCACACTCAGTGTGGCTGAGCTAAGGCCATTGTTCTTTTTTATACAATATACCCTTTTATTCTCACTAAAATCCCTCTTCTTTTTTAGCTGCTGATCTAGCGTTTTCTGCAGTCGAAGCAGCGGAAGAGGTTTTGTAATATATTGAATCTGTTTTCCTATAATTTCACGTAAATCACCTGAAGACTTGGAGTAATCCAAAAACAAATTATATAACTTAATTTCACGGCCGAAATAATGTCTGGCAACTTCATCGTCTATTAAATATAAGTCGTAAATTCGCACTCCAAACACTCCAATCACATTCTCTTTTATCTAGTATATATGCCAGGGAACAAAAGATATGTTGATTACCGGAGAAAAAACAATAAAACTTTGTCGAATTCTTACAATTCTGAAACTTTCTTTCATTATAAACGATTCTTTGACATTTTCCAATTCCAGACTAAAAAAGCCTGCTTCCCGAAACAGGAAGCAGGCAGGAGATATCTTAGTTATTTTGAATTAAAGCTTTCACTTTTGAAACTACATTTTCTACAGTGAAGCCATATTCCTGGATTACCTTATTACCAGGTGCAGAAGCTCCAAAGCGGTCAATGCCCAGGACATCGCCTTCATCGCCGGCATATTTATGCCAGCCAAAGCTTGAACCCATTTCAATGGCTAAACGTTTTCTTACAGCAGGAGAAATGACACTTTGTCTATATTCTTTTGGCTGTTCTTCAAAACGATCCATTGAAGGCATGCTGACTACTGATACATTGATGCCCTCTTCAGCCAATGCCTTTTGTGCGTCGATTGCAAGATTAACTTCAGATCCTGAAGCAATCAGCATTGCATCTGCCGTTTCCTTACCGGATGGCGAAATGACATATGCACCTTTCTTGACACCTTCATAGGCATTTTTATCTGTATCCTTGATGGTTGGAAGATTTTGTCTAGTAAGCACAAGAGCATGTGGCTTATCTGTGCTTTCCATGGACACTTTCCATGCAGCAGCTGTTTCATTTCCATCAGCAGGTCTGATAATAGAAAGACCTGGCATTGAACGAAGGGAAGCCAGCTGTTCTACAGGTTCATGCGTTGGGCCATCCTCACCGACGGCAACACTGTCATGTGTGAATACATAAGTTACCGGAAGTTGCATAAGTGCAGCTAATCGGATCGCAGGACGAAGGTAATCGGAGAATACAAAGAACGTTCCTCCAAATACTCTAACTCCGCCGTGAAGGGCAATACCGTTCATGGCAGCTCCCATACCAAATTCCCGGACACCGAACCAGATATTTCGACCTTCGTATGCACTTGGGAAGAAATCACCAGCGCCCTTGATCATTGTATTGTTAGACCCAGCTAAGTCAGCGGATCCGCCAATTAATGTCGGCATATTCTGTGCAATCGAATTTAGTACTTCTCCGCTTGAAGCACGGCTTGCAAGGCTCTTGCCTTCCTCGTACACTGGGATGGCCTGATCCCAATTTTCCGGAAGGTCACCTTTAATTGCATTTTCAAGCTGTGCAGCTAATTCAGGATGAGCATTTTTGTATTCAGTAAATTTCTGATTCCATTGTTCTTCTTTTTGTGAACCAGCTTCCACAATTGTCTTTTCGAAGTGAGAATATACTTCATCAGGAACATAGAAGTCTTCTTCGAATGTCCATTTATAGTATTCTTTAGTTAACTTCATTTCGTCTTCACCAAGCGGAGCGCCGTGAACTTTTGAAGTTCCTGATTTATTAGGAGAACCATACCCAATGACCGTCTTAACTTCAATTAGAGTTGGTCGTGAAAGATCACTTTGAGCTTCTTTAATAGCTCTTGCAATTTCATCAAGGTCATTGCCGTCGTTCACACGTATGTACTGCCAGCCATATCCCTTATAGCGTTGTTCAACACTCTCTGTCATTGATTTATCAAGTTCGCCATCAAGAGAGATATCATTTGAATCGTATAAAACAACAAGTCTGCCTAGCTGTAAATGGGCAGCCAGTGAAGAAGCTTCAGCGGAAACCCCCTCCATTAAATCTCCATCCCCACAAATGCTGTAAGTGAAATGGTCAATTACCTCGAAATTGTCCTTATTATAGGTAGCAGCCAAATGTCGTTCAGCCATCGCCATACCAACTGCCATGGCAATACCCTGGCCAAGAGGTCCAGTGGTAGCTTCTACTCCTGGTGTATGTTTGTATTCAGGATGCCCAGGTGTTTTGCTTCCCCATTGGCGGAATCCTTTTATATCGTCCATGCTTAAATCATATCCAGACAGGTGAAGCAGGCTGTATAGGAGCATCGAGCCATGGCCGGCAGATAATACGAATCGGTCTCTATTAAACCATTCCGGATTTTTAGGGTTATGATTCATGAATTGTGTCCAAAGGGTATAAGCCATTGGAGCGGCCCCCATCGGCAAGCCTGGGTGACCTGAATTAGCTTTTTCAATTGCATCAATTGATAATGTACGAATCGTATTGATGGAAAGTGCATCAATTTTTTCTATCATCTTCTAAGACTTCCTTTCCTATGTAAAACATTGTTTATTGTTTAATATTATAGTTCAGATAGGAGAAACACAACTAATAATACCTGAAACATAATGTAAGTCAAACAAAAAGACACCGCACCTATTTTATGTAAAAAAAAAGAATACATGCGGCCCTGTATCCTTTTTCTTTCTCTATTTTACAAGATTAGTGTAAATTTTTCTTATCTGCTTTAATCTGTTTAAGTTTTTCAGGTGTAACATCATTTCCTTCTGGGTCAATAACGGTCACATTTTCTAGCGTATTGGCCATAGATGCCCTGAAAGTCTCGAGATATTCCCGTCGCAGTGTAGATTGTTCCTTCGCTTCTTCAGTTGTTAAAGCTTCCTGCTTGGCTTTTTTAGCAAGCTGATTGATTCTAGCGAGTTTTTCTTTAGAAAGCATAATTCAGACTCCTTCATTGTTTGTTCCTTGATGATATGGTATACAAAGAAGGCCAAAATAACAAGCCATTTGAACTATTCACCGGTTTTTACCGCTTCTAAAAATCTCCTATGAACTGTTGCCCTTGAAATGTTATACCCAAACCCTTTTAGGGTAGCTGCGATTTCTTCATAGGTTAAGCCATTCCCCCTCAAGCGTATAATTTCTTCCACTGGGACTTCCTTTCGCTCCCGTCCACCTAGGTTACCTTGATTTTTAAGGTTTTTTTGGGGCTTGTACCCTTTTTCTACTGCCTCTTTCATACCCCTTTTGATTTTGAGGTTATGGATCTTCCTTTGATATTCCTCAACAATTGCTACAATCTGAAGGACCATGGAATCGGAATCAGAAACTTCCATTACTCCATTATGTGTCAGCGAATATAGAACCGCATCCTCTTTCAAAAGACAATGCAGCAAGGCTACTTTTGCATTTCCTCTCCCAAGCCTGGTTTCATCCTGAATCAGAACGGCGTCAGCCTGTTTATCTTTTAGAAAGGAAAGCATTTCGAATATTCCATCGCGGTCCAAATCGTATCCGCTCGCTTTTTCACTGATGATTTTTATCACTTGGAAACCAAGCCTGTCCGCAAGAGCCATCAGCTCTTTTTCCTGGCGTATTAGCGAAGTTTCCTGTTCTGCCTTTTCAGTACTCACCCGGCAGTATATGATTGCTTTCATTTAAATCAGACCTTTTTATGTAGTATCTTTAGCTGGTTATTGACTTGCCAGATTTCCGCTGCCCGCATCAAGGGTGAAAGGAATCATTATTTCATCTCCCGCACGGATTACGCCATTACTAATGTTGTTATTTTCTTCTATCCAGCTTATCATTTTTTCCATAGGAAGGTCATTTGTTTCGTATCTTTCGGCAATGGTCCACAGCGTATCTCCTTCAGCAACAGTAACTGTGGAAGATTTATATGTTTCTTCAGACTTTTGTAAAAAAACAAGAGAGAAAACAAAAATAATGGCTAAGAATGAAATAGTATAAGTATGATTTTTCCAAAGGTTTTTCATAAATACCCTCCCGAATGTTTGTTCGATGTAACCAAATTATAAGTCGAACACTTGTTTTGTGTCAAACAAAATATTCGAACTTATGTTTGTATCAGAATTCCTTACATGGTATAATCAGGACAAGAACATTTTATGATAGGGTGCGTGAAAAAATGACTAAACTTTCAAAGAGACAGCTTGATATATTAGATTTTATTAAGCATGAAGTAAAGCTGAAAGGATATCCGCCAAGCGTCCGCGAAATCGGGGAGGCTGTGGGACTCGCTTCCAGTTCTACTGTTCATGGGCATTTAGCAAGACTTGAAAGCAAAGGGCTAATCCGGCGTGACCCTACAAAACCGAGAGCAATCGAGATTTTGGAAATGGATGAGGAATCCCACATTCCAAAGATCAATGTTGTGAATGTTCCCCTTCTCGGTAAGGTTACTGCTGGTCTGCCGATTACAGCGATTGAGAATATCGAAGAATACTTCCCTTTACCTGAACATCTTGTTCCGCATGATGACCATGTTTTCATGCTTGAAGTAATGGGAGATAGTATGATAGAGGCAGGAATATTGGATGGGGACTACGTGATTGTACGCCAGCAGAAAACAGCGAACAACAGCGATATCGTTGTTGCTATGACAGAAGAAGATGAAGCCACCGTGAAACGTTTCTTCAAAGAAAAAGACTATATCCGCCTTCAGCCAGAGAATTCCTCCATGGAGCCTATCATCCTGCAGAATGTTACCATTCTGGGCAAGGTTATCGGGCTGTATAGACAAATTCATTAATAATTAATAGATTCATATAAAAAGCCTTTTCCTTGTTCGGAAAGGGCTTTTATTGTAACTATTCTAAATTAACCTACTACTGTAATGACGGCTCACGAAATATTTCAAGGGATCTTTCAGTTCCGGAGGGAAAACGCTCAGCTGGCGCAATACCTCTTCTGCAAATCCTATGTAATTAGATCCGGTAGCTGTTACTACATTCTTATCAACAACCAGCAAGTGATCCGCTTTATTACCCCAGTCCATTACAAATTGGTAATCTTTATCTGCCTCCGTTAAAGAAGCTGTGTAAGTTACTTTTTTTAGAATTCCTGATGCTCCAAGAAGTGCGGGACCTCCACAAATAGCCCCTATCAGTTTTTTACGCTGATAGAATCCTTGTATAGCTTTTTTATGGAAGCATTCTGCAAGATTTTAATAGGAGAACCTCCTGGAATGATAAGTGCTGTATACCGGGTTAGATCAATTTCATCTACGCGGTAATCCGCCATCACTTTCATACTCAGTCCCGCTTAAAGCTGTCAAAAGAATAGAAATTTCAAATTCAGCAAACAAATCATAAACCAGAAGCAATATCCTTTTCATAATAATAATTCCCTCCTTTTATGTTTATTAAAAACCTGAAAAACAAATAGGTTTTGTGCTCTCCAACATAAGAGTCAAGTCCTCCAAAAATTGTTCATCAGTCATAAAGGCCAATCCGTATTTGACCAATTTACTCAGACTGACAGCCCCCAGCATAATGGACGAAAAATTCTCCTATGGTGATTGAAACCTCCACATCAAATTCCTCAGACTCCCGTTAAGCTACCCCCCCTTCATCAAATTTAGTGAAGACAACAATCACGCCTTCCCCCATAAAGTCATCCCCTATTTTCCACTTGACGGACAGTGATTTACTGCCGAAGGTTCGACCTTTCATCGCCTGAAAGAATCCGCTTTATTTTTTTCCTGTTTTTGTAATAATTGAAATTTTTTTGAAACAAATGAAACTTTATCTAAGAAGCATCGTCTAATGATTTGTATAAACGAATATTTGTTAGGAGGAAATGGGATGAAAAAATTATTTACCTTTTTAATGGCGGCAGCAGCATTTTTAAGCTTCAGCATGGGGGCCTCCGCTTATTCAGCTTCAGGAAGCCTGACCGCCGATAAAGCGTTGAAACAGGCTTTAAGTGCAAGAGAGCATTATTGGAATGTCATGACAGGGCACAATCCTAAACTTAAAAATTCGACATGCACATCTAAAACCATGAAATTTAAAGGGACCGATTATCGTTTCCTATGCAGCGAATTTGACACTAAAAAAGAGCTGTATCAGTATCTAGGGGAAGTATTCACCAACAATGCAATCGATAAAGGATTTACCAAATACAAATTCATCGTATACAAAGGGAAAATTGCACAGCCAAATGCTGATGGCGGGAGTCTTTTAGAATGGAGTAAGGCTAAGGGTAAACTGATATATCAAAGAACGGATGTTAAGCAATACGAGTTTTCTGTTCCCGTACCCGTCAGCAAAAAGCCAGAAAAGGTAAAGGTAACCTATGTGAAAGTAAATGGACATTGGAAAATCAATGCCTTTGATGCTGTAAAATAAAAACCGCCGGGGTAAATCACTTGTTGTGATCTTCCCCGGCATTTTCTTATTACTGACTAGCCAGAGACCTGGGTAGTGTGTGCATAAAAATACACATTATTTGATATGCTAAGCGTAAAGGAATATTATGGAGGTAGGACATTACAAAATAAAGCTCAAAAAGGAGAACAAATGAAACAATTTAGAGTAGACTATTTCGTCCAAAAGCACGGAACAGAAGATATCCGGAACAGCATTATAGTTAACTCTGTTGAAGATGAGTATGAAATTGTAAAGCGCGGCAAGAAACAAATTACCAAAGTAGAAGGCGTACTTAGCCAGAATATATCCATCACTACAATCTCCCCTCTTGATTAAGACGGGGTTTTTGTTTTTACCTTTAACCGTTGGAAGGTGAAAGCAGATATATGGTGAATTTCAGCAAGACATTTAACTGAAACTGAAAGGCTGCCCTTACCAATGATGAAGGGTTAAACTCAGTTACAGTATTAGAGATATGGCCTTCATAACAGTGATGAAGGACTAAACACAGGTAAAGTAGTAGAGAAACGTCCTTCATAACACTGATGAAGGACTAAATCCAGGTAAAATATTAATGAAACGTCCTTCATAACACTGATGAAGGACTAAATCCAGGTAAAATATTAATGAAACGTCCTTCATAACGCTGATGAAGGACTAAACCTCAGAAAAATATTAATGAAACGTCCTTCATAACACTGATGAAGGACTAAATCCAGGTAAAATATTAATGAAACGTCCTTCATAACGCTGATGAAGGACTAAACCTCAGAAAAATATTAGATAAAAGTCCTTCATAACGCTGATGAAGGACTAAACCTCACTAAAATAGTAGAGATCCGCCCTTGATACACTTAGGAAGGACATAACCGTGCATGCAATCCCGCCAAGAAACTCATTTATCTGATACTTTCTTTATTGTCTAGCCGCGCCATGAGTTTGAGGGTTTCCTCGTAACCAGCAGGCTTATGCCTTTTTAGGTAAATATTCAGCTCGTTCCATCGTAATGCATGGTTTTCTTCCCTATATCGCCTTAGCTGCCGTTCCATTTTTTCGACCACACCGGCCAAGTTGCTGACGATATCGTAACAGGACTTATCTGAAAGATGTATGCTTTCATTTGTTTGGACATGGTAAACAATTAAATCGCTTCTTCGTTTTACATCAGGGTTAGAGATCGTGTACATATGTAAAACTCCATTCTTAAATAGATATCACGATTCTGCCCTCAAAATAAACACATTATTCAAATTCATTATTTAAAATATATACTCGCAACCATTTTTACCATTGTACACACAAACCCTCTTCAATAAAAAGACACCCATAACATAAATGGATGCATTAATTTAGAGCACTTTAAAATAGCCACTCTACAAATAGAATGCTTGGGAGTATCCATAGGTGATGACATCTCGTAATCCTTCTACGGATAAGTACATACTTGCTGCCTGATCTCTCCACAATTTTCTTGTTATACAATAGGAGATGGTAAACATTACGTTGTCTGTCCAGGCGTTTCTATCGCTTTCCCAGCCAAGCCTACATTTACCATACAATTTTAAAAAAACCCCCAACACGAAGAGAGTGTCGAGGGTCCTCTATCTTAATACATGGACATATATTGTTCGCGTTCCCAAGGATGAACTTGTGTGCGGAACATATCCCATTCAATTTCTTTTGCTTCAATGAAGTGCTCAAGTAAGTGCTCACCTAGAGCTGCTTTGATTACTTCATCAGATTTTAAGGCTTCTAACGCCGCAAAAAGTGTAGCAGGAAGATCGATAATGCCTTCCTCTAAGCGTTCTTCTTTATCCATAACATAAATATTGCGGTTAACTGGAGCTGGAGGAGTTAAATTATTTTTAATTCCGTCCAATCCAGCACTTAGAAGAACAGCCATCGCAAGGTATGGATTTGCTGCAGGGTCAACGCTGCGCACTTCTACACGTGTACTTAATCCGCGGGAAGCTGGAATACGGACAAGCGGGCTGCGGTTTCTTGCAGACCAAGCTACATAGCAAGGAGCTTCATAGCCAGGAACTAAGCGTTTATAAGAGTTAACAGTCGGATTAGTAACGGCAGTAAAGTTAGTTGCATGCTTAATGATACCTGCAATGAATTGGCGTGCTGTTTCACTTAATTCAAGATCAACGCCAGTATCATAGAATACATTTTCTTTTCCATTGAAAAGAGATACGTTACAATGCATGCCTGAACCATTCACTCCGAACAATGGCTTTGGCATGAATGTAGCATGCAGGCCGTGCTTACGTGCGATTGTTTTAACGACTAGTTTAAAAGTCTGGATGTTATCACAAGCTGTAATAGCATCTGCATATTTAAAGTCAATTTCATGCTGCCCTGGTGCTACTTCGTGGTGGGAAGCTTCGATTTCAAATCCCATTTCTTCAAGCTCAAGTACGATATCACGACGGCAGTTTTCACCAAGATCTGTAGGAGCAAGGTCAAAATATCCGCCTTTATCATTTAATTCAAGAGTCGGTTCGCCTTTTTCATCTAATTTAAATAAGAAGAATTCCGGCTCAGGCCCAACGTTGAAATTAGTGAAGCCAAGCTCTTTCATTTCACCAAGGATTCGTTTTAAGTTAGCGCGCGGATCTCCTTCAAACGGAGTGCCGTCTGGATTATATATGTCACAGATTAAACGAGCAACCTTTCCTTTTTCGGATGTCCAAGGGAAGACTACCCATGTGTCCAGGTCCGGAAATAAGTACATATCAGATTCTTCAATGCGTACAAATCCTTCGATAGAAGAACCATCGAACATCATTTTGTTGTCCAGCGCTTTTCCTAACTGGCTTACTGGGATTTCCACGTTCTTAATTGTGCCCAGGATATCAGTGAATTGAAGGCGAATGTATTTTACATTTTCCTCTTTAGCTAAACGCTCTACATCTTCGCGAGTGTACTTTGCCATGCTTTTTATTTCCTCCCCAAATTCTGTTTTTTACATAAGCATTTTATTATTAATGGAAAAACCGGGACATGTCTCCTTGACGAAGAGAAGACTTATACTTCCCCGCCTGCAATAATTCAGACCTGAGGAGATTTCTAAGCTCCTTCTCCGAAAGATCACGTCTTGGCTTTTCCTCTTGCTTAACCGCTTCAATCGCTGTGTTTTGTTCTTTAACTTCCATCAGCTTCTTTATGCCGGCAAGGTTTACTCCCTGCTCCAGCAATTCTTTAATTTCGAGCAGCCGGTCAATGTCGTTTAAAGAAAATAACCGGCGGTTCCCCTCTGTCCTTTGAGGGGTAATGAGTTCATGCTCTTCATAATATCGGATTTGGCGCGCTGACAACTCCGTCAATTGCATTACAGATCCGATTGAAAATATAGGCAAAGAACGTCTTAGCTGGCTGCCGCTCACCTGTTTATCCTCCTTTATGATGATTCTGGTTTTATTATATTCATTGTTAGCAAACATGTCAAACAAATGTTAGCTTTTCTTACATGAAAAATACATAAATTTTTTACCTTCACCTTTTCACTTAGAATCCTCTCATCATCTTATCCTTCTCTTACTATAAACCTATTTGCTTATTATTTAAAAAATTGGGGTCATTTATTCTAAAAGCCAGCCAGAACAGCGGACAATTAATTAGTTCAACTGCACTTTCAATTTTCTTTCCTGAGTGTGTAATAACGTTGTTAACATTAAGATCTTTATGGAACTGGTCTTGTATCAATGTTTCTAATGAGTTTTTAATTTATTGAAAAGCTCTGAATGAAATTGAGAGTATGATTATGGTATATCCCACGGCAGCTGCTGCAAATTCGGTAATTTGGTGGTAAGGATTCTTGAAGAACATTATCCGACACAGTGGCCTAGTAACAGTACGCCGCAAATGGGAAGCTGGAAAAGCTATTCATAACGGATTCCCTGCTAGCTTCATATTTTTAAAGAGGAATCACTGATTACGAAATAGGAGTTTGAAATCCCCATAGAATTATTGGCTGCGGCAATGCGGGGATGAAACGCTGAGGAATACGGAACATCAAAAAAAGAAGGCGAATTGCGTGGACAATCTGCTTTCATACTGGGTAAAAATCACCAAGTGTCCCTGAAATCAAATTTCGGAAAAATAATCTGAATAATGGACTCACAAGATCCTTAAAAAATATAGGTTAGCTGCACATCATCGGCCATCCACCTTGTCACCATCCTAAATACGATTCAAAGCAACACAGAGAATGTGGCCCTCGGGAAGCCAAACCAAGGTTATCCTTCCGTGAAGGTACTGGATGACATATTAGAAATTATAAAGGAAAAACAACTGCAAGTGAACGCTCTTTCGTATATAAAACAGCCGAGTAAAGCTTATGCTATACTCGGCTGTTCACTTTATTTGTCTTTCCCGCTGTGATAGTTGGTGTTTAAGAGATCAAAGATAATCTTGGCATTGTCTGTATTATCTATTAATCCTGCAAACCGTTGTTTCTCGGGTCCAAATGCGTATAGAGGTCTCAGGGATAATAAAAAGGACCTAGAAGGCCCTCAGCACGTTGGGGAAAATATTCGTGGTACTGGTTTTAGAACGGGAGTCCATCATTTGCACTGTTTCATGGTTATATGGACAGTTGCAGCGGCTCCTTTAATGAAAATAAAAAACGTACAATTACTCCTTTGCGGTTTAGTGTATTCTACTCCCCTTTGAACTTCATTGATTCCGCACGACTGCAAATCCATGGAATAAGGGCTATTTTTTAGTGAAAAGCCGCTTTTTCTGGCGGCTGTAATATACTTTTGATTCCTATTCTATAAATTCAGCTCGCAACTTTTAAGAACATACCGTTTATAGAAGCGGTTTTTACTAAATGGAAAGGAGGTAATATGATGCAGCAATGGTTTATGATTAACTTTATAGGATATATGCTTATGTTCTGACAGTTTACGCTTAAATATTTAGGCTTTATGCTGAAGTTCACCTCATGTATGCTTATCTCTTACTATGCCATGCTTATGTATGGTGCTTTATGCTTATCCAGCTGCCTTTATGCTTTCCCTTGATAAAATATGCTGATTGCTGAGCAAGAATCCTCATTCAATGACAGCAATCCGCTTCATAAAGAACATAAGAATGGCCGCCGAGACTTTCTCGACAGCCTGTCGACCTAGCCAGGTCTATCTACTCATCAAAAGTTATTTACATGTAAGTCCATTTATATAGAAGACTCTATATTGTTCATGATTCCTTTGGCTTTCCTTCCATGAAGTAGGTAGTATAAGCCCAGTGAAAATAATACTATTATTGACCCAATAGTAAAGATGGCTGAATAGCCAGTGTACGTTGCTATAATCCCCAATACAAATGAGCCGGCAGCGAAACCAGAATCAAATACTACAAAAAATGTAGCGGTGGCAATTCCCTTTCTGCTTGCAGGAGAAGAATGAACGGCAATCGTCTGGAAACAAGAAACAAGCGTTCCAAACCCCATTCCAATCAATGCACCGGCGAGCAATAGCATAAAGCTAGATGAGACCTGGCTTAGAACCCACACACCCAGTCCAAATAAGATAATACAAGGATAAATGACAAAATTTTCTCCGTACGCATCAAACCATCTACCTGTAAATGGACGTGAAATTAATAGAAAAGCAGCATAGATCACGAAGAAAAAGCTGGCTGCAGTGACTAGATTCAATTCTCTGGCGTAAACGGATATAAAAGATAGAACCCCTGAATATACAAATGATAATGCAAAAGCAACGAGTGCGATTGGAAGGGTCTTTCCCTCGAAGAAGTCCGATAATCTAATCGTTTTTTTCATAGAATCTTCAACCGCTTTATGTCTATTAGGCTGGGGCAGCTTCAGCATTAATGTACAAACGACAGCCAATACTGAAAAAATGGCACTGAATACAAACAGGGTCTCATATCCTGATGCTCCAATGATCGTAAGTCCCAGAAATGGACCAATAACCATGGCCAGATTCATAAATGTGGCATAGTATCCCATTCCTTCTCCCCGCCGCTCCTTTGGTATGATATGAGCAGCAATTGCTCCCGTCGCCGTGGTTGCCATCCCGAATCCAATGCCATGGATGACCCTCACAATCAGCATTAAAGCCATAGATTTTGCGGGAAAATAAAGAAAGGCTCCCATTAAAAAGATCACTACACCTATGAATAACGTTTTTTTCTGTCCAATGGTATCTAGCCATATTCCTGAAAACGGACGGAATATGATCGCCGACACTACAAAGATGGGTATAATGATGCCAATATTCTTACCGCTTCCGTGTAACTCATCTGTTATATAAATAGGAAGGGTAACAGTCAGCATATAAAAAATAAGAAAAATAAAGAAACTGGCAAAGGAAATACTCAAAAATTCCTTTGTCCAAAGCTTTGGTTTTGCCACGACACACTCAACTTTCTATTATTATTACTTTTCATGAAAATGATTGACTTTACTATTTAATAGCTGAATCTCCAATTCGTCAAGTATTTCTCACAGTTACGAAATTATGTGAAAACCGAAATAAAAGCCCTCCAAGGATGGAGGGCCATTATAGCTTTGTATATTCAACTGGTGAATAAACACTACGCCATTTTATCCTATAATGATTGGATTATTAAAAAGGGAATTCACGATATTTCTTCTGAACAGATACCCATTTTGTTGTTGTAAATTCTTCAATAAGCCAAGGGTTGCCAAATCGGCCGACACCTGAAGCTTTATTACCGCCAAAAGGGATATCAGGCTGTGCATTTACAGTTTGATCATTGATATGAGTTACACCGCTGTCAATTTGCAGTGCAAATTGTTCAGCTTTCTCTAAGTTTTGGGTAAAGAGGGCAGAGGAAAGACCATATTCTGTTTCTGAAGCAATTTTAATGGCTTCCTCGTCACTGCCAACAGGAATGATCATTGCAACCGGTGAAAATACTTCAGTCTGTGCAAGCTCCGAGTCATTTTTCACGTCTGTAAATACGTATGGTGTTAACACGTTGCCCACGCGCTCTCCTTCAAGAGCAAGCTTTACACCAGCTTTTTTAGCATTTTCAATAATTGCCTGCGCCTTTTCCAACTGTCTTTCATTTATAAGCGGACCAATTACAGTAGAAGGATCTTTTGGATCACCAAAAGGAAGTGCTTTTGCTCTTTCTACAAATTTAGCTGTGAATTCATCTGCTATGTCTTTGTGTACAATAATACGGTTTGTTATCATGCAGATTTGTCCCTGGTGAACGAATTTCCCAAATATAGCTGCATCCACTGCGCGGTCAACGTCAGCATCTGACAGTACAATGAACGGATTGTTTCCACCAAGTTCCAGTGCCACTTTTTTTAAGTTTCTTCCGGCAATTTCCCCTACATGACGTCCCACTGCAGTGGATCCTGTAAACGAAATAAATCTAGGAATCGGGTGTTCAAGCAGGTAGTCGCCTGTTCCATCTGTTTTTGGATCTGTTAGCAGCAAGTTTAGCACACCCGCAGGAAGTCCTGCTTCCTCAAATGCTTTTGTCAGAATAACACCGCCTGTAATCCCTGTAGCCACATCTGGTTTATGAACCACGGCATTGCCCAAAGCAATGGCAGGGGCGATAGTACGTACTGACAGATTCAATGGGAAATTGAAAGGAGAAATAGAAGTAATGACTCCCAGTGGTACCCGGTATACATGATTTTCTTTTCCTTCAATCATTCCAGGCACTTCTTTAACGATATTCACTTCATCAGCGAATTTAATGGCTTCCTCTAATTCTTCAAATGTGATTTGGAGAGCTATATTAGCAGAAAGGATGGTCCCCCCTGTTTCAGAAGTGTAAATGTCTATAATTTCTTCTTTATGTGCTTCCAGGTAAGCTATTACTTTGCGGATTACTTTCTTTCTTTCTTCGGGAGTAGTTTTAGCCCACTCTTTTTGCGCCGCTTGCGCAGTGGTCATCGCTTTATCTATATCTTCAATGGTAACTGTTTTACAGAATAAAGAGTTGAACGATCAAATGGGTTTTGGACGTCAATGGTCTTTCCTCCAGTTCCTTCAATCCATTCACCATTGATATATTGTTTTGTATAATCTTTAAAATTGACCATAAAAAAACTCCCCTTTTTTAAAAGCAATTAGTGCTTATCTTAGTGTATATGTTGAATTAACAATGTTGCTATATCAACTATTAGTTAAACTACTGCAACTTAGAACAGATGTGAGTATATAAAATCAAACAGGATCATTTTATTTGCCATCAAATTCCCCCAAGTAGTCTATTCACCGAAATATAAATGGATGTCGCCCACATTTAAATCCTATAACACAATGGTTGTTATAGCAACTTTAATGCCTCGTAAATTAATACCCCTAAAAATCCTTACTGTTTATTGGACATTCATCCGCATCTTTGTAAGGATTCTCCCTAATTCCTCAATTTCTTTTTCAGTAATTCCCTTGGTGACCAGCTGATTGAATTCTTCTGTAAGCGGAATGATTTTATCCCCCAGTGCCTTTCCTTCTTGAGTAAGTTTCACAATTAATGACCGCCGGTCGTACTGGCTGATGGTTCTTTTTATAAAACCCTTCTTCTCCAAATTCAAGACCATACGAGCAATATTGGTTTTATCTTTATCCAGTTTTTCAGCGATATCATTTTGAGCTAAGCCATCACGTTCCCAGAGAAGCATTAAAATCAAATTTTGTTCAGGGGCTAGATTAAAAGGAGCTAATTTATTTTTAATATAACTTGTTAATGTCAGATCGGTTTGATGGATAGCTATGCTTATATAATCTCCCCAAGATAATTTCAATGGACTCACCTCCAAAAGCTGCTGTCCAAAAAAGTGGAGAACATGCTTTTCCAAAATCTACTCATTACAGACAGGATATTAAACTCTGCCATTAAACCCTTTGAGTCTTTCTTGAAAGAGAGACACCGGTAAGGTAAAAGAAAATCAGCACCGAAAGGCCAGTCCTGCCTTTTGACGGAGATTTGCTTATGACCAAAGATGTCAGTTCACAGCTGGACATAATGAATTATATGTAAATAAAATATCATTTGTCAAACTAATCCATATATCTGATCAACCGTCTTCTTCAGGGATCATTATATGAGGAGAATATCATATGGAATTGATGTTTATATTGAGCAGTTGGCTGGTTTGGCCGCGGCCATAAAAGACGGTTAGATTCATAATAAAACTGATTCCAGTCCAATATTTACTGCTTCACTTATCCAAAGGAAAACTATGTACTTCCGCAGCTGGACGCTTCTCGTTTCGACCTCCCTTTCATTTTTACCAGCTAAACATTTTGTTGACAGGATATTTTTACATGATTATACTTGAAACGTATTAGTATCTATAGCAACTATCAGCAAGGTTTCTAATACAAAAAATATATAAACAACTATAATAGTTGCTACAACAACATCTCAACATGGAGGTAAAGATCAGCATGTCTAAAGTTTTATTTATCAAGGCTAATTCAAGACCTATCGAGCAAGCAGTAAGCGTTAAGCTTTACCATACTTTCCTTGAAAGTTATAAAGAATCTCATCCAGATGATACGATCGTTGAGTTGGATTTATTCAAAGAAAATCTGCCATACTATGGTATTGATCATATCAATGGAATGTTCAAATTATCAAAAGGTATGGAGTTAAATACTGAAGAACAAGCTGCTACAAACACAGTTAATTCGTATTTAGATCAATTCCTGGAAGCGGATAAAGTTGTATTTGCGTTCCCGCTTTGGAACTTCACGGTTCCTGCTGTACTGCATACATACTTAGATTATCTTGGACAAGCAGGCAAGACGTTCCGTTATACAGCAGAGGGTCCGGTTGGTTTAGTAACGGATAAAAAAATCGCCTTATTGAATGCACGAGGCGGAGTTTACTCAGAAGGTCCTGCCCAGAGTGTAGAGATGTCATTGAATTATGTTAACGCCGTGTTAGGCTTCTGGGGAGTAACAGATACTACAACAATCGTTATTGAAGGACATAATCAATTCCCGGATCGTTCAGAAACAATTATTGAAGAAGGACTAAAACAAGCTGCGACTGCTGCAAATTCGTTTTAATCCTTAAATATAAGAAGAGAGCTGCATCTATTACCTTGCAGCTCTCTTTTTTTGAATGCAGTATACTATAAAGCCGGCGGTCCAAATCCTGCGGTTATGGAAATCACGATTGCCTGCATCTCAGCTTTAATAGTGCCAATGAATCTTTTCCCTCGTATTCTTAAACACCTTAAAACCGATTTTCTCCAAAACCCGTTTTGACGCTTCATTGTCTGTATTACACGTGGCCACTGCTTCTTTGACATTGGGCTGGGATAACCCCCACTCTATGATGGCTTTACCCATCTCAGTCGCAAAACCATGGCCTCGAAAACCGGGAACAATGCTATAACCTAGATGAATGATCTGGTCTTTATCAGGCCCTCCCTTAAAGCCCATATCCCCTATCACCAATTGTTGGTTTTTATGTATGATCATCCCTTCCCAGGTGTTTTCGTGAGGATATTTAGTAAATCTCTCAATCTTATAAGGAAAAAATTGCTTATAAACATCTAAAGGCCATTCTTCTGATGTTCTATAGGGAATCACACGTTCCATTTCTTCTTTCCCTTTTAATACAGCTACAATCATTTCTACTGTAAGGGTAATCATCAGCAACCGTTCCGTATGAATAACAGGCAAATTATCCCCCCCTTATAAAGCAATCAACATTGGCAGATCATCAAGTGATTACCATCTGGATCTCTGAAATTAAAATAGTGGCCATATTCAATTTCTGTAAGTATATCCACTTTCTTTTCCTTCATATATTCATAGGATTGTTCAATATCTCCCGTGTTGAAATGAAATAAAGGAGTTTTTAATATATTTTCTTTTGAATATATTTTGCTGTCGAGGACAATTCCCGTTCCAGTCATAGGCATGACATAAATGTGACCAAACTGGATATCGCCAATTGGCTAAAGACCTAACAGCTCACAATACCATTTTCTTGCCTGTTCAATATTGCTTACTGGAATAAACACCGTACCGATTTGATTTAGAATAGGACTGGTCAAAGCATTCACCTCCAAGATATAAAACACTATAAAAATATTCGCTTTTATTTTTGACAATCCTTCTTCTTATTCCAAAAGCTCTGTTAAACATGGCTGTTGATTGCAGCTAGCAGGCACTCGCGGACCTTAGGGGCGGTCCGGGAGCCTCCTCGTCGTTGACGCCTGTGGGGTCTCCCTTGATAGAAAGGCGCAGGACGGTGACTTTCAAGGTAGTTCTTTTATAAGAACTGTGGTGAAGAGTCTGGTTAAAAGCCACATCTAAGAGAAAGTCAGACACCTGATAAAGAAGACTTGCTGATTGGCAAGCGACAGTGAAGACAGAAGCTTAGTCGCCCTTATGCGTTAGCCAGGCATAAGATGAGCGACAGAAAAAGGCCGCTTTTGCCTTTTGATGGCGATTGGCTTATGACCGAAGGTGTCAGTCCGGAGCTGGACAATACCCACTTTTCCCGCAGGAGTCTCGCATATCCGTTCCAATCAACATCGTGCAAAAATCAACAATGACCTTTAACATAGCCATTTCAAAAAAGAAAGCTGCCCTTAGTATAAGGCAGCTTAACCCGATCAATGTCCTTTCAGAAAAACAAGTCCACTATTCCAGTTTTCCAATCGAACGTCTTTAAAGGTTATATAATCTTTCTTCCCATCTGCGCCATGGCAAATAAAATACCATGCTGTAACGTCTGAAAACAGTCAAACTTAGATAAGTTAATGGAAGACTGAGAAATAAGTATGCTCAATTCAGATGATATTCCAACCAGAATCGTTTCAGTACCGATCAGTGATGCAGCAGAGCCGATTTTTTCAAGAAGACTTGCTGTATGATTGCTGATATCCTTATTTAAACCTGTTAAATCCAATATCAGATAATTAGCTTTATATGAAGGCAAGTTTTTCAGCGTTCTGACCACGAGTTCCTCTGAACGTTCCTCATCGTATTTTCCCAGTAATGGAACCACCACAATCCCTTCAAGGACAGGGATAATAGGTGAAGACAGTTCCTTGACGAGATCTTGTAATTCTTTTGTTTTTTCTTGAACAACCTTCTCTAATTGCTGAATTTGTTCAGACTCTTTTCTTCTTGATAATTCATGAATGTTCTTGGATACCGTAATGGAAGAAGGAAAATATTCAATTTCCGTATATTCATTTCCTTCTATCTGATAATGATTCACTTTGTACCACATGTTTTCGCCGAAAAGTCCTGAGAATATGCCTGCGTAATGTGCCGGAAGAAAGTTTCCACCCGTTTTCTTTCCTTGCGCCACATTAATCTTATATTCCCAGCTATCTTTGATAAGAGCGGTAAGGGTTTTGTTTTTGATGTTTAAACTTCTTATAACAGTACGGCCCCAGCCTGCAGAAGCATAGGTGTTGGTAATCATTTCTGCCGCTTCAGCAATGCTTACTTCCTTCATCTGCTCGAAGTATTCCCCTACCAATAATCCCTGGCGAAATCCGGTCGCTTCAAATACCAGACTAGAGGCTTCCTCACCTGAAATCTCTTCGATGGTATCAAAGAATGACCTCATAGCGGATGATATCCAAAATAAAACCGAATCCTGTTCTTCAAAAAGAAATCTGCCTTTTTCTAATTCCCATTTAAAAGACAAGCCGCCTACGTTAATTTCTGAACGTGAATCCAATACTATAATCTCCTTTTTTAGTAGAATAAAATGATATACGAATCACTCCCATTAGTTTAAATAGTGCAATCCTTTCAGCACACGCGGTAAATTCTAGGGTATATTTACGTAACATTCCTTATTCTATAGCTTAGAAGGCTGTTTGTCCAAAATGCAACTTATATTGGAGTCTGGTCCGAATGGGGTATAGTACACCTTTATCTAACTCAGGCCTGTTCCATCACATTCCCCTTTATTGAGGTATTAATAATGAGCTAAGCCTAATGATGCAATACAACATTATGGTGAAGCATTAATTTCAAAAGAGTTAGCCGCGGTTTTACATGGGTGTCCAGTCTGTAACGCGTCAGCTAAAGTTCGAAAAAGCTGTCTCTTTCTACTTTGCATATTCTCAGTGCAAAATTCCTATACCATTCCTTTTTCCCTCATTCCTGCGCCACTTTATGGAGGGAATGTTCTTTCCAGCTCTTAATGGCCTCTAAGCTTTCCCAATATGAAACCGTAATCCCAAGCCCCTCATCCCGTGCACTCTCTACCCCTAAAAAACCCTTTTGCTGAAATGCCAGCTCCACCATTGTTTCAGCCATTTTCCCATACCCTTTGTCACCAAGGGTCCTTTGGGAGGCAAAGATCACAGCATAGTAGGGCGGTGCCGGAGTTTTTGTTATTCCACTCAATTTCATTCACTCTCCCCATTTAACTTAGCTCGGCTGCAAGATGAATCTAAAAAACTAATCTTATGCGGGATCGCCCTGTGATGGGATTCTGTTCACCCTTACTTCACCCAATCAACACGATACGCAAATGAAACGCGATTTTAAAACGAATTGTGCTGTGGCACCCTATTTCCTTGTTAGCACGATCGTATACGTTACAATTCTTTTCTTCTGATTCAATTCTTTTCTTGCAATTCTTTTTAACGGCCCAATGCTAACGCTGAAGTCAGGCAGGAACCTGTACCACACTCATCTGATGACAGCCGACCCCTTCAATAAAATCGTTCAGCAAGTAGAATGAACTTCCTTCTTGCCGGCTGCTGCTAATCTCGCATATCACTATCAGTGATGGCATATATGCAAGTGTCTGTCAGCTTTTTTTTGTCTGCGGACAAGTCATCATTCCTAAGGATTCCTTCTAAGGTATATCCTAATTTTTCTGGGATAGACCTGCTTTTTAGGTTTTCAGATTCACACCGGATTTCTACCCGTTTACATTTGAGTTGATTCATGGCAAATCGGGTTAATTCCTTAATCGCTTCCGTCATATATCCTTTGCCGCTATGCCTTGTATCAAGCCAGTATCCTATTTCACACTTAGGAATGTCCCAGTCAATATTGTGAAAACCTGTTGAACCAATGAAGTTCTGTGTCTCTTTATGAAAGATCAGAAAGCGCAGGCTTTCTCTTTTTAAAAAGTTGATGTGAGCCTCCCTTAAATTGATTTCCGTCTCTTCAATCTCAGGAAGAGTCTGTGCAAAAGGCAGCCACTTTTTTAATTCATGATAAGACGCCCTGATTGCTTTGTTAACAGTCGCTCCGTCTCCATGTAGCCTTGGAGCTCTAAGGAGTAATCTTTCTGTTTCAAAATTCGTCGGAATTTCTATTAATAAGGGATTTTGAGACACAACCTTCACCTTCCGTTACCTTTTAATTTGGCTTTGTTAATTGTTCTAGCTGATTGCAGCTCTGTATATCCGTTCAATCCACTCGTTTGCAAAAATCAACAATGAAATATAATACAGCCCTTATTTTAGTAATAATAAGGCTCTATTCAAAAAGATTGTTGTTTTTTAATAATTTTTGTTACATCACCCCATTGTTAAATAGGTTGATTGGAGCGTAAGGTGCGAGACTCCTGCTGGAGCAGCGGGTATTGTCCAGCTCCGGACTGACACCGCGGGTCTAGCCAATCGCCATTAAAAGGCAAAATCGGCCTTTTACTGCCGCTCGTCTTATGCCTGTCAGGTGTCTGCTTTTCTTTTAGCGTTTTGCCTCTACTTAAAATGATCATCACTCAGCTTTTGGATGGATCTTATCTTGAAAAGCACCGTCCTCCGCTTTTAGATCAGGTGAGACCCCGCAGGCGAAGACGAGGAGGCTCACCGCCCGCCCCGCGGAAAGCGAGCATCCTGAAGCGGAAATCAACCTCTTGTTCAACAGCAACATAGTTTACGAAAACAGAAAATAATAAAAGCCCTCTCCCCAAGATGCATCGATCTTGAGGGCGAGAGCTGTGTCTTCGCGGTACCACCTCAGTTTGCTGATACGTCACCATATCAGCCTCTATGGGTATAAACATACATACCCTATCTCTATAACGGGATAACCCGTCTTACAATCCCTAATATTACATTAGCTTAGTAAGATACTCCGAGACTTTTTTCATTAAGCCGACTATTGCTCCTTTTCACCTACCGGAGCTCTCTTTGTATAATACATGCTTAATTACTCTTCTCTTCATCGCTTTAACCATTAATTGGAATTTTCTATATATTAAATTACACCTTGTTATCTTGTCAATGATTTCCTGTTTTACAATTTGATAAATACGGATGTTTATGGCCAGTACTGTCACAAGTTTGAAATAGGTTTGTACGGATGGTCCTTGTTAACTTCTTATAGTTTCAAATGCTATTTTAACATTTGAATAGGATTCAATTGCTGAAAAACTGACTCCAATCTGTACAGCTGCAGCGGCAATGTCTGGACGTATCCCGGTAAAAATAACACGTATTCCCAGCAGATGCAGTACTCGGTATACGTTTAATATATGGTTTGCTACAACTGTATCCATCTTGACAATTCCAGAGAAATCTAATAGTTGGCGGAATTACCCCCGTTTTTATTGTCATCCATGTAAAAAAAACCTCAATAGCACCTGCTGCGCCCATCAATATTTAATATTCTGTTTTCATAAAGAACACTTTGATCCCCATATTAATAAAAAAACCAGCCATTAATGACCAGTTCAAGAAATAGGTTATTCACCATGTGAATTTTCATTAAAGTAACTACAGGTCTCCTTAGAATGCATGTTTGTGTAACTATCATTCTATCCGACCGCTGCTGCTTATGTACTATCTCACATTTAAATAGATGTTAATCCGCTTATTCCTTTACTAATCCACCTCTCAAGGTGGTAACACCAAACTCCAAATAAGCCTTTAAACAGCTCAGCATAAATACCCAGCCCTCTTTATTGTCTAAAATTTGCAATATTGACTCATCATCCGAACCTTGAAATCCTTCTTCTATGATCTCAATGATGGTACTTGCATCATCTAGCTCTGCCAGACTAATCGTCACAATATGCCCTTCTCCATTTGCTCCCCATCTGAAGACAATTTTCTTATTTCTTTCAAGATCTACTATTTCCAAATCAGCCTGAGCATTATATTCTTCATAAGTGACTGTAATGGTCTTACCTTTTTCCCATCTGGCAGAACTTGAGGAGAACCAAAAATTGCCGATTTTTGCAGGATCGACAAAGGCTTCATAAACTTCCTTAGCTGGCTTCATAATTTGAAAACGGGTTATATTATCCATAACGATTCATCCCTTTATCATGTAATTGATAATTCGAACTATACCTCTAATCACCTTAAATGGGTCCTGCATCTTTCCGTGATTGGACCTTTAGAGAATGTTAATCCCCTTAATTATATCATTACTAAATCAAACGATTTTATATAGAATCATGCAGAATCAGTTTGTTTGATTCTCACCTTATCAGCAAGTCTTATGCTATTTCTCACATAACTAGGCAGGTTGGTATCCTCTATTATTTCATCCGTGGTTAACCAGTAGACATCGTCAACCTCATCCATACTCTTTGCAAACGCCTCACCTGAAAGGTGTTTACATAGGAAAACTATATCTACTACATGTGCTCCATAATCCGTAACAAAAGTGGTACTGTTAACGTACACAAGATCCGTTACTTCGACCCCCACTTCTTCATATATTTCGCGTTTAAGTGTCCTCTCTAAAATATCCGTAGAGTTTCCTTCTTGATCTACCTTCCCGCCGACAAGAGATAGAGTCCCACCCGCATGTTCTTCTTTTTTGCTTCGTAATATTAGCAGCCATTTTCCATCATTATATATGGCTCCTTCTACATTCACTACAAACATTAGATTTCCCCCTTAGTTCATTTCTTTCGAAAGCAGC
Source organism: Peribacillus deserti (assembly GCF_002863585.1). GTDB lineage: Bacteria > Bacillota > Bacilli > Bacillales > DSM-1321 > Paraperibacillus > Paraperibacillus deserti_A. The sequence goes on along the minus strand of NZ_PGUY01000065.1, from coordinate 16,327 downwards.
CTTCAATATTCAATACTCTTCCCTTTAAGAGTACAGCCCAAAGACTTTTGGAACACATGCTTTACAAATATCAATAAAACACCCGGCTAAGCATTCTAATCCACCGGTTTATTTTTCTCCTCCTGCATCCAAGACTCTTTTATGTCTTACACTTCCCATCAGAGTAAGCAGCGCAGGTTTCAATAATACTCTTTATGAATATCTCCTTGTTCCCTGTGATTTGCTGAGTATGTATCTGCAAATCGATCCCATCTAATAGCTTCTTCTTTAGCCGAAGTTGGTTTCATAGCTGCGCCCCTCTCTTTTTATTGTCGCATTAACTATTTTACTGGTAAATATTTCATTACGGAAGGTTTATTTAGCGTAAGATTCTTATTGAGTTTCCTCAGAAAAAAAAGAACCCCAATATTGTAAATGGAGGTTCAAATGTGACTTTTAGTGCGTCTTATTTGTTTTTACTCTTTCCTTTCCAGGAATCCTTCAATGGTACTGTTCGGTTGAAAATATAGGATTCTTCTGAAGAATCCCTGTCTAAACAAAAATATCCATGCCGTATAAATTGAAAATGATTATCCCAGCTATCGTTTTTGATAGAGTCTTCTATGAAGCAATTTTGAATCACAATTTTGGACAGAGGATTGATTCTTTCTCCCCAGGGGATTTCACCATCTACATCTGAATCAGGCTCTTTTAATAACGGATTAAATAAGCGTACCTCTGCTTTTCTACAATGCCGGGCGGAAACCCAATGGATGGTTCCCTTTACCTTCCTTCCTGTAAAACCTGTTCCACTCTTTGTGTTTATATCATATGTACATTTCAGTTCAATTACTTCACCAGCCTCATTTTTAACGACCTCATTGCACCTTATAAAATACGCACCCTTCAACCGGACTTCGGAATGCAGGGACAATCGCTTGAATCCCTTAGCCGGAACCTCCATAAAATCCTCTTTCTCTATATAAATGACTCTTGAAAAAGGGACTTTTCTGCTTCCTAATTCTGGGTTTTCGGAGTTATTTTCAATGGGTAATAGTTCTGTCTTTCCTTCCTCATAGTTCGTTATCGTTACTTTTAAAGGATGCAGTACAGCCATTACATTTTTTGCTTTTGTTTTTAGATCGTTCCGCAGGGAATTTTCAAGCAAGCTATAGTCAACAGTACTTTGGTGTCTTACGAAACCGATTTGATGAACAAAATCCCTAATGCTCTCAGGGGTAAATCCCCTTCTTCTTAGTCCGCGTATGGTAGGCAGCCTCGGGTCATCCCACCCTTCAACTACATGACCTGACACTAATTCCCGTAAGTATCTCTTACTTGTGATGACACCTGTTACATTTACTCTCCCGAATTCTCTTTGTTTGGGTGCTTCAGTAATCTCCAATTGAGTTAGAACCCATTCATAGAGAGGCCGGTGGTCCTTAAATTCTATGGAGCAAAGAGAATGTGTAACTCCTTCAATCGCATCTTGTATCGGGTGGGCAAAATCATACATAGGATAGACACACCAGTCATGTCCTGTTCTGTAATGCTCAGCATGGATGATCCTGTATAAGACTGGGTCTCTTAAGTTCATATTTGGGGATGCCATATCGATCTTCGCACGTAACACCCTTGAAGCTGTTGGGAAATCACCATCTTTCATTCTTGAAAATAGATCCAGATTTTCATCAGCCGTCCTATTCCGGTAAGGACTATTAATACCTGGTTCGGTTAATGTACCTCTATATGAGGCTATTTCTTCCGGTGATAAGTCACAAACATACGCTTTTCCCCTTCTTATTAAAGCCGCTGCTGCATCATATATCTCGCGTGAGTAGTCAGACCCAAAGAATATCCTGCCGCCAGGAGTGTAGCCTAACCAATGGATATCTTCAATAATGGAATTTACATACTCTATATCTTCTTTCAAAGGGTTCGTATCATCAAAGCGGAGGTTAAAATGCCCATCATACTTCTTTGCGGCTGTATAGTTTATATGAATTGCATACGCACTGCCAATATGTAGATAGCCATTTGGCTCTGGCGGAAACCGGGTACAAATAGGCCTCTGAAAAGTCCCCTTATTAAAATCATTTTCAGTCAGCAGATCAAGAAAGCCATCACTAAGCCTGTTTTTATCCTCATTGCTCAACAACATAGATCCCTCCCATTATTTTTTTGAATTTTTTTCCGATGCAATAAAAAAATCCCACCCCCAAGACTTCCATAAGTCTTGGGGACGAGATTTCATATCGCGGTACCACCCCAGTTTATTAATATGTCACCATATTAACCTCTTTAGGTACGGTATTTATCTAAGGTCAAATACGTATACCCTAGCTCTATAACAGGAGCTCCTGTCACACTATCCCCCTAAAAACAAGTTCCAGCATGAGGCTCTGAGGCTTGGTTCAATAAACGCTTTCTTACTCCTTTTCAGCATGGGGAGCTCTCTGTAAAGAAATCATTTTATCTACTCTTCTCTTCATCGCAATTACCATATTTTACTTTTTCTTATAATACCAAGGCAAGACACTTTTGTGAATCTATTTTTTGTATGTATGACAAAAATATGTATCCTTTCCTATACAGCTTCGTTTATCATGGTCTTTTTAGTAATTTCTTTCGCAGCTCAGGTGATTATTCCCCTCATCCTTATGACTTTGCCATCCAATTCAGATTCTAGTTTTGTCATTCCATTTTTCAAGTAAAAAGATATCGCCTGAACATTGCTTGGAGATACACGAAGGTGATATTCGTTTATTCCACGGCGGCGGAAAAACCCGATGGCATAGGCATGGAGCTGTTTACCCAGGCCCTTTCCACGATTTTCTGGTATCAAATAATATACATGCAGTTATCCAATTTTTTTGCCTTTATATTCGCGGATTGTTAGTTCAAGCTGGCCGATGGGGGTTTCGTTCTCCATCAACAAGACAAAACCGTCAGAATCATGATTTATTTGTTCTACCAGCCAATTTATGTAGTCGTCATCCGTCCCGAAGTCCTGGTCTGAACCAAAGCTTACGGTAAAAGAATCCCGGCGGAATGGTACAACAACATACCGGTGTTTACATACATCTATAGGTACAAACTCCAAGTTTAAAATACCTCCTCTAAAGATGTTTTAAGCTTTCTTCAATAGCCTGCTGAAACGAAAAATAGGAAGATGGCTCTAGCACAGAGATCAATCGCGATCGACAGCCATATCCCTGCAATTCCGTGGCCAAAGACGATTCCTAACACATAAACCCCCGCTACCCGGATGACCCACATTCCCACTGCCGTACTATACAGAGGACTTTTCGTGTCTCCTGCACCCTGCAGGGCCCCTGCCATCACCAAACCGACCGCTAAGGCTGGCTGGGCAAAAGCATCAATTCTTAGCGCGGTGACCACCAGATCAATTGCACTTTGCTCAGTTGTAAACCATGCCGCAAACCAGGGGGCTAGGAAAAACAAGAGAATGCCAATGAAACTCATAAAAATGACTGCTATGTAAGTGGTGAGCATTCCATATTGATAGGCGTCTCTTTCTTTCCCTGCACCTAAGCTTTGGCCGGTCAGTGTCGCAGCAGCAATGGAAAGCCCGTATCCTGGCATATAGGAAAAGGTTTCAATATTTCCAGCGATAGTGTGGGCAGCATAGGTCTCTGTTCCAAGACGGACAATTAAACCATAATACACGATCTGTCCCAGCCGCATAATAAGCCGTTCAATGGCAGCAGGAGATGATAATAAAATGAGTGATTTATATTCACTGGGTGATTCAGCTTGCTTGTGTAAAAGTGAAAACGAAAAGGATGACTGCTTTATTTTGTAATACAGCATACCTGTTCCAAGAATCCGAACAATAACAGTAGCTAAGGCTGCTCCTGCCACTCCCATTCCGGGTATATGGCTGAAGCCAAAGATCAGGATATAAACCAGGCCGATATGGACCAGATTTATCCACCAGCTTACCTTCATGGGCGTCTTTGTGTCCCCTGCAGCCCGAAGAATGCTGCCAAAAATAAACATGAGGGAAATCAATATGGATGGCACACCGACAATGCGAAAATATATGGCTCCCTCTTTAAGGACCTTAGGCTCAGCTCCCATTAACTGGAGTAAAGGCTCTCTCGAAAAAGTAAGAGATCATGCCAAACAAGATCCCTGCCAAGGCAGAAAGGATAGTGGCTTGTCTCGCGGCTGCCCTAGCGGCTTCAATATTTCCAGCCCCTATACTTTTAGCGATAAGAGATGAAGCACCTATTCCTATCGCCATGAAAACCGCCATATAAATGACCAGTATGTTATTGGCTATCCCAACTGCCATTACTTCATCCAGTCCAAGTTTTGCAACGAATAGCGTATCTACAAAGCCTATGACTGTTTGTAAGATATTTTCAATCATGGCTGGAACCGCTTTGCGAGGATCACCTTTATTTTCTGCCTGTTCATTTTATGTTCAATTGCTGCTGTTTTGGCAGACATATCGTCCCCCCTAAGCTGATGTACTCTTCTACCCTTCTACATATTTGCTAATTTTCTATTTTTATTTGTTTCTAAGATTTGTCTATCTGTAGGTTTAGAGTAAAGAATACTCCTAACTTAATCCATCCTATATTTTTCGTTCAATATTATTTCAGCAATAATTGCATCCATATTTTCAGAAGTTTTATCGCTTGTGTCAAATTGATGTGGAGAGGCTAGCGATGACTCCTTAAATTCTTGCATGAGAATCAGGCAGCGCTCCCCCATCCTATTTTCCTCTATTCTACTATTATCTCTCTTGATCAATGTATCAGCATCTGTCCATAAAACTACGTACCTTACTTCAGCACTGATATCTTTTAATTTATTCTTCAGCCAATTTGCTTCAGAAGGAAATGTTACGAAATCAATGACAACATCATTGCCATATTGGATAAAATTCGCAGTCAGACTCAAGATATTATCCCAGATCAACGACACTTCTTCTTTACTTTCCCAGGGCTTTTTGCGACCATTAATATGCATATGACTGACATAATCACCGGAAATATAAGCACTGTGTGTTAACTTTTTTGCAAGCGCTGTTGCAGTAGTTGATTTCCCGACACCCGCCGGGCCTGATATGATATACACTTTTTGCATAGTTTTCCCCCCTGCTCGTATATATTTAATTCTATACATGTATGCAATACCCTTTTTAAAAGAAGGATTTTAAGGATTTATGTCGAACGGACATAGTTAGCGCTGTTCTTTCAAATGGACCAATATGTGCAGGTGAGTCTTTTAGTAATTGTATCTTGAAAATCTAGCTGCAGTTAATGATTGTAAAGTTAAAAAATATAGTTCTAATAATCTGAAGTAAAGTAAGGTGGAATCATGCTCATAACTCAGAAAGAAATCGTCAGTCAGAATGCAAACTATATAATCCGATCAGCACAAGAAGGAGACGCAAAAGAACTATCACAGCTAAGAGTGAAAATTGATGGCGAAACTGAAAATTTGGATAGGGAACCCGGTGAGGGATTTATCGATGAATACGGCTTTAGAGAGTTAATAAGGAATGATACCGAGGATAGCAGGAATTTATTTTTAATTGCAGAAGTAAATGGGAAATTAGCAGGGTTTTCAAGGTGTGAGGGAAATTCATTCAAACGGTTTTCTCATAAAGCGGAGTTCGGCATTGGCATTCAGAAGGACTATTGGGGTCTCGGAATCGGCAAACAAATGCTTCAGACTTCGATTGACTGGGCAGAAGCCAATGGTATAAAAAAGATAACCCTCGCCGTTTTAGAAACTAATGAAAAAGCAATTGCTTTATATCGCCGTTATGGATTTGAAATTGAGGGGGTACTAAAAAAAGATAAACGTCTTTCTGACGGAAATTATTACAACACGATCCTTATGGGGAGGTTCCATGACTAGCCTCGGCGTAAGTCCCGGTATTACCTGCCGACCTGATTTCTAAAGTAATCTAAACAAGTTGAGAATTATATTCTAGTAGAGTCAAAACTCATTCATTATTCTGGCATCCCCCTGGGTTTTAGCTGCTTCATGTGTGTAAGGTGATGTTGACTGCACGGAAAATCTACTGGTTTACATGGCAGAAGATCGGTGATATCATTCATTTCACTGAGGTCTCTCCTAGGATATACGGGCGTTTCTTACATAAAAGAATAATTGCTTTTAAACTGTTAAGGGATGGGTATATAATAAATACCAATAAAAAGAAAAGTTGCGAGGTTCTATGGATCAAAAACAACAAAGAGATCATGAAATAGATTTACTTAAAGACCAAATAACTCATTTAACAGCCAGGGTTCAAGAATTAGAGGAAATGGTCCATCAAATGTCGTTTCCCATAATTCCCTCCATCATTCCGAATACTATTCTCATTCCAATTACCGGTGAATTATCCCCCGAGCGTTTTGAAGTGATGATTCCCAAAATCTTAGAATACACAGCTGACAATCCTGTGGATTCAATAATAATTGACTTCACTGCAATATCTATTCGTGAAGTTACTTGTTTAAACATTTTAAGTCAATACGTCGGGGATTTGAATAGTGCATTAAAACTCATGGGAGTCCAGGTGCTGGTCGTAGGCTTCAATCCGCAATTCACACAGGAGCTGGTCAGATCCGGCCTTTCATTTATTAAAGAATTGAATGCATTCTCAACCTTTAGAGCAGCTCTCCAAAGCCTGGCGAAACAAAAGGGAATTTCCCTTGAAAAAACAAAATGATGAATTGGAGAAATTGATCTTATCCATAGTCAATTTCTCTTTTTTGGCTTCCTTTTCTGCAAAGTATTACATTCCCCTCCTAGCGAGTGAAATAAAGTGTCAACGCGGATAGATATTGGTAGATTCAATGCGTATTTTTTGACCGTGAAATAGAGAGGCGTTTTCAGAAATGCTTTGGTCATTTTATAATGAATCTCACTGAAGTGTGCAAAAGGGATTCAACTCGTGCCCCGTGAAATTAATTAAGGGGGTTACCTAACAATGAAGTAAATGACGATTTCACTGGCTACGATAAACCCGCCAACTGTTGGGCTGGCAAATAATGCTCTGTTCCACCCGGACTCTCGATTGGGTTCATTTTCTTTATCCTTTTTTCGACCATTGCCCATATTTCTGCCCTCCCTCACCGCTATAAACTAATCAAGGCAAAGTTTTTCTTATACACTGGAAGATATTCCCTCTATTTCATACGTTGGTTATTGTTTACTTTATAATGAAGCTCGGCAAACTGATTAAAACGCCTTATGTCTTTTAAAGTAAGTTCTATTCCAAGTTCATCTTCTTTAAACAAGGGAATACCTTTTCCGATTACTACCGGAGCCAGCGTAATGATGATTTCATCAAGAAGCTTTTCTTTCAGGAATGAGTGTAACAGCTCTCCTCCACCTACAAGCCAGATGGCTTTCCCTGCCTTTGTTTTCAGTTCATGCATAAACTCAGCTATGTCTCCATTAAAAAATGTAACATTCTCATTGTTTTCCATGGCTGTCCTTGAGAACACATAGCATTCTTTATTTATATAAGGGAAATTACCTTTTTCATGCAAAATAATCCAATCGTATGTTTTCCGTCCCATTAAGATGGTGTCTACAGTATCATAAAAACTTTTATAACCGTTATCTCCCTCACCTTCAACTTTAAATAACCAGTCTAAGGACTCGTCATTCCTTGCTATGTAACCATCTAAACTTGCCGCAATGTATAAGACTAAACTACGTTGATTTTCCACTGCTCCATTCTCCCTATCTATAAAGTTACGTTAACTCAGGTAACAAAGCACGTTTCCAATTGATAGAAACGTATTTAATAGCACAGCAAATCTCAGGAATTTCTTTACATTCGAAGAGATCAGCTATATTATGCCTATCACAATCAATGGTATAGAAAGTGCGAAAAAGGGCTAAGGTGTCCCTGTTACACCCAATGCAGGATTAAACGCAAACCCTGAAGCTGCTGTTACAATCCCTTAAGTCACCAAGATCCTCCTAGTCAAAAGAAGCCCTCCTCGAATCTAGCGTTTTATCGCATCGACAATAAGAGAAGGAAAAACCGGTGTTTCCCCCTGATTTCTAGGATCAAACCTTTTAGAACGAAAGATAACACCCTCATTGCCATCCCATTCACTGGTATGAAAATTACCTTCCTCATCGCAGTATTCCAGTAATCTAACTTCGTAGCCAGCCGATTCAAACATGGCAGACAGTATTTTATAATTATGTACAATCTTGTGACTTGCGGCAGGGTGATCTTTTGGTCCTGGTCCCCCAACCTTAACAATCTTTTGGTATTCATCATTTCTAAAAAATCCATCCGGGACTGCACAACGGATGTAACCTGAAGGTTTTAGGAACTTATAACAATGCTGCGCCGCAGCGATACCTTCTTCATACGTCAGATGCTCCCATACATGTTCAGCTAAAATAGCCGTTATTGAATTTTCATCAAACTTTTCATCCCAGGTTGTTAAATTTAATAAATTTAATTCATCCTCCTGTGTGTGCAGCCACCCCGGATTATTATTGTACTCTCCTGCACCAATCACAACTTTGATTTCCTCTTGTTTTGTCAACAATTGGACCGCCTCCCAATCTATCTTTAATTATTCTACGTGCACACTAGTTTTCCTCTGATATAAAAAGCTTAGGCTTTCTATATCTGCCTATAAAGCTTACCATGGAAAGTCAAGGTATTCCCATTTTTTTGAAAAGTTTCTCCTGGAACATCCAATTTTATAAAAGTGTAGTTGATTTAGCATTTTTTGTATTTTTAATATCTTTTTAAAAGGATTAGTCTGGTAAGATATAAGTAAAAAGGAGTTTTATTATGCTCGATCTGTTTAATTATAATTGGCAGGTACGAAATGATTGGTTTGCTTGGTGTGACCAGCTATCAATTGAAGATCTTTTACAAAAGCGGGCTGGCGGGCTGGGCAGCATTTTACATACCTTATTCCACGTAATAGATGGTGAACAGATATGGTTATATCAATTAATGAAAAATCCCGTAATTGAAAAAGATAAGGAATCTATTAAAAGCTTAGAGGAAGTTATCGCATTTTCGGAAATGACCAGGAACACTATCCAGCCTTTTCTAGCCGATTGGTCAGATGAAATGAATGAACAGGTATTAGTAAAGAAAAAAAGATCTGGAGATATAGTGTATTTTCCTTACAAGAAAGTATTACAGCATGTGATCAGTCATGAAATCCATCACATCGGCCAGCTGTCGATCTGGTCCAGAGAGATGGGGCTTGCTCCCGTTAATTCTGATTTAATCATAAGGACGTTTTAGCTTAGGAATAGAAAATGAAATCTTTAAATCAAACGAATAAAGCCTCCAAGTTGGAGGCTTTTGAATCCTGGCAGATCATTTGGTCCTCAAGGGAAGCCAGGCCAATACATCCTGGATAGCTTTGTCCCAGTAGCCCCATTCGTGATCACCCGGTCCAAACTCAGCAGTCAGATGGTAGTTCGTTTTTTCACATACCTCTTTAAAGCGCAGATTGTCTTCATATAAAAAATCCTCGGTTCCACAGCACTGATATAATAGCGGCTTTGGCTTATTTTCATGTGTTTTTTCCACTAATGAGAACAAATCATGTTCAGTTCCTGATATAGGTTCATCTCCATATATTAAATGGAAGACGTCCTGTGTTTTTGGCCTTTTTACGTGGCTCACTATATCGGTGACGCCAGACAAACTAGCAGCGGCAGAAATTTGGTCCGGCCGGTTTAATGCCCATTTGAATGCTCCATATCCACCCATAGATAGTCCTGCAGCAAAATTATCCTCTCTCTTATCGGATAATGGAAAAAACGATCTTGCAATAGACGGGAGCTCTTCCGTAAGAAATGTCCAATATTTGCTGCCATACTTCATATCTGTGTAAAAACTGCGATGAACCTGCGGCATCACAACTGCTAGTCCAAGCGGCGCCACATATCTCTCGATCGAGGTTCTTCTCGTCCATATGGTATCATCATCACTAAGGCCATGAAGCAAATAGAGAGTCTGGTGCTTAGCCCCCGTGATTTTGTTCTGCATTCCAATTTGACTTGAAGTCTGCTGCGGCAGAATGACCGTCATAGATGTACTAAGATTTAATACCTCTGAATAAAACTGACAATTTAGTAATGCCAATATGACCATCCCTTCTAAATTGATTCACCTTTAATTCTGGCCTTGCAAACTATAACTATAGGAACTGCTATTGGTAATGTTCAGTATCCATTTTAAACCATTTAAGAATGATAACAAAACAAATACCATTAGGGTAATCTAATGGCATCCATTATACTTTCTTAAACTTCTCTATACACCTCTAAGCCAATACTTCTAATCATCCTTACTTCTTCTTCAATATCCCTAAGTACTCCATCCAAGGCCCAACATCCGTCCTATATCTCTCGGCCATAACTCTGACAATTTGAGCAGTATGGGTTAAATCATGAACAACCCAGGCAGAAAGCAGTTCTCTTAGCTTTACGGTGCCAAACTCAGGGTGTGAGCCCGTTTTCTCAAGATACACTTCAGAATCTATCAGTTTCTGGAGTGTATCTATATTTTCCGCCCTAATCGAATTGAATTCAAACAACTGCTGTTTGATCGTCTGTTTATGGACCTGCTGCAGATGGGAAAAACGATCAAATGGCGGGAAGGGTTTCCCCTCCCCCTCTTGCAGGATCATTTCCATTCTCGGTATCCAATTATGTTTTTCTGCCTGAATCAGGTGCTCAACCACTTCTGTCACGTTCCAGGTTCCTTCACCTTCATTGCCCAGCAGCCACGCTTCGGATAAACCTGATAAATAATGCTCTAACGCTTTAGGTGTCCGCTCCAGTATTTCAATAGATTCTTTAAGATTAAAGTGCATTTCTTTCCTCCTTCCATCAGGGAGATGTGACTTTTGTTAGTGTGTTACTTTTAGGGAGCCTCGATTTGAATGATCACTTTCCCTTGAGCATGTCCTTCTGCAAAATATTTGAAAGCTTCTGGAACTTCATGTAAGGCAAAATGCTTATCTATAACTGGTTTTACCTTTCCCTTTTCAAGGAGGTCCTTTATATGCTGCAAATCTTTCTGGTTAGATCTTTGTAGGAAACTGTGCACCTTCTTATCCCCGCTAAGTGATATCCAGGGGCCCAAAGTCATTGCCTGAAACAATTGAGCCGATGATCCTCCTACATGGACAAATATCCCATTTGTTTTTAAAGCACGCCTATACACCGAAATCGGCTGGTATCCATTTGCTCCTATTATTAGGTCAAACCGGTCGTTCATTTTTGCGAAATCTTCCCTGGTATAATCGATCACAGAGTCTGCACCAAGGGATTTCGCAATTTTTACATTTCTCGTACTGCACACAGCCGTTACTTCAGCTCCAAAAGATTTGGCAATCTGTACTGCAAAGGTTCCCACCCCTCCGGATGCACCATGAATCAACACCTTTTGTCCCGCCTTTACCCTGCCTTTATCACGTATACTTTGAAGGGCTGTAACAGCCGCCATAGGCACCGCCGCAGCTTCTTCAAATGAAAGGCTGGCTGGTTTCAGTACTAACGCATGTTCGGGTACAGACACATACTCAGCAAAACCGCCCCAGCCACAGCGGGAAAGGTCACCCAGCACCTCATCACCAGGTTGAAACTGTTTAACGTTCGCACCCACCGATTCCACACGGCCAGCAATGTCGCCTCCGGGAATGGAGTATTTCGGTTTAAACAGACCAAAAGCAAAACGGGCTAAGAATGGTTCCCCTTTCAAAAGTACGAGATTCCCATAATTGATGGAAGCTGCATGAATATGTACCAGTACCTGATTGTCTTCGGGGACCGGCTTTTCAACTTCCTTCAACTCCAGTACATCCGGTGTACCGTACTTGTCATAAAATATGGCCTTCATCCCTCTCCCCCTTACCTATTAATGAACACAGAGAGCCCTTAATTCAAAGGATATTCATGCATTGAATATTCAAGACTTAAACCACAAACTTTATTGGCCTTCCCAGTATCGCCGCCCGAAAGTTTATATCTTTGATCATAGCTTGTATTTTGTAAAAATCGAGCCTGCCGCGAACATCCTGCCAACAATTCACTCAAAGTGTCTTTCAGGCTCATTCCTATTCTTAAGACTTTTTTCAGTATATCCCCGCTTGCCAATCCCCTTTCCTAAAGAACATACAAAAAGGGGCAGATAGATAGTTTCTGCCCATAAACATTTAATATATGATTAATGTTTTCCTTAAGTTTGTACATCGGAAATTAAGAAAATGCTCGACAGTATAACAATAAGCCCAACAATCATTCCAGTCGTTATTTGTTCATGCAGGAATACAACGGCCCATATCATACCGAACAAAGGAATTAAAAATGTAACACTTACTGTTTTGGTTGGACCGACATTTGTAATTAAGTAGTAATAGAGGATGTATCCCAGAGCTGTACTGAGGAGGGCCACACCAACAACCGACCATGCAACAGTAGGTGTAACCGCTGATGTTGATTCTGGCAGAGTAAATAAGGTAAAGGGAAAAATAAGCAGGCTGGCCCCCATTTGCTGCCCAAAGGCAACAGCCTGAGGCGGGATTTGACTAAAGTTCAATTTCGCATAAACTCCACCAAATCCATAGGATACGGTTGAAAGTATGGAAAATCCGGCAGCAGCCAAAACGTCTACGGTCAACGGTAACGGACTCCAACCAACCAATATAACCACACCAGAAATACCAATGAAGATACCCGCACACTTTTTAATGCTTACCTTTTCTTTCATCCAGCCCCAGACAACCAGCGCTGTAAATAGAGGTGTCAACGAATTAATGATCGCCATCATAGATGAGTTCAAATGAAGGGCTGCAAAAGAAACGAGTGTAAATGGAATGGCAGCATTCAGTGCACCGATTATTATATAGTGCCTCCAGTACTGTTTAAATTGAGTCGACTTGCCAATCACAAAGATGTAAATCAATAAAGCAGCAGCGGCAATGGTCACACGCCCCTGAGCAGTAAGAACCGGACCAATCGCCGGCGAAGCAAGACGTACAAATAAAAATGAAGATCCCCATAAAGCAGCTAACCCAAATAAAGAAGCTAATTCTTTCGTTTTCATCAAAATTTCTCCTCTTGTTGTAAATTTGAAACTGCAGGAGAATATACAGATTGAACAGAAACTTAGATTGCCTTACTAATATATTCATTTGTTTATGAACGGTTTCTTTTCCAATTTTTCTCCAGTCTTATGAAATCCTGATATGTGTACAAAGGTCAATCACTTTTTTATCTATACTTAGATTTTAATTACATATTCGGTTTTACTTCTAATCGATTTACATACAATCATGAAAACAGGAGAGAATCCATCGTTCTATTAATTTGGGTATTTCGTATGATATTAATGAGTAAATCGGATGGAGGTGGATAAATGAAAGCAATTGTATACACCAAGTATGGTCCCCCCGACGTTCTTCAACTTAAAGAGGTCGAAAAACCTTTTCCCAAAGAACATGAAATTTTGGTTAAAGTAAAAGCAGCAACCGTAACAGCAGCAGATATTCGGTCACGGAGCTTTACTGTTCCTAAAGCTTTTTGGCTGCCTGCCCGGCTCACACTGGGATTCAGACACCCCAAAAAAGAAATATTAGGGATGGAGTTGGCTGGTGTAGTGGAGAGGGTGGGGAAAAATGTCAAAAGGTTCAAAGCAGGTGACCAGGTATTTGCAGCCTCGCTTCAGGGTTTTGGTGCTTATGCCGAGTATAAATGCCTGCCGGAATATGGTCCAGTGTGTATTAAGCCTTCCAATATTACATATGCAGAAGCTGCAGCCATTCCAATTGGTGCCCGCACAGCCCTGTATTTCCTTAGAAAAGCTGATATTCAAAAGGGCCAAAAGGTTCTGGTTTATGGTGCTTCTGGAAGTGTAGGAAGCTATGCCGTTCAGATTGCCAGGTATTTCGGAGCTGAAGTTACAGGGGTGTGCAGTACCAATAATTTAGAATGGGTAAAATCACTTGGTGCAGATAAAGTCATTGATTACACAGCAGAAGATGTTTATAGTACTGACGAGACATACGATGTACTTTTTGAAGCAGTAAACAAGAGTACGTTTTCAGATTGTATAAAGCTGCTAAAGAAAGGCGGTACTTATATAAACATCACTGAACCGTTACCGAGTTTACGGATGCTGAAGACAAAATTGACAAGCACCAAGAAAATAATGTTGAGCCGGAACTCTCCTGAAACTTCAGAAGCTCTGAACTTCTTGAAAGAACTTGTTGAGGCAGGAAATTTAAAAGTGGTCATTGACAGATCCTATAAATTTGAAGAAATCGCGGAAGCTCATAGATATGTCGAGAAAGGACATAAAAAAGGTAATGTTGTCATAACAGTTGATCCTAATAACAAATCCTAAGTGAATCACTATAAGTTTGGAAAAAAGCTAGAGCGTTGACTTCTTTGGTAAACCATTTGATTCCATTCCAAAAATCCCTGCTTTTTATTCGAGAGCAGGGTTTTTTTTCTATTGAAATGTCTTGATTATTTCCATAGCTTTTCTAGGCAAATCTTATGTTAAAAACTCCTCTACTACTCTAACAAATTTTTCTGTTTCCTCCAGCTCAGGAAAATGTGCACTCTTTCCAAATATCACCATGCTAGAGTGAGGCAGTTCTCTTTGTATGATCTTAGAAATAGACAGTCCTGTATTCCTGTCAAAGGCTCCCGTCATTATTAAGGCGCGTTGTTTTATGTTCTTAAGATTATGCAGCAAAGGAGATCTGTTACTAGACTGCAAGACTTTCATCATCAGCCCTGTATTGACTAAATTGCTTTCTTCCCATAGTTTCCTGTTCACCTTAGCGATTTCCTGATTTTCAAATAGCAATAAATCTACTGTTTCGGCATCGACAATTCCCCATATCTTTTCGTAGAGCTCATCAATAGATAAACCTGCCTTGTGAAGAGATATAATTTTATTCAGGAGTTCATTATCCGCAATAGATATAAACCCGGATATCTGTACCATTTTTTGAATCCCTGAGCTTATCAGGCTTGGACCGGACAGGATTATCCTATTAATGTCAGCAGGAGCAGCATGAGAAAATTCAAGGGCTAATTCTCCTCCGAACGAATACCCTCATAAATCCACTGTTTCGACCCCTAACCATTTCTTCAATTCTATAAAATCTCAAATCAGTAAATCTATCGTATAGTCCTCATCCCAATCAGGCTTTTCCGATCTCCCACAGCCCCGCTGTTCGTAATAAACAACCGTTCTCTTTTTAGAGAGCAATGGTCCCGCCGTTCTTTCAAACGTATAATGGTTTCCTCCTGGACCACCATGTATGAGGATTAACGGAACGGTGTTATTTTCATCTCCGTCCACTTTGACCCAATGACTTATACCATTTAACATAATGGAATATTCGCCGTTTACCAGTGGCATCATTCTCCTCACCTCGCGTGGAAATTTTTTCCTGAATAATTTTAGGGTTTCCTCCTCCAGAATCCGACCGGATTATAGACATAAAAGAAGCGATCCCCAATTAAAGAATCGCTTGAAGTCCTATTGAATCCCACCTGTAGTTATTAAATTTATCAGCTTTTTTATGTGATAAAATTTGCCCTTTTGTTTCACTTCATCTGTTAACGGAACCAATTCGTACACAAAACTAACCTGTGTATTTGTGATGGTCTCATTGATTCCTTTGGAATCAAAAACTAAGCCAGATGAAACTGTAATGGATCCACTAGTCCTATCAGTAATCTCATCCGATGAATACGTGTACGTATGACCAATTCCTTCTGTAACTTCTTTAATGCCTACCAAATCCCCCACTTTAAGTGTCTCCAGCCAATTTGCACGATCTCCATTCATTGAATCCACTCCATAATCGTTATTTATATCATATAGTATACATTATCCCTTTGGTAAATTACCTTAATATGACATTTAACATTTTTCTTACAATGATGGAATGGACACCAATATCCTTATTTTACAGTTCCAAAATACTCTGGATATGACTGATTGTTTTTTTTATAGGCTGTTTTCGGCAAACTTTGTTGTTATTGAACAAGGGGTTGATTGGAACGTGAGGATGCTCGCGGACCTTAGGGGCGGGCGCCCGAGCCTCCTCGGCTTCGCCTGTGGGGTCTCACCTGATTGAAAAGCGGAGGACGGTGCTTTTCAAGAAAAGATCCATCCAAAAGCTGAATGATGATCTTTTTTAATTAGAGGCAAAACACTAAAAGAAAAGCAGACACCTGACCGGCATAAGACGAGCGGCACTGAAAGGCCGATTTTGCCTTTTAATGGCGATTGGCTTATGACCGAAGGTGTCAGTCCGGAGCT
>NZ_PGUY01000064.1 GCF_002863585.1 Peribacillus deserti | reverse complement strand
CCACGCTTCCACCTCAGACCTATCTACCTGATCATCTTTCAGGGATCTTACTAGCTTGACGCTATGGGAAATCTCATCTTGAGGGGGGCTTCATGCTTAGATGCTTTCAGCACTTATCCCGTCCGCACATAGCTACCCAGCGATGCCTTTGGCAAGACAACTGGTACACCAGCGGTGCGTCCATCCCGGTCCTCTCGTACTAAGGACAGCTCCTCTCAAATTTCCTGCGCCCACGACGGATAGGGACCGAACTGTCTCACGACGTTCTGAACCCAGCTCGCGTACCGCTTTAATGGGCGAACAGCCCAACCCTTGGGACCGACTACAGCCCCAGGATGCGATGAGCCGACATCGAGGTGCCAAACCTCCCCGTCGATGTGGACTCTTGGGGGAGATAAGCCTGTTATCCCCGGGGTAGCTTTTATCCGTTGAGCGATGGCCCTTCCATGCGGAACCACCGGATCACTAAGCCCGACTTTCGTCCCTGCTCGACTTGTAGGTCTCGCAGTCAAGCTCCCTTGTGCCTTTACACTCTACGAATGATTTCCAACCATTCTGAGGGAACCTTTGGGCGCCTCCGTTACTCTTTAGGAGGCGACCGCCCCAGTCAAACTGCCCGCCTGACACTGTCTCCCGCCCCGATCAGGGGCGCGGGTTAGAATTTCAATACAGCCAGGGTAGTATCCCACCAATGCCTCCACCGAAGCTGGCGCTCCGGCTTCTCAGGCTCCTACCTATCCTGTACAAGCTGTACCAAAATTCAATATCAGGCTGCAGTAAAGCTCCACGGGGTCTTTCCGTCCTGTCGCGGGTAACCTGCATCTTCACAGGTAGTATAATTTCACCGAGTCTCTCGTTGAGACAGTGCCCAGATCGTTACGCCTTTCGTGCGGGTCGGAACTTACCCGACAAGGAATTTCGCTACCTTAGGACCGTTATAGTTACGGCCGCCGTTTACTGGGGCTTCGGTTCAAAGCTTCGCTTGCGCTAACCTCTCCCCTTAACCTTCCAGCACCGGGCAGGCGTCAGCCCCTATACTTCGCCTTGCGGCTTCGCAGAGACCTGTGT
The DNA here is from genome assembly GCF_002863585.1 of Peribacillus deserti. Taxonomy (GTDB): domain Bacteria; phylum Bacillota; class Bacilli; order Bacillales; family DSM-1321; genus Paraperibacillus; species Paraperibacillus deserti_A. Next base: position 1,940 of record NZ_PGUY01000064.1, on the reverse strand, counting down.
TTTTGCTAAACAGTCGCCTGGGCCTATTCACTGCGGCTCATCTAGGCTATTCACCCAAATGAGCACCCCTTCTCCCGAAGTTACGGGGTCATTTTGCCGAGTTCCTTAACGAGAGTTCTCTCGCACACCTTAGGATTCTCTCCTCGCCTACCTGTGTCGGTTTGCGGTACGGGCACCCTTCATCTCGCTAGAGGCTTTTCTTGGCAGTGTGGAATCAGGAACTTCGGTACTATATTTCCCTCGCCATCACAGCTCAGCCTGTATGAAAACGGGATTTGCCTCGTTTTCGGCCTAACTGCTTGGACGCGCATATCCAACAGCGCGCTTACCCTATCCTCCTGCGTCCCCCCACTCGCTCAAACGATGAATTGGTGGTACAGGAATATCAACCTGTTGTCCATCGCCTACGCCTTTCGGCCTCGGCTTAGGTCCCGACTAACCCTGAGCGGACGAGCCTTCCTCAGGAAACCTTAGGCATTCGGTGGAAGGGATTCTCACCCTTCTTTCGCTACTCATACCGGCATTCTCACTTCTAAGCGCTCCACCAGTCCTTCCGGTCTGACTTCACCGCCCTTAGAACGCTCTCCTACCGCGGACACCCTACGGTGTCCACCCACAGCTTCGGTGATACGTTTAGCCCCGGTACATTTTCGGCGCAGAGTCACTCGACCAGTGAGCTATTACGCACTCTTTAAATGGTGGCTGCTTCTAAGCCAACATCCTGGTTGTCTAAGCAACTCCACATCCTTTTCCACTTAACGTATACTTTGGGACCTTAGCTGGTGGTCTGGGCTGTTTCCCTTTTGACTACGGATCTTATCACTCGCAGTCTGACTCCCAAGGATAAGTCATTGGCATTCGGAGTTTGACTGAATTCGGTAACCCGATGGGGGCCCCTAGTCCAATCAGTGCTCTACCTCCAAGACTCTCACACTTGAGGCTAGCCCTAAAGCTATTTCGGAGAGAACCAGCTATCTCCAGGTTCGATTGGAATTTCTCCGCTACCCACACCTCATCCCCGCACTTTTCAACGTGCGTGGGTTCGGGCCTCCATTCAGTGTTACCTGAACTTCACCCTGGACATGGGTAGATCACCTGGTTTCGGGTCTACGACCTCATACTCATTCGCCCTATTCAGACTCGCTTTCGCTGCGGCTCCGTCTCATCAACTTAACCTTGCATGAAATCGTAACTCGCCGGTTCATTCTACAAAAGGCACGCCATCACCCGTTTCTTTCAAAGAAAGACATAGGGCTCTGACTACTTGTAGGCACACGGTTTCAGGATCTCTTTCACTCCCCTTCCGGGGTGCTTTTCACCTTTCCCTCACGGTACTGGTTCACTATCGGTCACTAGGTAGTATTTAGCCTTGGGAGATGGTCCTCCCTGCTTCCGACGGGATTTCTCGTGTCCCGCCGTACTCAGGATCCACTCTGGAGGGAACGAAGTTTCGACTACAGGGTTGTTACCTTCTTCGACGGACCTTTCCATGTCTCTTCGTCTACCCCGTTCCTTTGTAACTCCGTATAGAGTGTCCTACAACCCCGAAAGGCAAGCCTTTCGGTTTGGGCTACATTCCGTTTCGCTCGCCGCTACTCAGGAAATCGCATTTGCTTTCTCTTCCTCCGGGTACTTAGATGTTTCAGTTCCCCGGGTCTGCCTTCAAAGCCCTATGAATTCAGGCTGAGATACTGTTCCATTACGAACAGTGGGTTTCCCCATTCGGAAATCTCCGGATCAAAGCTTACTTACAGCTCCCCGAAGCATATCGGTGTTAGTCCCGTCCTTCATCGGCTCCTAGTGCCAAGGCATTCACCGTGCGCCCTTTCTAACTTAACCACTTTAAAACATAAAACTTACCTTCATTATTACTCGATGTGGTATAAAATGACGCAAATCATTTTTGCCTTACATATTGTTATCTAGTTTTCAAAGAACGA
>NZ_PGUY01000063.1 GCF_002863585.1 Peribacillus deserti | reverse complement strand
TCAGCTTTTGGATGGATCTTTTCTTGAAAAGCACCGTCCTCCGCTTTTCGATCAGGTGAGACCCCGCAGGCGAAGCCGAGGAGGCTTAGCGCCCGCCCCTAAGGTCCGCGTGCATCCTGTAGTGGAAATCACCCCCCTTGTTCAAAAACAACAAAGTTTGCGAAAACAGCCTTTTTTTACATAAGCTCAAATTATCCTTTTCACTTGTAATGTTGTGGTATAATAAAAGGATTGACATAGATGATCATTAGCGAAAAGGAGAGCTATCCATGTTCCAGGATATAACTATTGAAGACGTAACTGCGTTGAAGGATAAAAAAAAGCTGGTTATGGTTGATGTTCGTTCTCCTTCAGAATACAAGGAATCAACCATACCGGGAAGCATTAATATCCCTTTATTCGATGATGACGAAAGAAAAGAAATCGGGACTTTATACAAACAAGTTGGAGTTTCCGAGGCTAAAGAACGCGGTTTGGAAATCGTATCAGCAAAACTGCCCTCATTTATTAAACAATTCATTTCAATAGAAGGAGATAAGGCTGTGTTCTGCTGGCGCGGCGGCATGCGAAGCCGGACTTCTGCGACTGTTTTGGATTTAATGGGCATCCGGACCTATCGCATACACGGAGGAATCCGTTCATACCGCAAATGGGTGTTAGAAAACTTGGAAAGCTTGCAAATAAAGGCTCCTGCGTATGTATTGAATGGATATACCGGGACCGGCAAAACAAAGATTCTGCACCTGCTGAAAAAGGAAGGGTATCCCTTTATTGATTTAGAAGGTTTAGCCGGACATAGAGGATCCATTTTTGGACAGATCGGACTTGAACCCAAAAATCAAAAAATGTTCGATGCCCTGCTGGTTGAGGAAGTGCTCTCTATTCAAAATGCGCCTTTTATCTTATTAGAGGCTGAAAGCAGAAGAATAGGGAAAGTGATTATCCCTGAATTTGTGTTTGATAAAAAAGAACAGGGAAAACAAATCTTCATTGAGATGCCAGTGGAAGAACGGGTCAAGCATATTCTTGAGGACTATCAGCCTTGGGATCATCACGAGGAATCCATCCAGGCGTTCCAGAAAATAAAAAAACGGATTCATACACCGATTGCGGCACAAATAGAAAACGCTCTTGAGTCAGGCCAATTTGAATCTGCAGTCGAGCTGCTTCTCACCTATTATTATGATCCGCGCTATGACTTTACAAAAGATCACTATCCCAAAGAGAATATCCAAACAATAAAAGCAGCTAACGCAGAGGATGCGCTTCAAACTTTAAAGGAACTTCTTCCACCTTTAAATCAATCTGTACCTGTTGTTTAAAAAAAGCCGGACGTTGCACATCAGCATTGTCCGGTTTTTTCTTGCATCAAAAAATGTTTGGAATAATTAAGGTACTATTGTCACAGTGCTTTTCCATTTGTTAGAATTAAATTCTGCTAAAAGAGAGATCGGGTGGAGACGCCCAGGGAAACTATTAAAAAGGGAGATATCTATTTTGACAGCAAATGAAAATAAAATTGGATTTGTTATGGCAGGGCTGCTTCTGTCTATCTTAATGGCATCCATGGATAACACCATTGTTGCTACAGCGATGGGTACAATTGTAGCCGATCTGGGGGATATGGAAAAATTCATCTGGGTCACGTCAGCCTATATGGTTGCCGAAATGGCCGGGATGCCGATTTTCGGAAAGCTTTCTGATATGTATGGCAGAAAGAAATTTTTCTTATTTGGGATGATTTTATTCCTTTTTGGTTCCATTCTGTGTGGAACTGCACAGACTATAGAACAGCTGAGTGTGTACCGGGCCATTCAGGGAGTTGGCGGAGGAGCGCTTATACCTATTACATTCACAATCATTTTTGATATCTTCCCGCCGGAAAAACGCGGAAAGATGACGGGTTTATTTGGGGCCGTTTTCGGTCTTTCCAGCATATTTGGTCCTCTACTTGGCGCATACATAACCGATTATATCAGCTGGCATTGGGTGTTCTATATCAATTTGCCGCTGGGGATTACTGCCTTTCTTTTGATCCTGGTAAATTATAAAGAATCGCTTGAACATAAGAAACAAAACATTGACTGGCTCGGTGCTTTTACCCTGGTTGGTGCTGTGATTTGTTTAATGTTCGCCCTAGAGCTCGGCGGAAACAAGTACGACTGGAATTCTGTGCAGATTCTAAGTTTATTTGCTGGTTTCGCTGTTTTAATAATAATCTTTTTATTTGCTGAGCGAAAAGCATCCGATCCGATTATTTCATACGATATGTTCAAAAACCGCTTGTTCGCCTCAAGCACCCTGGTGGGACTATTTTATGGAATTGCTTTTATAGTCGCTTCTGTTTATATCCCTATCTTTATCCAGGGTGTAAGCGGCGGAACAGCTACAAATTCCGGATTGATCCTGCTTCCGATGATGCTTGGCGTCGTTGTTTCGAGCCAGGTGGGAGCCATATCTGCCGTTAAATTAGGCTATCGTAATGTGATGTCCGTATTTGCATTGATTTTTGCTGCAGGAATGTATTTACTGAGCACCATTGATGGGGACACTTCAAGAACCGTGATCACGATCTACATGATCATAGTGGGACTTGGAACTGGTGCCTCATTCTCTGTCCTCAGCATGGCTGCCATTCATCACATAGCACCTTCAAATCGAGGATCGGCAAACTCTACCATCTCTTTTGTCCGCCAGCTGGGCATGACTGTCGGAATCACCATCTTTGGAATTATCCAGAGAAATGATTTCAGTGATAAAATGGCTGAAGCATTTGGAGGAAATGACAAAATGGCACCGGGAACCGCAAGTATCGATGATCCTCGGGCTATTTTATCCCAGGAGCTCCGTTCGCATATCCCAGTTCCTGTTCTCAATAAAATTACAGATGCATTGGCTGGTTCAATCGCACAGGCCTTCGCCTGGGCACTGATACCGGCTGTGCTGGTCGTGGTTTTTGTATTTATGCTGACAAATGATAAGTTAACCATGAAGCAGGGAAATAAAGAATCTTCCCATGTTCAATAAAATCAAATTTGAGGGACTGCCGCGGATGGCAGTCTCTTTTTTGTACAATTTAGATGTAAGGAAGCAAAAAAATGTTAAAAAACCCATTAAAGCTATAAAATAAAACTAATTATAAAAATGGCTTTCTAAAAGGGTGGATTACATGACGTTTTTTCAGCACAGGGAACAGCAAAAATACATACAAGAGCTCGAAAAAATCACACAGAATTTTGCGTTAAGGTCACAAGAATTAGATGAAAGCGGAGGCTTTCCGTATGAGAATATCCGCGACCTCAAAGATTTCGGTTATACCAAGTTAACTCTCCCCAAGGAATATGGCGGTCTAGGCGGAAGTCTCTACGATTTTTTATTAGGACAGGAAAAGATAGCGGAAGCCTGCGGACCTACAGCACTTGGTATAGGGTGGCATGTAGGGATCACCCATCAGCTGAGCGAGAAAAGACATTGGGAAAAAGACGTATTAGAAGAAGTGTTCAGAAGAATAAGTGAAGGTGCACTTATTAACAGTGCTGCTACAGAGGCAAAGACAGGAAGCCCGACGAGGGGAGGCCGCCCGGGGACCACTGCAAAAAGACAAGGAAACCACTGGATACTCAACGGCCGGAAGACTTTTACTACACTTGCACCTGTATTGGATCTCATCCAGGTCAGCGCCTGGGTTGAGGAAGAAGAAGGAATCGGCTGGTTCCTAATTGACCGCGCTCAAGCGGGGGTAAGCTTTGAAGATACGTGGGATATGATTTCCATGCAGGGTACAGCGAGCCAGGATCTTATTCTTGACGAGGTAAAAGTAGAAAATAAATATTATGTAGAAAAGCCCGGGAAGCGAAAATCCCTTGGAGAAGGCTGGCTCCTTCATATCCCGGCCTGTTATATCGGCATCGCAGGGGCAGCAAGGAATTATGCCAATGAGTTTGCTAAAACCTACACTCCAAACAGCCTAAGCGGACCCATAAGAGATTTGCCGAATGTACAGCGTCTCTCTGGTGAAATAGAGCTTGAATATACGCAGGCACGTCATTTCTTATATTCCGTGGCAGAAAAGTGGGAAAATCAAATGAACCGTCCTCATCTAGCGAGGGAGCTGGGTGCAGTGAAAACAGCCGTCACAAACAGTGCCATAAGGATCGTCGACAAAGCCATGAGGATCGTTGGCGCCAAGAGCCTCCAGCGCAGCAGCCCGATGCAGCGCTACTACAGGGATGTCCGGGCCGGGCTGCACAATCCTCCAATGGATGATACGGCTCTCTCCATACTGGCGAAAACTGTATTATATGATTAAAGAACAAGCCAGTGGTTTGTTCTTTTTTTATACTCGGCAATATAACCTTTTTCAAAAAGTAGAAACACGTCCTGCTTTTGGGACGAGTCCAGCTATTTTAAAAAAGGCTCATTTATAATGGTTCTTTTCTACAAAATTGTTATTTCTACCCTACCCTATTGTTAACCAGGTTGATTGGAACGTAAGGTGCGGGACTCCTTGATCCAGCTCAAGGCTTTAGACCCTCGTGCCATAAGCCAATCCATCTATGGGGAGAAAAGCACTCCCTACAGCCGGCTCGTCTTTTGCTTGGCTGACGCACGAAGCACAGGATGTGCGAGCCAGGCGTAGCCACAGGACGTGGCGTTTGACGTGGGAAGTGCGGCTAAGCTTCTGTCTTCACTGTCGTTTGCCAATCAGTAAGTTTTCTTTATCGGGTCTCTGCCTGCCATTTTATTTAAATTTTATATCTATTGGGACTAACACTGAGCTTTTTATATTTAGCTATGTTAATTATTTATGTTGATATTTGCCGTAAACGAACCTTCGTTCTATAATAGGTGCATTAGAACAAAAGCGGGTGGTTTGGAATGACACTGAGGGATATTATAAAAGAGATTCAAAAATTAACGACGGCAGAGCAACTGCGGTTAAAAGATTTTTTCATAAAATCACTTGCCTCTTATTCCACAAGTGAGCCTATCTATACATCTGAACAGAAACATAAAGATGGCTACACTATTTCAACAACTTTATAATTAGCACTACTTAAAAGAGGGGAAGCAGATGGATTACTGGAGATATAATTCAATGTGGTTCGAGGAAATTCCTGAAAATCAATATGCTTTTCTCAATTTTAAAAATGAAAAGCTATCGTTACAACAGATTAATCAGGCTATTGAGTATTTAGTTCTTTGGCATCATAAAAGAAACAAGATAGGAAATTTTAGTGATTTTCCTAAAAGACTACGTTATTTACAATTAAATTGGTCGAATATACAAGATTTCACTGGGATAGAGAAACTATCCGATTTAAAACGTCTTGATTTACACTATTGTACAAAATTATCGAGTGACTGTGGATTAGCTGGTTTATCGGATACCTTGGAAATTCTTGAGATTGAACAATCGAAGAAATTTGTAATTGGCGAAGATTTAATGTCACTAAAAAACCTTCGTGTTCTTCGCCTATATTCGTGCGGGAGTATAGAAAATTTATCTTTTTTGAAAAATTTCCCTAAGTTAATCGAATTCTCACCATATGAAACCAATATTTTGGACGGCAACCTGCAACCACTATTAGACCATCCAACAATACGGGTTTCTGGGTTCAATAATAAGAGGCATTATAATTTCAGTTATGAAAAGATGAATTTCTTATTAGAAGAAAAGAACGGATGTAAAGAATATAAATCAATTATTGAAAAAGGAAAATACGCTACATTTAAGTTTATCGATTGATATTCTATTGCAACGCAGAATGTGAAAAAGGAAAGTGGGAGAACATTCGTATAAAAAGTTTGTAAAAATATCTACTTAAACAAACGGAGGCTAATCTTCAATAAGACTTTAAAAATAAGGTCCCGATTGGGGTCCTTATTATATGGCCATTATCAACAATATTATTTAACATAGCTTTATATTTAATGTTGGCTAGGCACCGCTTCCGCTTTTCTGTGCGGGAGCAGCGGAAAGCGAGCACCCTCATGTTCCAATCAATCCCCTTGTTCAAAAACAACAGCTTCCTTTCGAAAACAGCCTAAAAAAATAACATCTTCACTGCTTGATATCCAAAATAAAAGCCAAAACCGATCAATGATATACCAGAAAGTATACTGATGACTGTAAGCATCCCAGATCTTAAATATTTGCGGAAACTGCTCGCAATGGCAGCCATTGTAATATCCCAGATCAATACTCCGATAAAAATCGCAGAACTGTATAGAATCAGCTGGTCTCTGTTATAGGAAGCAGCGGTCTTTGCCAATATAGACCCATAAATCCCAATCCAGAAAAGGATCGTAATTGGGTTGGATAATGACATAAAAAAACCGGAAAAAAAGGACTTAAATGAGGAGTCTGCACTCCTTGTGTTTTGTAAGGAGATTTTTCCTGCAGCAATAATACTTTCCACACCTGTATAAACGAGTACAAAACAGCCAAATGACCAGAGAAGTGTTTTTATAAAAGGAATTTCAATAAATTGAACTAATCCAAAATAGACCAGAAGCATATAAATCATATCGGCAATTGTTGCCCCAAGACCTACAAGCCAGGCATTCCAAAATCCGCTTTTTATACCTTTATCAATCTGTGCTGCGTTAATAGGACCTATAGGTGCAGCTAAAGACAGCCCAAGAAAAATATAGCTGAAGAAAATACTCACTTGCAAAACCCCCAGTTCAGTTTTCGGACAAACCCGCTGTTACATATGTATTCAGCAAAGCGGGCTTGTACGACAGGAGGTGTAAAAAAACATGGTGTATTTAGATCTAACGGTTTATCTTTTTATCTAATACTATTATATGAAATAGGGGAGATTACATGGCAATCAGCATAGAAAACGCAGAGCATTACATATGGGGTAACCAGTGTGATGGATGGCACCTGGTAAAAAATCAAGATTTAAGTGTCATCCAGGAAAGAATGCCAGCTGGGACCAGTGAGGTCAAACATTATCATTCAAAAGCAAGGCAGTTTTTCTTTATTCTTTCAGGAACGGCTGAGATTCGGCTGGATGGAGAAACCCATACTCTTAATCGGTTTGAAGGTTTAGAAATTCCTCCTCAAGCCGTTCATCAGATTTTTAATTCTTCTCCCGAAGCTATAGAATTCCTTGTGATTTCTCAGCCAAACAGCAGAGGAGACCGGGCGCCGGCATAGTCATTCCAGCAGAAAAATGAAGAATGGAGACGGGAATGATTCTATACAAGATCTTAGGAGGTATTACCTACATACATTTAATAAGGAATAATAACCAAATTTAATAGCTTTACTTTTTGGTCTTTCCATTAGAGAGAGACCCTTTTTATTTAGTTATTTACTTTTAATGAAAATATTAAAAAATGTGTTTTACCCAGGGAGAATGCCGTCTCTATTAATGATTATTTTCATAGAATGCTAATGTAGGAGGTGATAGTTATGAGTTGTTCAAGTAGCGGACGCAGCAGAATTAGACCATCATGCCGAAGATTCTGCGCGGCTGTATGTGAAAATGCCGACAATCCACAACAGTGTGAGAGGGATTGTTTAAGATGTACTAGACGTCGTCGTTTAAGAGATATCCTGAGACACAGATAATATCGGGAACCAACTATTTCCTTTAAAAAAGAAGGACGCAAAGCATGAAAAATGTTTTGTGTTCTTATTTACTTTGAAACAAATACCAAATAGTTACAAAGGGTTAATTGTGAGCCAAAGAACTACTCCAGGACTAATTACCGATCAATTAATGAAAGATTTTCATGTTTCAGCTTAGCATGATTACAAGCCGGCTTGATTCTATAAAGAAAATCTATACGCTTATTCATCTCAATGTGTTATCTAGTTGGGTTGGGTTGTTTTTATCCGGAGTGAACCCTCCATTTATAATGGCAGTGGTTTTCCTTTTTATTATTGGTTTTGGAAACGGGGCAAGCTCGTTAACTTTCGTGGTGGTGCGAAAATATTTCCCTATAGAAGAGGTAGGTGTTGTTTTTATTGCCCAGTTGTAGATGACGGTTCAAATATATTAATTGATAACCGATGGGGAACAGCCTCCTTTAGCGGTTGATCGAGATAAATTAGCAGATAGTTGATGTTACTTCAGATAAAGCGCTACATAAAACTCTATAGCAATTGAGGCGTCTCTACAAAGGGGAAAGACGCCTTTTCAAACGGCATGAACTTGCAGGCCTGGTCCTTATTCGTATGTAATTTGGTGAACATGCTGACAAAGTCCGTCAGCAGTTAATAGCATCTGTCCATGATCATTTAACTTCCGCATGCAGCTGGAGGGGTGGCACATAATCCTGAGGATATTTTACTGGAGTCAGATTTCCCAGCTCAATAAAAGAAGGTTGTTGGTTAAAAACAGTATATAGCTGTGAGAACTTTGCCTGCAAGCGCAGGTTACCGATATCCAGTTTTTGATAGAACCAATAGAAAAAAAGGGTGTGTGCGGACACAACCATTTTTTTAATACAATCTTTTTTCATAGGATTCTTGCAAAGAGGCCGAAATTTCGCTTTCATTCATATAAGCCAGCTTGGCATGGTCCTTCAGTATCTTCGCAGGGGAAGGGATCTGTTTGTTCTCAAGCCAGTTCTCGGGTTTCCAAAGCTGGGACCTGATGATAGCTTTGGCGCAATGAATAAAGCATTGTTCAACTTTTACAATGATCCCTATTAGAGGTACCTTGCCATTAACGGCAAGAGGAGCTAATAATTCTTCGTCTTGGATAATGGAGGCCTTCCCATTTATCCGTAAAGTTTCTCCGAGCCCGGGTATTAAAAAAATCATCCCGACATGAGGATTGGACAGGATATTTAATAATGTATCAAGTCTGCGGTTTCCTGGCCTTTCTGGAATGAGCAGAGTATGGTCGTCAAGGATATGGACAAATCCTGGAGCATCTCCGCGTGGAGAAGCGTCACTTTGTCCCATCATATTAGAAGAACTCAGTACAAGGAAAGGGGATTTTGATATAAATTCCCTGCAATGTGTATCAATAAAAGAAATTTCTTTATTTCCAGCAAGTTTGCCGGGATTTCCTACTAATTCTCTTAGTTCAGCCTCACTTGTAATCTCTTTCAAAAACATCAGCTCCAAACGGAATAAAATAACTATAATTTTAAAATAAGGTATTTTCCTGGGCTTGGGAACGAAAATTTCTAAAAAATGAAACTTTATCAAACCAACTTCGTATAGAATAGTATAAAAATCTTATGACAGAGAGGGATTTTCATGCAAGAAGTAATTTCAGTCGGAAGACGTTCACTTTTTCAAAAAGTGATTACCGTTTTTATTGTAACTCTCCTGCTGGCAACTGCAGGCTTATATGCAGGCCAGTTTGTTCCAGGTGCTTTGATGCTGCCGCTGATGGTGGCTGAGGTCATTATGCTGATTTCAGCATTCTGGCTGAGAAAACGAAAAGCAGTGGGTTACGCATTTGTTTACGCATTCGCCGTCATTTCAGGAGTTACCACATATCCAATTGTGAGCTATTATATCTCACAATCTGGCGCGCAAATAGTCCTATATGCCTTTGGTATGACTCTTGGCATTTTCACCGTATTCGGTCTTATCGGTGCCAGAACGAAAAAAGATCTAGGATTCCTGGGGTCATTCTTGATGGTCGCAGTACTGGCGCTTATTTTCATCGGGATTTTCAGTATCTTCAGCCCGTTGAATGATGGCGGTCTGCTTGCTTTCTCAGGAATCGGTTCAATTGTGTTTTCTTTGTTTATTCTTTATGACTTTAACCAGATGAAACATAGAGGCATTTCTGAAGAAATGGTCCCTTTGCTCGCTCTATCCTTATACTTGGATTTTCTCAACCTTTTCATTAACCTGCTTCGATTCCTTGGGATCCTTAGCAAGGACTAGTATTAGAAGATGTATGGCTGCTTTTTCAGCTATACATCTTTTTTTATTTGGCTGTTTTCGCAAACTTTGTTGCTATTGTACAAGGGGTTGATTGGAGCGCAAGGCATGCTCGCGGACCTTAGGGGTGGGCGGTGAGCCTCCTCGTCTTCGCCTGCGGGGTCTCTCCTGATAGAAAAGCGGAAGCGCCTTGTTCAGACCCGATAAAGAAGACTTGCTGAGTGGCAAGCGTTAGCGAAGACAGAAGCATAGTCGCACTTATGCGTTAGCCAAGCATAAGATAAGCGGGCCGTGGAAAGCGGTTTTCCTTTCCATGAACCGATTGGCTTATGACTCGAGGGTCTAGGCGCTGGAGCCGGACAATGCCCGCTGCTCCCGCAGGGTCTCACACCTTACGCTCCAATCAACCTGATTTAACAATAGGTGATGCATAAAAACTTATTAAAAAACAACAATCTTTTAGAAAAGAGCCTTTTATTTTTTACATGGTTGGTTACAACAATGTTGATTGGAACTGGAGCAGGAGACTCCTGCACAGTCAAGCGGGTCCTACAGTCATCTCCCACAGAGGAGGCTCCCGGACCGTGCCTTCAGATCGAATGACGTCTACAGAAATCATATGGCAAGTTACAGGGATATCGGCAAACTTCTAAACACTTTCCGAAATGGGCTGGCAGGATTCCTTTATTTCTGATAATTTTAATTTGTTAGACAATCCTGCTATGTATTATCAGTTTATATGTTTGCATATGTCATTGAAGGGGAGTTCCAATGAAAGAATACGAATTTAAATTGATGGGCGAATTAAGTGAGAAGTTGCTGAACGAACTTTTAATCGAAAGCCGAAAAGAAGGTTTCAATTTTGTCTGGAGGCTCTTAGCGGATTATCACTCCGGGGAAAATACCTTTAACATGAACGGCGAAGCCCTATTTGGCGTATATCATCAAGAGCATCTAATAGCGCTCGGCGGTGTAAACCAGGATCCTTATTCCTATAAGGAAGGTGTTGGACGGCTAAGAAGATTCTATGTTAAAAAGGAATTCCGCAGAGCCGGGATCGGAAAGTCACTTGTTCACTATATTATCAACCACTCAAAACTTCACTTTACATATCTCGTGCTAAACACTGACACAAAAGAAGCTGACCGTTTTTATCAGGCAATAGGGTTTCAGGTGAACAGTCATTTTCCGAACACCACGCACTTTTTACAAGTTAGGAATACTTAATAAGAAACCATTCAGGAGGTAAGATTATGGATCCAGCTACATTGGAATATGCAATACATCTGGACAATAAGGATATTTTACATACCTATCGAGAAGAGTTTTATTTGCTGCCGCAGATATATATGGATGGAAACTCTCTTGGACTTCTGTCCAAACGGGCGGAAAAAACACTGCTCGATTCGCTGCAGGATTGGAAGGAACTTGGAATTGAAGGCTGGACAAAAGGGAGGGAGCCATGGTTTTATTTTTCAGAAAAACTAGGCAGCCAGCTCGCCCCGCTTGTAGGTGCGTCACCCGAAGAGGTTCTGGTGACTGGGTCAACAACCGTTAACCTTCATCAGCTTACTGCAACCTTTTATCAGCCTACTGGCAAAAGGACCAAGATCCTGGCAGATGAACTTACATTTCCATCAGATCTTTATGCCTTGCAGAGCCAGCTTTCTTTAAAAGGATATAATCCGGATACCCATCTTGTATGTGTAAAAAGCCGGGATGGCCGGTTCCTTGATGAGGATGACATTATTGAGGCTATGACTGATGAGGTCGCTTTAATCATTCTGCCTACGATCCTATATAGGAGCGGCCAGATTCTTGATATGAAACGCCTCACCGTGGAGGCGCATAAACGAGACATCCTTATCGGGTTTGATGGCTGCCACTCTGTTGGCGCTATTCCACACAGATTTAATGATTGGGATGTAGACTTTGCTTATTGGTGTAATTACAAACACCTAAATGGGGGGCCTGGAAGTGTCGGAGGGCTTTTCGTAAATAAGAAACATTTTCGGACATTACCGGGATTAGCCGGCTGGTTTGGCTCCCGCAAAGATAAACAATTTGATATGGAACACACGCTGACACAGGCACCTGATGCAGGAGCCTACCAGATCGGCACACCGCATGTGCTCAGTATGGCACCGATCCTCGGTTCTTTAGAAATGTTTAATGAAGCTGGCATAGAAGCTATTAGACAAAAATCGCTTCAATTAACTCAATATCTTATGGATTTAATAGATACAGAGCTTTCAGACTATCCATTTACTATTGGAAGCCCGCGGGATGACATTCGGCGGGGCGGCCATGTGAGTGTGGAACATGCCGAAGCAGCCAGAATCTGCAAATCCCTGAAAGAGTACGGGATTATCCCCGACTTCAGGGCACCCAATATAATAAGACTGGCCCCGGTTGCTCTCTATTCAACCTTTGAGGAAGTATGGAAAGTCGTCCAGGCCCTTAAAGAAATTATGAAAGAAAAACATTATGAAAAATTCCCGAATGAACGCGAAGTTGTTGCGTAACATTTTAGTGGTTGCACTATATTAATGGATCTTCGCGGCTGGAATGGCAGTGAAGCCCATTTGCTTCAAGCGGCGTAAGTCCAAGAATGGCATCGGTAATAATCTCCGGTGCTATTTACATATTTTTAAATTTTTAGACATTTGGTTTGAAAACAAGCTGCTTTAACACGTATAATTGATTACATACCGACTGGTTAGTATGGTAAGGAGGAGTCTGTTTGAATTTTTCTCATTCCCAAAAAGTAATTGAACTGCAGGAAAGACTAACGTCCTTTATGGAAGAGCAAGTATATCCTAATGAAAAGGAATATGAAAAACAGCTGGAAGCCGCGGGCTCAAGGTGGTCTGTTGTGCCGCCCATTATGGAAGAGTTAAAAAGAAAAGCAAGGGAGCAGGGACTATGGAATTTATTTCTGCCCCAAAGTAAATATGGTGCAGGGCTGACTAATCTCGAATACGCACCGCTTTGTGAAATTATGGGGCGGTCGCTGATTGGCCCGGAAATCTTCAATTGCAATGCTCCTGATACCGGAAATATGGAAGTCCTTGTTCGATATGGAACATTGGAACAAAAAGAAAAATGGCTGAAACCTTTACTTAATGGCGAAATTCGTTCCTGCTTCTCAATGACTGAGCCTGATACTGCTTCATCTGACGCAACCAATATCAGCGCACGAATTGAACGGCAAGGCGATCATTACCTCATCAACGGCCGCAAATGGTGGTCATCCGGTGCAGGCGATCCCCGCTGTAAAATCGCTATTGTGATGGGAAAATCAAATCCACAGGCAGAACGGCATGAACAGCAGTCTATGATTCTAGTTCCCTTGGATTCTCCTGGCGTAAAAATCGAGAGAATGCTTCCTGTTTTTGGCTATGACCATGCTCCTCACGGACATGCGGAAATTACGTTCGAAAATGTTACAGTCCCGGCAGAAAATATGATTTGGGCGGAAGGAAAAGGCTTTGCAATTGCACAAGGGAGGCTTGGGCCAGGCAGAATTCATCACTGCATGAGATTAATAGGTGCTGCAGAGCGTGCACTTGGCGATTTATGTAAGCGGATACAAACCCGCACTGCCTTTGGCAGGCCATTGGCAAGCCAGGGTGTTATCCAGGAATGGATCGCAGAGTCCCGCATTGAGATCGAACAGGCAAGGCTTTTAACACTCAAGGCCGCATATATGATGGATACGGTCGGAAATAAAGAAGCCAAAGCAGAAATAGCGATGATTAAGGTGGTCGCGCCATCAATGGCACTCCGCGTCATTGACAGGGCGATTCAAGGCTTTGGAGGCGCCGGAGTTTCAGATGATTTTACCATGGCTGCTCAATGGGCCAATGCAAGGACGCTAAGACTTGCGGATGGACCGGATGAAGTACACAAAGCACAGGTAGCTAAGCTGGAAATGCGTAAATACAAGGTGAAGCAAACAGAAAAAACGTTCTGAAAGAAGGGCTGAGCATGAATGTAATGAATTTATTCGATTTAAAGGGCAAGACCGCAATTATCACCGGTGGAGGCAGGGGGCTTGGAGCACAAATTGCAGAGGGACTTTCTGAAGCAGGAGCAAATGTGGTCCTGTGTTCAAGAAAACTTGAGGCCTGTGAGGAAACGGCAAAACGCCTTAAAGACAACGGTGCAGAAACACTTGCCTTGCAATGTGACATTACCAATCCTGAGGATGTACAAAAGGTCATCCAGGAAACACTTCTTGAGTTTGGCCGCATTGATATTCTCGTAAACAACAGCGGAGCCACATGGGGGGCCCCTGCTGCAGAGATGCCCCTTGAATCCTGGAAAAAAGTTATAGACGTCAATGTAACCGGAACTTTTTTAATGAGCCAGGCAGCCGGAAAAGTGATGATTGAACAGCAGTCTGGCAAAATTATCAATATTTCTTCAGTGGCCGGACTTGGCGGTGTAGATCCCCGTGTTATGGATACGATCGGCTATAACACCAGTAAAGGGGCTGTCATTACCTTCACAAAAGATCTTGCGGTAAAGTGGGGAAAATATAATATCCATGTAAACTGTATTGCCCCGGGGTTTTTTCCTACTAAAATGTCAAAGGCGATCATCGAGCACGGCCGTAATCCCATTCTTGAAACCACACCGCTGGGCAGGTTTGGCAGTGATGATGATCTAAAGGGAGCTGCTCTGTTCCTGGCTTCCAATGCTTCTGACTTCGTTACGGGAAATGTCTTGATTGTGGATGGCGGGACCCACGCCATGTAGCATGAGGAAAAGGGAGTGAGTTCATGAGATTAAAGGGTAAAGCGGCCATTATAACGGGTGGCGGCGGAGGCATCGGCCGTGCAGCAGCCCTCAGATTTGCACAGGAAGGCGCCAGGGTTGCTGTTTCTGATATCCAATCAGAGGCTGGTGAAGAAACCGTGCGGCTTATCCACGAACTCGGCGGAGAGGCTTTCTATATGAAAGCGGATGTATCAACAAACGAAGATATTCAGTATCTGGTTGATCGCACGTCAGAGACGTATGGAGGTCTGCATATCCTTTTCAATAATGCCGGCATCGGCCATTCAGAAGTAAAAGGCACGGATTTACCGGAAGAAGAGTGGGACCGGGTTATTGATATTAACCTAAAAGGTGTCTGGCTGGGGATCAAGCATGCTGTACCCCGCTTAATTGAATCGGGAGGGGGCTCTATCATTAATACCTCCAGTCTGCTTGGGCTGAAAGGCCAAAAATATCTTACCGCTTATAACGCTTCAAAGGGCGGTGTCATCCTGCTTACCCAAAACGCCGCGCTCGAGTATGGAAGGCATAATATCCGTGTGAATGCGGTCGCGCCAGGAGTGATCGACACAAACATCATTGACCACTGGAAGAAAAACGAAAAGAAATGGCCGATTATCTCCCGTGCAAATGCCCTTGGAAGAATCGGTACACCTGAAGAGGTTGCCCAGGCTGTATTATTTTTAGCCTCAGATGAAGCGTCCTTTATTACAGGCGCCACTTTATCCGTTGATGGCGGGGGTCTGATTTTTTAAAGATATTCATTATTACTTATTTGGAGGTATTTTAAAATGAATGCAAATAGACCATGGCTGGCTCAATATCCTGATACCATCTCCGTAGAAATCGACATCCCTGATAAATCCCTGCCTCAATTGCTTCAAGAAACTTCAACAAGGTATCCTTCACACAACGCCTTATCTTTTTACGGTAAAAAAATATCCTATCAGGAACTTCAAGATGCAGTTGGCCGCTTCGCTTCAGCCCTTCAAAAAAGCGGTGTACAAAAGGGCGACAGAGTGGCCATCATGCTTCCGAATTGTCCTCAGTATGTGATTGCCTACTATGGAATTTTAACTGCCGGTGCGATCGTCACTCAAATAAACCCGATGAGCGTTGAACGGGAATTGCTGCACTTAGCAAAGGATTCAGGGGCTGAAACGATTATTGTGTTAGATGCCTTCTACCCTAGAGTAAAGACTGTTCAAAAGGATACAAGCCTAAAAAAAATGGTTGTCGTAAGCCTTCAGCCCGCCGAAATGGATCTTACGAATGACTGCACCTTTGAGAGTTTCTTAGCGGAAGGAAACGGCGAAGTCACCCCGGTGATGGTCGAACCGGAACATGATGTGGCTGTACTCCAATATACAGGCGGCACGACAGGACGCTCAAAAGGAGCTATGCTGACCCACCGTAATATAGTGGCCAACGTTCTGCAGTCTCACGAATTTTTCAAGTTTGATCTTGGTTTCGGCAAAGAGAAATGTTTGACGGTTATCCCTCTTTTCCATGTATTTGGCATGACTTCATGTATGAATCTTTCCATTTATACCGGAGCCGAAATGATTCTTCTGCCCCGGTTTGAATTAGAGGAAGTACTTCAGACGATTAAAACCGAACAGCCGACCCTATTCCCGGGCGTACCTACGATGTATGTAGCCTTAACGAATCATCCCCGCGCTGAAGAGTATGGTATTGACAGTATCGAAGTCTGCAATAGCGGAAGTGCCCCGATGCCTGTGGAGCTGCTGAAAGAATTTGAACGGAAAACCGGTTCTAAAATTCTGGAAGGCTACGGGCTTTCCGAAACTTCTCCTACTACCCACTGCAATCCTAATTTTGCAGAACGGAAACCAGGAACGGTGGGAATCGGGCTTCCTTCCACCCTATATAAGATCGTTGACCTTGGCACAGGCACACAGGATATGCCGCCTGGAGAGCTGGGTGAAGTGGTTATCAAAGGTCCACAGGTCATGAAGGGATACTGGAATATGCCGGAAGAGACCGCTCATGCCCTCCGGGACGGCTGGCTGTATACAGGTGATATCGGAAGCATCGATGAGAGCGGATACCTCTCTATTGTGGACAGGAAGAAAGATATGATCATTGCAAGCGGCTATAATATATATCCGCGTGATATCGAAGAAGTCCTGTATGAACATCCGAGTGTCCAGGAAGCTGTAGTAATCGGGGTGCCTGACGAGTATAGAGGTGAGACCGTTAAAGCCATCCTTGTTCTTAAAGCTGGAAGATCGGCAGATGAAACAGAAATTAAAGAGTTCTGCCGGAAGAACCTCGCAGCCTATAAAGTACCTGAATTAATTGAGTTCCGCAGCGAACTGCCAAAAACGAGTGTGGGAAAGATCTTGAGACGAGCATTGAGAGAAGAAATTAAAACCAGCTGATCCTGGTTCCCTGCATTTTAGGAGGAATAACATGTGGTATAATTCTAGCTGATATTTACATAAGAATGCGGGGAATTTGATATGAAAGATAAAATTACGGCTGCAGCAATCAGCCTGTTTGATAAAAAGGGATTCAGCGAAACGTCCATCCAGGATATAGTAGAATCCCTCAGCGTAACTAAAGGGACATTTTATTACTACTTCTCAAGCAAAGAGGAGCTTTTAAAAGATATACATCTGGGCTATATCGATGAGCTGGTTGCCAGGCAGGAATCTATCATTCACCTAGAAAATCAAAATAGTAAAGACAAACTCTTTCAAATCGTATATATGTTAATTCACGATATTAAGGACCATGGTGCAAGCGCTAAGGTATTTTCGAGAGAAATCCGCCACCTGAGTGAAGAGAATTATCAGATTATCACCCAAAAACGAGATCAATTCCGCTTTAATATTGAATATTTATTAAAGGAAGGAATGAACAAGGGCGAATTTCGGAGCAGCTTAAACGTACCGCTTATTGCCTTTGGTATACTGGGTGTGACAAATTGGAGCTACCAGTGGTATAACCCGGAAGGCGCTTCATCAGACCGTGAGATTGCGGAAACGTTCACTGAAATGATTTTACAAGGAATCGAACCAAAATAAGATTGAAACGGGAGCCGGTCATATTGCTTCTCCCGCTTCTTCCAGCCTCAGCATACCAACCGGTTAGTATTAAAGGCGGGCAAAAGATCTCTGATCAAGAAATCCGATCCATTAGCGTAATAGATGCCGGACAAAAGGGACTTCAAACAGCAATGCAATGTGCATTGGAAAGGTAAGAAACGATCTACAGGATGCACAAGCAGGCTTTAGGTATTGTGTATCTCCAATGCTTGAACCCTAAAAAAACAAGCTGGTAAAACCGAACGGTCAGGAGGATACCCATGCAGAAAACAGAAGTGACAGTCAGATTTTGTGAAACGGATGCCTTAGGGCATATCAATAACACCAGTTATTTCATTTATTTGGAAGAAGCCCGGATCAAGTTTTTTGAATCCCTTGGATACAGCATGAGGCTGAAAGATTGGAATTTTATCCTGGCATCCGCCAAATGTGATTTTGTTAATCAGGGATACTTTAATCAAGTTTTACAGATCAAGACCTATGTATCCAAAATCGGCACGAAAAGCTTTCAGATAGAACACGAAATAGCCTGTGCACAAACAAAAGAATTAATTGCCAAAGGAACCGCAGCCGTCGTATTTTTTGACTTTGAAAAGCAGCAGAGTGAAGTCCTTCCCGAATTACTGAAGGAAGCCTTAAAAAACAATTTAATTCATACTTAATCCTTGAGTTTCCATGAACAGGAGGGTACATGATGCCAAAGCAGGCAGACCGGCAGACTATACCGGTTAGAGAAGGTGAAGAGCTTACTGTATCATCTTTGGAGCAGTATTTGCGTGAACAGTTTATCAACATCCCCGCGGGTTCATTAGAGATCCTTCAATTTTCCGCGGGTCATTCAAATTTGACTTATGAATTAAAGATCGGTGAGTGGGAGGCTGTTCTAAGAAGGCCGCCCCTGGGTCCTGTCGCTCCAAAAGCTCATGATATGGACAGGGAGTATCAGATTCTCTCCGAAGTGCAGCCATTATTTCCTGCTGCTCCAAAACCGCTGCATTTTTGTGAAAACCGAGAAATCATTGGAAGCCCTTTTCTTATAATGGAGCGTAAACACGGATTGGTTATTGATTCTTCTTTTCCTGAGGGAACACGAGTAACTCCCGAACTATGCAGGCGGATCTCCCTTGAAATGGTCAATAAACTGGCTGAACTGCATTCTATTTCCTATAAAGGTACGCACCTTGAGAAAATCAGCAGGCCGGACGGCTTCATGGAAAGACAGGTCCACGGCTGGATCGGACGCTACGAAAGGGCAAAGACAAGTGACATTAAGGAAGCCGAAACCTTGATGAAGTGGCTTGCTGCAAATGTTCCTCCTGTTCATGAATCAGCCCTGATCCATTACGATTTTAAATTAAACAACGCGATGTTCGATCCTAATCTGGAGAAAATGACGGGACTGTTTGACTGGGAAATGTCCACCATCGGAGACCCGCTGGCAGACTTGGGCGCGGCTATGAGTTACTGGACCGAAAAAGACGACCCAGCGCTCTTAAAATCGGGGCTTGGAAAACCGCCTGTAACCATTCTTGATGGGTTTATGTCCAGAAAAGAGTTCATGGAGGCATACGCAAGGAAAAGCGGAAGAGATATCAGAAATATGAACTTCTATTTAACATTTGCTTACTTTAAGTTAGCTGTCATCGCTCAGCAGATTTTTTATCGCTATAGGAAGGGCCAGACTAAGGATCAACGATTTGCTCATTTTGATCGATTTGTAGAAAGTCTGATTACACATGGAGCAATTATAGCGAATGATACAGGTACCCTTTGAAAAAAGAGAGGCTGAATGATGAAACTCCACCTGCTTATCAATAAGGAAGAAATTCAAGAAAGCAAACTGGCGACTGGCAGGAAAGTCGCAGTTGTCTTTGATGTCCTGCTGGCGACCACCACTATTACAGCTGTTCTTACAGAGGGAGCGGCAGCGGTAATACCGGCAGAAAACCCTGAATCTGCACTTAAGATATCAGCAGGTTTTGAAAAGGACTTTGTTATTGCGGGGGAACTTCATGGAAAGCCGATAGAAGGTTTTGCCTATCCCAGCCCAGCTGCTCTACAAAAGACTGTTCAAGGCAAAACGTTACTATTATCTACAACAAACGGAACTGTTGCACTGAAGAAAGCAGCTTCCGCCAGCATTGTTTACCTTTCATGCCTGATGAACAATCCCACAGTCGCAGAGACAGTGCGCCAAGAATACTCAGAAGATTCCGTTATTATGGTCATATGTTCTGGAAATTCCAGTGGTTTTAGTCTAGAGGATTTCTATGGTGCGGGACATTTTATTGATTGTTTACAAGAAAACGGAGCTCATGACTTAGAATTGACGGATGCTGCAAAGGCGGCCCTGTTCTTCTATAGGGGAAATAGGGAACGACCGCATGAAATATTATCCCAATCAAGAGTTGGACAAATGCTCGAAGCATATGGGATGAAAGATGATCTAGAGCTGGCTGCTTCAATCGGAATATCGAAAGTGGTGCCCCTGCTTAGAGCAGGAAAGGTCATTAATGGAAGGACAAAAATCAGTAAAGGAGGCAGAGAAAAAGCTGAAGGACAAAAATCAGTAAAAGAAGTAGAGGAAAGTCCTTCATAGGGCTAATGAAGGACAAAAATCAGTAAAAGAGGCAGAGAAAAGTCCTTCATAGGGGTGATGAAGGACAAAAATCAGTAAAAGAGGCAGAGAAAAGTCCTTCATAAGGGTGATGAAAGACAAAAATCAGTAAAAGAGGCAGAGAAAAGTCCTTCATAAGGGTAATGAAGGACAAAAATCAGTAAAAGAGGCAGAGAAAAGTCCTTCATAGGGGTGATGCACAAAAACGCTGTTTCCAAATACTAATGGGAGGTTTTATTCTTGATTCGAAGTCACACGATTAACAGAGGTGCCAGTTTCCTAGTTTCTAAGACGGATGCCTTTCATATATTTACTCCAGAGGATTTCACGGAAGAGCATAAAATGATCGGCAGAACAGCCCGGCAGTTCGTAGAAAAAGAAGTATCTCCTTACCTGGACGAAATTGAAAATCAGAATTTTGATGTAGTAGTAAGCAAGCTAAGGAAGGCCGGTGAATTAGGCCTCCTTGCCCACAGCATACCCGAACAGTATGGCGGGCTTGGGCTTGATAAGATCAGCAAAGGAATTGTAGGTGAAAGTATCGGCCCTTCAAGCGGCTACGGTGTGGCCCATTCGAATCACACGTGTATCGCCACCCTGCCGATAACTTATTTCGGCTCAGAAGAACAAAAGCAAAAATACCTGCCTAAAATGGCCGCCGGGGAATTTATCGGCGCCTATTGCCTTACAGAGCCTAATGCAGGGTCAGATGCCTTGTCCTCGCAAACCACCGCGCGCATGAATAAAGAAGGTACTCATTACCTGTTGAATGGCACAAAGCTTTATATAACAAATGCCGTTTTTTCCGATACATTTATCATTTATGCAAAGGTAGATGGCATCCATTTCACAGCGTTTATCGCTGAAAAGAACTACCCCGGCCTGAAACTGGGACCGGAAGAACATAAGATGGGCATCAAAGGTTCCTCCACTCGTTCTGTCATCCTGGAAGACTGCATGATACCAGTAGAAAATCGGCTCGGTGAAATCGGAAAAGGACACCTGATTGCACTAAATGTCTTAAATCTCGGCCGCTTTAATTTAGGTTCTGCCTGTATGGGGGCTGCAAAACATGGATTTAAAAAGGCAATTCAATACACCGGGGAGCGAAAGCAATTCGGACAATCGATCGCTGAGTTTCCGGCCACCAAAGAAAAAATAGCACAAATGGCGGCAAGAATTTATGCCGCAGAATCGGTCCAGTACCGTACAGCAGGATTATTAGAGGAAGCTCTCGGCGATTTGTATGACATACATGATCAAAAAACAATATCAAAAAGCATGAGTGAATTTGCAGCGGAGTGTGCCATCTGCAAAGTGTTTGGATCAGAAACTCTCGATTACACGATAGATGAAACTTTACAGCTGCACGGCGGTGCAGGGTTCATCAAGGAATACGGCATTGAAAAAATGTACCGTGATTCCAGGATCAATCGGATATTCGAAGGAACAAACGAAATAAATCGGCTCCTCATTCCTACACAATTCTTTAGAAAGGCGCAAAAAGGGGAGCTGGATCTTAAAGAGAGAGTAGAAGCTGCTTTACAGGACCTTCAATTCCCTGATGCGGCATACTCTGGAGCTTTGTCTAAGGAACGTGAAAAGATCGATCTGCTCCGGAACTTGTTCCTGTTAAATGCAGGTCTTGCTTACGAGGCTTTTGGCGCTGAGATCCTGCATGAACAGGAAACATTGATGAGACTCGCTGATTTAGCCATCGCCCTTTTTGCTGGCGAATCAGCGGTTTACCGGGCATATAAAGCTGCTGAAAAAAATGGGCCTGATACAGAGACTGCCAAGATTATGCTTGCGGAAGCTTTCATGGACGACGTGATGTGGGAAGCGGAGCGCATATCAAGGACGCTTGTTTCACAATTAACCGCAGGAGAAAAAGCTAAGCAGCTGCAGAAGCTTATCATTCACGAGTGTACCCGGTTCCCGGCTCCTGAAGGTAGTTTTCTTCGCAATCGAAGAATTGCTGAAAGTCAATTTGACCATGGTGAATTTTCGTGTTAAAGGAGGAGAATCTTCATGAGGTTTGACGGTGCAATAGCAGTGGTTACCGGAGCCGGGAGCGGAATCGGGAAAGCAGCAGCCGTTCGTCTTGCTAAGGAAGGTGCCCGGGTAATCTTAGCCGGCAGAACTCTTTCCAGATTGGAAGGAACAGCAGGGGAAATTAACAATCTATGCCGAAGGGAGGCAGCCTATTTTTTTCAGACAGACGTAACTAAAGAATCATCTGTTCAAGAACTCGCCCGCTATGTAGAAGGTAATTTTGGCGATCTGCATGTTCTTGTAAACAATGCCGGAGGATCCGCACAGACAAGAATATTAGAAACTCCCGAAAAAGTCTGGGATGACGTTCAAGCTGTGAATTTAAAAAGTGTATTCCTGGTTTCAAAAGAGCTGGGTAAGATCATGGCTGCAGGTGTTAAAAAAGAAATATTGGATAAAAGGAATCGATCAATCGTGAACATTGCTTCCTTATCGGGACATCAGGCAGGAGCCCATATTCCCCATAACAGTTCAACGAAAGCCGCTGTAATTAACTTTACAAAGTCACTTGCTTTGGAATGTCTGCATTCGGGATAAGCGTCAACTCGGTATCCCCTGGCTTTATTGAAACTCCCCTGACAGAGGAAGGACTACAGAACGAAAAATTTGCGGCAGCCATTGCCAGGAATACAGCCCTAGGCCGGGTAGGGACATCTGAAGAGATTGCAAATATTATAGCTTTTATCGCCTCACCTGAAGCCTCTTATATGACAGGGACAGATGTGCTGGCAGATGGCGGCTGGCTTATTAAATAAGCTTCGGCAGACAGTCAATCTTTAATTACTGTTTTCGCAAACTTTGTCGTTATTGAACAAGGGGGTTGATTGGACTAGCTGGATCAAGGAGTCCCGCACCTTACGTTCCAATCAACCTGTTTAACAATGAGGCAGGTTCACAGAACTACAAAAAACATCAATCTTTTTAGAAAAGAGCCTATAATTATTACTTTTTAAAAATGGTTAACTGGTATGACTATATCTGAAAGCGAGTGATTTTTATGAATAGCGGACATCTATTGGTGAATGTATCGGATCGGATTATGAAGATTACATTAAACAGGCCTGAGAGCTTAAATGCGTTCAGTGCGGAAATGATTTCAGGGTTAACCCATACACTTAAGGACGCTTCAAAGGATCCAGAGGTAAGAGTGATCATTCTTTCAGGAGCCGGCCGTTCTTTTAGTGCCGGCGGAGATGTCAAGACTATGGGCCAGGCTGAGCCTGCAGAAGTCTACGAACATATCGGCAAATTGAATGAGTGCATTTTGGCGATTAAAGAAACGGAAAAACCAATCATCGCTGCAGTCCATGGTTTCGCAGCGGGAGCGGGCTTTAATCTTGCCCTTGCCTGTGATCTTATCCTCGCTGCCGAAGATAGCAAGTTTGCTCTTAGCTTTTCTCAGGTAGGGCTGATATCAGACGGCGGAGGATCCTATTTCTTACCGAGGCTGATCGGCACGCATCTCGCCAAGCAGTTTTTCTTCAGCGGCGAAGCGGTATCGGCACAGCGCATGTATGAGTTAGGAGTGGTAAATGCGCTTGTTCCTTCTCACAAGCTTGAAGAAGAAGTAGTAAAGTATGCATCGAGACTTGCGAATGGCCCAGGAAGAGCATTTGCCATGATGAAAAAGCTGATTGATCATTCGCTAAGCGCACGGCTTGAAGACATACTCGAGCAAGAAAGAATCACGCAGACTCTCATGGTGGCAACAGACGACCATCAGGAAGGTATTGCGGCTTTTAAAGAAAAAAGAAAACCGGTATTTACCGGTCAATAATTCGGAGGTATGAAATGAAAGCAATTCAGCTGAACACCTATGGCGGCCCGGAGGTTTTACAAAGAGTTGAACTTGAAAAACCGATTCCAGCAGGTCGTGAAGTATTAATACAAGTCCGGGCAGTGGGAGTAAATTATGCCGACACAGCAAGAAGGGAAGGGCAGTATGTGATTCCTACTCCCCTTCCCTTTATTCCCGGGGCAGAAGTAGCGGGAATCGTAACAGAAGTTGGCGAGAAGGTAACGGGTGTAACGCCTGGAATGAGGGTCGTAAGCTTTATTGAATCAGGCGGATATGCTGAATACGCCCTTGCTGATGAGAGGTCCATCTTTCCCATAGGGGAACACCTGGATTTCAATCTGGCAGCGGCTCTGCCATTACAGGGGTTAAGTGCTTACCACATTATTAAAACAATGGGCCGGCTTCAGCATGGAGAAAGCATATTAGTACATGCAGCGGCTGGCGGGGTCGGCACGATTGCCATACAGCTTGCGAAACTATTTGGAGCCGGGAAAGTAATCGCTACAGCCAGCAGTGAACAAAAACTCCTTTTAGCCAGGGAAATGGGGGCTGATGTTCTCGTAAACTATACAAAAGAAAACTGGGAACAAGAGGTATTAGAAGCT
Organism: Peribacillus deserti; assembly: GCF_002863585.1. Taxonomy (GTDB): domain Bacteria; phylum Bacillota; class Bacilli; order Bacillales; family DSM-1321; genus Paraperibacillus; species Paraperibacillus deserti_A. Next base: position 67,990 of record NZ_PGUY01000063.1, on the reverse strand, counting down.
ACTGGCGGCAGGGGTGTCGACGTTGCTCTAGAGATGGCAGGAGGCGACGTGTTTAACAAAACTCTAAAATGTCTCGCCACATTTGGACGCCTAGTCATCTATGGAGTAGCGAGCGGAGAGCAAAGCAGGATGTATCCCTCTTCGCTTATGGCCCGAAATCAGGCTGTAATCGGCTTCTTCCTTCCGCAGATTATGAGAAAACCAGAATTATTGAAAACGAGCATGCAAGAGCTATTCAATTATTTATCTGAAGGCAGATTAACCTTAACGATCGGTGAGGTATTCCCGCTAGAGGAAGCCGCAAAGGTACATTCCCTTTTGCAGTCTAGAAAGACAAAGGGAAAGCTTATATTAGTTCCATAGGACAGATAGAGATGCAGGGTGTTAATAAATAACGTAATGAAAATGGGAGCGGGATTTCTAACTGGAATCTCGTTTTTTTATGTAATATCGACCTGCTGAAAATCTATTGTTGACGAATTCAATCTATATCCAACAAAATAGAAAGCGTATACAAATTAACGATTGAATAAAAGGGGGGGAAGGTACGTGAAAGAATCAAATAAGAAAACTGAAACTAAAGATACAGTATGGGAACAAGGAATTCAAACAGATTTCCAAAAGAATCTGTCTTATGGCGGGTATCTTCAATTAGACCGGATATTAGACAGCCAGCAGCGTCTCTCAGGGCATCACGATGAAATGCTTTTTATTATTATTCATCAGGTCAGCGAGCTTTGGATGAAGCTGGAATTGCACGAATTAAAGTCAGCTAAGGAAAGTATTCAAAGAGAAGATCTAGAGTCCGCTTTTAAGATGCTTGCCAGAGTTTCGAGAATTCAGCAGCAGCTTATCCAATCCTGGAGTGTTTTGTCTACCTTGACACCCGCTGAATATTTGGAGTTCCGTGATAAGCTGGGCAGTTCGTCGGGTTTTCAATCCTATCAAAATAGATTAATAGAATTTAATCTTGGCTATAAAAATGAAAGAGCATTGCAGGTGTATAAGCATGAACCCGCACTATTTGCTGAATTAAATAAGTCCCTTCAGGAGCCGAGCCTGTATGATGTGTCCATTCAGGCTTTGAACTCACATGGTTTTACAATTGATGCTCAGTGCCTTCAAAGAGACTGGTCCCAAGGCTATCAGCCAAACGAAAGCGTTGAAGAGGCATGGATGGAAGTATACCGTGATGTGGACCGTTATTGGGATTTATATGAGCTTGCAGAAAAGCTCGTGGATATTGGCAGCCAGCAGCAGATCTGGCGCTTTAATCATATGACCACTGTTGAAAGGATCATTGGCCATAAAATGGGGACAGGAGGTTCTTCTGGAGTTACATATTTAAAAAAAGTCCTGGATCATCAGTTCTTCCCTGAACTGTGGAGTTTAAGGACCAAGCTTTGATTAGGAGGAGAATCACATGAACAAATGGATTGATATATCCCAGCGGCTAAGAAATGGCATGCCTGTGTGGCCGGGAGACACTCCCTTTTCGTATAGTGTTTCCTGGCCTTATGAAGAGAGCGGGTCTGTTAATGTCGGGAAACTTGAAATGAGCACCCATACCGGCACACATATAGATGCTCCTTTTCATTTCGATAACGAGGGGAAAAAAGTAATAGACCTGGATATTAACCTGTACATCGGGGATGCAGAAGTCATTCACCTCCCTAACGTTACCAAGATAGGATTAGAAGAGTTGAATGGAAGATCACTCCAAGGCGTGTCTAGACTTCTTATCCGTACAGACCATTGGACTGACAAAAATGTTTTCCCAGAAAGTATTCCATATGTGGAACCAGAGGCAGCTGACTTTCTTGCTCAGAATGGCATCCGGCTGCTGGGTCTGGACCTGCCTTCCGTCGACCAGCTGGACAGTAAAGAGCTTGCAGCCCATCATATGTTAAACGAGAAGGGCATTCATATTTTGGAAGGTCTACTATTAAATGATATAGAGGAAGGCAGGTATGAATTAGCAGCACTTCCTCTGCCCATTACGGAGGGAGATGGCAGTCCAGTCAGAGCCGTTATCAGAAAAAAATAATGATCTTTGCTCCTGTGTAATCAGGGGTTTTTTTTATTAGTAGGAATTAAGGCCCTTATTGGAATAGGAGATATGGCATTTTGCAGAATTTTTAGAAAACGGTATTTTTATATTAATAGAACATATAAGAGCCTTTAGCTTTAGTACATGATGCTTCATAGTTTGTTCTGTAACCCCTTAAAGGATTTCGCTATTTTAATAGCTTTCTAATCATTAATTGTTAGAGGAGGAAGAGATATGAAAAGATTAGCAAATGGTACTGTAACCTCATTATTAACCGTATCGCTGCTCGCTGCCGGGACGCCTGCTGCGTTAGCAGGCACAAGTCAAGCAGCATCACACAAGTCTTCATACAATGAAAAGAAGCCTTCCCAATATCCTGTTTTAAAAAAGGTGAAGGCTCCTGAAGAAGCTGGTTTTTCTTCAGCAAAGCTGCAAAAAGTAGATGCAATGATTCAAGAAGAAGTCGATCAAGGTTTTCCTGGAGCCGTCCTCCTTATTATTAAGGACGGGAAAATAGTGAAAAACACCGCCTACGGCTATGCCAAAAAATATGACGGCCTATCGCTGCTTACACATCCACAGAAATTGAAAAAAGATACCATGTTTGATTTAGCCTCCAATACTAAAATGTATTCGGTCAACTTTGTTCTTCAACACCTTGTAAGCCAGGGAAAGCTGGATATTAACCAGACCGTCCAGCATTATATCCCTGAATTCAAGGACCAGCCGGCCGATGTGATCAAGGGGAAGGACAAACTTAGGATCATAGATATCCTTCACCATTCAGCCGGGTTTCCAGCGGATCCACAGTACCATAATCCAGCTGTCGCTAAAGATCTATATTCTCAGGACCGAAATACTACCTTAAAGATGATTTCCAAGACACCTCTGCAATATGAACCAGGTACCAAAAATGTCTACAGTGATGTGGATTATATGCTTCTTGGCTATATTATTGAGAAAATAACGGGAGAAAGGCTCGATCGGTATGTAGAAAAAGAAATTTACAGGCCGCTTGGATTAAAGCATACCTATTTCAATCCGCTTCAGCATGGTTTTAAGGCCAAAGATTTTGCTGCTACCGAGTTAATGGGCAATACCAGGGATGGCGTCATCCGCTTCCCGAATATAAGAACTTATACGCTTCAGGGTGAGGTTCATGATGAAAAGGCTTATTATGCAATGAATGGCATATCAGGGCATGCCGGGCTCTTTTCAAATACTGAAGACCTAGCTGTCCTCCTGCAGGTTATGCTCAATAATGGCGGATATGGAAGGGTCAAATTGTTTGATAAAGATGTAATCGATCAATTCGTGGCACCGTCCGATATGAATCCCACCTACGGCTTAGGCTGGAGAAGAAATGGCAATGAATCCATGGAGTGGATGTTCGGTCCGTATGCCAGCCGGAATGTAGTGGGCCACACTGGCTGGACCGGTACCGTTACAGTCATTGACAGGGAAAAGAATCTTGGAATTGTGTTACTGACAAATAAAAAGCATTCACCACTGATCAATAATAAGGAGAATCCAAATAGGTCAGAGGGTGACTTATTCAATACCGGACAGTATGGCAGTGTGGTTACGGCTGTCTATGAATCCTTATTAGAAAACCAGAAGTAATATGTAAAAAGGCAGCCTGCGATGGCTGCCTTTTATTATAGAGTTTTTGCCCCTAGATATTTTGGTGCCCAATAAGAGTTGCTCATAGAATATACGGCGATTCCTTTTGAGGAAGTAGCACTGATGAACTCATTGTTCCCAATATATATTCCGACGTGTGACACACCGCTGCCAGACGTATTAAAGAATACCAAGTCTCCCGCTTTTGGAGCTGAGACTCTTAAGCCGATATTCGAATAAAGAGCGGAAGAGGTTCTAGGAAGATAGATTCCCTGTTCCTTAAAGACATAGTAGATGAACCCTGAACAGTCAAACCCAGAAGGAGACGTTCCTCCCCAAACATATGGAACACCCATGAATTTCTTGGCGAAATGTATTAATCTTGTATTATCTACTTTATAAACTCCAAGTGCCTTATATGTAGTAGACCCTGAGATACCATCTGCTGTCAGGCCTTTTGCACGCTGAAACCTCTTAACAGCATCAGTCGTATATGAACCATAATAAGTTGTATAAGAACCAGTATAATTGAAGTAGGATTTTACTTTTAATAAGGCCTGCAGTTGTTTTACATCTGTATGTGTCTGTGCTGGTTTTAAAGTGACATCCCCGATATTTGCGAAGGCTTGTAATGGCGATAACATAAGAGCTGAAGCAATTGCTGTGGTTGCGATAAACTTTTTCATATTATTTCCTTTTCCCCCTGAACTTTCTTCTCTTTTATGCTTTTATACTACTAAAATTCTGTGTCAAGAAACGTCAATTTTCGTTACATTTCCATTACAAAAAATAGGTAAAAAGACCAAGTAAATAGTAGAAATATAGCGGATTACTAGTTTTTAAGGAAAATGAAGGAAGAACTTAACAGGGACTGGAAGCGGAGGGAATGTTATCAATAGACGGCAACTGTCCAGTCAGACTTTTTTATATGAATATGTAAGAGTATACAGGTTCTGTTTTTGCTGAAGCAGATGCTGGATTTTTGGGTAACCATGGGTGTTAACTAATAGTCAATAAAGAGAATTTAAGCGTCCTCGTTTAGTAGAACCAGACTGCTGAATAAGAACATTACCCGGGGATCAATTCTTTTCTCATACCCTAGAAAGCCGTAAATTTGGTTGGAAGGGAGAAGGATTGGGGATAATATGGCAGGGCGGCATTCGATATGGCACGAAGCTTTGAGGGTGCTTTGCATGTGGGGGGCTAGTTAAACTGTTGCAAAGAAATCATTCATTTCGGAAGAACGTAGTCTCATCACGCGGTTTATGCTTCATGTACCGGTTGGTTTGAGGCAACTTTGCTATATAACGGTTCAAAATGACAAAGATTCAATAAATTATGATTAAATTGAATAAAAATCAGTGCCTGAAGACACTGATCCTGTCAAATTGAATGATGAACTGATCATTTATATCGAAAACCGCCTGTAAGTTACCTAGTGAGCAATTTATAAACTCCGTATGCTTGAGTTTTGTAGATTTATGCTTATGTTCGACGCCTTTATGCTTATGTTTGGGAATTTTATGCTGATGTTTGATAGGTTTATACTTAAGGTGCAAAGATGTATGCTTATATTAAAGGATATATGCTTATGATTAGCCGGTTATGCTCTTAGAACCAGATATATGCTCATTTTCTATCGTAAGCTTTACTGGTAAAGAGAAAATATCACCTTTCAGATAGAAACCACTTTCTTAGAATTGTTAGGCAACTTTTAAGAGGGAGGGAAGATATACCCACATGCATTCATTTAAGCCTGGAAGCAGGAACCGCTATATCACATTTTACTAATAACACTGGCCAGTTTTTAATTTACTTATTTATTAGAATTCGCACGCTTGTCCATTTAATCAGGTGGCTAAAAGGGCCAGTTACACAAGTTAATAGAGAAGCATTATGACTTCCATCTTTCAAGTTTATGGAGGTTCCTAGTAAAAAATGCAGCTAGGAACTTTGGAAATCCTGAATCCTTTATTTTACCCTCTACAAGCTGCTTCATTTCCTGAAGGGAAAGATCTGGCTGTACGAATTCACCCTTAACATAACAATGGCTGCAATATGCGGTGCTTTTTTCACCATTTTTTTCTGTTCCACCTTTTTCAGAGTCCCTAGATAATGGCATCCCGCAGCTCTGGCAATTCTTATGCTTGCTCATTTGTCCGTCCACCTTTTTTATAACCATCTTACTTTTTTAAAAAGGGAAAAACAAGGTGCTTGGTTAATTCCAAGTTGACTTATAAGAATACCCATTTTATACTGAAGAAAAATTGTGAATATTTATATTCACTTAAACAATCAATCTATTTATAATAGGGAGCGGTTCTAATATAGAAGCGTGCCCAGTACATATATTGGAGGTTTTTTCATTGTCTTATAGTTCAATAAGTCATTTGTTTTGCCCAAAATGTAATTCTACATATGATGATCATAAGGTAAATCAATTATGTTCATGCGGATCTCCTTTGCTGGTTGAATATGATTTAGATTCTCTAAAAGGGAAAGAGCGTAATGAAGTAATCGACACAGAAAGACACGATTTGTGGCGTTATCATCAGCTGCTGCCGGTACGTGAACCTGAACATGTGGTGTCACTAGGAGAAGGTTTGACTCCTGTCATCCCTATGGGCAGCATGGGAGAAAAAATGGGTATTCCTCAATTATTCATGAAAGATGAGGGCATGGTCCCTACAGGTTCTTTTAAGGCGAGAGGAGCTGCCGTAGGTGTCTCTAAGGCTAAGGAATTAGGAATTAAGGCGCTGGCTATGCCGACGAACGGGAATGCCGGCGCCGCATGGTCCTTGTACTCTGCAAGGGCTGGGATCGACTCGTATATTATCATGCCAGTCGATGCACCTCCGATCACTAGAAAAGAAGTAGCAATTTCCGGGTCGCATTTGTACTTAGTCAATGGTCTTATCAGTGATGCAGGCAAAATTGTAGGAGAATTAGTAAAAGAACGGGGCTTTTATGATGCATCTACATTAAAAGAACCATACCGGATTGAAGGAAAGAAGACGATGGGCTATGAACTGCTTGAACAGTTCGATAATAACATTCCCGATGTTATCCTTTATCCGACAGGCGGTGGTGTAGGGTTAATTGGAATATATAAAGCCATTAAAGAGTGGCAGGAACTCGGCTGGATTAAAGGTGATAAGATCCCTCGCCTGGTCGCAGTTCAGGCAGAAGGCTGCGCACCGATCGTGAAGGCTTGGGAAGAAAGAAAAACAGAATCAGTTTTCTGGGAGAATTCTGAAACTGCTGCATTTGGAATTAATGTCCCGAAAGCTATTGGTGATTTCCTGGTGCTGGATGCCATTTATAAAACAGATGGATGCGCCATTGCTGTGTCGGAAGACGAGATCAAACAAGCGCACAGTGACGTTGCACATTTAGAAGGCACGTTCATCTGCCCTGAAGGTGCTGCTACATTTGCAGCCGCTAAAACACTAAGGGAAAAAAATTGGATTAAAGAAGGGGAGTCAGTGGTTTGTCTAAATACCGGCCAGGGAATTAAGTATCCTGAAATGGTCGAAATTGACCCCACCGTATTAGAAAAAGGCGACTCAGCAGGTAAAATAGATGTAAGCACGGTTTTGAAATGACCCGAAGGTAAATTGCTGGTAAGTTCATTCAAAAAACCCCGATTCTTAGCAGCCAGAGAATCGGGGTTTTTTGCTGTATAAATTATTGATGCCTTAAAAGTTTAATGAACTGTTCCGCAGCTTTAGATAAGTAGCGGTCCTTCAGCCAAATCACTGCGGCTTCCGACTCCAGCTGTGTGTCAGTCAGTTCTATACTGTGAACACCGAGACCTGGATGAACCGCAAGAACCGATTGAGGGACGATGGATACACCGAAACCGGATGAAACCAGCTGAAGCAGCAGGGCAATATCGGAACATTCCCCGATGACATTCGGTTTAAGATGTAACCTTGTAAATTCTTTCGTGATCATGGTGTGAATCCCAAGTCCTTCGATGCTTGGAAGGATAAGGGGATAAGAGGCAATATCCCGTATATCCAGACTCAAAGCAGGTATGTCCATGTTTTTTGGAAACACGGCCGCGAATGTATCCTTTTCAATACTGATGCAATGGAATTTTTCTTCTGAAATGGGCAGTCTCACAATAGCCAAATCAAGTTCACGTGTTTCTATTAATTCACCTAAGTGGGGTGAATCACTCTGAATAATTTTATAGGTGACCTCAGGATACTCCTCTTTAAACCTCAGCAAGTATTGCGATAGGGGGTAGGAAGATAAGGTGTTGACTCCTATATGGATCTGGCCCTGAATTCCCTGCCCAATTTCTTCGATTTCTTTTATTCCTTCAATAAATAAAGAAGTAATTTGTAGTGCATGCTTATAGAGAGCCTGGCCAGCATCAGTTACTTCTGATCTTTTTCCCTGTCTTTCCATTAAAGTGACTCCCAGTTCTTCCTCCATTATTTTGAGTTGCTGGCTTAAGGGAGGCTGGGCGATATGCAGCCTTTTGGCAGCCGCAGTTATATTTCCTTCTTCAACAATTGCTATAAAATAACGTAATTGTCTTATATCCAAAAGTAATCACCAGCTTATATATGATATTAATATAGAAAATATATTATTTAGATATTTTTCGTATAGGCAATAGTATGCTACCATACTTTAGTGATAAAAATAAATAGATGATGGGGTTATTCTATGGATAAAATATTTAAATTAGAGCAGCATGGCACTACTTTTTTGAAGGAAGTCATGGCTGGTCTTATTTCGTTTATAACGATCGTTTATATTGTTGCTGTTAATTCGGCTATCATGGCAGACGCCGGCATTCCGTATGAACCAGCTATCATTGGGACGATATTGACTTGTGTTGCGAGCTGTTTCTTGGTGGGATTCTGGAGCAATGCGCCGCTCATTCTCGCACCAGGTATGGGCATAAATGTGATGTTTGCTTATACTCTTGTTCAAAAAAGCGGGTTATCTTGGCAGGAAGCACTTGCAGTAGTGACTGTAACAGGCATTTTATTTATGATTATAGCTTTCACACCGCTGGCTTCTTCCATTTCAAAGGCAATTCCGCATTCTTTAAAAGAAGGGCTGACGGTCGGAATTGGAATTTTGCTGACGCTGATCGGCCTCCAAAAGACAGGTGTCATTATTTCAAGCAAGGATACCCTCGTTTCTCTTGGAAACCTTGCTGACCCAGCAGTTCTGGCAACTCTAATCGGTATCATTATAACCGTTGTACTTTTTATTAGAAATGTTCCCGGCAATATCCTCATCAGTATCATTGTCAATACTATTATTGCTTTTGCATTCGGACTTATCGATTTGAAAAACCTGGATTGGAGCGTTCCCTCGTTTGGCGAATACAAAGACGTATTCGGAGCCCTGAGCTTTTCAGGCATTGGATCGTTAACGTTCTGGTTCGCCACTTTCTCGCTGGCGATGGTTGTCATTTTCGAAAATATAGGGCTGGTTTATGGACAGACAAGGCTTGCTGAAGGTCCGGAAAAGTATAAGAAGGGGCTGCAGGCTACTTCTGTTTCGGTACTACTCAGCGGGATTTTCGGCTCCAGCCCAACCGTTGCTACTGTCGAAGCTACTGCAGGAATTACAGCAGGAGGCAGGACCGGTCTAACAAGTGTAGTAACGGGTTTCCTGTTTTTACTCTCCCTGTTAATGATTCCGTTAATAAAGGTCATTCCAGACAGTGCCATTTCTCCAGTGCTGATCCTGATTGGAGCACTCATGCTGCAAAGCATAAAGGGAATGAATCTGGATAATCTATCCGAAAGCTTTCCAGCTTATGTTATTATTGTGTTTATCCCTCTCACATACAGTATTGTGGATGGACTTGCACTAGGATTTATAGCGTACCCATTGATTAAGCTTCTTACAGGCAGGGGACGTGAAGTAAGTATTACTCTCTATATAATTGCTGCGTTATTTTTAACAAACTTCATTGTAAATGGGATTAACTTATAAAAAAGCCTTTCTATATTATGGTAATTCATGTATAGTTATAGATATCATAACGAAAGGGGTGATGGATCGATGATTCTTCAATTCAATAAGTTAAGTCTCATCTATTCATCATCTGCCGGATTACGTATACATCTTGTTTAGCTGAGACGATAAGGGCTTTTCGAGACACATATCTTTATAAACAAAAGCCAAATGATCCTTCATTTGGCTTTTGTTTTTGCCATCATTAACCGATACCCTTGCTTATTGAGTAATTTCACCATAATAAAGGGGCGGTTTATATTGATGCATTTAAGCACAATGAAAAAGGTAGTAGGAACAGTCAATTCGGAGTGGAAGAGCAATCTCGCAGAAAAACTATTAGAGCCATGGGGTTTTGATCATGGATCTGTATATTACATCCGGGCCAGTGCCAATTTTATATTTACATTTAAAAAGCAGGGAATCAGATACTATTTACGGTTCAATGAATCCTCCGAAAGAACAGAACAAGAAATTAAGAGTGAATTGAAGATCTTAATTTATCTGCGAAACCAGGGAGTAAGCTCAGTCAATCCAGTAAAATCAAATAATCGAAATTATGTGGAATTCTTTGAAACAGAATATGGCCGGTTTTATGCTGTCGTATTTGAAGCTATGCCGGGGCGCACTCCAGACTTGGAAGAGTTGACCAGCCATGATTTTTGGAGATGGGGCAGAGCGTTAGGAAAACTACATAAACATATGGCACAATTACCTAAAGAATATGTATACGACCGAAAAGGACCGGAAGAGGCTTACACATTTATCAGACAATCACTGGGTATCGAGGATACGTTAGGATTATGTGAACTGGAGAAAATAAAGCAGGATCTGGCGGAACTAGTGATCACCGAACAAAATTTCGGCTGTATTCATTTTGACTTTGAACTTGATAACCTGGCATTTACTGATGCAGATATCTGGATGATGGATTTCGATGATTGTATGAACTTTTGGTTCGCTGGAGACATTGTATTTGCGTTAAGAGATTTCAATCCCCTGGATACCAGCAGCCCATTCTTTACTCAATTTCTTGAAGGATATCAAAGCGAGTTCAATTTAGAGCCTGATTTTTTACATCATATAAAGACATATCAACGGTTTCATGATTTATTTACGTATGCGAGGATTATCCGCTCACTGGATATAACGGATGATCAAGAAAATCCTGAATGGCTAATAAATCTGCAAAATAAATTACTGATTAAGGCTGACCAATATAGAGCTTCATTTAAAAAGTACGAAAGCTGTACTGTTGATTCTAACCGTTCCTGTTATTGATATTAATATTAAGAGTTTTAGAGTAATATTTTAACCTCAGTTAAGGAGGAAAATCGGATGGAATGTAAGAGGGTTAGAAAGGAATTTAAAGTGGTAGGTATGAGGGGATATGGAGCCTTTTCTGATTTTCAGAGAGAGGTTCCTCTATTAGCGCAGCAATTTTTGAATCGTGCCAGTGAAATAAGCAATCATACTGAAACGGAAATTTCTCTTTTTGAACCTAAAAGGGAAGAAAATCACTTAGAAGGCCACTTCTATGCAGGGCTTCTAGTTCAAAAACCTGCCATTCAAGTTCCTCCTGGCATGGAATATATCGAAGTTTCACAGGAATTTATAACAATTAGAGGGAAAATAACTAATATCAGCAGTCTGCACACTGAATTAATGAAGTGGGCTGTTGAACAGGGTCATAAAAGAAACATAGAATCCTATATCATTGAAACCTATCATCCAATGGAGAATGATGTAGAAGATGTAGAAATATATTTGCCTATCTTATCGTGACTCCGTTACATTAAATTTAATACTGTTCAAATTAAAAAGGGCTATCAAAGCCCTTTTTTTGCTAAACACACTTGTAAGTCGATAAGGCATCGAGACGCTGGTTCGTAAGTTCTACTAACAGTTGATTCCCCAGTGTTTTACCCATTTCCTTTGTTTTGTGCAGCAGCAGCAGTATACCCGCAGGACCTGAATTTTCAAAAGCTATACGGTCACAGGCAATTTCTGCATCAATATTAAAAGTGTTGAGTGTCACCGGGTTGTGAAGATGCCCGATTTCGTGCCAAATTATGGCGTCCATAAGTTCTTTGTCAGAACAGAAGTGTAGATAATCAAAAACCACAATAAAACCACCATAATCTTCTGACTTAGAAGTGCAGAATACAGATAATAATCTGCAGTCGATTCCCAGCAGTGTTAATTGATCGGCGGAAGAAACTCCATGCGCTGTTAAAATCGTTTTTTTATCCTCAAGGATTCCTATTGGTTTTTCCAGGTTGTATGTACTTGGATCCAAGATGCCTCCAAAGCAATTCATACATTTTCCCTCCTGAATCAAATTTCTCCGAGTCATGGCGATAATGGAAGGTGAAAGGGCTGTTGTTCTATGTATATTGAAGCAGCAGCAGCTAAATGGCATAAAAATGTAAATTAAATAGGAATAAGGGAGTTTATCAGCTAAAAGTATGGACAACATACGGCCATCTTTAAACCTGTGCAGGGAAATTACGAGTATATGGTCAGATTGTAATGAGGTTTGAGTGATTCATGAGGGAATTGAATAATCAGAATAAACGCATTATGTAAACTACAATAATTATTTGTTTAAAGTGGTCTGGTGATGAATATGTTGGGGATTCGTAAAATTACTAATTAAGAATTCAGGGATCGGTAATCAATAAACAATAAAAAATATTTTAATAAGACACAGACGTTCAGTAATTTAAATCTGAAATTCTGTCTGGAATTTTGCAGCTAGTCAGGGATTTTCTCTAAAATATTTTCTTAGCGAAGTTCGTTTAAATAGCCAGATAAAATCTTTAACCAATTTTTATAAAATTTCTCACTATTTGAAGTAATCTTGGGTTTTGAGATAGTTTTTGATAATTTTAGTTCACTTCCTATAATATATATTATGTCGACTAGAAACAAACATAATTACATCAAGGGCTTTCACTCTCAAGTTCCTATAAGATTCATTATTGTCCCCTAATTTTGTTCAAGTTGACTATAATATTCAAAGTTGCTTCCGCTAACTTTCTGGATTCTTCGTATAAGTCGGACAGTTCTCATAATAAATGGTTTCGAACATAATTCTCAGGGATCGACCGCAAAATTCCCAGGAGGTCCGATAATTATGAATTACATTCAAGCTGCGGATGATTATCTCATGTATTTGCAAGTTGAGAAAAATTACTCCGTGAACACCTTAATCAGTTACGCATTTGATTTAAAGCTCTATGGAGACTTTTTAGCAGCTAACGACCGATCATTAGTCTTAGATAGGCTCACATCATCCACCGTCCGCCGATTTGTGCAAGATCAGGTCATTAATCATGGAATTAAGCCGAGGACTTTGCAACGCCGCATTTCGTGCCTGAAATCTTTTAGCCAGTACTGTTTGAAGGAAAATTACATGAAGTCAGACTTTACAGCAGGCATCCAGGCGCCAAAAGCCGATAAAAAATTGCCGAGATACATGACTTTACAAGAGTTACACAAATTATTTGCATATCTGGAACAAGATCCGCGACCGCAGGCACTTAGAAATGAATTGATGTTTAAACTTTTAGCAACGACAGGCATGAGACGACAAGAATTAGTGGACTTAATATGGGAGCAACTCGATTTAGACAACCATACGATTTTAGTTCGAGGAAAAGGAAAAAAAAGAACGCCTCCTCCCCCTTCACCCAATAGTTTTACCGTTGTTCCAAGAATATAGACTACAACTTTCAGAGCAGCAAAACCATTATAGTGAACCGATATTTTATAATAAGAATAATAAGCAACTGAACCCACGTGGACTTCATAAAATATTCAAGGAAACGTTAGATCGGGCTGGATTGCCCTCACACAGATTTTCATTGCATCATTTACGGCATACGTTTGCCACCCTGTTACTTCAAGAGAACAAGGATAAAGTGGATTTGAGAACCTTACAAGAGTTATTGGGGCATGAAAGCCTTGCTACAACAAGTATGTATACTCATATAGATTTTGAACAAAAGAAACGAGCTATTAATAGTTTTCTAATAGGCCAAAAATAGAAAAAGAAAAAGGTGAATAAATATAAGGTATAATAAAACGCCTTATATTTTTCACCTTTTTGTTATCACTAAGGACTTTATAAAAAATTATATAATTATAAAGGTATTATATTATAAGATAATCTTTGACCATTATATTCTCGTTCAGTAAAATATAAATATTTATCTATCTCTAGTTCTCTTTCGGCAGCTTCAACTTTCCCTAAAATCGAAATTTCAGATTCACGACTTATTCCTAATGCATTAAAAGAGGTTCCGATTCTTAAACCAACTCCTTCAGTAATCCACCATCTATCATGAATTGGTAATTGCCCATTAGATGCTGCTCCCACCACTACTATATCAGTATTCGGAGGTTCATGGTCAGATACGTTTGTTACCCAGTAATTTCTAAAGGCTTCATCTATACTAACTCCAAATTTTTGCTTATCAAGATGTTGTTTACTAGTTAAAATTTCAACCTTACAATCAGAATTAACAGAAAGCAATATTTTTAGAACCTCTAAATCTTGAGGTCCAAAATAGGGATCACAGATTTTTAAGTAACCTTTTACATTATCTTTAAACCAATTCCTTAAATAATCTAATACTTCGTTCCTTTTACCAGGCTTGACAATAAAACTATCGCTAATGTCATTTTTTAGAGTATATTTTAAATTCTGTATTTGTGATATATTTCTGCCTGATAATTTCAAAATGGTATCAACTACATTTATTGTTGATTCAAATATCGGGCGTATATATTTTATTGCATTCTTATCTTTAGAATACCTTATAACAACATTCTCAATTATCCATGAAACAATCGGATAGGACTCTGAAAAAGGGAGATCAGCGGTTGAACGTAAATGACCTCGTATCCCGTCTAAGTTCACTGTTTCAACTCTATTTGCATTTAAAGCTCCTAACATACGCCACGCTGCATCAGGAAGAATGGGTTTTAGGTCTTCATTAATATCTTTCACATTTATTAAATCTTTCTTTAATTCAAGTGTTTTTATTTCTTCATTTAATTTTATCTTTGTTCTTTTTTTGGTAGGATCATCGTCGGTTAAAGAAACTAAACTCGCAGAAAATTCTGGGTTTATTCTATGGGCAATGTCTATAATTCTACGTTGAACTGGATATATTTCCTTCGTATCCTTTTTTAAAGACTCTTCCATACCAAGTTTTAGATATTTTCTGCTTAGTGTTTGATCCTTTATAAAAGCATCAACCCCAATAGATTCATAGAGCTGTATTTTATCTATTGTAACAGGAATATCTTTAATAATAGCTTCTGTTTCGCTTAATATTTCTTTGGTTTTTTCAATTTTACTATTTGGCAAAGAAAAGGCAATAGTCGAATGAACTAAGGCTTGGTCTGATATATTATTTATTTGCTTGGCTTCTTCATTCAATTTTAGCCATTCACCAACTGTTGCCCTTTTTATTTTGAGGACCTGTGCAAGTGATATTATTTTATAGCCATCATGCCTAATAAATTTTTCATTAGGTAACTTTTTTCAATTAAATCCTCTAATCGATTAGCAATATATAGCCTTTGTGAATTGGAAAAATTAGCCCTGAATTTTCTCGAATTAATTGAATCTGCAAGATCAGTAATAAATTTATACATTAATCCATCACTTTCGGTCATTCCTATTAATTCACAAATATCGATTGTTTCTTCATAATTTAATTCATATCCTACACCAGCTATTGTTTCATATGGTTCATTTATATGTTTCGTTAATATAAATTCAACAATGTTTAAAAGAGCAGCATCCTTGGCTTGGTAAGGTAATTCTTCTAACAAATCAAAAGCTGTCAGTTTGTGAGCCATATATAAAGCTGGTGCAGTGTTTACTATGATGTAATGCCTATATCTTAAGTCTTCATTTGAAATCTGATTTACACAAGTCCTTAAATGACTACTAACTATTTCCTTACATTTATCTATCCGTCCATGCTTATAGAACCTTAATGCAAGTTCACTCCATAACAAAGCTCTTTCTCCGAATGAGGGGATGATATTAATAATCGTATTTAAACGATCAATATCGTCATCTAAAAAAAGATTATTCGGTATCAAACCACTAAATCCTCTGATAACTAACCTTAAACTTGCTGTATATGCCCAGGAAAAACTTGGATCACTTAATAATGCTTCTTCCCTATACTCCTCAGTAATCTTTAAAAAGTTTCTAGATTCCTCTAACGATTCACTTGCTAGCTTTTTTACGATTTCAAAACCAATATCAACCCTTCGCCATCCTACGTCAATTAAATTCCAAGTGTGATGTAGTTCTTCCAGTATTTTTTCTCCAAACTGTTTGAATTTTTCACTTTTAATTAATATCGGGTATATAATACAACAAGCTTGACATTTCATTTCAACTTCATACATAGAGCTGACTAGATCTATAAAAGGCATCAAATTTGTCAAAACCTCATCACTTAATAACTCTTCTTCACTAATTCTATTGAGCAGATCTATCAATACTTCGTCCCTATTATCTAGGTCTATTATTTTGTTAAATGTAGAGAGAACTAACTCAAGATTCATTTCTGCTAATGGTTTTACAAAGTATGATTTTAAGAAAACTAAATAAGCTTCATCCCTTTTTCTTTCAGTATTAAAATTTTTAATAACATTTAAAGTAAAATCGGGGTGTGTGGAAGCTAATGCGTTTATAATTGATTTAGATTCAACAAAGTGTTCTGCTGTGTAATCTAGTAATTTTTTAATATTCTGTTCTAAATCAATATAAATCATCGTGTGTAAACCATCACTATCTTCGTAATCCAATTCTTTATCTATTTTCGTTATAGTTGAAAGCAATTGTGCTTGTCCAGTAGTTAAAACGGAAAGATCTTCTACTTCTGATATGTAAAAGTATAGATTTATCATCCTTTCACAAGAACCATCAAGATCATATTTCTTCTGAGCTTCAGCTAACAATAATTGTAATCCGATATATTCTTCCGTCGGACCCAGTCTTTCCAAATTTATTAGCTGACTATCAAATATCCCTAAAATTTCTTTTATCTCATCTGAGTCTAAATAAGGTAATTGACTTGCTAAGTCCCGATAAACCCTTGCATTAGGCGCATATTCAGTCTTACCTATGGCTTGCTTTAACGCATATTTAATTACTGTATATGCATTATCAAGTTTTTTGTTTCTTGAAGCCCATCGACATAGTAAATAAAGTTGGTCACTTGCATTCTCTAATTTTTGAGCTTCTTCAATTACTTCATAACCCGTACTTTCCTTAAAGCGAAGTGATACTTCAGTAGAAAAAAACTTTGCTGTCGGATCTTTAATTCTTGACCTAACATCTTTAATCGCCTTAGAGTGGTCATAATTGGTATCAATACTATCGATAGTTGAAAAAGACAGACTAGCTAAGGCCCAATCAATTGCATTTTCACCTTTTTCTGAACCAGTAGATTTCTCAACTAAATCTATGGCCATTTCAGGATTAAAGTACATTAAATCAGAAGCTAGCTTTAATGAACGTTCTCTTAAACTGGTATAATCAATTCTTTTATACAGTGTTTCAATTTGATCTAGCAATTCGGTTTCTGGAGACAAACCTTGAATAACTTTATGTTTACAAATAATAGTTAACATTTGAAAACGGTCTTCAATGAGGGTTGCTCTTTGAGCTAATGCTATTGCTCCTTCATATTCATTTTGAGACATACGTGCTTCAATTTCTGAATTCCATATTTTAGATTTATTATTTTCATAAATAATGGATTTCTGTAATCCAAGTCTTAATAATTCAGCGTCATATTTTCGGTTATAGGATGCTTCTACACCTAGATTTGCAATTTGATTTATTCCAGCTAGAGATTGAGTTTGCTCCAGTATTTTAAGAAAATTATCTGCATTCAAAAACTCCACCAGTTCACTTAATTTGTTTGCCTCCACTAAATAACCTGGTAAGTATTTTAATGCCTGTTCACTCTCGGGGTCTTTTAAAAAATACTGTATCAGAATTTCACCTGTTTCTTCTTTTAGGTCGTACAGTGCTTTTGAGGCAAACACTCTAAAGGCTTCCGACACATAGCTAATCTCTTCATTTTCATCTATTTCTATAAAGCTTAATTCACTCACAATAGCAGTAATATATTCTTTTTTCTTACCAATTAATTCTGAAAAAATCTGAATCGTATGTCGTTTTCGATCATGTGCCAATATTGCAAGTATTTTCTTTAAATCCTGATTATCCTCATCAACTTGTTTCCACTCATATTCAAACATGCCTTGAAGTTTATTTGGCATATCATTTATAAATGACTCGACCGAAACTCCTGAGTCTAATATACGATTAACCGTTGCCAAATATCCTGGAATGCCTTTGTATGTTTTGTGTATCTCTTTTATCTGTTCCTGGCTGATTTCTTGTTTACTGAAAAAAAGTAGAGTCTCATTTTTTGTTAAACCCGTTAAAGGGAAAGACTTCACTGATAATTTCTGAGTAGTTAATTCGTTTTGAATTTTTTCACTTCCATTGCAAGAAAATACAAATTTAAAATTTTTCAAACCAAAAGGTAACATGTCAAGTATTAATTTTCGCACGTATTGACTGTCAGAAGGAATATCGTCAATGCCATCAATAACAAAATAATATTTCTCCCTTTTTCTCCCAGACATTCTGTGTGCATCTAATATTTGCATCTTAAGATAGCTTTCATCAGCTATGTCCTCTAAATTTTTAATTTCCTTATTCTTTGTTAACCATTGTAGTTGATTACATAGATCAAACTTTAAAAGTTGGGGGTCATATCCATATCTGCTTGAAGGTTTAATAAACAGCGATATAGCATTATCTGGATGTCTCATTGAATATTGTGTCAGAACGGTTGTTTTTCCTATACCTTCTTGTCCTTCTAGCAAGATTACATCAGTTTCACTCTCAAATATTAAATCAATGGTATCTAATATATTTTCACGATTTAAATCATTATTACTTAAGCTAGGAAAACTCCTACAAGCAGAATTTAGATCCATAATAGTACTATGATCTTTGGTCATTTCTGTTCCACCTTAAAAATTTATTTAATTTACAAAATTCTACATTTATTACGAAATTCCTTTAAACTATAAAAATATTTATGTATTCAGCATAAAACAAAAAAACGTGCAAACAGTAAAACTGTTTTGCACGTTATATATGAATACAAATTCCAAATCGAACAAACTACTGTTTATAATGGTTCATCATAACTTGTTCAAGTAATTTTGGATTATTCAAGGATAATTGAAGAAGAAATTCCTCAGAATAAGGCAAATTCATATCCTTCGACTCCGCTGGTATGAATTGAGCTTTTTCTTCCCTATTTCTTGAGAGACTCTGTTCTAATTCATATTCCACTTTCGTTAATTCCGTCCGTATTTGCATTATTTTTCTTGCATTGCTTTTCAAATAAATTTGGACAGTCTCTTTTGAACTATGGCCAAGTAAATATTTTATCGTGTCAAGAGGTAGTCCACGTTCATCTAGTAGAGTGGCAATTGAATAACGAAAACCATGGGGTGTTACTCTACTCTCTCCATTCCAGTTCAGGTAATCATTAATACGATTTACCAATACGTTTAATTGTTTGTTCTTAAGGGGATAGCCCTTTAGCCCATAGCACAGTGGATCCTCCGCCTTTAATTCCATGTTCTCAACGTATTTACGCAGTTCACAAAAAAAGATTGGCGGCAAAGGTAACAATTGATATTTATTTTTAGAATTCTTTACAGGTTCATTATAAACAATAAGTTCTTTATCCCATACAATATTGTTAACTGTCAGTCTTGTAATAGCATGGTTACGCAATCCAGTAAACAATAGCAACTTGCTTGGGATTTCTAAATGAACTTCTCTCGTTTTCAAGTATTCTATCGCCCCGTATACTTTTTTTAAATCTTCAAATCCTAATGTCCTGCTTAAAGAATTTGAATGTTCTCCAGGAACCCTTATTGCTTTAAAAACATTGGTATGGGTTATACCAAGTTCTTTATAAAACCCATAAAGAGAAGAAAGAACAGCAACTCTCCTAAGGATGGTTTTATAGGCAGTATGAGTTTCTGTCTGTTCAGCGATCCATTTGGTAACCAAACTCAAATGTTGTCCACTTTCTAACGTAGGCTCATACCCTTTTTCAATTAAATACTTTTCAAATAACTTAACATCGTATTGATAACTTTCTATTGTTGACTCTGACCAAAACCGATGCTCAATTAAATAAATTAATGCTCGAGAAAGACTTGAGTTTGAATCAATCATGTGTATTGGAGTTTTTATGTCAACTGTCATTTCACATTGCCCCCTTCCTTTGGATTAATCATAAAGCAAATCTTACATCGGTACGTGTTCATAAAAGCAAGGATAATATATGGGCAAGAAACATTTAGCGCTCGGATGGATAAAAGACTTATAAATACTTTACAGCAGAATAGAATGAGAGTGCTCGAAGACCCTCTAATTCTAAGTTCCCTTCCTAAGAAAGTTGGGCTTTTTAGTTGAGTTGCAGTAAAAATGAAATACTGGAAAAAAATTCATTTTATAAAAAAACATATCCGAAAAAACCGTTAACTACCTAAGCTCCATAAATTTTTTATCCTTCATTAATGAACGCAAATCTCTCTTAAAGAGCCATTCTTTTAATTGCCTGCCAGTGCATCTATGTCTTGTAGGATCAATGGAAGGTAATGCACCATGTTTTAAGCCTGGATTAAACCAGCACCTTACTCGTTTTACGTCCTTTTGAAAAATAGAAGCAATATCATTAGGGGTCAACTCAATATCATCATCTATATATTCATAGTAACGAGGGATGGTCATTTCTAATTGCTTGAATTCATTAATTCTGTTTTGGAATTCTTCATATTCCAAAAAAATTCATCTACCTTTCTTAAATATTTTTTTGTATTTTTTGAGTAAGGATATCTTTTTCTTTTATCCATACCGCCCTTTGTTTTAGCCAATCTGTTGGCTCCATTCCTTTAGGACATTGTTTCGTTTCAATCAGTTTTTGTTCTATATCCGATAGATGATTAATGAGTGTTTTCTTTTCTCCGTTAGGGATCAAATGCTCGCTACTAGCTGCAAGTTGCTCACCATTCTTAGAGCTGCCATCCAAAGGGGTACCTGGTACTTTTGAAGTATTATCAATTGATTGTTCCGTTTCTTTATACCCCTTCTCTATTTCCCAGATTTTTAATAGATCTAAGTCAAAAGGAAAATTGATGGAATTATCTATAACTTCCTTATACAGCAAGTCATTATTGTGCTTTCGATATTTTTGCTTCCCTAAATTTCGTCCCCCAGGTTTATGACGCATTTGAAGATCAGCAGCAAAATCTACATATCTCGACGATTGTTTAGATACGATTGAATTTTCAACCCATTCATTTAACGTATGCCGCCCATTATGATAGGAAAGCAGGCTTCTGTCTTTGGCATCTAAAAAAGATAATTCACCCCGCATTTCCCTTAAAAATCTACCAACTGTTTCTGCACTTATACCTTGATTCGGATCTGAATAATTTGTGCTTCTTCGAAAAAAGAAGCCGTGACTTTCTTTATATTTCTTGTTATTCCCATACTTTCCTTCAAAAACCTTACCAGCAAATTTCTTATGGTTTTCAAAGGGGCAATTAAAATAAAGAAGATTTTTTAAATAAAGATTACACAGATCGACAAGTGATTCTGGAATAAGAATGCCATATTTATCAGCACCAGTCGCTTTGCTTTTCGCTTCTGGAAAATAACATCTACCATAACCGCTGCTGTCTTTCTTTAAATAACCACTGTTATCTATCCAAAAGTCTTCTACTGCTACGGAAGCTGTTTCAAAACGTCTTAGTCCTAATCTAAAGGCAAATTCAAGAATTAAAGCTTCTCTTATTCCATATCTTCGAAACACTTTTTGGAAAGTCTTTACATATTCTTCGCGAGAAAGGAAGGACTTCTCGTCATTGTTATCCGTTTTAAGCGGTTTTGTTACCTGCAATAAATCTTGTAACATAGTCTCTTGGAGATCCTCTAAATTTTTATCACCAAAATACCTTTTTTGAAAGTCCCAGTTTTCTTTTCTGGCTAGAACCTTTAAATCCTTTTCCTTTTGCATCAAGTAGTATTGTATAAAAGGAATTAATGCGGGAACATACCTGCTCGCTAATGTTTCAATAGATAAATTTTTACTTAATGCATTTATATCCCCACTACAAAACTGATCCAGATTAAATACGTTTTTATCATAATTTGTCCATTTAGCGTCGGATAGGTCAGGATAACTCTCAACACTAAAGTTAAGGTCCCTTATTCCGCACCTTGCAGCGATAATCTTAAAAAAGGCTAGATACAATATATGGCGATGTTTGTCAGCACTCTTCTTACTAGAAAAACCACTTGCTGTCTCAACCTTTTTATTCAGTATTATCTTTGGTGTAAATGATTGTCGGTGATCTATATAATCGTCAATAACCTTTAACAGGTCTTCATTAAGATAATTCTCATATGATATGCTTTTGGACAAATTTTTATAGGCTAATTGTTGCGCGGTTTTAGCTTTTATTTTTGCAATATCAAAATTATTGCTTATCGTAAAAGAATCATACACCTTTTTATTTTTTGACCATTGATATGCTTCCACTTCACCGAAGTAACCCTTTTTAATCCAACGGCCAATAGTGTCTTCTTTCACATTTACCTTTTTTGAAATTTGACCCAAACTTAAAAAACGCGACTTAAACTCATGTATTTCATCAATAAAGAATACATACGAATACAGTGAAACATCAGGTTCTGATGTCAGGTCATTATTTTCTATATATATATAGAATTTCTGAAACCACTTCTGATGATGAATCAAATACCGTAGTTGTTCATATTTAATTTTTGTCTCACCGCATAGACCTAACCTGGAATCAAAATTAGATTGAAGTTCATTCAATGAATATAACAATTGCACGCTTTCACCTCCTTAATATGATGGGCACGAAACACACAAAATATACTAGTTTCTTATACTACTTCCATAGAAATAGTAAGAATAATAGGGATAAAATGTGTGTTTTGTGTCTTATGAAGTATTTTTCGGAATACTTCTTTATTTGTAAAGCAAGTTGTGCGAGCGGCCTTTATATTTGAATAAAGAACCACTAAACTAAATCATGATTGGTAAATCACAATTTAATTGATGTTGTCAAGCTTGACAATCATTACTTTACATGAAAGTTAGCATAAAATTAAGTGGTAAATAATTGAATTTATAAATACTCTATTTATTTTCAGAAACGGTTGTGGTAAAATAATTATTTATATTTTTTCGCCCATTTAAAAAAACACAAAAAAAAGAAATTTGTGCTTCTCTTTTTTGTGTTTTATATTTATTTATAAGTTTACTTCTTCTATTAAATCTAATACTTTTTCAAAGAGTTGTGCTAGTTTCTTTTCGGAAGAGGTATTTTCATTTTCCTTAATTAATAGCATAAATAGTTTCTTAATTTTATAAATCTCTATCTTAGGGTTATAAATCTTTTTAGGTCCTTCCGCTGTTGGTTGTGATTCATCTTTTGTGGTTTGTATTAAATTGAACATCGTTCCATTTTCTGGACATTTTGTACAGTGCCACGCCGAAGTGTAATAATCCATTTCAGCCTTCTGATAACAAAACAAGCATTGAAAATACAATGTCTCCTCGAGTACATAATACGAAATTCCCTTTTCTTTCAGGAAAGAGGCAATCATAAACTTCATTTGAAAAATTTTCCTATATTATCTTTTTTATTATGAGAGGTCTGCATGAAAATCTTGAAATCACTACCCATAATTGCGTACTTTCCACCCCAATTATATGCTGGTAACTTACCTTTTCGACACCATCTTCGAATTGTTTCTTCGCTTCTTACTAAAATTGAGGCAATTTGGTAAGGGGTTAAAACCGAGTCATCAGGAATTGCACAAAATAAATCATGTAACTTAGGCTCTAATCCAAATTTCTTTAAATCTTTCATCCTTTTATTCTCCTTACATTTCCTGTTTTGATTATTGAATATAATATAAGATTGTTATCAAATAGCTTGAATACGTTCATAACCGTTTAACGGTGGATCTATCATAGTCACTAAAGTAATTAATAGTCTGAATAAAAATTTATAATTTGACCCTTTTCCTTACATTTATGACAAACCCTTAGGTTGCATGGTTAAAGCATCCAAACAGAAAAAACATGTAAATGTAATTTCACCATTATTAAAGTAATGGCTTATATGCTTTACTCTTAAGAATGACAAGACGTTAGAATTCATTGAGGCAATACCTGTTTTTGCATTTTGTTCAAAATTCCGATGCATAAATTGCTTGAAGTCACTTGCACAAATGGCCTATATTCCACCCAAATTGTACGCATAAGTTTACCGCTCCTGCACCATCGTTTAACCATTTCTTTATAAATACTAAGTAAAAGAACAATATTATGAGACATTAACTCAAACTTTTCATTCATTTCTTATTCCGCGTTTCACTAATGATTCATAAATATCATCTTTATTTAGAATAGTCCCCCTTGAATTTCATTGTCCGAATGCCGCATAAATACGTATCACGTTTAGTTCTTTTTTAATTTCCTCTTTTAATTTTCCCTTTTAGCAGACTTGCCATTATTCATATGCTTTCGGACAGAGACCATTTTTTCAATACCCTCTAGTGTCTTTCCTTCACCATAAGCAAATTTAAAAACAACAATTTTAAACAAGTTGAAATCATCTTTTTTAACATTAATTAGAGGGTAACGGTCAAAAAAAGGAATAACTATTTCTAGAACATCCTTGAACTTCGTGACCCTGTACATTACGGCTTTTTTTCCTTTGAGAACTGTTCCACACCCTAAAAGATTTTTTATTTGTTCGAGGATTTCAAAGTCATCCAGTTTTAAGTTAATCCCGAAAGTAGGTACCACATTAAAACCAGTTTTATGGGTTTTGCTCCTTTTTACCGCCAAAAAAAATGAACCCTCCCCCATTGTAAAGCCTGTTACTATGCCAGCCATAAAAGGAGTAATTCCGTCCCGTTGTCTTTCAATAATTTGTGCTCCTTTTTCCCATTGGTTCTGGTACTTTTTTTGTTGCATGAATTTATATCACCTCCATAGTTAATACACTCTTTTCATTCAAAACCAATTGCCATTTCATTCTCTATTGATGGTTGAACCTTGTAGTACCAAATAAACCTTCTACCAACATAGGGACGTTTAAAATCGTAGTGTTCAAAATGTGTTAAATCTATTTCATTAACTTGGTAATAATTTTCAAAATAAAACCTCATAAATGAATATTGGTCTTTCCTACTTTTATACATTTGAAAATCTTTAATAGGAATAGGAAAAGCATTTATAGAAGTTTTAGTTCCAGGTCTTAAATAAAAGTATAAGTGAAAATATTGCATTCTGTTTAAATGAGTTGCTTCCTCCTCAAAAAAGACGGTTCCCTCTTTCTTATGAGCTATTAACAAGCGTTTTAGCTGTAACAATTCCATATCTAAACTAACTTGCATCTGTGATAACTTTATTTCCAAAAGTGTAATCTCCTCCTCGGATGTATTCTTGTTGTAGAAACACTAACTACCATTAATAGTTAATGTTGCCAATTAAAGTAGTTTTATTCACATAAATGAACGATTTATTACATTAGTGAACATTTATATTAAAAAAAGCTGTCCACACTCTTAGTCATAATTGACTATCTAATTTGCAAACCCTTTTTTGTAATTCAATATATTCACATTACTTCGGTCAATTTACTCACTGCTATTTTACATAACTTCGTAGCTAGTCACGTTAATTGAGTTACAAAAAGCCCATTAGAATAATGGGCTTTTTGTTTAATTTATATCGGCCTGACTACCTAAAAACTAAATTCGTACAATCCTTCACAATCTTAGTTTTGTTAGAATAGAGAAAAGATATCGTCAAATCACCATCAAGTTTAAAAAACAATTTGTAAACTGCTGGTTGTTCTTCATAGGTATTAAAAAGGAGGCTGATGACCATGGATAATATGAGAGATTACCAATCTTCATAGTTTTTTCTCTAATAAAAACGATTTTATTTTATGGTATTTATTTTCATTTGCGTAATCAATAGCTGTTTTATTCTCTAAATCCTGTATTTTGTAATCCGCACCTTTATTTAACAGTAATTTTACAATACCTTCATACCCATACTCGCTTGCATACATTAAAGCAGTTTTTCCATCATTATCCCTATGATCTATAAGTACTTCTAAGGAAATTAGGACTTTAACTATTTGTTCTTCTCCATTGTATGCCGCTTTAATTAATTCAGTTTCATTCCACTTATCTACCTGATTTAACTTTGCTCCATAACTTATAAGGAGTTTTAGAATCTTTTTCTCTCCTAATTTAGCAGCGAGCATTAGTGGAGTTACACCGTCTCCATTTTTGTAATTTATATTTGCTTCATTCTTTAATAAAAGTTCGACAACTTCATGATGACCGCTAATTATTGCCTTTTCTAAAGGAGTTTTTTTATATGAATTTATTGAATTTACAGTTGCTCCCCTTTCAATAAGAAATTTGCAAATTTCAAATTTACCATTGCTCGCAGCAAGATGAAGAAGCGAGTTTTCATCATAAAATTTATAATCGACATCGAAATCTTTTTGTAAAAATAATTTTAAAGTATCAATATTACTTTCTTTTACTATTAAATCTACTACATGCACATTACTATTATCTTTAAGATTTACATTTACACCTTTATTTAGCATTAATTTTAGGATGCTTCTATTATGTGAAGATATTGCATACATCAACGCACTCTTACCTTCATTATCTTGGACATTAAGATCATCAGAATACATAATTAAGAGTTCCGCAATTTCTGTATTGCCCTTTTCAACAGAATATAATAATGGTGTTTTACCCTTAATCCCTTTAATTAACGGATCGGCACCCTTTTTTAATAACAATGCCGTCATTTTAGTCAAGTTATATTCAATTGCTAAAAATAAAGGTGTTTTACCTGATTTATTTTTTAAATCAAAGTTGAAGTTACTTTCATTAAGTTTTTCGATTCCATTAACATCATTATGTTTAATCATTTCAAATATATTTATGTTATTTATTGGAGCACCAATTGCAATTACTGAATTATGTTCAATTCTATAACTACTTTTGTGGAAAAGAGATATGTCTTGTAGATTTTTATTTAAGCTTAAAGCCCAGGTCTCAACCACCCAGCTAGCAATACTCTCGTTTATGCCATAATTATCATAGAGTTTTCTAACAAAACTTAAAAGAAACTCCCTCGTTACAAAATCCTCCTGTATTATTTTTTCAGGAATCTTCTCTTTTAGAGATAGGGAAAATAGAAAAATTTCTCTTTTATAAAATTCCTTTTCCTTTTTAAATAAAGAATTGAATTCGTCTGGGTTAGGTATATCATTTTCCATAACATATTTAATCAGTTTTTCCCTTGGAAAGCTGAATAACCAATCATCCTTATATATAAGAGGAAAATTTGTTGAAGAAAACTCTTTAACTCCCCTTGCTTCGTTTAAACAATTTTTCCCTCGCTGCACCAAAAGCTTAGCTTTGCTTATCGGGGCAGAAACTAAAATTCGTTGTAATTTTATTACTCTTAAATTCACTAAATTCTCAAAAACACTAATATTGTCGATAGGATTTCCTGATAAATTAATTTCCTCTAGACTAATTAATCGCGACAGCGGCTCAATTTCTTTAATCAAATTATAAGAAAGATCAAGCTTCCTAATATAAACAAGATTTTGTAAAACACTTATGTTGGCTATTTTATTCCATGCTAATTCGAGACTATCCATTTGCTCACACGTTAAAAGAGCGCTGATATCCCCAATTTTATTACTACCAGCATTTAAAGTTTTAAGATTATTAAGATTCTTTATTGGATTAATGCAGGATATTTCATTCGACTCTATGTCAAGAGTATTCAGATTTATTAAGTTACTGATTGGACTTATGTCGATGATCTTATTTCTTGCTAAGTCTAATTTCTCTAAGTTCACTAAACCTTCTAAAGCAGCGATATCGTATAGATTATTATGGGATAGTTTTACATTTACTAGCTGTTTCAATTCCCTTAATGGACTTAAATCCGTGATTTTGTTTCCGCTTATTTCTAACGTTGTCAAGGTCTTTATTTTACATAAGGGGCCGATATCAAAGGTTTTTTTTGAACTAATACATAGTTTTCTAAGTTTTGTTAAATTTTTTAATGGAGCAATATCATTTATGTCTGAATATCCAATATCAAGTTCTATTAAATTTTCGGCAAATTCTAAACCATCAAGACTGGTACATCCCCAAACTCTTAACGAAGTGAGACGAACAAGATCTCCTATTGTAATTTCTTCACTTATATTTAATTCATTTTTTATTTTTTTCCTGATTTCAGAGTCTTTTACTGCTACTACTTGTAGCTTATGCTTCTGCGTTAACAATTTTTTCACTACCTTTATACTTATTCTTATATAGATTTTATCGACATTTTTAATAATATTTAGATATATTACCTTTTTTTATTTAGATAAATATAGGAAAATCTCAATAAACTAGGCAAAGATAGTACTTTATTTAAAACCATATTCCTAGCCTCTGCTATATTATTTCTTAGGAAAAGGATTTCACGTCAGGATCTGCTGCATTATAAATCCCGTTGACATAGATATGAGTAGGCATAAATCGATACTTTTAAAAAATTTAGTGGCCCACCTACTTGAGATTACCTAAATCCAAATTCAAAATCTAAATCTTCATCGAAGGGACCAGATATGTTTAAATGGATGTAATTTAACTTATCTGGGTTTTCATTAACAAACTTTCATTCGTTCCCTCCACCTTTACTGTATTAACGCTTCGTTATTACTTCTATTATAACGATACATAACAAAACAATTAATAAAGTGCACGTTGAAAAACTCTCTTAAAAAAATCGTAAATAATCCCATCATTTTTGCTATATACGAAAAATTTTATGTATTAGTTCATTTTGAGAAGGATTCATATTCAGGAACAACGAAACATTAAGTACCAGGCTTCATTGCATTTCGATTGGAGGTAAAAACCATGCTAGAAGATTTCGGATTAAGGGTAAGGAGAATACGGGAAAATAAAGGAATTTCCCTAAATCAGTATGCTAAAAAGTTGGGAGTGTCCTCGGGCTACTTAAGTAATTTGGAAACGGGTAAAACTGATAAAATCCCCTTGACGCTGTTAGAAACCCTACAAAAAGAACTCGTCATTCTCCCCATGAACCCCGCAATACATGGACAAGATGATACAGCATTTCGCTTAAGCAGATTACGCCAGCGGCATCATGAGCTGATGGCTAGAA
The DNA here is from genome assembly GCF_002863585.1 of Peribacillus deserti. Taxonomy (GTDB): domain Bacteria; phylum Bacillota; class Bacilli; order Bacillales; family DSM-1321; genus Paraperibacillus; species Paraperibacillus deserti_A. The sequence goes on along the minus strand of NZ_PGUY01000063.1, from coordinate 38,890 downwards.
ACTCAGAGGCCGCTGAGTTTCTATTAGCTTCATTCGAACATGGACTGGATTATTTTCTTAATAAAGAATGAGCGAAGAGCCTTTTCTTAAGGCTTTTTTATATGTCCATAATCTCTCTAAATATAGTATAATCTACATGGTTTTCTCTCCTTGCTTTTTACCTAGATGTAATATATTTCTACTATACTGGATAGTTTCATGCGATTCAGCAAAAATAATGGTAGAATTTCACAAACAGTTGGGGCTTCCTCTTTGTTTTTGGTTAATAAGAAAGAAAGACTTTTCGATTATTAAGATAAGAAAGGAAGTTAAAAGCGAGAAAATTAAAAAATAGATTCAATAAATATACAGTAACTACCATGTAGTGTTGTTTGGTATCGCTATCATGCTTACTGATTCTAATCATTCCTTCATTGCTCGTACAATTACAATTACTGCACTTTTTGTTATGGGTTGGAGATTTTTGAATCTACATATATCTGCATCAAAAACCTGGAAACTAAAGTATTGGCGTTTTTGGGATAAGTGTAAAATCGCCATTTTGTTTTTTATTTGTTTATTAATGATCGACTACATAGAAACTCCTTATTTCTCCCCAACAACCATTATTTTATTAATAGTAATGTTAGTATGGGATGCTATGATTACAGCCATAGAAAAGTGACACCTCTGCCAAATTTCAGAGCCATCTCGGACAGATTATAGAGCCACCTCAGCCATAAAATGAGCCACTAAAATATGTAAACATAAGAGACGTGCACTTTCTTTGGAGAGACGGGCATGATAGCCTTGTAGGTGCCAGCTCTGTGTTTGCTGGCTTTCTGGCTGGGAGTCATGCCGTTTCGGCAATGTGAATCCCCCTCATGTTTGTCTTCTACTAGAAAGAATGTTCCATTAGGTACCCGAACATTCAAAAGGATAGAAAAAAAGCCCTGGATTTCTCCAAAGGCTTACATATTACTAATGTTTTCGAATGCGGAATCCTGTTTCGGTCGTTTCTGTGTAAAAGGAAGGAACATAATCTAGAGGGGCAGCCTTTTCCATGTCACTCTCGTATGGTCTCTCCCATACCCAGTTCAACTGACTTATTATCTTGCCGAGTAAAGAGGCCAATTGTTTTTTTTGAATTTCAGTGACATACATACTTACATCGTCATGTATGCTATTACTCAATTCTTCCATCATCCTAATCAAGTAGGTCAACCACTGATTTATATATAGAGGTTCAGCACCTGGATTATCCTTCATAATTTCTGAAAGTAGGATTAATTCTGCTTCCTTATTCGTGAACCTAGCCTGATTCATGGTCTGGTCAATGGCACGGTTTTTTTGTGGTTCATACAACGAGGCAAAAAGTTGATGGCGGCCAATTTTTTTCAGAGCATCCCCGTGTTCTCCCGTCATCCCTCTGTTGAGGATCATGCGATAGAGTTCGCTGCGTAGGGTGTCGGTTATGTCTAAGGAGTAAAGGACTTCCAAAGCATGCTGGCTTCCCCTAACTTTTGCTACTTCTTCACGTTTTTGCGGGTCAATACTGAGACTTTTTTCCATTCTTTTTACTCGATGCTTCTTGGGTTTTAGAAGATCAATCATTTCTTGATCGGTTAGCAGACCCTTCAGTTGAATATCATCTATCTCGAATTGTTCTTCAGCTCCAATTATTTTCTTCGCGGTATTATGCATGTGAAACCTTTTCGTCTGCCTTTCCAGTCTTGATGTGGGGATACTAACAATATTTACAGGGATCGTTTGGTTTGGAATGCCTTTCTTCCTTAATACTAAATAACGGCGGTAGCCATCAATCAAATAATAAAAGCCTTCGTCATTTGGCCCTTCAACGGTTAAAGGAGATAACAGACCTAATTGGTTCATGCTCGCTTCCATACTTGATAAATCAGGATTTATTCTGTCGTTCAAATCCCATATTAGGTTTTCTAGATACACTTCCCTGACCGTCACTTTACATTCCCCTTCCGCTACCTTTTAATAAAGAATATGCATGATAAAAGTTGTACTATTTTCACTTTTTACATAAGGTGGTAGCAGGAAGTCTGTTGGCCCAAAGAGACCTCTATTGGTTTGTTAAAAAAAGCATCTTCAGAAGATGCTTAACCAAAGTGCTGATATTTTTCTTCAAAATGGCTTGATACCATTTCTTTAGCTAAATTATACCTTTGAACTACATACGCATATTCATTACTGCTAAAATGGCTTAACCTATGCGAGCCTTCGGTATTGTTTATCATATAGAACATTTGGTATATTTCAATGGTTTTCAAGCTTTCTAGGGTATTCGTTTCTACCAGCTTATACTTTACCTTTTCATACTCATTAAATTTCAGGTCTACATGAGTACCCACTGTCTGGTTGCTTTGGTCATCGTAACCTTTATTGAAATATTCCTCTAGCCACTTCATTTTAGATACATTTTGCTTAATCTCATTAATTAAAAATGTCCTTATAATTGATTCAGTATTCTTTCTTCCAGTCGATTCTCTTTCATCTTCACTTTTATTTTGTTCACTAATTTGTTTTTTTGTTGCCCAAATTGAGGCTCCACCACCAATAGCAGCACCAAGCAAACCAATACTTCCATTTATTAGCATTTCCATTGTATTAACATCCAAAAAAATTCCCCCTCTCTACTCTTCAATCTATCATAATACGATACTTTCCTAAATTGGTATGTTTCACCAAATAAACGATTTTTTCTTTTTGAAGAGCTTTCTGTATGTTATCGGCTACACCAATATAAATTCGCCCTGGAATTAATTCATGGTAATTTTTCATATGGATTGCTCTATTATAGTGTAATTATAAAAAAAGTCAGGGATTAGTTTCCCCCTGACCCTAGATACTTTTATTCGCCAGTTTCAGCAAATTTTTTGATACGGCCACCAATTTCATCGCGGACACGCTGGAAGAATGCCCATTTCTCTTCTTCTGTTCCTTCTGCTTTTGCAGGGTCATCAAATCCCCAGTGTTCGCGTTTCACATGTGGCGGAGTCACAGGACAGTGATCGGCTGCATGACCGCAAAGCGTCACAACTAAATCAGCATTATTTAAAATCTCTGGATCAATGACATCTGATGTCTGGTTAGAAATATCAATTCCCGCTTCTTTCATAGCTTTCACAGCGTTAGGGTTTAGCCCGTGTGCTTCAAGTCCAGCACTTTTCACTTCCCATTCATCGTTATTTAAATGTTTTTTTGCCCAACCTTCCGCCATCTGGCTTCGGCAAGAGTTACCTGTACATAAGAAGTAAATTGTTTTTTTTGACATGATGAATTGCTCCTTTTTGTGTAATTATGTTAATGAATGATAACCAGCCATAAGTAGAGACCTACCAGTGTAATGAAAAGAGTAGGAATGGTCAGGATGATTCCTGTTTTGAAATACGTTTCCCATGAAATTTTGACTCCTTTTTGTGACAATACATGAAGCCACAACAGGGTAGCGAGAGAACCAATCGGGGTAATTTTCGGCCCTAAATCAGAACCAATGACGTTTGCGTAAACCAGTCCTTCTTTGATGACACCAGCCGTATGTGTGTCGGCAATTGCAAGAGCATCAATCATGACGGTCGGCATGTTATTCATGATGGATGAAAGAATGGCCGCAATGAATCCCATCGAAATGGTTCCGATAAATAATCCCTGGTTAGCCGCAGCCTGAATGACATCCGCAAGCACTCCAGTCAATCCAGCATTTCTTAATCCATAAACCACCACATACATGCCGATCGAGAAGAATACGATAGCCCATGGAGCTCCTTTTACTACGGCTCCAGTGTTGACGGCCTTGCTTCGTCTAGCCATTAATAAGAAGAAAATGGCGACAATTCCTGCAATGAATGATACAGGGATGTGTAAGAATTCGCTGATAAAGTATCCAGCTAATAGTATCGCTAGTACCAGCCATGATAATTTAAACATCTTCAGATCTTTAATCGCATCCGATGGCTTCTTCAACTGGGCTATATCATAATTCTTCGGAATGCTTTTTCGGAAATACAGATATAAAACCAGGATGCTTGCCGCTAAGGAGAAAAGATTCGGAACAATCATACGGGATGCAAATTCCGCGAATCCAATTCCAAAGAAATCGGCAGACACAATGTTCACGAGATTACTTACCACAAGAGGCAGTGATGTGGTATCTGCAATAAAACCGCTGGCAATGATGAATGGAAAGATCATCTTGTCTTCCAACTTCAAGTTACGAACCATTGCCAAAACGATAGGTGTTAAAATCAGTGCAGCTCCGTCATTTGCAAAGAATGCGGCAACGAGGGCACCCAAAATACTTACATACACGAACATCTTGATTCCGTTTCCTTTAGCGGCCCGTGCCATATGAAGGGCAGCCCATTCAAAGAAACCAATTTCATCTAGAATTAATGAAATGATAATAATAGCAATAAACGCTAAAGTTGCGTTCCACACAATTTGTGTTACGTCGATTACGTCATTGAAGTCTACAACTCCAACTAAAAGTGCAAGTATGGCACCACCGCAGGCTGACCACCCGATGGATAAATTCCTGGGCTGCCAGATGACTAATGTCAGCGTGAGCAAGAAAATAATACTTGCTAAAACAACCGAACTCACTTGATGTATTCCTCCCCGTTAGTCACAGCAGATTCTTTTCCCCTGTGTTTCTAGTTCTTCTACTTTATATCGTTGACTAGGTAAGTCAGAGATAACGTGTTGTACAAATGTGTAATACGGAGAATTAGGGTTCAATGAATAAAAAATCCAATGTCCTCTTCTGGTTTCTTTCACCAATCCGCTGTCTTTCAGTTTTCGTAAATGCTGGCTTATCGCTGGCTGGGTCATGTCAAACAGATCCACAAATTCACACACACAGCATTCATGCTCAGACATGATTTTCACCATGGTTAGACGAGTCTTATCGCCGAGCACCTTCAGAAGGTTAGCAGCCGTTTCTATGTCTAAAACTTGATCGGTTTGCATCAAATACCTCCAAATTCTAAATTAGTACATAGTTATATACTTATAATCTATTTGAAATAAAATGAACTTTACCAAGTTCGAAACCCATTGTATAAGCAAACTCTTATATATGCAACCATTATTATCTCCGTCCATTTAAAATTTACACTAGCTTTACAAAGGAAATAACATTTGCAGTAATGTGTGTAACTGTGAAGTACATTATTTTCTTACCTGATGGGATTTTTTTACTACTTGTACATATATTTTGTAATAGTTAATAAGGGGGTGTCATTGTGTATTCCTATTTTGTACTCGCAGTTTCATTAGTTTCAATTATTTTTATTATAATGGGTGCTGTTTTAATGGTTAAACAGATCATCGGGAAAGGAAAGAAGGATGGCGTGGATAAAGTTTTCAAATATGCGCTAACAGGGATTTTAATAGGTGCATTCGCGAACTATTTAAGCAATTCTCCGCCTCTTACATTACAAACTGTCTTGTTAGTAGCAAAGTTTATGTTAATTCTTTTTTTAGTAATAACTCTACACGAACTGGGGCACTATCTTTCCGCAAGAGCTTTTAAAGTGCCCGTCACGGATTTTTCAATCGGTATCGGCCCAATGTTATTTAACTTCAAACATGGTGGCACTTTTTATCAATTTAAGGCTCTTCCAACCATGGGGTATGTAAAAGTGAATCGAGATGCCGAAGAAAAATTATCCCTATATAAAAAATGCATCTTTTACCTTGCTGGAATACTTATTAACTTTATTTGTTATTTCATAGCATTTAGCTTTTATCTTGTACAAACAGGGCGGCCAATCTTTGAATCCCTTAAATTAACCCTTAACAAGTTTATTGCTGTATTCCCCAATTTTTATCACATAATTACAGACTTAAAATTTTCAGATATCGTTACACCAGAAAGGGATTTAGAAAACTCCATTGGAAACTATATTTCAATGGCTGAGATTGCTCAGGAATTCTGGTTAGGCTTTGCAGTAATAAGTTTACTATTAGGACTGCTTAATTTAGTCCCCATTCCCGTATTGGATGGAGGTCGTGTAGCTTTAGCAATTCTCACATCTTTCATGGGTTTAATTGGTATCCCCATGAAGTTCATCAAGCAATTCTTTTTTTCATTGATAGCGTTGGGAGCTTTGGTCATATGGGGCCCATTAATCATAAATAACATTTGGTCTGCAAGCGAATCAATTGGTATGAGTCTACTGGAGTATTGTCTTTGGATGGGTATAGCAGTAACCGCCTTGATTAACATTCAAATATTTATAGCGAACAGAAAAGCTAAAATAAACCCTACCGAATAATACCGTCACAGTCGTTAGACAAAAAAGCCGCATCAGCGGCTTTTTATGTTTGTAGAAACACTGATACTCTGCTGCACTTGATTTCTATTCGTTATTCCACATTTTGAATGGAAAAGACCAGTCTGTTCTTTTCATACTAGTCTAAATTTGTATTTACCCGCAGCAAGAAGAACTTTTGATCTCAAGCCTGACTGGAACACTGCAACAAGAACTTGTTTCCTGTACAGGATTTTCTGAAGTACAGCAACTAGTCACTATATTCGTGCTGCAAACTCCTGTTTCAGGAAGCTCCAATTGAACTTCTTTTGCCGCTTCCAGGTCCCCTGTCAAATAAGCGACCACGGATCGAACCTGTTCATATCCTGTTGCGAGTAAGAAAGTCGGCGCCCGCCCGTAGCTTTTCATCCCGACGATATAAAAATCCTTCTCAGGCTGACGCAGTTCTGCTTCCCCGTGAGGTCTGACAGTCCCACAGCTATGGATATTGGGATCGATTAGCGGCGCAAGAGCCTCCACGCTCTCAACAGCAGAATCCATATCCAGCCTAATTTCATTCAGGAAGGTTACGTCTGGCCTAAACCCAGTACTGACGACGATTTCATCGATTCCCTCTACTGAAACTTCTTCGTTTCCTGACTCTCCTGTTACCATAATGGTGCCATTCAATTCCTTTACACTGCTTATATAAAATGGCGTATGAACAGTAATTTGTTTCGATTCGACTAATCTTTGTATGTTGATGCCGAGTTCCCCGCGGGCTGGCAATCCGTCTCTTTCCTGGCCTCCATAGACATCCTGCACCCTGTTCTTTCGAAGAACCCAGTGAATGCCCGTATCTTGGAATTTTGCTTTCAACGCTGCTAATTCAAGTAGGGCATTGATGGCAGAATGGCCGCTTCCAATCACCATTACGGTTTTATTCTTATATCGCTCTTCAAGTTCCTGTACGTTCGGAATTCCATAGAAAATCCGATGTTTCAATGTCTTTTCTGCTTTTGTCCAAATACCGTTAGAGAGGATGGGATTTGGATTTGTCCATGTTCCTGAAGAATCAATGACCGCCTTTGCCTCAAATACCTTTGTGTCTCCGTCCTTTTCTACATACAATTGGAAGGGAGCATGATCCCTTTGGGCTGTTTTCAGCTTATCGAGTCCCTTTTTAGCAACTCCCACCACTTTTGCATTTAACAAGATGTTCTCTTTTATTTCTGGCAGGTTGTTTAGCGGAACAAGGTAGTTTTCTACCAGTTCGCGGCCTGTTGGAAGTTCCTGTTCTTTCGGAGAAGTCCAGCCTGACTTCTCAAGTAACTCCTTTGCCGCTTTGTCTATATTGTACTGCCAAGGTGAAAACATTCGGACGTGCCCCCACTCAAGAATGCTTGAACCGACACTGCTTCCTGCTTCAAACAAGATAAATGGCTCGCCCTTCTTAATTAATTGAGCTGCTGCGGCGAGCCCGACAGGCCCACCCCCGATAATTGCCACTGGTAGTGTTTGTTTTTTTATTTGATCCATGTTCCATACCTCCTATATTAATAATTTTTCCATCGCCATCACATCAACAAAAGATCCATCTAACAATCCTTGATTTTTATATACTCCTACAATTCGAAATCCCATTTTCTTGTACAGACTCTGCCCTAACTCGTTAAACGGGAATGTAGAAAGAACGATTTTGTGAAATGCCTTTTCTTTTGCCAGTACTTCAATCGCACTTATCAATTTTCCGCCAATGCCTTTTCCTCGGTATTCTCTCTGGATATAAACGGAGAGGTCAGCTACGCCGTTATAGGCAATACGGGCATTGTATATGTTTAAACTCGCCCATCCCACTACAACATCTTCCATTTCTGCTACTATCGCTTTGTAACGATCCCCATGTTTATCAAACCAATCCAGCATATATTGCTGATCCTTTTCTTCCGTCTCTAATGTTGCAATTCGGTCAACAATTCCTTCGTTGTAGATTGTCATGATTTGATCTAGATCTCTACGATTAGCATTTCGAATCCTAATATCGTTCATTTCGAGGGCCTCCCTGGTCACAACAACTCTAAACCACCAATATTACTGAGATATGTATACTTCTTCGCAACAAGATTGTCTTTAAATTATTAAGGAGTGAATGATTCACCTCCATAAATCAATTTTTTTTGATTTATGACACAAGTATATTAGTAGTACTTTCCAACTGCAACATTTATATCAAAAAAAATTGATTTATCTTCAAGAACGAACTCTGGATACATAAAAGATTGACTGAATAATAAATATCGGTATAGTATGAATACATCAAGAAGATTTGATTAAGAAAAGGTGAAATGAAATGAATATTGAAGTCCCGCTCCAAGACATATCCATGGATGAATTCCTTAATAAATACGAAGCAAAATTCAAAGCTCTGGCAGATAAAAAGCGCCTTCAAATCATGAATATCCTGACTCAAAAAGGAGAAATGTGCGTCTGTGATCTCACCCCGCTTATGGATATGACACAGTCCAAATTATCATATCACTTAAAGATATTGCTTGATGCCAATATCATCTCAAAAGAAACCAGGGGAACCTGGAGTTACTATCAGATAAACCAAGATGAGATCAATCATCTGCTTTCTCATGAGCTTTGTTGTGTGTTTAAGCCATCTTGTTCCTAATCTTTTTGAGTTTAAAATCAATTATTTTTGATTTAAGGAGGACTCTATATGACAGTAAATCATGGGGGAGCACTAAAAAAGGAATATTTTTTGTCCTATATAAAACTCGTTTGGGCATCACGCTCTTGTTGCCTAGCCCAAGCTAAAGATTTGACCATGCAGATTTTCTTTAAAAATAACAAAGAACTATATGGAAAAGATACCTAGAAAAGCTTTCTAGAGGCATATGAGGATTTAAAAGAAAAACAAGCAGGTTAACTGCTTGTTTTTTTTACTACTATAATACAAATTCAACAAAGCTCGGAGACCTCATTAACCCCGCTTTGGTATAATCCTGAAACTTTACTTTACATCTGATCAGGGGCTCCAAGTGTATCCAGCTAGAATCTTCTTCCTTCACGATCTGCTGCGCTATTTTCCAAAATGCTTTCCGTTCATTTGGAGGCACGAACTCACACACGCCAACATATTTTCCATCCTTAATTATGGACCATCCGAAATTGTCTTTCCGAAGCCCAGCAATCTGTACTGTTTCCTGCCTATAATTTTTCACTTTGATCCAATCCTGACTTCTGGTATTCAGGTTGTAAACACTGCCTTTCCGCTTTGACACTATGCCTTCTAGACCCATCTCTTTAACAGCATGGAAAAGTTGTAACCCGTCATCAAAATTCTTTGCTTTAGAGATTACTTGACTATCTTCTACAACTTGTTCAAGTATAGCCAGTCTCTCCTCTAACGGCTTCTTTGTAATGTCCTTCCCATCTATCTTGAGAATGTCAAAAGCAACGAAATGGGCTGGCAGCTCCCTTGATACGAGTTCCACAGACTTCCTAGCTTGAAATCTCTTCATCACCGACTCCCAGCACGGCTTTCCTTGATCTAAGACAATCATTTCTCCATCAAGGACAACATCTCTAGGGAAACGAATCTGCATATCGGGGAATTGTGATGTGCATTCATTCTGATGGCGTGTGAAAAGCCTGACTTGATGATTCGACGATGAAAAAATGCAGCGGAACCCGTCAAATTTAAGTTGATGTATATAATCTCCTTCAGGCGGAGTTTCTGATTTATGCAATAACATTGGTTTCAATGGTTTATCAATCATATAATCACCAAGATTATCATAACAATGTAGTCCATTTTCGCCCAGTGGGAACGGTTGGAATTCTTTAAAGAAATCCTTAGACGTTTCAACGTTTCAATAAGATCCTTTGACTAATACACCTTTAATCTTTAGCTATGCATTGACGGGCCAGCTTTACTGTTTTGAAGTAATTTAAGAATGCTAAAATAAAGATCAACATAAACATGATAAAAAGAAACAGATGGGGGATAACCGTGAAAAAGAATCATGTTATCAGCTTGTATGTTTTCGCTGTCCTGCTCCTTGCCTTTCTCCTTTTTATCGGAATCGAACTTAAGGAGGTTAATAGTAACCTGGAAGGAGTCCAGTACAACCTAGCAAATATCTTTGACAGCATCATTAATTTTTCACATTGAAATGCTTGAAAAATAACCTGATGGCTAAGAGGATCTTGCGGCAAGTGCATAAAAATAACCCCTCCAATCGGCAGGGGTTTATGTTATATGGCTGACATGCAATATTATCCACCTTGTATATCTATTACTTCTCCATTCTTATTTAATCCTCTAACAACAATTGTTTCCCGATCTATTTGTAGGTAATAATTCATACCTTGATGCTTAATAAATTTAGCTTCTTCATAAGTTACTTCTTTCTCAGATTTGGTCTCTATCATTCCCTTTTTCATCATGTTCTTGCAGATATTCATGATAAACATGCATATTATCGTTCTCATAATGTGTCCATCCATTATGACCGATGTTGCTCCAGCCTTCTTCATCATTACCTCGAAAGAAAGCTATTGCAAGTGGAGTATAATTAGCGAAAGGGAGTTCTTCTTCTTCAGGTTTAGCCGTGTACATAACAATAGTTACACCATCGTACTCCTCAGTGTGGACTAACTTAATTGCTGGATATGGTATTCCTTTTTGAATGGCTTCCCTAAGATTATCGTATTTACCAAATTCAAAGTCTGATAACCAAAACACAATAATTATCCCAATGGATATAAACACAATTAGGGCCAAACTGATAGACTTTTTCATTTTGCTCTCCTTAGTAAACAATGTAATTACTACAAAACGATAAAAACAAGAGATACAATACCGCAGTTGCCAATGCACTATTGACCAGTACTTATAACCAAGAAGATTTTAAGGCCCTTTTTATTTAATTCCTATGTATGGCAACCCACTATAATACCAAGTGTATTGACCGAAACAATAATGCTAATAAAAATACACCACGAATACCGTCCCGATGAATACAGTGTCTATTGTGAGGTAAAAAGAAAAAAGACCTATTCCAGGTCTTTTCCAGATAAAAGATGATACAAAATTTTTGATTCTTTTTTTGGCAGTTGCACATATTTACTTTGGTCTGTAAACATAATTTCTAAAACATCTTTGTCAGGTTGTTTCCATAAGTAATAACTGTCCGCTTTCTCTGAAGCATGAGTACTGTTGATGTTGGTATACATCATAAAGTCGGCTTGCAGCGGATTCATCTGAACCTTTGCATTCACCCATTTTGCTTGATGCAATATAGATTGAACTATTTTCACATCGTCCTTTTTGGAAATATGCCGTTCCGTCCTGAAAGAGCCTTTCTCCCCTTTTACAGGCGTTAGGACATCATAAAATGTCTCATTGTTTACATTGTTTACAAGGGAACATCCCGCCAACATAAATATCCATACAAAGCTAACCAACAGAGTTGCATAATTTTTCATCCTACACCTCCTTGGAATCCTTCATTTTATTCTCATTAGCAAGAGTTTAGTCATTAGTGGCCAAAATCCTGGTGATTGAACGAAAAACACAAAATAACAGAATGAAAACAAAAAAAGAATGCCCCAGTAGGGACATTCAGCTTCTTGCCATTTCAATAGTTTTGTTCAGTTGTTCGATATTATCCATGCCTTTTGAATAAAGCTGCCAACCATCTTTTATGTTGACTGTTTTATTTGCACCTAAAAAGAAACTGATGGTTTCATTTGCCCACGCTTCCAGTGGTTCAGCGTGATCTTTTTGGGCAAAATCTCTTACTTTGGAAAGGTTGTCTATACTGTTATTAATATCTGCTTTAAGGTTTTCCATAAACGTTTGGTTCAGAATTTTCTTTCCGTTTGCATCTTTGATATACATGGGATCACTATCCAAAACATGGTCTCCATCTTGAGCCATTTCATCGATAATAGCCATTATTACTCCAACACGCTGGTCGGGTGTTGGGGGCTTAGGTTTTCCGTTGCCTTCATCATCTGTGTCATACGCAATGACAAAATTATAACCCGTCCTTTTATCGAAGCCATATCCATTATCGTAGTATACAAATGCTTCATGCGGGTCGCTTCCGTCCAGTGGTTCAGTTTCATTCCACTGCGGGTCATCTTTCGGGAGGATACCATCTTTCGGAAGCTGCCATTCCGCAAAATACTTTCCCATTTCTTTATAAGTGGAAGAAAGTTCCGCCAACTTCTCTTCTTTTGTATGTATAACTTCTTTTTCTTTTGTATGCACAACCTCTTTATCTTTTATAACATCGCTCGCCTGAACTACCGTTTCTTCTTTTTTATCCGTTGTTTCTTTCGCACCGCACCCAGCTAAAATCAAAGCGGAAGTGATGGTGAATGCACTGATACCATGTGTAATTTTCATGCTGTTCCCCCTCTGTTAACACCTGTTATTTTATCATTAAAATCCTCTAAAAAGAAAAGTATTTCCAAATAATAATTTCGATAATAAACCACAAAGCTGATTTTACAATTGCAAGGATAGAGCGTTAGTTTTGGTCTTTATAATTATCTATGTGAAGTGGGTTCCCTGTATAGTTTTCTTCATCGAAATAATTTTTCATAAAACCACAATACCTCCTATTACGTCTCTTGACCTACCCTGCCACGTTAGTTCATTTACGGTCAGGTATAAAAACTATTTTATATTCTGGACCGAGTTCTTCTTTTACTTTTTCCGTAAGATGTTCCCCTCTTGAATTATGTTCCTTTATAGAGATTTTCTTATATAGACCAGTCCATTGATTTAACTCCACCTTTAAATTTTCTGTTATCGGAAAGTCCTCGATATCAAGATTTTCCCCACATTGGTTGCACCAAATTGCATCAGCCACAAAATCAGCTTCGATTTTTAATGAATTTGTAATTTTACAACTACAAAGATCTTTTAGCATTAAAAAGTCAGCTCCCAAAATTTCGAAGTGTTTCCAACTAAATTGTCCTTTAGCGGAACAACAAAAAAGCTGCCATAGCAGCTCCAGCCTTGTTCAACAAACGCACCTGTTTGTTTAAGTTTTAGGATCGGTGTTTATTTCTTGTTGATTAGAGGGGAAATCAATCTTCTGTAAATTTGTTTCATGTACTAATTCAACATTAAATTGGCTTCCTGATTCACTGATTTCACAATAGCCCGAAGAATACTTATGTATAACCGTATAAACCTTGCCATTGTATCGTACTTCTTCTGCTTTCAAAGTAACCCGCCTCAATTTTCTTTTAATCAGATTACATTATAAAATAAAACCAAGTAAGTGCATAGGATTATTTTATAATTACAGAAAAAACGAACAACCAGTCTTATTCTACTAACTCACCCGTTAGTTTAAGTGCAGCTTTTCACAAATTTGTTGTGATAAAAATAAAAAGTGAATTTTATCTTGCAGTCGTACTATCTACTTAGATCAGAATAAATTTGGTCTCTAATTTGTCTATGTATCCAAGAGTCTTCATCTATATCTACATGAGAAGTTAATATATATCGCCTTCCACCTAAACAACTTACTCGTTTCCTATTTCCATTCCAATCTCTCCTAAATTCCTCTTGTACGTTAATAGCTCCTTCTACATTTTGATACCCACATGAAAAACCTGCTCCTCTTTGAGAACATGGGATTTTTCCTAAACCTGTACATGGATCTCCGTTCACGATACAGTTATTTTGGTACCAGTTCTTAATTAAATTTCCTCTAGGTACGTCTTGTGCCCCCAAACTATTCTTCAATCCAAAAACAGGATCTATGAGCCCAACAAAATCAGGTATCCTATTAGTTACTTTAGATAATCTACAAGCTGCCCATCCACCATAGCTATGTCCAATTATCGCCAAATAACTTGGACTTGTTGTCCGATGATTTATCTCCGAGTTAATGTCATTAACGTCTGGCTCCCCAAACGGGTTATCATCTTCATTTCGATTCCAACTTCTTCGAAATATATTTTCAGGGTTAATTTCTAGAGTATATAGCTCTTTACGTAACATATCACGTATTCGCTCAATTCCAGTAGTCCCAACAGAGGAACCACTACGACCACTAATACAAACTATAACAACATTTTCGTTCATTTGATGAATCCTCCATAAATAGAGATGCACTAAACGAACACCTTCATATGTCTAAAACTCTAATATTTGCTTAAACATTTTTTAGCAAACGTATTATGCAATAAAAACACAATATGAGCAGCCAGTTCAACAACTCCCTGTTTCGCTTAGCTACCGTAATTAAATAATAAAAACCTTATACAACTCTTCCGTACTTAAAAATCTTCTCTGATGATCGGAATACTAAATGGTTCACCAATCCATTCTTGCCATTTAATATTATCTCTCTTTAATTCACCAACTTCTTCTTCGACATCCTCTCTGGCTTTTTTTGGAGTTTTCTCCCAAGAGGAATCAGCTATACTTATTCCTTTTCTATACACAAGGTTCGGCGAATATTCCTCAGATGCTTCGAAAACACGAACTTGATATCGCAATTCTGACAAGGTATGTATTCTTACTCGAAATTCACACCAAACTAGCTCCTTTTCCAAATTCATTTCTGGAACTAAAAACACTACATTCTTATAAATTAAAGACAAATTACCATCACCATTTCATAAAATTTATTTTTCGGACTAAACTTTTTAAATTTTATTCTGTATATTCAGGTACATAAATGTTGAATTTCTCCAAGTACTCTTTCGTACTGTCGTAAGCTTTTCTTTTTATTTCTTTTCTCAGGTCATTTGAAATATTCCAGCCAGTTGATCTAACGCGACTAACATCTAAAAAAATGGTTCTGGATATGTCAGTATCATTTAAATGTGTATGGTTTTGATACTCTTTTAAGGTTCTAATGAGGTGCTTTGTAAAATCATAGATGTTGGTAATTGGATGAACAATCGCTTCTTTTGTATTAAAAAAATTAATTACATCTCCCGAATCTAATCGAAATCCAATAGTTTCTTTATTCGGTTTATAGTCAGTTTCTGTAATATTGGTGATCACTAGTTGTTTCTTTAGCTTATTTGCAGCGTCATAGTTGGGTGGTGTATGCACTCTAAATAATTCAGTACTTTCAATAAAACCTTCTTCATCAAAAAGTCTAATTGGGTAGTTCATTAAAACCCCCCATCAACATAACAATTTCCTTCCTTATCAATTATTGCTGGAAAATAGAGTGGTATAGACGCAGAAATAACAACTGCATCAATTAAAGGAGTATTTGGTGTAAGTTCATAGCAAAAAATTTTGGATGAATGTGTCGCTAAATTAGTACCTATAAAGTACATATCCTTAAAATTTTTTTCTTTTTGAACTTTTTTTATATCTTCAAAGGTTGAATTCTCATTACCAGTTGCGTTTTTTATTGCGTCCCCAATCCATTTTCTTAATTCTTCCCCTTTATTCCATCCATATTTATTTAATAATCTTCTTGTGTCCATCAGGTCAACCACGCTATTATCTTCTAAATCCTCAAGACTTTTTCCGTTTAAATATGCTTCAATCTCTTCAGAGTTTATCCCTAACCCCAGAAGTAATGCTGTTATTGCTCCTGCTGATGTCCCACCAACGCGTTTTATACTATTAATGACTGTTGATTTTTCTAGAGCTTTTAATGCTCCAATATATGCAAGCCCTTTAACTCCGCCACCCTCAAATACAATATTCCTAAAACGATTTGTCGACATATAACACACTCCTAATTTGGTCTAGTAAGGATTATTAATTTATTAAATTTAGGCTTAACTTATTCAAACTAATATAATTTTCTATCAGAATAAGTACCCAAGTGCTGTTAATCACCAGTTAAACACCGTTCTTCAATTTAAATGCCCCGTTAGATCAATAAAAAAAATGCCACCTTTGATGGTGACACTTCTAGTTTGAAATTGTTATGTTTACAATATTTTCTTTAATTGGTACATATAAATCTTCTTTACATTTTCCTTCTGGGTCTTCGGAAAGGTGATTCCTAAACCAATTTCCGTTAATAATTTATGGAAAAAAGGAAACTCTTCTTAAACTAACTGCCCCGTTAGTGCAACAAAAAAGACTGCATCAGCAGCCGAATGATCTTCAACTAACGCACCCATTAGTTGAAGTAGAACGCTAAGAAATTTTTATACCCGTCTAGGGCAACATCAACTTAAATGTTCCCATTAATCCTCAAACACCTAAAATGGTGATTTACTCGTTATCTTTACTCTTTTCGTTTATCCAAGATTGAAATTCAGTAATTACTTTCACCAAATCATCTAAGTTTTTATTTAGATTTTCTAAAATATATTTCTCTGTGATGCCTAAATACAAGTATTCAATATGCTTCCTCAAATCTTCAGGGTTTGGACTGTTTGATAAAAATATTTTAAGTTCCTCTAGTTCCTTAAGGACTAAGTTCCAAGTCTCCCTGTTTATTTCGCTTATGCCCCATAGAGAATATTCTTTGTAATGTTTTTCAATTGCCTTTGAAAAATAGGTAAAGGTTTTATCTGTAAAGAAAATGGACTCTTCACCCCAATTTACCCCCGAATATTCACCTGGTTTTATTTCAACGTAACAAGTTCCTTTCAAATTATTTAACTCATAAATAATTTCAATACGTTCCCCCATTATTCAAACCTCCGATAAGGCAGACAGTTTTTATAAAAGCTCTATTATTTTTCCCTCTTAAATTCTCTATATAAAGATACTCTATGGCTGAAATTAAAATAGACTGGACTTTGGTTTTTTAATTTTATTTTAAACTCTTCCAGTACCTTTTTTCTTTCCTGATAACTCTCATCATGGGCCTCCTCCCATAGAGCAAGATCTGCACCTTTTTCAATTAACTGGATCGCCTTCTTTTTAACAGAAGCGGTCAAAACCCTATGTCTCATTTGAAGACCTGCAAGAGAAATGAACAGAATTGATTCATCTGCCTGTTTATCCTCTTCATCATCGTAATCAGAAAACTCTTCCTGCCACGATTTTAGAATTATTTTTGTAGCTTTTCTTGGACTTACCCCTTCATCCATCAGTTCATTCCATTCATCTTGAATATCGCAAGATAAATCATCTTCCCATAAGCCAGAACCCCAAGCTCCCATCCTTTTTTCCTCCTCCATTTATATCATTTACAGTTCTATGCTGTCTTTTTTTACCAAGATAGAATCTCGTTTTCTTTGATTATATTTAGGTCATTCTCCTTTGGTTTTTAAAATGTCACCCTTCTAATTTCCATATTTATCATCCCTCACTGGAATCCCATTTTCCTCAGGGTGGTTAAATACATCCTCATAAGGAAGGAACTTACAACCTCAAACTTTTTTGCAGCTTCATTGTATTCAAAAATGACGAGTTGCTCCCACCCGCTTCCGCTACCAGTATCAACCACTCCAACCCTGTTTGGCGCAATTTGAACAACCCTTCCTCCCTGGTTATCTACTTCAACGTT
Organism: Peribacillus deserti; assembly: GCF_002863585.1. GTDB lineage: Bacteria > Bacillota > Bacilli > Bacillales > DSM-1321 > Paraperibacillus > Paraperibacillus deserti_A. The sequence continues at coordinate 21,144 of NZ_PGUY01000063.1, read as the reverse complement.
TGGCGTTGGTAAATGAGTTGGTTCGTCGGAATTCAATTTGAATACGATGATGGCTAAACACACAAATATGCCGCTTAGAATCACTCTCATAAATGTATCATTTTTCATTTAATCTCATTCTCCCTATAAAGACTTATTTTAGAATCAGTGTTTAAAAGTAAAACTTAAGACATTATAAAAAGCAGTTAAAGCCCCATCTCTAGCCTAAGCCTCCTTTCAACAATATGAGCTGGCAGCAATTAAACAATCTGCGTACACACTGCAAGGACATCTACTCTCTTATTTGATCATCCTCTTACCTCGTATTTCAATTGCTATGTTACAAATAATGAAAAGAATTCCGAAAACGCCATTGAGCATCAATAAATGTTTTCTTTTACACAGGAACAAATGTTCGTATATACTTTTAGTGAGGAGTGATAATATGATTCGAGACCGCGGAAATATAAAATGGACCAGTTTAATGCTTCCTGAACATGTCAACATGTTGAGGAAGTTTGCAAATGAAGAATATTATGAAGAAAGTGAACCTATTATAGACGAGCAACAGCTGGAGGAAGTAAACAACCTCATTGCCGAATCAATGGAATTTACATATCCTTTGCACTTTCAGTATTATCGGAATAAACGTATGAATTCCTTGGAAGGGTTTGTGCACTATGTAGACGATATTAATAGGCAGCTTCGTGTCCTGGATGCGAACGGAGAAATACATAAATTATCCTTTTCCTCAATTAAACGTGCAACGAGGGTAGAATAGATCGCTCGAATTTATTTTAATGAACATTATGTTCATTATTATGAATCTAAAAGGAGAATCTAACCTAAAATAGGTGCGAGCTCCTTTTTTCTTCGAATGTCCTTTGTACTGATGCGTGGAGGGCTTTTAAGACCTACTCAAAAGAAAAGGGATTGGAGCATTATCCCTTCAAATCGGATGGAAAGGAACGAGTCAAGGATCTTTACCATATCCAAAATGTTAATAACTATCACAGCCGATTAAAAAGCTGGATGGACCGTTTTAAGGGAGTGGCAACCAAATATCTTGACCATTATTTGGGTTGATTCTCTTTTTGGATGTCATCAGATTTCGTAATGATTCTACAATTATAAGTAAAATGGTGATTGATAGCTGTCTATTCTTGACTCTGATGAGACTTATGATAGCCTTAGACTATCGAATTTTCCCAATTGAATAATCAGAAAAATAACCTAGGGCAAGGGGGATTAGATTGGATAAAGAGATAGAGAAAATAATTGTAAAAGCATTTTTCACTAAAAGGCTACAAGACAGGGTTTTGTTCGAAATGTCTTCAGCTAAGAAACGCAAGGATGCTCTAAGTCGTCTTTGTCATTCTTATAGAACAACTCTTCGTGAAGAGTATATGTTTGACATTCCAAAGCCAAATTCAGACCCTGAAGCAATAGCAAAGTTGTTAAAACAAAATGGTGCTGGAAACTCCTGTTATGTGATTTCCTTGGATGAAGAAATTGATGGCAAAGAACTACCATTATTAACTGCCTTAGAACACGCAGTTGGGATGGGAATGCCGTCAACATTTCTTGCATACCAGATAAACTCGCTTATTTTGAAGCTGAACAAGAAGTTCTTCCTTCTCCAAGGTTTTTATTAAAAAGGCAACAGTAAATAGGGCTATACGCAAAATTGGACTTCCAATTCTGGAGTCCTATGCTTAAATAAAAAATCAACATTATCCTTTAACAGAGCCTTTTGGAAAAATTATTTGACTAGTGAGGTAATCCAAGAAGTATCGGATGTATTAAGCTGCTGAAGGACATGTTCTGCCGCTTTTTCGAAATCCTCGTCGGCCACAGCGTTTTCATAATTAAACCATATACCTTCGCTTCCTAATGAAACAGCTCCTAACCTATAACGTCTATCCATATGGTAAGCTTTCACTTTATTTAACGGTATATAAGGCATGCCGAGGATACCCATCATTTTCGACTACAAAAACTTTCATACTTTATCCTCCATCTTCATATATCGCTAAACCTTTTCTGATGATCATAGCAATATATCTGTCCATTAAATATCTTATTAGTTAGGCAGTATGTCGCAACTTTATCTGAAACTGGCTGATTACACATTACACACAAATTCTTACGTTGTATGTTTTGGAGGCTTGTCTTATGTATGTCTCTCGCTTTGGGACCAGTGATATTCGCACCCCTTATTGCATTATAGATTCCCAGTAATTCCGATTCTCCGATGATCGGCTCCCTAGTTTGTAACTTTAAAACAGCTATTTTTCTCTCTATGTATTCAGTAAGTTCAATATCATAAATAACCAATTCATTGGAGGATATTTTTCTTACCTCACCATCTATTTTCAATGCACAACGTTTACTAAAACTGACCACATTAATAAGACAATGGTGATACACATTTCGTTAATCAAGGGTTTAAGGGCCTGGATGTGGCCAAAATTCTGCATAAGCGGATTCTTCATCTTAAATTTCCCATTCACCATCCATGTCTTGCGATCCTTTGCCCATATATTGTCCCCTGGTAATTCTTCGTCTCAATCACGAATATCCCGTATGGGGTCAAGACCACATGGTCGATTTGGGAATACCCCGAAGATGAACCAGTATTGTTTATAAGAATGTCATTAAGATGGTAATAATCCTTAAGTAATTGGGCTAATTGTATTCCGATTTTGTATTCTCCAATATTTACAAACTTTGGAAAATGAAATGATATAATAATATCATAAGTATAAAAAGGAGGAATGGTTTTGAAAGTAAAATCTAAAAATTTCATAGTGTTGATGGTTTTTGCGTTAATGATGTTTTGTATTCCAAATGTCAATGCAAGTGCTGGTACTAATGTAACAGGTGTAATTGACAAAGATACCACTTGGACCAAAGAAGGCTCTCCATATAATGTCTATAACATTATAGAGATTGCTCCAAATGTAAAATTAACTATTGAGCCTGGAGTTGTAGTTAAGAAAGGAACTTTTTGGGTTTATGGAGAACTTGACATTAACAGTGCTACACTTGGTTCTTGGATTGAAGCAATACATAATCCAACCCTAAACAATTCTCCAGTAATCAAAATTCAAAATTCAAATATGATCTTTGGTAACATAAAAGCTATTGATGAACATAGTAGATTAATTTTAAAAGACTCTAATTTTTTCAGTTTAAATGGAATTGAAGCGAGAGCCGAAAGTATTGAGCGAAATTTGTTCATTGAAACACCTACTACTATAAGTAATGCAAAAGTAACTAATAACATTTTCTATAATCAATACACAAATATATATGAAGCTACATCAATTTCAAAAAATTCATTTTTAACTACACACAATCAGAAAAATATACTTAGTTGTGGAAGTTGTGATGCTTCAAATAATTATTGGGGAACTAATAATGAAAAAGAGATTGAAAAATTAGTTAATCATGGCAATTCAATAACAAATCCATTCAATCCAATTTTTAAACCTTTCTTAACAAAACCAGACATAAATACCCCAAAGATAGATCTTTCATGGCTTAAATCTAATGAACCAGCATATTCAAAACCCAGAGTAGACCCTATTGATGATAATGATACGATTATTAAAGGTTATATGTTTGGTATGCCTGATACTAGACCTTTAACGATGTATGCAATGGTTGGAAGCAAAAACATAGGACAAGTAACAATAAAGTATTCTAGCAATTTTGAAATTAAAATTCCTAAGCAAAAAGCTGATGCTACTATCACTGTTTATGTTATGGATGAATATGGTCGTAAAGGTGAATCGGTAACAACAAAAGTAAAAGATGTTACACCTCCTGCAACTCCAACCGTGAATAAAGTGACAACTAAAAGTAAGGCTGTAACTGGAAAAGGTGAAGCTGGTACGACGGCTTACATTTATAAAGGTAGATCAAAGCTGGGTCAAGCAAAAGTAGATTCAAAGGGTAATTTTAAGGTTACAATAAAGTCCCAGAAAAAAGGTACAACCCTATCAGTATACTTACAAGATGCTGCAAAGTTAAAAAGTAAAACTAAAACAGTAAAAGTGTCATAAATTGAAATAAAAAGGAGGAGGATTTAATTCCTTCTTTTTTTATGCTATCTTTACGGGCAACTCGTTCCTTTTCTCCTCTTTTACCCATGGATTTAATTCTTCCAGACTCTTTTGCGTCTTTCTTCCTCTTTAATAGGTTAATGAACATTAGTTTTCCTGCCTCTACATAATATCTATTTTACTATTCAAATCGGGTTCTTAAGAATAGAATTTACATAATCTAGGTTGAAAAAATCTCCATTAAAAATCGTAATTATTGCTTCCTCTTCTGCCATATACAATAAAATTTTAATTATTAGCCTATTTATAGCGAGATTTATATTTAAAAAACTATGAAAAATTAAAAATATTAGTGAAAAAAGCATCTACGATTTATTTAGTTGCTAGTGTTCTATACTTAACAAAAATAAAAACACTCCAGATGGAGTGTTCATTTTAAGAAAACAGTTTGATGATATAACCGATCAATATTCCGACAACACCGAAATCTGAGTCCCCAAATGTTGTTCCTTTAAATCCTAGGGACCCCAGAACTGGAAGCAACAGGGCTGGAAGGAAACTGATAAGCAAACCGTTTGCGAATGCACCGATAACGGCTCCTCTTCGACCTCCAGTTGCATTACCGAATACTCCAGCCGCTGCACCTGTAAAGAAATGCGGCACTAACCCTGGAACGATAACAGCCAAGCCAAATACAGGAAGAAGGAACATGCTGATCAGTCCCGCTACGAAACTGGATAAGAAACCTATGATAACAGCATTCGGTGCAAACGGGAAAACGATCGGGCAGTCAAGTGCTGGTTTAGCATTTGGAACCACTTTGTCGGCTATCCCTTTAAATGCAGGAACAATCTCGGCAATCAACATCCGTACACCAGCTAAAATAATGAATACACCAGCTGCGAATGTGATGGCTTGCAAGAGCGAGAACACTAGGAAGTTTGTACCACCGCTCAATTCTTTTTCTATGTATCCCTTTCCTGCAACAAGTGCCACAACAAAGAACATAATCGTCATTGTTAATGCAAGCGCAACAGATGAATCGCGAAGGAAACCAAGAGATTTTGGAACTTTCACTTCTTCTGTTGATTTTTCTTTGTTTCCAGTTAATTTACCGATTTTTGCAGCCGCAAAATAGCCGATGGAACCGAAATGACCGACAGCAATGTCATCACTGCCTGTAATTTCTCTGACAGTTGGCTGCAACAGGGCTGGAAGAAGTACCATAAGCGCCCCAAGAATCAATGAACCAATAGCAACTAATGCGAATCCATTTAATCCTGATGTGGATAGAACGGCTGCAAGTAAACATGCCATGAACATCGTGTGATGGCCTGTCAAAAATATGTATTTGAACTTTGTGAACCTGGCAAGAAGGATGTTCACGAGCATCCCTATCAGCATAATCATGGCCGTTTCGGCTCCGAAGCTGTTTTGTGCCAATGCCACGATTGCTTCATTATTAGGAATGATTCCTTCAATGTTAAACGCTTTTTCGAACATCGAACCGAATATATCCAGCGCACCAATTAATACACCCGCACCCGCACCTAGTATGATGAATCCCATGATGGTCTTCAATGTACCAGAGATAACGTCAGCTATCCCTTTCTTCTGAAGCAGGAGACCAAATAGGGCAAAGAGGCCAACTAAAATGGCAGGTGTCCCTAGAATATCCTTCATAATCAAATCAAACATATTATTTCACCTCCAGCTGTTTCCTTAACACTTCTTTGATTTCATTTAGATTCACCATATTGACGACACTGATGGTTTTTTTATTCCCATAGCTTAATTGCTCCATGATTTCAGGTGACCCGATGTAATAATCCGCCGCCTCTGTTTTGGCACTCGCTAGATCCATATTTTTGCACTCACCGTCAATGCCAAGTTCCTTCAATGCCTTGTTTACATTTAATGAAAGCATAAAGCTCGTTCCTAATCCGTTTCCACACACCGCTAAAATTTTCATAAATAAACCCTCCTAAAGTAATTTGATAACATCCTCATATTTTTTTGCTGATAAAAGCGCGCTGACTTTTTCTTCGTTTGTAAGAAATTCCGAAATTTCTTTTAGTAAATCCAGGTGTGAAGATTCATCATCGGCGGCTAATACAAAAAAGATATTCACCGATTTCTCCTCGTCAAAGGAAACACTCTTTTCTGTTATCATGAGACTGATTCCCATTTGATTTACCCCATCTTCAGGTCTGGCGTGTGGCATGGCAACCTTAGGCATCAATACAATATAAGGTCCAAAGCTTTTCACATTAGAAATCATCGCCTCTACGTATCTGACTTCGATATACCCTTGCTTTAACAATGGTTCAGAAGCAACACGTATGGCTTCTGTCCAGTCTTTTGCACCTTGGATGAATTGGACCATTTCGTCCGTCAGTTTTGATCGAAGCATCTCTTCCGCCCCCTCTCTGGTATATTTTATGATGTTCTTATGTTTATATAGTACGGCACAAAACCATAAAAAAAGAGACGGATTTTTACCGCATATTGCGGAAAATTCCGTCTTTTGAATCCAACGCTTTCCATCGTTCTACTATTTCTTTGTTTTCTCCTAAAAAACTTATTTCCTCAAACAAATGCTTGATGTCTTCACCTTTTGTTTCCTTTATGGCTAACATGAATACTACGGAAACATATTCCCGTTTCCAAAGGACAGGTTTTTTCAATACCGCCATTGCTACCCCTTGTTTTAAGACATTTTTTGGATGGCCATGGGGAATGGCAATTTCTCCTCCAATGGTTGTAGGGGCTATTTCTTCTCTCTCATGCACATCGAATATGTACTTTTTGTTCACATGTCCCTTTTCTTCTAGTAATTTACATAGTGATTCTAAAATTCCACCTGGTTCCTCCACTTCATTTTTTAATAAGATCAAATCATCATCCACATATTTTTTTAGAGCGGCGAACTTCGATACTTGTATGGCTTCAAGATTAGAGATGAACGTTTTAATTTTTTCTTCCTCCTCTTTAGGAAGCAAGGGAGAAACCGTGACAACAGGCAGGTCAATTCCGTTCAAGGGGATGGTGCTGATGATAAAATCGGGGCGATTCTCTTTTATCGATTCATCTAGATCTTCCGCTGCCACACAGTTAATAATGTCCAGTGAATGGAACTTTCTTTCCATCTTTGTTGTTAGCAATTGAGACATCCCGATCCCCATCGAACATACAACTACGGCTCTTTTATTTTTCCCATCAATTTTATTCAGGCGTTCTTTTGAAGCTTCAAAATGAAGAACTAAATAACCGATTTCGTCTTCAGGAAAACCAAATCCGACAAGCCCTTCTATTTCCTTCGTTACATGAAAAAGTGTATCAAACATATAAGGATATGTTTTTTTGATGTCGTTTAAAAGCGGGTTTCTATAATACAGTCCATGTTCAATTCTCTCAAATGCCGACTGCATGTGAATGGCCAGGTTTTGAAATAGCTGCTCATCTTTTTCATGCTCAACATTTGTGCGATAGGACATTTTCTTAATGAGAGCGGTTAAAAAAGAAATCATTTTTGGTGGTAAATCACCATGTTTCGGGATTGAAGTATTTTTTTCCTTTGATCCCAATATATGCAACAAGAAATAGCCTATTTCTTCTTCTGGAAACCTCATAACGAATGTTCTTTCCAGTTCGTTTAAATGTTTTTTTACTACCTCATAGTCTTTTTTACTTTTCAAGTTTTCCAAATCATGTTTTGTCATGCTAATGATCTGTTTTGCTTTGATTCTTTTTACAATGATCAGAAGGTGAAAAATTAAATTATTTAAAGATTCCTTAGTAAAATCTTTGTTTAATTCATTTTCTATCTTCTTTATTCGCTGCTTTACGTTGTCTATTTCGTAATTCACAAACCAACTTTCATACAAATTTGTTAATTTTCCATCTTTTCCCAAGTGGTGTATACGCGAAAGAGCCGCTCTTTTATGCTTTTCATCACCGATTAACCGAATACCTACTTTTTTTCTGGATTCAATCGACAGGTCGAATAATTCCAGCCAGGATTCCATTTCTTCTAAATCCTGTTTGATTACGTGCTTACTGACAAAAAACCGTTCGCTTAAATCAAGAAGAGACAAAGTTTTATCATCTTTTAATAACCATGATAATATTTCTATCTTTCTATTTATGTCATTACCATCATTGTTTCGCTTTCCATCTTGCATAAGGGAGAATAGTCTCTTTTTCTCATCTTTAGGAATATCAATTCTGACCCCGACATTCGGTTTTCTAATAATAGTTGCTTGAAAGTCTTTTTTTAACCAGTCATCAATTTGTTTAAAATCATTTCTTACCGTTTTTTCCGAACAATTTAGCACTTTTGCGATTTCATTTATCGTAATAAACTCTTTATCTTTTTTTTCCGATAGTAAATGCATAATCTGTTTTTGTCTCGTATTCATCGGCCACCTCAATTTTGTTCTCTGTCTCCTGTGGTTCTTGGAAGCCAAGGGGTATTTTCTCCATTTTATAGTGAAATCTTTTAAAAAAACACATTAAAAATCTATACAGTTCTTCGGGTGCGAGTTTACAGTCCAATGTCCCTTTTTCGATTTGGATGGTCGCATGTTGAAGCCAAACTAATCATGAAGTTCTTTTGATGCTCGTTCTATCAGTTTATCATTATCACTAATCTCCTTCGGGACGATATACCTATCAAAACTGAAAAATATTATAATTACATATATTGGAGATTTGACTTATTATTATGAAAAGGGAAGGAGCAATTTCATGAAAGAATTCAAAGAAAATTATGATAGCCATCTGAATCTAGATCTTATGACTCTTTTAATGACCATAGTATTAATTGTTTCATTCATAAAAGGCGACAAGGTACTAAACGCAGTAAGCGTCATATTCTTAAGTATTTCCGCACTGTTATACTACATAGTTTACGTTAAAAAGTATGATTGAGACGCACCCAATAATAAAATAAAACTCTAAATATAAAAGAATGGCCGAAAAGCCGTTCCTTTTTTCATTATTGAGAAAAAAGCGATTGGTTCGTCCAAGCGCTCAAGATAAATTGAATAATTTTTCAATTTCAGATGAACGACTCGCTGTATGAGTGAACTCATTGGTATTTTTCGAGTACTCATATTCTTTTTCAATCTCTGTCCGATTCGTGGCAATGTCTTTTAATGCATGAGTTAAATAGAGTATATCACTGTTTGTCATGGTAGGATGAAGGGATATCCTTGCCCATCCTGGTTTTACCACGTAATTCCCGCTGTCAATTTCATCGGTAATTCTCTTCGAATCCTCCTGATTAATGTTCAATAAGAAGTGACCGTATGTGCCTGCGCAAGAACATCCGCCCCGCAGCTGAATGCCATATTTGTCATTCATCGCTTTCACAAGAAGATTAAAGTGAAGACCTTCTATATAGAAAGAAACGATGCCCATTCTTTCTTTGACATGCCCGCCCAAAATATGAAGATGTTCAATGTTGTCCAATTCTTGAAATAAGAGATCAAGCAATTCTTTTTCTCTTTGGAGGATGTGTTTTACTCCCATCTGTTCCTTCAAAAGAATGGAAAGAGATGTTCTGATTGTTTGCAGAAATCCAGGAGTCCCTCCGTCTTCCCTTGCTTCGATGTCATCGTAATACCTTCTTCCTCCCCACGGATTTGTCCACTTAACCGTTCCTCCTCCTGGAGATTCGGGAATATCATTTTGGTAAAAGCGTGAATCAAACACCAAGACCCCGCTTGTTCCAGGTCCACCAAGAAATTTGTGCGGTGAAAACACAATGGCATCCAACTTTTGAATAGGGTCGGCAGGATGCATATTGATTTCCACATAAGGCGCACAAGCGGAAAAATCCACCATACAGAATCCGTTGTACTCATGAATCATCTTTGCAAGACAATGATAAGGAGTTTGTATGCCTGTCACGTTCGAACAGGCGGTGAATGCCCCTATCTTGAATTCCCTTTCTTTGTACGCTTCAAGAAGATGCTGAAAATGAACAAGAGAGACATTTCCGTTTTCATCAGGTTCGATTACTTCAACATCGCAGAAAGCCTCAAGCCAAGAAGTATGATTCGAATGGTGTTCCATGTGTGTCACGAATACAATCGGCTTTTTTTCAATCGGAACCGTCATGAATTCTTGAAATTTTTCAGGAACCTTCAAGCCAAGGATGCGCTGGAGTTTGTGGATAACACCTGTCGCACCCGTTCCCTGTGTAAGGATCACATCGTTTTTGTCTGCCCCTACATGTTTTTTTATGATGGATTGAGCGTGTTTATAGGCTCTTGTCATGGTTGAGCCAGTTATGGTTGATTCTGTGTGCGTGTTTCCCACTAACGGGCCAAATACGTTTGCTATTTTCTTTTCAATGGGAGCATACAATCGACCGCTTCCAGTCCAATCAAAGTAATGAATCTTCTTCATTCCGTATGGCGTTCCAAATGTATATTCATTCCCAATAATGTGTTTTCTAAATTCAAAAAAATATTTTTCTAAATTCATGTCTATCCCTCCGCAAACCTTATTCCAACGCGATTAAATAGAAACGCATCAAAATTTTCCAATTGATACTCCAATACTTCATGCACATAAAAACTTCTTCATTTTCGATCCTAGAAGAATAAAGTGCTTACATAATTCATTGTTCTCAACTATATTAAGCGACTTCTTCTGCTACATTTCATTAATCCTAAACTAAAAAAATTACAAATTAGTAAAATGGACAGAGAGCCCATGATAATGATTCAGCTAAATTTATATGTAATACTTTCTCTTAGATGTAGTTAATAACTATTTGCAGTGAAGATACCACTCTTCATAGGAATATTTTACCATAACAAAGCAATGGTATTTGTCATTTTTTAGCATTACACAGTACTTTAGTATCGTTTAAGTTAAGCCAAATATTGAAAAAACTAATAGCCACTAAAATGAAGGTGATTAACAAGTGCATTCCCCAGTTACCACGAAGGTGGCTTTCTTGTTTGCTTTGCGATTTATCTTAAGTGTAAAAATGGTTCCCCTTTTACACAGGAACGGACGTTCCCTTATCCTTATTCCTCCAGCTGTTGCTCGTCTATAATAGGTTCCCTTTCATCATAATATTCTTCATTTGCATACTTCCTCAACATGCTTACATGTTCAGGGAGCATTAAACTGGTCCATTTTATGTTACCGCGGTCACGTATAAACAACCTGATTGCCGAATCAATGGAATTCACATATCCTTTGCACTTTCAGTATTATCAGAATAAACGTATGAATTCCTTGGAGGAGTTTGTGCACTATGTAGACGATATTAACAGGCAGCTTCGTATCCTGGATGCGAACGGAGAAATACATAAATTATCCTTTTCCTCAATTAAACGCAACAAGAGTAGAATAGATTCGAGCGATTTACTTAAATGAACACTATGTTCATAACTATGAATCCAAAAGGAGAATCTAATCTAAAATAGGTGCGAGCTCCTTTTTTTCTGAGTCATTGAGATCGTATAGAGTTTTTTGAATCTTGGTTTATTGGAGGACTGCCAATTGGATTGGACACAGAACTTGGGTAATGATTGGCGAATGATTTCTAAAAAGACTGGCTTTATTAGGAAAGTAGTCTATTGTCAGAAATCACATTTAGATGAGTTTGAATTATTGAGGATATAGATATTTATGACTGCGGCGGCACTATTGAAAGAATTGAGTACGGAATGTACCGAGAGTCCTCCTGTATCGTGAAGTCCATTCACGATAAATACAATTCATACAATCATATGCAAAAAGTCTTTACATTTTCATTGGCTTTAACAAAAGATGATTGCAACGATTTTCTTAAATTAGAAAGAGCTCGTGAACTAATACTTTTAGCCAGGGATGAGGTAAATCCTTTACTAAAGGAAGAATTATTTTATTCAGCTAAAGATCTTTATCTTAGAACGAATACTCCTCCGCCTGACAAATGCCTACATATGAACTGGCGGAATATCCTTCCCTTATCCTAAGTGAAACTAAAAAGGAGCCCATTACACTGGCTCCTTTTAGTCGCTTGGATTTCTGTAAAAATCTACGGATAAAGATTAGCGGAAATAGCTTTAGTCTTCCCATAGTTCTTCCATTAGATTTTCGATTTCTTTTCGCCTCTTAGCTGTTTCTTCTTTTAATACTGTTATTTGGGTCCCTTCATTTTTCACAGCATCACCAGGTTTCGCGTCCTTTGGAAATAGGGTCCTTGGATAGTCTTTAGTTTTTCCATTGATCTCTACGACTCCAAATCCTTCCTCAAACCGATCAATGATCCCTTTAATAACCTGACCCATTTATTTCACCGTCTTTACACTAATTGACTTGCCAGTAGAAGAGAAGATGATATTCCCGCTCTTGTCTGTACGGTATATTTTCGTTTTTACCGCGTTTAACCGTGCCACCGTTTGGGATGTAGGATGGCCATACGAATTCTTTCCTACGCTTATCGCTGATTATGTTTGTGTCCTTTTTGCCGCCGAGCTTTGGACATTCATATTCTACCAAGGGGCTTTTTTATGTTCAAACCTCATATTTCTTCATTACAGGAATGCTGCCCGTTATTTAAAGAAGAATCTCCTTATTATTGTGTTAACCGCCAAAGTATAAAAAAACCAGCAAATATATGCTGGTTAATCTTACTGATATCATTGCCAATGAATTTGAGGAAGCACTATAAGTTTTATCATGTAAACTCTGATAACTATTTATGATGTTATCTTTAATGGTCTATTTTTACATTATCTTAATCTTAAAATTCTCGGCAGTTGAAGAATAGGCATACATTTATATCCATACCAATTGCGGATTATCCACCTTTATCTGATGGACCTCTTGTAGCCTAGCAATTAAATAATTTTGAATTCCCATGATATGATCTTCTTCTGGTAAGAACTGCACTAAATTCTTTTCGGTGTAACACCAAAAGTATTCGTTATCGTCCGATGGTGGCTGAAATGTCCACTCTTCTTTGTTCTCACAAAAAAGATTCAACGCCGCAATTGTAGCATCTTTTTTATTGCAATTCGGGTGGACTTCTATGAAAACGGTGAGTGATGGATATTCCTCTTCCGTAAACTCAAATCCACAACCAACAAATTTCCAATCTGTTTGATCATTTATAAGTATGTATAAATTATTAGCCCTTAGTTGAGTGGTTCTATGGGACCACTGCTTAGGCTTACCGAATAGTTCAGTAAATTTATCCATTACTCGTCCGTCGAGACACTCATCCAGCATAGACTGAAGTCGCTGTGCATTCTGTATAGCATAAATGTCAATAGGTGTGAATTTTCGCGTTTTATTCAATTGCAATTCCTCCATATACTCGATTACTTGCCTACAATACAAATCCTTTTTATACTGGCTTAACCAGTTGTATACTTCATACCAACGCTTTTGAGTAAATCCGCTACCATTATCTAAAATGTATTCATCTTCTTTTGGCTCATAATATTTTGTTAAGTAAAGAAGATAGACATTGTAGCCCTTGCTCTGATGAACTTTCAAATGGTCCGCATAGCGGGACAACTGATTTTCACCTTCTTGGCTGCCAACCTTATTTTCAATAAATAATATATGTTTTTTCGTTCCCCCTGTGTAGTTTATGACCATATCGGGTCGGCTATCAACCGAGTGCCCTTCCAATTTTGAATAGGTACGTTGGGTGAAAATTTGCACATTAGAAACTTCCTCATAATTATCGTTAATAAACCGATTAAGAAAAGACTTTAGCTTCTCCTCAGATTTCAGTATGGGACTAAAAATTTCAGTTAAGTAATCCTCTATTCGGTGTGTTTCAGTATTTTTCAGCAAGTCATAAACTCTTTTAAAGAGTGTCTTCATTATTCTCCTCCTGGAAAAACAAACTGGTTGATATTTAAAAATTAGTAGAATTGTAGTTGAAAAATCCCTCATATAAAAGCCCATATTTAGTTCTTAGGGATTTCAATTATTTCATCAGTAGCTCTTAAAATCAATAAACTCATAAAGTTCAAGAATGAACTAGAAGTCAAATTAAATGTTGCTATATCTTCTTCATATAATTTGATATCTATTGTGTCAAAAACAGTTTGATCCCAACTGGCTCTATGTACTTTTAAGCAAGTAAAATTAGTTCTCTGTTTTCGTGGAATAACTTCCATAAATCCAGTTGATTTCATGAGAAACTCATCGAAAAATTCATCTTTGGGGAGGTCTAGTCTGATAATCATATGGTTTTTATCCAATCGATCAGTAATTTTACCAATCCTGAACCTTCCCTGTCCCGTCTTTTTATAAGTAACTTTGTTGTAAGTTTTAATGAAGCTGCAATTTCCTGCACTTCCTGTGTCTTTTAGGCCCAAATTTTTAAAACTTGATAATACATTTCTAAATTCCTGCGATTTACTTTTTATTAGTTCACGATAAACCATTGTAATTAACCGCCTTTTTTTATTTTAATTATTTAACAATCTTCTGCTTGAAACCCTTCTTGGACTACACTCTCCAGTTAAAGGAATAAGTTCACCATAACTTGTTTTAACCGACTCATTGCATGAAAAAACCAGCATAAATTATGCTGGCATGGACATTGGATAACAACTATGGTTTTAGCTGATCAGGATCCCAATGATGACAGTAACATTGTCACCTTTTCCTGGATGCCAGTAGCCACAAGGCTTCCAGGTCGTGCCTTCTACAATGTTTATGACAGAGTTTAAAGCTTCCCTAATGATGCTCATTTTGGGCTTTGGAAACTTAAGCTGAGACTCCTCCACATTGGAAGCCAATTCTTCCTTTACGGCTGGATTGGTCACCTCGTCCTTTAGTTTCCGTAAATCTTCTATTAAAGAGCTTAGGCCCTGAATCTTAAACTAATCTACCTTCAATTCCTGGTTGAGTGATAATACCATTGATTCCATCCTTGATTACATCCTAATTTCTTCACCCTCCTCTACAATTATAGCATTATTTTCCATTAGCAGTTTCATAACCCTAGAAAATTTATTTGTTTCTAAATTAGGTTGCGCGAAAGTGACTGCACATTTATTAGTTCTTCATTAATCGGAAGGCAATATTTAAGATGGTCTATGATGCATACGCAATTATGTAAACGGTGCCTTCTGCCTGTGTCCTTTATCTGTCCTAAATGGACATCCAATCTAATGTATTGGAGGTGTTAAAAAGAGGTAAGTGAGTACAATCCTCGGAAGGAAGGAGAAGAAAAATAAAAAACTAAGCCCCCGTGGACCAATAAGAACGTGTCTTTTGCCGCCTCAACACTATTCACATACATAATCTAAGGCATACTTTTGGTACGTTATTACTTAATGAATAGAGAAAAGTGAATCTTAGAATAAGGCTAGAATTATTAGGAAACGAAAGCCTGGCTACGACTAATTGAGAAGGGTTTTGGGACGGAAATATTAAATTAAAGATAAGAAGTTGCTTGACTTATCAAAATAAATAAAAGATGTAAAAGGCTGCAACGCAGCCTTTTACATCTTTTATTTATTTCCCACTATTTTAATTGTGCTTAAAATTTTTTCTTTATGCTGAATAATATTATTTAAGTAAATTACCATACCGAATAGAATTTGTTCTGTTTTTTTGTTATGGATTTTCACATACCGATATTTCATGGATCCGCCTGTTTTACGCTTAAAAGTATTCCATTCACCATTTAACGGATATATTACGTGTTCCATCTCTTCATAAAGATTGAAATTAAACCATAATTCTTTTTCAAATAAGGAATAGGCTATCTCTTCCATTTTATTCAGTTGATATTTCCCTTCAACAAATAAACAAAATTTTTGTCCTTGAACTTGTACCCCAATGCTTAAAGCATCGTCTAAAAAATATTTAAATTCAATTAAGCCATTCGTGGTGTATGCTTCATTTATATATAAATCTCCAGCCCTTCCATTATACCACTCTTTAACATATGAATAATCAATGCCTAATTCTTTGATCATCAGAGTTAGCCGATGTTTCATCTGTAAAAACTTTGCCTTACTTAAAAAGTCATGCATTCTAACATCTATGTATGGTTTAAATTCAACATGACCTGCATAATAAAAATATTGTTCTTCACTCCAATTGATTTCAAGGGGGATTTTTATTAACTCATTTACTACATTTAGATAATCTTTTACCATTGTAGAGTGATACAAGGATGTTTCTTCAATCTGGGGAACAAAATTTTCAATATGACGGCTTAGTTGCTTGTATGGGAGCAGAATCCAACTTTTATCGGGATTATGTTCTAATAAAGATAAAAGTACATAAGTTGTATTTTTTTTTATATCCTTTTTATATCGATCTAACTGTTCAAAATATGGAATACTTTTAAATTTGTTTTCAATAATAATTTTTTGTTTTTGTTTCCCTTTTGTAAATATAAGTATTAAATCTTTTCTTGACTCTTTTTCTCTTTTTACTTCACTTAATTTAAACTCTGTATCATTTTTACAAAAAAGTGTTTCAGCAATTTGAGGATAATTTTCAAACAACCATTTTAAGAAATTGCTGTGAAAAAGCTCCTTGTTAGTTAATGAAATTTGAAATAAAGGTGATTCTTTAATAAGTTCAAACACTAATTCTCCTCCTTTAAGATAAAAAATAATTAACTAACACGTGCATTGTATGTTTTAACACATAAGAAAACTCCTTACTGTTTTAAGCTAAAACATTAAAACACTTTAAGTAGATACGTATTTACGTGAAATCTTTTGTTATATATTTATTTCTCACTTTTTCAATCTCTTCTGCAATTTTTTCTATTGTTTCTGTATTTTTTTCATGTGCTTCTTTAAGAGCTTTTTTATCTTTTAAGAGCGGCTCTAACTGTTCAGATTGTTTAAAGAGTAAAAACTCTCTTATATCATCAGGTGTCATTTTGTCTTGCCAGCTAATATAAATTGCTAAAGATAAAACAATCAGAATTATACTCATAAAAACTTGGATAACATGTGCAAACTGCCAACCAGCAGGAAATCCTCCAACTGGAAAGGAGAAATTAAAAAAAGTGACTGAAGCACTATATAGCAAAAAATGAAATAAATCTGGATAAGAGGTAAATCTATCTTTATTACACATATCAAAAACAGTTCCTAAGGTGGTGAAATGTCCACACATATTATTCGCATAGTAAACGGTAATTAAAAAATATAAAATGGTAAACATAAAAATAATTTCTACATAGCTATGAATTGCTAATGAAATTCTTTCTGGTCTTCGAATAGATGAGGATCTCCAGTAATTTACAAATCGATTAACCGTTATTTTTTCAGGTAAAGATTTTATGAAGTATTTAGATTTAACCTTTACAACATCATTATAAAATGCATATGAAATCTCGAAGACTCTAGATGATATGCGAAAAGTAATAAAACTTAAAAAGAATACGATAAAATAATTGCCAAACTTATCAACTTCATTATATAAAAAGAAGATCATTAGGTATGTCGCAAATATTACATTTATCCAATTTGACATTTTAATAAAATACTTTAGTCGATATCGCCTATTTTCTAAGCATTGATCACAATATCCATCCATATCCTTAGGAGATGTGTGTTCACATTTCTTTTCGATACTACTAATAACCTTTTTGTATATCTTTGCTAAGGCATAATCAGGACTAAAGAAAAACAATAATGTTAGTTTTACATTGAAACTAGATAGAAGATTAGTTTGTATTTTAGTCGTTCTTGATATTAATTTAAATGGAATGAAATGTATTATGTATGCTAAAAGGTAATTGGATATTAAGGCCAGAAATATTAGAATTAACCCATTTGTTGAAATCATTGATATTTCTTCAGATTCACTAAACGGTGAGTATGAATTTTTTAATGCAACCAACAAAGTGGCTATTACCATAGTCAAAATGACAAATAATATTATTTTACTAGATTTCAACAAGGTTTTATCGAAGTAATTAATTACCCCATATATTAGAGCTGGTATGAGTGCAGCTGGTATAAAATATAAAATTATAGATAATTTCTTTGTATTTATAAAAATTTCTGATAGATACCAAAGTGGTACTGATAGAGCAAAAACTAAAAGAGTGAAGTTTTTCATTGCGGAAATCATATTAACATGAGTTTCCATCAGTAGTCTCCATTGAATTCTTTCAATTATAAGGCTTTCTTTCACTTAAATTCCCCCAATTTATATCTCTCTTTATGCAGAAAGGTTATAATTAAAAATTTATAAAGTTGACTATGTTGGTGTGTAAGTTAATCCTATTAATTCATGCCTCCATTCTTTTTCCTGGTACCACCTTTTTTAATGAAGCTTATACAATTTTACCAAAATGTCTCATTTTTGAAAAATCAAATTTAGAATTAAATAAATAGAAACTGTCGCGGTTTTATTTTGTAAATAGGAATTATTTCATACACTTATAGCTGAACTGGATTAGCTAGCGTATAAACCACAAGGAATCCTAATACGTTTTACAAGAAAAAACTTATCTTCTTTAATATGAAAAAATTCGTTATTCAGGGCTGCTACATCTTCGCATTTGATTTAAAGCTTTACGGTGAGTTTTTAACAGCTTACGACCGATCATTGTCTTAGATGAGCTCACCTCACCCAGTGTACGTCGTTTTGTGTAAAATCAGGTAATCAATCATGGAATCAAGCCAAGGACGCTACAAAGTTGCATTTTGTGTCTAAAATGGTTTAGTTAGTACTTAAATGCCGAAGAGTTTCCATTGGTTTCGTTAGAACACAGTCTGTATTCTATTCTTAATAAATGATAAGTGAGCATTTTTTAAAGCTTTCTTGGGCCATATTCTATGTATGTTTATAGTTATATTCTTTAAACAACAAAAGCCAGGATAAATCCCCTGGCTTCGAATGATTCGTCGGAGTTAAGAAAATCAAACATTAATAACTATTATTCATGCGGTAAAGGATATAGTTATCCCTTATTTTTTAAAAAACCATAACGTCCCTTAGAGTCTTTTGTAAACTCTATATAATTGATGAGATACTTTATTTCATTACTTGGTTCTTTATTTTCTAAAATAATGATTTGTTCTTTTGATTTTCTCAAAGTGTTAAAGAAGTTTTCTTGCATTGGCTCACTAATATCCTCTTCATTCTGATCCCTATCTCTAAAAGTAGTTAAGGGAGAATCAAGTACAACAAAGCCTGGATGAGGCAATTGCTGCTGAATACAATATCTCATTAAACCAATAATAAATGCCGTATAGCCAATTGCCCTAAAACCCTTGCCGTAATCCTTGCGGAATTTATCAGATATATTGAGATCTAATTCCTTTTCGTCAAAAAGCACCTTACCTAAATCAGGAAAATTCCACTCCTTAAGTAGGTACTGTATGATATTTACAAATGCCTTTATGTATAAGGAAAGACCAGTCGTTTTAACATCGCTAGAATTTTGTTTATTCTTAGCTGCTAATCCTAATTCAATTTCCTGTTGTTCAATCAATAACTCATTTAATTGACTATTCCTTAATTCTAATTCTGTATTCACTTTTTGTTCATTTAAAATTCGATCTAATATTCCCCTTATTTTGTACGATTCTGGTTCTAATTTGTCAGAAATGTTTATTTTTTCTCTATCGTATAACTCTTTATATTTTGATAAGTGATTACGTATTATTCTTGTTTCTTGTTCCAATAAAATAAAAGCAATTTTTGAAATTGGCATTTTGTTCAATGACTTCTTTTTTTGTATTCAGATAAAACAAAAGGGAGTAAACACCTTACGCTCCCTTTATATAAGTAACAGGATTCTTTATGAGACAACCTTGTCACCCCTAGCAAATTTCAGAAATATATGTCGGCTGCAATTTTTTAAATTGCAGCATTTTCTTCATTTCCTGGTTACATAAGTTTT
Organism: Peribacillus deserti; assembly: GCF_002863585.1. Classification (GTDB taxonomy): domain Bacteria; phylum Bacillota; class Bacilli; order Bacillales; family DSM-1321; genus Paraperibacillus; species Paraperibacillus deserti_A. The sequence goes on along the minus strand of NZ_PGUY01000063.1, from coordinate 1,227 downwards.
TCTTTCCAGTTTGGTATTCTATAATTCCAAATATTTTCATTGTTAATGGCATATTTTTATGATAATTTAACTGTTAAATATGAGCCGTTTTTAAATCTAGGCTCCTTATAATTCTAGCGGTCCTTCCGAATAATAGATGGTTTCGAAACATAATTATGTGAACATCCCAATAATTAAGCATAATAGGACTTTGAATATATATTATGTCGACTAGAAAAAACATAATAACAACAAGGACTTATTCCCTCTAGTTCCTATATGTACAGCGACGAGAAATTTGATACCTAAGCAGAGACAGGTTTCCATCGTCCGGCATTCCGTTCGTAGACTTGAAAACTTATGTATTAAATCATTCATCTTATAACACCGCTGCTTTATGATTTTAATAAACAAAAGCCCATTTGAAAGCTATTATTGAATATTCGTTTTTAAAAAGCTATTCCCATGTTACTGGTACACTCAGTGTATTTGTACAAGAATATTCGTATAAACCTCCCATTTATTAAAATCTCCTATAAATAAAAATGGTGCCAACTTCTCTTTTATAGAAATCGGCACTTTGTATTTTCGCTATTATGTTATCGTGACGCTTGTGGCGGTTGGCATACGTCACATTTACGTTGGTTATTATTTTTAAATTTAGTAAATGTTTTTTCAAAGTTGCTGCCACATGTACATTTAAATAGTAACTTTTGAGAAAAACCGTGATATTCCGTTGTTAGCAACTTACTTTCCGAATTATTCTCAACAAATTCTTTAATTTTACTAATTGTCCATCGTTTATTCATTCTCTTACACCTCCATATTTTTCGCTATGCGGAGGCTTTCCTTGGGCATCCGTTTATTTATTAAAAGTTGTAATTATCCTAAGTTCCTTATTATAACATGAGCTGGCACTCAATTAAACAGATGGATGGAATGCTTTTTATCTTAATCTGCCACATCAGCGGAACAAAAAAGAGTCCGGCAACAGCTAAGCCCTTCTTCAACTAACGCACCCGTATGTTTAAGTAAAATCCTTCACAATCTTTTTATTCGCCTGGTAAAATTGTTCGATAACCTTTTGCGACCATTCTGAAATAGCCTTTTAGAAGTTTCACAATCGCCAAAGTAATGACCGCAAATAATATTCCAAGCAAGATTCCAGTTGGAATCCCAAGCAAGTCTAGTATTTTGTTTAATCCTACACTCCGACTAACTGCTTTTCGTAAATGATCCAATAAGAAC
>NZ_PGUY01000062.1 GCF_002863585.1 Peribacillus deserti | reverse complement strand
CGCACATCCTGTGCTTCGTGCGTTAGCCCGGCATAAGACTAGCGGCAGTAAAAGGCCGATTTTGCCTTTTAATGGCGATTGGCTAGACCCGCGGTGTCAGTCCGGATCTGGACATACCCGCTGTTCCCGCAGGAGTCTCGCACCTTACGTTCCAATCAACCTGTTTATCAATAGGGTTGGTTTACAGAACTATTAAAAATTCAACAATCTTTTAGAAAGACCTTTTATAAAGATTAAGATTAAACAGCTACCGGTGCTTTTATGGCAGGATGCGGATTATAATTTTCTATCTTAATATCATCCATTTCAAAATCAAACACCGAAGTTACACTATTATTCAGCGAAAGATCTGGCAGGGCGTTAGGTGTCCGGCTCAGCTGCTCTTTAACTTGATTTACATGATTGAGATAAATATGGGCGTCACCTAGTGTATGAATAAATTCACCAGGCTTTAAGCCGCATTCATGGGCAATCAGATGTGTTAATAGAGCATAACTCGCAATATTGAAAGGGATCCCTAGAAAAACATCCCCACTGCGCTGATAAAGCTGGCAGGAAAGCCTTCCTTCTATTACATAGAACTGAAACATAGTATGGCAGGGAGGAAGAGCCATGGCTGGCAGATCCTCCGGATTCCATGCAGAAACAATAAGTCTGCGCGACGAAGGATTTTTCTTGATTGTTTCAATAACATCCTTTAACTGATCAATGGATTGTCCATTGGAAGCTGCCCAATCTCTCCACTGCTTGCCATAGACATTGCCAAGTTCCCCAAAGCGGGCTGCAAAATCTTGATCTTCCAGGATCCGTTTCTTGAACAGTTCCATTTGTTCCTGGTACAGCAGCTTAAATTCACCGTCGTCTTCTGCCCTTAATCCAAAATCGGTCATATCGGGTCCTGTATATTCATCACTTTCAACCCAACTTTTAAATGCCCATTCATTCCATATATTATTGTTGTGCTTAAGAAGGTATTGAATGTTTGTATCCCCTTTTATGAACCAGAGAAGCTCACTTGCAATAAGCCTGAAAGGTATTCTCTTTGTTGTCAATAACGGAAAGCCCTTTTCAAGGTCAAACCTCATTTGATAACCAAATGTGGAAATAGTTCCGGTTCCTGTCCGATCCTCTTTCTTCACTCCGTTTTCCAATATGTATCTGCATAAATCCAAATAGACTTTTTCACTCTCGCTCATATGCTTCTCCTTCTTAGATCAAAAGGGAAATTCAACATTTCCCTTTTTTTATATTATTTTAACATACTAGTAATCCTGTCATACTAGGTTAATCGTTTTATATAGGCATAGGTTAATGGTGCATCACGTTTAAGAATTGTATTCGTGTCTTTGCTGGTATAAAACATGGCAAAAGCTTCAGCGAAGTACTCTTCAGCATAGGTGTTAAGATAGCGGCTGACGGGAAAAAGCATACTGCGTTCTTTTTTCCAGATCCTTCTAAACTCATCGTCTTCACTTATCTTCCCATAGACAATTGCATCCACGGAATGGGCCAGCTCATGCAGCTCTAAGTTCACGGACCCGTGGTTATTACCCGGTTCACTAGAACCTATTTTGATCAAGACATTTCTTGAACCGCCTACACCGGGTATATCGTCCCAAGTGACTTTGTGTTCGTATCCTCTCGGAGATTTTCCTTTTAGATCGGCAGCTGTTCGATTATCCGTTAATTTTCCAGTGAAAAGCTTTATCTTAATTTGGTGCTGAGCTATTTTTTCAAGTAAACCCTTTGGAAGATGATCCACCCGCTCGATGATCGACGCTGCTTCCTTACTATTAAACTTACCCTCAGGAAACAAAAAGATTTCTTTTAAGCTTGCAGCAGAGTTCAAGGGTTCACTAAATTTCATTTCAATATGATCTGCAAGTTCCAACCACGTTCTCCCGCTCTCCGTGCCAGCAGCCCTTACATAAAGAGCCGTACTGATTACAACAAAAAATATGATGAAAACAGCAGCAGCTGTATGAAATTTCCTCATGAACCCCACCCCCTGGATGACTTTTAAAAGGATTATACCATGCCAGCGTGCTGCAGATCACAGGCTGAAATAATTGGCAGGAAATCCAGAACCGTTTTCATTGTGTCACCCTGACCCTGTTTTTCATATACTTGAATACTCGACAAATAAAGGTGATAAAAATGAGAATATATAACAAACAAGAGCTGCTGCAGCGCCACCCTGATTTAATCAGAGAAGTTTTTGGTGTATGGGAATCAAATATTTTCATATATCTGGATTTAATGATGTTTTCTGTGCTGTTTAGTCTTATGCTGCTTACCACAGGCCGGCCAATATATGTGAGTATAGGTGTGCCTTGCATATTCTTTATTGCGTTTACCTCTATTTATAAATTTATTCTGACCAAAGACCGCCAGCATACCTGATACTTCCTATATGAAACCGGGGCATCAGATTCAGGGTGCAAAAAAAGAAGGGATACATGCGGTTAGGCATATATCCCTTTTTAATGGATAGAAGTCTTCCAATTAGGAGGAGTATTTTTATCCCAATATATTTTCCCGAGATCGTGATGCGTCATGAATTGATCGGCAGCAGTATGGTAATGGAAGTTAAACCAAAACCCTTCAAGTGGCGGCTGTTCTCTACGTACATGAAATTTAATCACTGGCTTACCGGTCACTTTATTGGTAATGTTAAAAATCCTTTCACCATTGCCTCCTGCAGGATTTTCAGTCACTTCAAGCTGACTCAGTTCCTCGTCAGAAAGAGTCAGGGAAAGCTGCCCAATTGCCTCTTCCATCTTGGGAAGAATCACTTCTTTGAATTCCTTTTCAATCTTCGGCCGGATTTTATCTCCAAATTTCTGGTAGCTCACCTCTTCAGCCTGTCCATTAAATGATTGGAGAATTTGATCTCTGGTGTAAACAGGAGATTCTGACACTGTTTTACTTTTACTATGAGCAGCAAACGTATCATTATCCTGTTTCTTGTTAGCGCTCGCTTCGTCCAGCCAATGAAATTCCGCCGGGGTAATCATGCCAAACGTAAGCATCGAAATAAGGATGACAAGACTCTTTTTTATCCATTTTTTCAACTGCATACAGAATCTCCTTTTATTATTTTTTACTCTCTTAAACTTGCCTGTTGATTACCGTGAAGGGCGCCCGCTTTCCGCTGGCGGTCTGAGTGCCTGCTTTAACGGTTCCACAAGCCGGAACCTTTTCTGTGCTGAAGACCGCACCCGCATCAAGAACACTTCAGTCAAAAATCAACAATGAACGATAATGATTTTGGATTTTGTAAGTACAATAACTGTAATAACTTTTAAAAGATAACTGTATTATAAACGAAGATAGAGAAAAAAGGGTTTTAAAAATTTAAAAAATGGTTAAAAAGAAGAAAAGGCTGCAGGGTTTGTTCAATTAAAATACATATTTAGTTTGCCAGTCAGGAGGATGTACATGGAGTTTGCAAGTGGTGCGTTGGGTTTACTCATGCTGCTATATTTCTGTTTCTTAGCGGTTACTGATTAATTCATTGAAAGTGATCTTCCCTGCCACCGATGTAGCAGGGATTTTTCATGAATTAGTTTGAATTAGTTAAAGTTCAATTACACCGAAATGAAATTTGGAAGTCTTTCTTCTCAAGACGGTAAAGCCAAATTCATAGAAACGACCGCTCTTATAATGATCCTTCAATACCACTCGTTTATTGCCAACTCTCATCGCTTCCTTAACGGCTTCACTTGATAGTGTCTCGTGCAGAGCAAAACCGGAAAGAGCCTGTATCCCGCTTGATTCTGGTATCGTTTCTTCAAACATGGGATCAAAATAGATGACATCCACACTATTACTATCCAGTGATTGAAGAATTTCCAAATGGCTGCCGCTCTGAATATGGATCCGTCTCATTGCCTGATTATATTCAATGCTTCCACTATCCCATTGCAGCAGACCCTGTTTAACAATATAAGCCAGGTAAGGGTTTGCCTCAATTCCTGTTACCTTTCCTGTTTCACCTGCTATAAAGCTTGCGACAATGGAATCAGAGGCCAAACCAAGTGTGCAGTCTAGGAAACTCATACCCCTTTTGAAATCCGCAGCTTCAATAAGCGGATCGCTTTCTCCCTTCTTTATCCGCTTTAATCGGAGCATTGCCGCATTAGGATGGAAGAAAAATGGAGAAGCTTGATTCCTTTCATACAATTCTATTCTATTCTTTCCCACTACCAGACAGTCTTCCTTATATTCCTGCTGCAATCCGGCAATGGATCTCTTCCTTCTCGGAACATAAGGAACCCTTAGTTCCTCAGCGATCCCCCTGGCCTTTTCCACCCATTCCTTATCTGTCCTGCCACCTGTTGTAACCAGCATAGTAAAAGCTCCTTAAGAATCCCTTAACAAGGGATGATCTTTATATTAGGCTATTTTCGCAAACTTTGTTGTTATTGAATGAGGGGTTGACGAACTATTAAAAAACAACAATCTTTTAGAAAAGAGCCTAAAAAAAAGAATGCTGAGCATTCTTTTTAGTTACAGTATTTGTCAAAAGCACCCAATAAATTATCCATAATTTCTTCTACTGAATGATCCTCAATATCATGACGGGGAATAAAGTGCAGAACTTCTTTTCCTTTTACAAGTGCCATGGACGGAGAAGAAGGCTCAATTCCAGAGAAATACTCACGCATTGCCGCTGTAGCCTCTTTATCCTGTCCTGCAAATACTGTTGCAAGCATTTCAGGTTTCTTTTCTGACTGTGCTATTGCCTGTACGGCTGACGGTCTAGCAAGCCCTGCGGCACACCCGCAGACCGAGTTAACTACGATAAGGGCAGTGCCTTCATTTTGATTCATAAAACCTTCCACTTGTTCGGGAGTCAGCAATTCCTTGAATCCCTGGCTGCTAAGTTCTTCACGCATCGGTTTGACCAGCTGTTTCATATATTCTTCGTATGCCATAGACATAATAAATCCCTCCTGGAATGATAATATCCTTAGGATACTATATTCCAGGCAGGGATATCAATGAATCGAATTTATGACTTTACAGTCACTTGAGGTTCAGACACTCTTTGCTCCTCAAAATGGTCGGTAACCGCTCCAATGGACGAACATGATACCTGCCTTGCATATTTGGCAAGAGCTCCTCGTGCCGCAAGCGGCGGCGCCGTCCATTCAGATCGTCTCACAGCAAATTCCTCTTCCGAAATATTTACCGAAAGTTCTTGAGTCTCGCTGTCAATCGTGATAATATCGCCGGTTTTTATAAGGGCAATCGGACCTCCAACCTGGGCTTCAGGGGCGATATGGCCAATTACAAATCCGTGCGATCCACCTGAGAAACGCCCGTCTGTTAATAATGCAACCGATTCTCCAAGTCCTTTTCCGACTAACATGCCTGAAATGGAGAGCATTTCCGGCATCCCCGGACCGCCTTTTGGCCCCTCATAACGGATGACCAATATATCACCCGCCTGGATATGCCCGGTTAAAATAGCTTCGGTTGCACTTGGCTCATCATCAAATACCTTGGCAGGACCAGTCATATTAGTTACCTTCAATCCAGATACCTTGGCTACCGCTCCGGCTGGTGCCAGGTTTCCTTTCAGAACAACCAGATGTCCCGTTTCACGAAGAGGAGCATCAATCGGAAGGATGACTTTCTGCCCTTCCTTCAGTGATGGTGACTCTTCAAGATTTTCCGCCAGGGTTTTCCCAGTCACCGTCATACAGTGACCGTGCAGCAGACCCGCTTTTAATAATTCCTTCATGACTGCTGAAACTCCACCTGCCTCATGCAGATCCTGCATGACATATCTGCCGCTCGGTTTTAAGTCGGCAATATGCGGCACCTTTTTTTTGCAGCCTGTTAAAATCGTCAAGAGATAAATCAACCTCAGCCGAATGAGCGATGGCCATCAGATGAAGGATGGCATTAGTCGACCCGCCCAAAGCCATAACAACCGTAATGGCATTCTCAAAGGCCTCTTTTGTAAGAATATCTCTTGGATAAATGTCCTTTTCCAGCAGCTTATAAACAGCTTGTCCCGCTTCAAAGCAGTCTTTTTGCTTCTCAGGCGTTTCAGCTGGATTGGATGAACTGCCGGGAAGGCTCATTCCCAGCGCTTCAATGGCGCTTGCCATAGTGTTGGCCGTATACATTCCGCCGCAGGAACCAGAACCAGGACATGCATGGCACTCAATCTTATGCAGGCCATCCTTGTTAAGGGTGCCGCTGTTATATTGCCCTACTCCTTCAAAGGCTGACACAATATCAATGTCTTCGCCTTTTAATTTACCCGGCTTAATGGTGCCTCCATAAACAAAGACAGCAGGAAGATTTATACGGGCAATTGCCATCATGCAGCCTGGCATATTTTTATCACAGCCCCCAATGGCCACAAAACCATCCAGACTTTCCCCGCCAACAACAGTCTCAATGGAATCCGCTATTAAATCCCGGCTTGGCAATGAATACCTCATCCCATCTGTCCCCATTGAAATCCCATCAGAAACAGTAATCGTATTAAAGATCATCGGTGCGCCGCCAGCATCCCTTGCACCCTGCTTAGCCTGCCTTGCTAATTCATCAATATGTATATTACAAGGAGTAACCTCACTCCATGTGCTCGCAATTCCAATCATAGGCTTTTTAAAATCTTCATCGGAAAAACCAACAGCCCTCAGCATCGCCCTATTCGGCATCTTGGTTTCACTTTCACTAAAAACTTTGCTTCGAATTCTCAAATCTTTTGGCATGTTTGTCTCCCCTTCTATGTTTTCTTATCACTATAGTATTAGTCGGAGGAAATTTCAATAATTTTCATATAATTTTGATTACTTTTATTTAATTATTTAATTTTTTTGTCCGTTCTCTGATGAAAAAAATACTTGGCTGACACTCTAAATCACCAGAAAATTAGATTTTTGTCCAGACGATCTATTTGTTGAGGGCTTCCGAATGTAGCCGGTGAGTATAAAAAGGTTGGTAAGTAAATGTGTATTAAATGTAAGAGTGAGATTCCGGATTTAAGAGTGAAGATTTGATTTTAAGAGTGAAGATTAAAGATTAAGAGCAAAATTTTTAGTTTAAGGGCGGAAGTTAAAATTTAAGAGCGATTTTTTTAAAAGAGGGAGAAACTAAATTTTAGGAGCGACACTTATAGTCTATGAGCGAAAATTAAAATTAAAAACGCTGTTTTACTTAAGAGCGAAATTCTAAATTTAAGAGCGACATTTTTAGTTTAAGAGCGAAAATCTAGATTTAAGAGTGAAATTCTAAATTTAAGAGCAGAAATCCTTATTTAAGAGTATTTTTTATGAGTGCCCATAATCTCGAATTCCTGCCAATTCACCGGGGTGGTTTGCAATGGGAACAGTACGTTATGAAAGTATCGCTTAATTTATGCTCGAGAGGCGAAGTATACTGCAAATGAACAGTAGTTTTTCCGCCTGCCTCTATTTTCATATCAAGCAGACGTGTTTAGAAAAAACATTCAAATAAAAAGGATAGATAAGGCATTTGCCCTATCTATCCTCGTTTCCCTGCTGAACAGCTAATAGCTACTTATTCCGCGCCTCGGTCATCTGCTTCCAGACCGATCCTTTGGCTTCTTCTCCATTTTCAATACGTTCTATAGCCATCCTTACCTGCAGGTCGACTTCAAACTCAGGATCATTTTCCGCGCGTTTTAACGCTGGAAGGACACTCTGATCTCCGGTTTCATAGAGGAACATGGCAGCTCTCCATCTGACTAGTTTATTTTTATCTGTCAGGGCTTCGGCCATTTCATTCATCGCTTCTGGGAACCCTAGATCTGATAGACAGTCTCCGGCTGTTCTTCTGACTGTTACAGTTTTGTCTTTCAGAGCCTGATATAAGGCCGGAAGTACCTGCTTATCTTCAATCATGCCCAAGTAGACCACAGCGAGTCTGCGGACGGACACCTTTTCATCCTGCAAAGCCTTTTCAAGCAGTGGGATATCCTCAACCGATGGATCATCCATCGCTTCGAGTGCACGGTATCTATATTCCCATTCCGGATGGTTAAGATCTTCGATTGTGAGTTTCTTTTTGCTTCGTTTATTTTGGATGTCCGCTTTCTTTTCCGGATTTTTAGCGATTTCGGCTAATTCTTTTAATCTAGCCTCTGTATAAGAAGAAACCAGCTCATCGACTACTTCTTTTCCGATCTCATCCAGCTCTCCATATCTTGTGCCAAAATCCTTCCATTTTCGGAGCAGGACTACATTATCCTCTTCTGTTTGGGCAGATGACAAGGCCCTGCCAAATTGTTCAGGGAGACCAAAGCGCTTTTCCGTGAAGGCATCCTTTAATTTAACCTGCATGGGAATCTCTTTAAACATTTGTACCTGAACTGCCACTTCGCCAAATCCCGCAGCGATCCCCTGATTCTCTGCCCGGTTATCGCTTTCGCCAAACACGTTCCGGACATTTTGCAGAATGTCTCTCCAGTCAAATTTTGCATTCCGTTCAAGTGCCAGGAAGTCAGCTACATGATAGACCCCTTTTACTCCCTCGACTTTCAGAATCTGCTGGATAATTTCAGGTGCATCACCAGTATTACTTTCTTTATAATTATTGCTCTTCCCGAATGGCAGTTCTTCATCGAGGATGATTTTCATGGTGTTAGGACTTGGAGTTGGTTCAATGGATTTAATTTTCAATGCTGAAACCTCCTTTATTTATTTATTTATTCGTTTCCTTCCAGCTTTTCAGATAGCTCGGTCCATCTTTCTATCGTATCTTCGAGTTCCTGATTTAGAGTTTGTTCCTCTCTCAGTAATTCGTTAGCTTTTTCAAAGTCACTTCCAGTTCCTGCCATGGCCTTTTGAACTTCAGAAATGCGATTTTCAAGGTCATTCATTCGTTCTTCTATCCCGTCCCACTCTTTTTGTTCCGCATAAGTTAATTTCTTTTTCTTCGGCTTTGGCTTCGTCTCTTGAACAGGTCCAGGAACAGAGGGCTGGGGCTTCGCTTTTTGCCCAGCTTCTTCTTCAAGGTATTCACTGTAGGTACCGTAATATTTGTCAACTCTGCCTTCCCCTTGGAAAACAAATAATTGCTCCGCACATTTGTCCAGGAAGTACCTGTCATGGGACACGGTGATGACAACTCCTGAGAAATTATCAATAAAATCCTCGAGTACAGTCAATGTCTGGGTATCCAGATCATTTGTAGGCTCATCCATGAGCAAAAGATTTGGAGAAGACATCAATATTTTCAAAAGGTAAAGCCTTCTCTTTTCTCCACCAGATAGTTTTCTAATAAGTGTGCCATGTGTATTCATTGGGAATAAAAATCTTTCGAGCATTTGTGCTGCAGATATAGTAGAACCGTCTTTTAAAGAGATCACTTCAGCCGTGTCACGGAGATACGCGATCATCCTCATATTCTCGTCCATATCTTCGTTTTCCTGTTTATAATAGCCAATTTTTACTGTCTGTCCCGTTTCTATAGTCCCAGAATCGGGTTGGATTTGGCCGTTAAGCATATTCAGAAGAGTGGATTTTCCAGTTCCGTTTTTACCAACAATCCCAATGCGGTCACCAGGTTTAAACAAGAAGGAAAAATCCTTCAAAATGGTATGTGTTCCATATGCTTTATCAACATCAGTGAGCTCTATCACTTTTTTCCCAAGCCTCGTTCCAGTGAGATCCATGGTTAACGAGCTCTGCTGTGTGTTTTTATTTACAGCACCTTCCAATTCTTCAAAGCGCTGGATTCTAGCTTTTTGTTTGGTTGACCTGGCCTTGGCACCCCTTCTGATCCAGGCTAGCTCTTTTCTGTAGAGATTTTGATTTTTCGCTGCCTGCGCACTTTCGTTTTCTTCCCTTAATGCTTTTCCTTCAAGGAAGCTGGAATAATTCCCTAGGTATTCGAACAAGCTCCCGCCTGACAGCTCCCAGATTTTAGATGACACTCGATCAAGGAAGTAGCGGTCGTGTGTTACAAAAAGAACCGCTCCTTGATATTTTGCCAGATAATCTTCAAGCCAGCGGATACTTTGATAATCAAGATGGTTGGTAGGCTCATCCAAGATCAGCAGATCTGGATTTTCTATAAGAGTACGTGCCAGTGCAGCCCGCTTTTTTTGCCCGCCCGATAATTCTCCTAATTTTTTATTAAAGTCATTTAAACCCAGCTTAGATAGAATCGCCTTTGAATTGGCACTCACATCCCAAGCATCCATTGCATCCATTTTTTGCTGAAGCGACATCAGCCTATCCTGGATAGCCCCATCATTTGGTGAAGTCTGAAGCCGTTCCAGTGCTTTTTCATAATCACGGATCAAAGAAAAAACTTCGGATGGACTGCTGTACATATAATCCAGCAGGCCTGTATTTTCATCAAAAACAGGGTCCTGTTCCAATAGAGAAATTCTATAATCATTTGGATGTTCCTTAGCTCCGCTGTCCCCTTCTTCGGTACCCCCGATAATATGGAGCAGTGTAGATTTCCCTGTCCCATTCACACCGATTACCCCGATTTTTTCTCCCTGGGAAATGGAAAAGTTTATATCTGAAAAAAGGAGTTTTTCTCCCTGTTGTTTTGTTAATCCTGTATAAGTATACACCTTCATGTTATACATTCCATTCTTTATAAAATTGCTTTAGAAAAGCTTCCATAAAAATCTGCCGTTCTATAGCTAAATTCCTGGCGGTTTCTGTATGGAGAAGATCTTTTAGTTTTAGTAGTTTCTCATAAAAATGATGAAGAGAGGACGATTTACCGCTGCGATACTCTTCAAGGGTCATATCAGCTCTAATGGAAAGTTCCGGATCATAAAGAGGCTGGCCTTTCTTTCCGCCATACGCAAAAGTCCTAGCAATTCCAATAGCTCCGATTGCATCAAGCCTGTCAGCATCCTGAACAATTTTGGCCTCCTGTGATAAAATCCCTGTATTATTTCCTCCCTTAAAAGGAATAGCCCGGATTATCCCCTCGAGCTGGCCGGCCAAATCCTGCGGAACCTTTTTCTCCCTGAACCAGCCCTTTAACTTTTCGTACCCAGCTTCTTCACTCCCGTTCAGCTTCTCATCTGGAATATCGTGCAAAAGAGAAGCAAGCTCTATTAAGTATAAATCTCCCGATTGTTCATTTTTAGCAATCTGAACGGAAAGACTCCGTACTCTCTGGATATGATGCCAGTCATGACCGGAAGCGTCATGTCTCAATTCTTCTTTCACAAAAGCTTCACATTCTTGAATCAATTGGTTCATCATTGGATCTCCTTTTTCTATTCTACTAGTTTAACATGAAACCCGCTCAAGCTTAAATCAAAGTCTTCGCACCCCCTAACGCAAAAAAACTAGCTTTCACTAGTTTCTTTGTTACAAATTATTAAACCAGCTGACCCCAATTGTATTCTCACCCGCATGGACTCCGATCGTGGTTCCAAGAGGATAGGACTTTATCGTGAGTTCTGGGTACAAGCGGCTTACTTCTTCTCTAAAAGAATCGGATGCTTCCTGATGCAGACCATATAATATATAGACTTCTTTAATAGGATGCTTCTTAAGATCTGCCTGTAGATAGGAAAGAATCTTTTGTTTAGCCCTTTTTTCACTCCGCACTTTTTCCTTTACCAGAAGTTTTCCATTTTCAATGGAAATAATCAGCTTGATATTGAGCATGCTCCCTAAATAATATTGGGAACCGCTCATCCGCCCGCTTCTGTGCAGCTGTTCTAGACTCCCGATTAAAACATAAGTATGGTTGGATTCTTTAATCGTATCAATTCTCTGTATGATATTACTGATTTCGATACCTTCAGCAGCCATTTCCATTGCTTTCTTAATAAGCGCTGCCATTGGATATGTGAGGATCAACGAATCAATCACATGTATTCTGGCATCCACCATTTGACTTGCCTGAAGACTTGCGGAATACGTCCCGCTCAATGCACTGGAAACATGGAAGCTGATAATATAGTCATATTTATCTTTTAAATCATTATACAATTCTATGAAAGTTCCAATCGAAGGTTGGGATGTCGTCGCTGCTACCCCTTTTGTTTTCATCAAGGCAAATAGCTCTGAAGGTGATAGATCAATTCCATCAAGATACTCTTTTCCAGATACAAGGACATGAAGCGGAACAGTATAAAGATCCTTGCAGCTTAAGAGCTCTTCATCAAGGCTTACTGTACTATCGGTAACCCAAGCTATTTTCATAGAAATCCCCCCGGCCATATCTCTCTGCTAACACAATTTCTAAAGCAGTTTCTTAATATCCTCTTCTATTTCTGCAGGTTTTGTTTGAGGTGCATATCTTTTAACCACTTGTCCGTCTTTACTCACAAGAAATTTAGTAAAATTCCATTTAACTGCTTTTGACCCAAGGACTCCCGGTGCCTGCTCAGTAAGGAATGTAAACAAAGGAAGCGCATTTTCTCCTTTTACATCAACTTTTGCAAACATAGGAAAACTTACGCCATACGTCAGCTTGCAAAAAGATTGGATTTCCAGTTCGTCACCGGGTTCTTGGCTCATGAATTGATTGCATGGGAAGCCCAGGACAGAAAATCCCTGGTCTTTATATGTTTTGTAAAGATGTTCCAATTCCGAGAACTGAGGAGTGAAGCCGCATTTACTGGCCGTATTCACTATAAGCAGAGCCTGGTTTTGAAATTTTTCCATTGAGATGGTTTCTCCGGTAATACTTTTTGCTTCATAGCTGTAGATGTTTTCCAAACGTATCACTCCCACTACCTAAATTTAGTTGTTTTTATAAAAATTTTGGAGCTGGTCAATGGAAAATACCGTATGATCAACCAAGCCCTTGAAATCCGAAATCTGATCCTCGCTTACCAGCCGTCCAAACAATACGCGCGCTTCTATCTCCTTTTTGAATTGTTCAGGTGTCTTGTAAATACGCTGCTCCCTGATTTCAATTTCCCGGTTTTCTCCCCAGATATTTAATAGGGTATGAAATAAACTGACAATGTATGGATCGGCTTCTTTATTTAATAGGATGTGGTATGAGATTTCTACCTGGCACCCAGCCATTCCTTCATTTTGGGCAAGAAGTTCGGCACTTAGATTCTCTAAGGAAGCCGTCAGCGAAATCCGGCATTTGATATCTAAGTTCCGGTTTGGATTTGTTTCTCTAACCTGCATTTCCATTTGGAATGACCGGGACAAAGCGGCTAAATTTACGGTTTCGCTGCGGTCTGTGACCAAAATCGTCCCATCGAAATCCCGGTCATAGATTAGTCCTTCAAGGACCACTTTCATGTTATCAAAAGCAGTTGGGTCAAACATGCAATCACCTGATTCATTAAGGGTTAGCTTCAATAGCGAATGTTCAAAAAAGAGGCTTTAAAATAAACCTATAGCCTTTCCATCTTCCGTGACATCCATGTTCAATGCCGCCGGATGTTTAGGGAGTCCCGGCATCGTCATAATGTCTCCGGTTAACGCAACTATAAATCCAGCTCCAATCGACGGCTTCAAGTCCCTTATTGTAATGGTGAACCCAGATGGCCTGCCGAGAGCATTTGGGTTATCACTAAGGGAATATTGGGTTTTGGCCATACAAACAGGAAGTGAATCCCAGCCTTGTTCTTTAAACTTCTCTAACTTTTTCCGGGCTTGCGGTGTAAAGTCCACTCCCTCTGCTCCGTAGACCTTCTTTGCAATAATAGTGATTTTATCTTCGATACTATGAGTTAATTCATACAGTGGGGCATAATGATTTTCTTTTTCGTCTATAATCTGCTTAATGGATTCAGCCAGGGCTGTTCCGCCAGCACCGCCTTTTTCCCAAACTTCCGTCAGCGCATAAGGAATGTTTTCTTGTTCCATAAGTCCCTTAAACACTTCCAGCTCTAAATGAGTATCCGTGACAAAGCGATTTAACGCTATGACAAAGGGAAGGCCAAATGAAGAGATGGTCTCACCATGTTTCTTTAAGTTTTCGATCCCTTTCTTTAAGGCGCCGATGTCTTCTGTTCCAAGCTCATTTTTGTCGACTCCCCCATGCATTTTTAGAGCACGTATAGTTGCTACAATAACAACCGCATCGGGCTTTAAGCCTGCCATTCTTGATTTAATATTCAAGAACTTTTCAGCTCCAAGGTCTGCTCCGAATCCTGCTTCTGTTACTACATAGTCTGCCAGCTTAAGTGCAGTCCTTGTGGCTATTGCACTGTTGCACCCATGAGCAATATTTGCAAACGGCCCTCCATGTATAAGAGCGGGTGTATGGGCGATTGTCTGAACGATATTTGGTTTTATGGCATCTTTAAGCAGCAGGGCAAGTGCACCTTCAACACCTAAATCCTGAACCGTTACCGGCTCATCATTATACGTCCAGGCCACAACCATTCTTGAGAGTCTTTCTTTCATATCATCCAGATCTTGAGCCAGGCATACAACAGCCATAATTTCGGAAGCAACTGTTATATCAAAGCCATCTTCCCTTGGAATACCCTGCATAGGTCCTCCAAGGCCGACCACTACATTACGCAGTGCACGGTCATTAATATCCACTACTCTTTTCCAGACAATTTTTCTAGGATCGATACACAGATGGTTGCCTTGATGAAGGTGATTATCGATCAGAGCTGCCAATGTATTATTGGCAGCCGTTATAGCATGTATATCACCATTAAAATGAAGATTGATTTCCGTCATTGGCAGGACCTGCGAATATCCGCCGCCGGCAGCCCCTCCTTTGATACCCATTACAGGACCTAATGAAGGCTCCCTCATTGCTATCATTGCTTTTTCTCCTAAAGCAGTAAAGGCATCTGCAAGGCCCACTGTAACAGTTGTTTTGCCTTCACCTGCTTTTGTAGGGTTAATGGCTGTGACCAAGATTAATTTTCCGTCCTCTGACTGATCTAATCTGTTTAGAATATCCAGCGACAATTTCGCTTTATATTTACCATATAATTCTATTTCATTATCTGAAATGTCTAGCTCGGCTGCAATCTCCGTAATTGGTTTTATGTATGCATCATTAGCGATTTCTATGTCGCTTTTCACCTTTTTTGTTTCAGTATCCACAAGAAGTCCTCCTAGTTGAAAATCTTTTTAAGATTGTAACACCTTTATTCATTCTAAGTTTTTTCTTCTCAATTTGAAAATATATTGCAGTAAATACAAAATTATTTTTATAATGTAAATATTCATTTTTTTAAGGAGGAAGTAAATGCCTATTAAAATTCCCCGGCAGTTGCCGGCTGCTGAGATACTAGAAAGCGAAAATATATTTGTTATGGATTTGGAAAGGGCGAATCAGCAGGATATACGTCCTCTAAATATACTGATCTTAAATTTAATGCCCGAAAAAGAAAAAACGGAAGCTCAGCTCCTGCGCTTACTGGGAAATACGCCCCTGCAGGTCAATGTATCCTTCCTCACAATGGCAACCCATGAAGCGAAGAATACAAGCAAATATCATTTAGATCAATTTTATACAACGTTCCGTGAAATACAGGACAAGAAATTCGATGGTTTAATTATTACCGGTGCCCCTGTCGAACATCTTCCCTTCGAGGATGTAGATTATTGGGAAGAATTAAAAGAGATCATGGCGTGGTCCCATAAAAATGTTACATCCTGTCTCCATATATGCTGGGGAGCCCAAGCCGGCTTGTTCTTTCACTATGGAATCGGCAAGCTTGAATTGCCTAAAAAATGCTTTGGTGTATTTTCTCACAACCTGCTGCATAAAACCGAAAAATTGGTTAGGGGTTTTGATGATGTATTTTTTGCCCCTCATTCCAGACATACGGATATTGAAGCAGAAAAAATGAAAAACCACCCGGAACTACTGGTATTATCTCACTCTGAGGAAGCAGGAATTTTCCTTTCGGCATCTAGGGATGGCAGACAGATATTTATAACTGGACATCCTGAATATGATGCAGATACACTGGCCATAGAATACAGCCGGGATCGAAATAAAGGAATGCCAATTGAGATTCCAAAAAACTATTTTCCCCAGGACAATCCTGACAATAAGCCGGTTCAAAGCTGGAGGAGCCACGCAAATCTATTATTTTCTAACTGGCTCAATTATTACGTTTATCAGGAAACTCCCTATCGATGGGATTAATCCCGCATACACCATGTCCCTCCTTTTTTTGAGGGACTTTTTTCATGCTTTATTTCGCCTTGGAAGTTTTTCACACTAGATGATCCAGCCCCGTAAATAGTTTCCCCTGGACCATGTGTTTTCATAAAAAATTATACAGAGTTTTTTTCAAGGAGAAAAACCCACATAAATGAAAGCGCTTGCTTGAGTTCGCGCGATAAAAAGCCGAGCTTTTCTAAATCAGCCCCCTTTTTTTCAACACCTATTTCCGCAAGTCTATTCCATCCGTTTTCTGATGCAAGCCTGTCAAATTCCCAAGGAAGCATACTGTTCATGATTACCGGTTCTCCATACAGCCGTCTATAGCTATGCGTCTGTCTCGGAGCGGCAGTGGGGCCGAGAATACCGATGATGGCGTAACCGCCGGGCTTTAAAACCCTCCTGGACTCATTAAGGGCTTCCAGCGGCGATTTACTCCACTCTAAGGAATTGATAGCCATAATGGCATCAAACTCTTCGTCTCTAAACGGAAGACTGTTTATATCCGCCTGAAGAAAGTTCAGGTGGCTTAAATTCTTTGTCTTTGTGTTTGCTTTAAAAATCATTTCCTGCGAAATATCGACTCCAGTAACTTGAAAGCCCTCTAGGCACAGTTTCCATGAGCCATATCCTTCTCCACAGCCAAGATCGCATAGTTTCCCCCGCTCCTGAAGGTACTGCTTGATAAAGGGGATAATTTTCTTTCTGCTTCCCTCTTCCCACATCTTTTCTGCATCCTTGCTCCAGCTGTCAGAGAATGCGTCCCAGCTTGTTTCTAATTGTTTATTCCACTCAGCGGAATCCATGGTTCAGCCTCCCTGTTCTTCCTGTTTAGATAAACAAAAAAGCTGCCAGTCGCAGCTTAATTGTTTAGTTCTTCATTTTTGTTTTGAATTCCTTTTAGTTCAGTAAGAATTTTAGGATTTTCCTCAAACAGCTGTACTAGATCTCCAATTCTATCGATTGAGTCCCAGCTTAAATGGTGCTCAATTCCTTCAACATCTATATAAATATTTTCTTCTTTAACCCCTATCATCCGCAATAGCTGTTCAAGTAGATCGTGCCTGTACACTAATGTCTTCCCAATTTTCTTACCTTTTGAGGTTAATATAAGGCCTCTATATTTCTCATATATTAAATATCCTTCATGATCCAGCTTCTGCACCATTTTTGTAACAGAGGAAGGATGGACAGCCAGCATTTCGGCGATATCTGATACCCGTGCATATCCTTTTTCTTCTATTAACTTATATATGATTTCTATGTAATCTTCCATGCTCGGTGTAGGCATTCATAATCCTCCCAAATCAAACACACATATCATTAAAATTTTACTATACCTCTCAGGGAGGTACAAGGAAAAGAAGCTAGGGTTTTAATTTTCGTAGCGTGTTACCTCCTTCAGCCATCAGCTGTTTCGCTACCTCCAAAGAAAGGGATCCTAGCTATTGGGCTGGCAAGCAGGGTTCTCAAAAAAAATGAATTGCAACGGATAACAAAATTATTCCATCCTATATAATTTTTGTATCGTATAACAAAATAATTCCACCACCTATTAAAACTATTGCGCGAACCCTTAAAATAGGACGTTTGTCCGCTGTTCCCCAAGGATGATTGCTCCATAATGGTGCTGATAGTTGTTTACGCCAAGGCGCATTCTCCAGCGAGACGCAAACTATGCGGGGTCGCCTGCAGCGTTAAATCCACCAATATCCACTTTTACACCTGGAATATGGCCAGAAGCAGATGCCTCTCATTCAATTACTACGATCAAACCCCGATAGCACAGGTCTTTTTATGGTTATAACAAATAACAAAAGGAGATGCCAGCTGGCATCTCCTTTTGTTATTTGTATACGCTTTGTTTTCGCATTCCCTCATCAATCAGCGAGTCTTCTTTAACTGGAGTCTGCCGTCCTGTAAGATACAAAGTTCATTCATTAAGAAGGCATTGCATTGCTTTGTTTGAATCATAATATGATATCTGGAAGTCTATGCTTCGATTAATCCGCAAACTCCATCTTCCATGTAAAGTATGAGTTGTCGGGATTTTTCTCATATTTTAATATGGCGTTGAATTTCTTCCCTTTCTTGCTGGTAAGCCCTTTTACAGTGGCCTGGCCATTTTTCAAAAGTGCCTTCACCATGGTTTTTGTCGGCTTTTTCTTCATGGCAGCGAGATACTTATCATTTTTCCAGATAACGAATTTGCATCCGCTCTTCCAGTTGGAGCACCCAAATCCTTTTTGCCCTTCAATGATAGGATGGCCGCAGACAGGGCATTTTCCTAATACTTCCGTCTCTTTTTTTACAGCCTCCACTTTTTTGAGTACTACTGTCTCCTCGGACTTTAATTTATGGACGGCAGCGAAGATAAAGTTCCTAATAAACTCTAAGAATTCTTCACTCGAGTATCTCCGCTTTTCAATATCATACAGTTTCTTTTCGATCTTGCCGGTGAAGTCCAGATCAAACAATTCGCTCACCGGCAGGGTTTCAACTACATTTCTGCCGAGCTCTGTACAGACTAAATTTTTATTTTGATATTCGATATAGCCAATATCCTTCAGTTTTTTAATGGTATCCGCCCTTGTTGCTGGTGTACCGATGCTGTATCCGCTTAAAACCGCATTTACCCGTTCTTCATCCTTGCCATCCAGCTTCCGTCCGCATGTTTCCATCACACGCAGAAGTGTTCTTTCAGTATGCTGTTTAGGCGGTGTTGTTTTATGCTGAGATATCTTTGCATCCTGTATAGCCACATCTTCACCGATACCAACCTGCGGCAGGATCACTTCTTTTGTCTCTGAATTTTCGAGTTTTTTCCACCCTTCAACAAGCTGTACTTTTCCTTTAGAAAGAAATTCACCTTTTATTTCATCTGAGTGGATTTTCGTTGTTATTTTGGTTTCTTCATATTCAGCAACAGGCATAAACTGCATAAGAAAACGATTCTTGATGGCTGTGTAGACAAGCTGTTCATCGCCTGTCAATTTCTTTGGCACCATATAGGTCGGAATTATAGCACTGTGGCTTTCAACTTTCGAATTATCAAAGATTCTTTTAGAGGCTGTAAATTTAATTTCTCCCTCAAATGGAAGTCCTTTTTTCATGGCATCTAAAACTTTGGCGGTTCTCCCTTTCAGACTTTCTTCCAGGGCAGTGCTCGAAGTCCTTGGATAGGTGATAAACTTTTTTTCATAGAGAGACTGCGCTGTACGAAGGACCTTATCAGATGTCCAGCCTTTATATTTACTCGTTATATAACCCTGAAGCCCGGTAAGATTAAAGAGATAGGGAGGGTATTCTTTCTTCTTCTCAACTTTCTTATCAGCCACAAATCCAGTTTGCGATTTAAGTAATTTTACAATAGCCTTGAGCTGTTCATCACTTTTGAATTTGTCTTCGCCCTTTTCATAATAAGAGCCTTCATACACTTGACCTTTTTGTGTTCCAAACACTGCACCCAGCTTAAAATATATTTCTGGAACAAAACTCTCAATTTCCTTGTCTCTATCATAAATAATTTTTAAGGTAGGCATTAATACTCTTCCCACATTCAGGGCTTGTCCTCTTCCTGATTGGTACTTAAGAGTTGCTACAGATGTTAAATTAATCCCGATAATCCAGTCGGCCCACTGTCTGCTGATCCCGGCATCCCTCAGGGGTTTCATCTCTGTATTTAAAATAACGCTGTTTAACCCTTTTATTACTTCTTCCTGTGTCCATTCATTCAGCAGAAGCCGATATACCTTCTTTTTTGCAGAAATAGAATCAATTATCGTGTCGCCAATAATTTGTCCTTCCCGGTCAAAGTCACAGGCAGATATCACGGCATCTACATCATTCCTCTTAACCAGACTGCTGATAATCTTGATTTGTTTTACCGCGCCAGGATCCTTATAGTCCCTATTCTTCGGACTCGATTTTACTTTATATTGAAAACGGCCGGGAATGAAAGGAAAGTTTTCCATTTTCCAGCGAGTCATTTTACTGTCATAATCCTTCGCATCATAAAGCTGGAGCAAATGTCCAAATGCCCAGGTAATAATGTAATCAGAGCCTTCATAGTACCCGTCATTCCGTGTTTTGATTCTTAAAGCATCGGCAATGTTTTTTGCGACCGATGGTTTTTCCGCTATAATTACTTTTTTCATTCAAGCACTTCCTGTTTCTCTTACTTAATCTTTATCTATTTTAACATCAAATAAAAAAAACGGAGTCGTTGAACTCCGTTTTTTTCGGTTTCCTTATCCTTTTGTACCTGATGATATATTAGAGCCTTCGATAAAGAACTTCTGGAATAAGAAGAAAATAAGCACGGTCGGCAGTAAGATCATAACCGACATGGCCATGAGGTAGTTCCATTGTGTTTGTACGGAACCTTTAAATGTCTGCAGCCCTAGCTGAATGGTGTATAGGTGTTCCTCATTCAAATAAAGCAGCGGCCCTAAGAGGTCGTTCCATGATCCATTAAATGCAAAGATGGCTACCGTAATAAGGGCTGGCTTTGTAAGTGGAAGCATGATATGCCACCAAATTTTCAAGTGACCCGCACCATCCATAACTGCTGCTTCAATAAATTCATTTGGAATAGTCATCATAAACTGTCTTAAAAGGAATATGAAAAACGCACTTCCAAGGAACGATGGTACTAACAGCGGCAGATACGTGTTAATCCAGCCAAGTTTAGAGAATAGCATATATTGCGGTACCATAGTTACAAACCCTGGTAGAAGCATAGTAGCTAATACTACAACAAACCAGAAATTCCGCCCTTTAAATTTTAACTTGGCAAAGCCGTAAGCTACCAGGGAGTTGACAAATACGCTTCCGATTGTCCCCACAACAGCGAGGAAAACAGAATTTAATGCCCAGCGAGTGAATGGGCCAGTGGACCATGCTTCTATATAATTAGAGAAATGGAATTTCTCCGGAATAAATGTTGGCGGGAATTGCGCTATTTCCTCCGGTGATTTCAGGGACATTGAAATCATCCACCATAAAGGAGTGAGTAAAGCTATACTCCCTGCTATTAGGAAAAATAGAATGATGCTATGTTTAAGGTTCCGTCTAAATTTCATGGTTTGATAGAATTTAGGCTGCTGTGCTGCTGTCTTCACTTGTTGTCCCCTCCCTCATAATGCACCCAGCGTTTACTGAACTTCAAGTTGAATGCAGTAAGAATCATGATGATGATGAATAACATCCAGGCCATGGCAGATGCATAACCCATATCAAACACTTCAAACGCATTATTCCACATATGAAGATTATAGAAAAGAAGTGAATGGGCAGGTCCTCCGTCACCGTCTTTAGTCATAACATAGGCTTCCTGGAAGATCTGAAATGCACCAATTGTACTGGTGATGATATCAAAGAAAATAATAGGTGTAATCATTGGCAGAGTAATATGGAAGAACTTTTGAAAAATGTTCGCTCCATCCAAATCAGCTGCTTCGTATAAAGTGTTAGAGACTCCCTGTAAGCTGGCAAGATATAAAAGCATACCTCCGCCCACACTCCAAAGCTTCATGAAAATCAATGCGGGTTTTGTCCAATTCGGGTCAAAAAGCCATGCCGGACCTTCGACACCTACCCAGCTTAGAACTAGATTAATAAGTCCAGTCCCAGGGCTTAAGAGCTGCATCCAGAGAAAATAAACAGCTACCCCGGATAATACAGCTGGCAGATAATAGATCGTACGGAAGATTTTCATCCCTTTGATCTTTGAATTAAGGAGAACTGCAATGAAAATAGCTCCTGCAGTTGTCAGCGGTACAGAAAATAATACAAAATACAAAGTATTCCAAAGCGAAGTCCAAAATAAATCGTCCGCTGTAAACATCTTTTTGTAATTATCAAGTCCCGTAAAAGTCATTTCGGAAGTAATGTTATAATCCGAGAAGCTAACAATGAGGGAGAATAGAAGCGGCCCTGCAGTCAGCAGGAAGAATCCTATGAGCCACGGGGATATAAATCCATATCCTGCGAGGTTTTCTCTGAGGGACTTTGACTTTAACCAGCTTGATTTAGTTACCGTTTTTTGGACATGATTTACATTCTCTGTCCGCTGTTTTCCAGCAGTCTTGGACTTTTTTAAAGCTACCGGCACCGGCTTTCCGGAAATGGTTTCCGTTCCACTGTCAATTCCGTGCAGCACGTTTTCCCTAGGTCTTTGCTGATGCATTTGGTTTCCCCCCTAATTTTTTAAAAAGAAGAGAAGCCTTCAAAGCTTCCCCTCCTTCTTATTATTTTCTCTTTATCTTCTTAACGTCTGCCTCAGCTTTTTTCAATGCATCCTTGGCTTTTGCTTTACCAAGCATAACAGCATCAATCTGCGGATTAATCCTGCTCATAAAATCAGGATACTGAATTGGAATAGGCGCTAATTGTGTGTCTTTCAGGTTATCAATAGAAGCCTGATACACCATTTTCTCCTGCCCGTCCATTCCTTTAGCTGCACTTTCTGCTGCCTCTTTATTGGCTACATTGTCATAGTTCTTTTCTGCCCAGTACTTTTGAGCTTTTACATCTGTCATGTATTTAATAAAGTCGGCTGCTTCTTTTGGATGCTTGGAACCCTTTGGAACTTCAAGCACGAAACCGCCGCCGTCACTCCAGTTTCTTCCTCCTTCTTTATAAGCAGGAATCGGAGCAACACCGAAATCTAAATCCTTGCCAGAATCACGGATTTGAGTATAGAAAGTACCTGTATCCGTATACATGGCTACTTTTTCAGCTACAAATGGGTTGGTCTGTCCGTTTGCAAATTCCGCATCCCATTTTTCGATCGTTTTTTTGCCATATCGTTTTTTCCAGTCAGCAAGCCAGCTAAGGGCATCCGCCTTGGCCGGAGTATCTATGGCGATCTTATTGCCTTCTAAGAAGTTTTTGCCTTCATCCGCATTTCTCATCCAGCTTGGAGCTCCATAACCGCCCCAAAGAGGATAGAAACCGATTCTTTCGTAGGTGCTGCCTTTTTTAACATCCAGCTTCTTAGCATACTCTTCAAGTTCTTTCCAAGTTGTTGGCGGCTTATTTGGGTCAAGGCCTGCCTCTTTAAACGCTTTTTTATTATAGTAAAGAAGACGGGTATCAGTATTAAATGGGGCTGCATAAGGCTTGCCGTCATATAGAACGGTTTCCCATAAGTGAGGATAAAACCTGTCTTTCATATTGTCATCAAAATATTGGGATAAATCTGTACTCTGGTTATTCTTTGCCCTGTGTGAAACATCATTTATATCAGTAACCACTACGTCAGCAGGATTGCCTGCTGCAACAGCCGCAAGGTTTTTCGTCCAAATATCACCCCAAGGAACAAAGGTGTGCTTAACTACCACTTTATCCTGGGATTTATTATAATCGTCAATCATCTTTTCAATTACGGGCCTTCTCGTTTCAGATCCCCAGAAAGACCAGAACTTTAAGGTTACTTTACCGCCGCTGTCCTCTGCTGACCCAGAAGAATTCTGACCCGAACAGCCAGCTAGAATTAAGCTGAATAACATAATTAAAGATAAAAGCAAGGATAACGTCTTTTTCTTCTTCATCTTCCCAAAAACCCCCAACGATAAATTTGAATTTCTTTTTTTACGCACGCGTGTGCCTACATGTTAAATACCCGCGATTTTTGTAGATAAACCTCAATTTTTGCGATTTATGTAAAAAATCATAAAAATTTCTCGCTTGGGGTGATTCTCTGCATAACTCCTTAAAAAATAGGGAAATTGTATATATGGTTTCTATATAAGGAGGAGCTTTTATGACCGATGAACCGTTGAAAAGATTTATCCCAGTAACATCCATATCCAGCGGGACGATTGAGTCCGTACTGCCTGACGTGTTTTCTTATACAAACCAGGTTGTTAACCTATTTTTCATTAAAGCAGAAGCTTCCGCCCCAGATTGGGTCCTGGTTGATGCGGGCATGCCAAGGTCCGGCGATGAAATTAAAAAGACAGCGCGCGAGTTATTTGGAGAAGAGACCATGCCAAGGGCAATCATTCTTACACATGGCCATTTCGACCATGTAGGAGGGCTTGGGGAGCTGCTAGACGAGTGGGATGTGCCCGTTTATGCGCATAGTCTTGAGCTGCCCTTTTTAACCGGCGCCCAGGATTATCCTAAACCAGATACTACTGTCGAAGGCGGCATGGTTGCTAAAATGTCTGGGATGTTCCCCAATCAGGCTATAGATTTAACCGGGAAGGTTCAGGTGCTACCGGAGGATGGGAGCGTTCCTGAACTCCCAGAATGGAGATGGATTCATACGCCTGGGCATGCCCCCGGACATATTTCCCTTTTCAGAGAGTCAGACCGTACTCTGATAGCGGGAGATGCCTTCGTTACCGTACGACAGGACGAGCTTTATAAGGTATTAACGCAGAAGAAAGAAATTACAGGGCCGCCGAGATATTTGACGACGGATTGGGAAGCAGCAAAACAATCGGTCAAAATCCTAGCGGAACTAAATCCCGAAACGGCTGTCACAGGACATGGCATGCCTGTGTTCGGCGAAGAACTGAAAACGGGGTTAAAGGAACTTGCAGACAAGTTCGACCAGTTAGCAGTACCATCGTACGGAAAATACGTAGACGGTGAAAAAGACTAAGGAAAAGAAAAACGGCTTCCGCATTTATATGCAGAAGCCATTTTTTCTTCCCCCATGCCCCAGACGGGTTGTTAATTATTAAGTTGTAGAAAGCTTACGGCCAGCCTCTTTCAGCTTTTCCCCCACCGTGCATTGAGAAATACAGAATTTATGGGCAAAGGCTTTGCCCTTCTCTTTTCGGTGATGGGATTTTAAAAAACATCCGGCACAGTAAGATTCCAGTATCTCATCTACCTCAGAAAAAATTTGTTTCCGGTCCATAATATATCTCCTTATTAAATAACCTCGATTTTACTTGAAATGAACGTGCGGCCAAGTGCCTGGGTGGCCAGCTTATCAGCTTCCTGGTTTTCCTTTCTTCCTATTACAGTATATGTTGGATGAATTCCTAGTTCGTTTATCTTTTGCTCAATCCGGTCCAGCCACCTGTTCAAACTCTCTTCAAAGCATGGCCATTCTCCTGAAAGCTGGTTGAGTACAACCTGCGAATCCCCTATAAATGTACATGGCATATTATGGACTCCCAAATTCTGGAGCTCCTGCAGTGAATAATAAAGAGCTGCATACTCGGCTTCATTATTAGAGTCAAGGACTTCAAGTATCTTGTTGGCCCTTATTCTCCACTTTTTTCTGCTCTGTGTAAAGTATATGACTACACCAGCACCAGCTAAACCTTCTTCCTTTAAAAAACCTCCATCAAAATAAACCGTGATGTCCTGCGGTTCATCTTCTATCTCTTCCATCAGTTTTTTCAGTTCCTTTTTTGTCCATACCGTTCCAGCTTCATCCTCAAATTCAAGTTCAAAAGCCCTTCCACTCTTCTCAAGATCCTCAGAGATGAGCAGTGCTTCATCTGCTCCCAAATAATCTGAATGAAAAATGGCGCTTCCTTTTTTCGGGTGCTTATAATTCCAATGAATAATAACTTTCATAGTAGGCCTCCTTAAGTGAGGGACGATTAACAGAGCTGTTTCGCATCTATTTTATATATCACCATTTCTATTAATTTAACCCTTTTAAAAAGAAATCATTTCTATAATCAAGAAATGTCATTCATACACCTATTATGTTACACTCTAATCAGATTTGACATAGGAGATGACTCGCATTGGTTGAAATTTATATTGATGGAGCAAGTGCAG
The DNA here is from genome assembly GCF_002863585.1 of Peribacillus deserti. GTDB lineage: Bacteria > Bacillota > Bacilli > Bacillales > DSM-1321 > Paraperibacillus > Paraperibacillus deserti_A. The sequence continues at coordinate 170,264 of NZ_PGUY01000062.1, read as the reverse complement.
GAAATCCTGGCCCAAGTGGAGCAGGTATTTTTATAAAGAATGAGGGGCAGACAGAAACGTACTCCTTCCCCCTTGGAATAATGGAAAATCACGAAGCTGAATACTGGGCATTGATTAAAGGGCTGGAAATCTGCATCCAGCGAAATTACAGCCTTGTTTCTTTCAGAACCGACTCTGATCTTATCTTTCGGTCGATGGAAAAGGAGTTTGTTAAGAACAAAAAATATGCAGGGCTGCTTGAAAAAGCATTAGCTCTGTCTAAACAGCTCGATTTATTTTTTATAAAATGGGTCCCGCGAAGTGAAAATAAAGCCGATTCATTATCACGTAAAGCCATCCTAGAGAATTAGAGGAATCCCACCATGAAAAAGTCGCTATACGCCGATATTTCCCTTTTGCTGGTTGCGCTGATCTGGGGAGTTTCTTTCGTAATGGTTCAAAATGCAATCAGCCACCTTGAGCCCTTCAGTTTTAACGCATTAAGGTTTCTAACCGCAGCCATATTCCTTATCCTTTGGCAGCTGTTCAAAAACCAGCATATAAAAAGTTTATATACCAAAGACCTGCTTTTAGCCGGGATAAAAATTGGTTTCTGGCTTTTCTTGGGCTACGCTCTCCAAACTATCGGCCTGCTGTACACGTCCCCTGCAAAAGCAGGATTTATTACCGGCCTTAGTATTGTCATCGTCCCAATCCTATCCCTGATCCTCATGAAGCACATGCCTTCAATTAACACGGTCATTGGAGTTATAGCGGCTACTGCCGGATTATATATGATGACCATGCTAGGGGAATCCAGCTTCACGAACAGCGATATGCTGATATTGATCGCTTCATTCAGCTTCGCTATGCATGTTGTGACGACTGGTGCCTTTGCAAAAAATCACCCGGCATTGCCACTAACCATTGTCCAGCTCTCGGTTGTAGCTCTGCTGTCACTCGTATGCGCTTTGATCGTTGAAAAACCGGCACACAATTTTAGTTCTGCCGTTCTCTTTCGTCCAGAGGTTTGGCTTGCACTGTTGATAACGAGTATCTTTGCAACAGCGGCAGCCTTTCTTGTACAGACCTATTCCCAAAAGTTCACTTCTTCGGCAAGAGTTGCACTAATACTTGCAACTGAACCGGTTTTTGCAGCTATTACTTCTTATTTATGGATACATGAGATACTTTCCCCCTATGCAGTTACAGGCTGTATTCTGATTTTTTTAGGGATCATCTTATCAGAGCTGCCGATAAAAAAGAAGAACGTCGAGACAGCTGTGCTGGCGGGTAATGAGCAAAAACGGAATGGGAAAAATATATAGGCCGTTCCTTATCCATTTGAGCGGCTTCATGTACATAATTTTTGCCAAGGGCAGGAAACAAGCTTCATATTATATGGGGATTTCTTATGCGGCCATGATAGGCTTTTACCTGCCTTAGATCATATTCTTGTAAAACTTAGTATTTTTCATTATGTTTAATGGGTTTTCCACTGCCCGTGTGAACTTATGATCCTGCACAAGTACAAAGGAAATTCCGGGAAATTTTTTAACAAAATACGGTTATTTTTCACAGATTAACTCTAAATCTTTCTAACTTTTTTGCAGCTGGACTCCCCAGCTCCGAAAAAAAGGCTTTTTGGAAGAGATTATTACGAAATGTTAAGGAAGCACAACCACCCAATGGGTTTATGCTTACCTTCAATGGAGATATGCTTATTTATTGAAGGCTTATGCTTAAGTTTCTTGGTTTTATGCTTATGTTTTCCATGTTTATGATTATCTATCTTCTTCCTATGCTTATGTTTGGTGCTTTATGCTTTTCTTTTGTAGAATATGCATACCGCCGAGCGGGAGTTTTTCTGCATATGGCGGCGCTTCGACGAATCTCGGGCTGCCTTCTTGTAAGAAACCAGATAAACTCGCTGGGCTGGACCGAATACGTGTATATCAAGACAGAAAAGGCCGCCGAGACCTTTCTCGACAGCCTGGCCGGGAATTCCAAATTCCCGGTTTTTGTTTATGTATTAAATTAAGTTACGTTCCAGAGCGAAGTGCGTGGCCCTTTTCTTAGATGTGATGTTATTTTGGACCAGTGATTCGAGCAGGGAGATATAAAAGCTCCCATCAAAATCTTTTTGTGCTTTAAGTGTAATTTCAATGGCTATGTTTACAATCGTATCACTTGCATTTGTATATTGTTTGCCAAAGTAAATAAAACCAATTGCGTCTTCGGCAAAGCTGAATCCCTTTGCCTCTAGATCATATAAGTACTCTTCTACTGTTTTCATCCTGCAGTGAATCCCTTCGAGAATAATATACCAGCTCCACTATCTAATCATAAATCAGTGCAAATTAAGGAATAAATAAGTTCAGGAGGTGGATTTAGATGACCAAAAAAAATAATAAAAACCGTGGAAAAGCCAGTCTTGGCGTTACTCCTCAGGGCTATGCAGAGGACGAAAGAGCCCATGATCCTAAGACAAAGCTTGAGAACGCTGCCAAAAAAGACAACACTAGAATATAACACAGCACGCAGGGCTGATAAGCATCAACCCTGCTTTGGTGTGTTTATGCTAAATATCTTTGCAAACCTCTAATTTCATATTCATTTAACATCTCGGATACTGCTGATTTGTTATATTCCCATTTAGCCTGGTCAAGCGTGCATGCAACAGGAACATCACATTTTATTTCTGCAAGCTGTCTGGATAGATGAAGCATCTCGACAGCTGCTTCAATTTTTTCGCGCTGGGCTCTTGTAAGGGAAAGCAGGTTTTCTAAGATGCCCTCTATGTTATCGTAAGCTTGAAGAAGTTTCAGCGCCGTTTTCTCACCGATCCCTTTTACGCCTGGATAGTTGTCTGAAGGATCGCCCATCAAGGCTTTTAAATCGATCATCTGCCTTGGGGATATACCTTTCCAATCAAGGAATGACTGAGTATCGTGTACTTCATAGTTGCCAAAGCCTTTTTTTAGCAAGACTACTGAAATATTTTCTTCAATCAGCTGCAGAAGATCTTGATCCCCCGTAAGAATAAATACTCTGCTTGAAGCCTTTGCTTCCTTTGCAATGGTCCCGATGCAGTCATCTGCTTCATATCCGTGCAGCCCTATGTTAGGAATATCAAAAGCCTGTACAGCCTCTTTGACTGCATCAAACTGCGGAAGCAGCTCTACAGGGGCTTCCGGACGGTTTGCTTTATACTCAGTGAAAATTTCAGAACGAAACGTTTTGCTGCCCATATCCCAGCACACTGCAACATGGGAAGGCTCAAAATGGTTAACAGCTGTCAAAAGATGCTTTAAAAAGCCCTGAATTGCGTTTGTAGGCATTCCCTTAGAATTGATCATGAATTGTCCGCTCATGGCCGTTGCATAAAAAGCACGGAACAACAAGGCCATTCCATCCACCAGCATTAGGGAAGGCAGCTTTTCTTGCGATTCTATTTCAATAGAACGGAGTTCCATCCCTTTCACCTCTTTATGAATTGTAAAAACTGTCAGGATTCCATCGTGTACGATGGAATCCTGGCAGTTTGGTTATGTTTAAATATAGACAAGCCATACTTATTTTAACATAAAACAGCTTCAAAAAGGAGATAATTTTCACATATCGGAACTGTCCGCCTTGCGTGCGCATAAACATTTCTCATTGCTACCCGAGGCTTAGGAGATAACCAACCGAAGAATATATCTTACCTGAGAGCCTGCTATTCATCCCTATTTCCTGACCGTTTCTATTGAATTTCCTTCATAAGAGATGTAGTCGCTAAAGCTTCCAATATACACACTTACATTCTCGTAGCCTGCCATTTTCAAAGCCAGATAATTAGGTGCCGCCGTTACTCCAGATCCGCAGTATACAACAACCTTTTGATCTTTATCTATATCACTAAATCTCGCTAGCTGCTCTTCAGCGGATTTAAATCGCCCGTTGGCAATTCCATCCATCCACACTTTATTAATCGCTCCAGGAATATGACCGGCAGCTTTATCAATTTTCTCTTCTATTCCCAGATATCTTTTTTCTTCTCTGGAATCAATTAATACAAACTCTGCTTTGTTTTCAGTGAATTGTTTAATTGTGATGTAATCTGTCAGCAGGTCTTCCTTAAGATCGAGCGCATACTCTTTGTCCTCATTCTTTGGTATGACTGAAGTAATCGGATACCCAGCCTGCACCCATGCCTGATATCCGCCGCTCAGCAGGTACACGTTCTCATGGCCAGCGTATTTCATCATCCAATAAAACCGTGAAGCAAATGCATAATCACCATCATCGTAGACAACCAGTGTCTCCTCATTGCCTATCCCGGCTTTCTTCAGTTTTTCTGCAAATAGCTTCATATCTGGCAGCGGATGACGGCCTCCATGTTCTTTTACTTCCCCTGACAAATCCCTTTCCAGGTGAAAGTAGACACTTCCCGGGATATGGCCAAGTTTGTATGCAGACTCACCTTGATCCGGATTACCTAGAGTAAATCGGCAGTCGGCTATCCTTATTCCAGGATCATTCAGCTTGTCAAAAAGCTCCTTGGTCTCCATAAAAAACTTCATTCGTATTCCCCCTAAGTTTAATCAGCATTCGTAATTTGGAGGAGACGAGCCAAGCATTCTTCATAGGCTGAAGCATTCCCGGTGTCGTCTAACGCTTCCTCGTACCCGTTATAAATATCTTCCAGCTCTGTTATAAGCTTCTGCCTTACACTTTCAAATTCTTGCTCGAACTTCTTTCCGTAATAATCAAACATTCTGCTCCCTTGTGCCTTTATGTACAGAGAGGCAGGATCGTCAAGTGACTGACGGATGGCATCGTTCATTTTTGTTTTTTCATTTTTTTCAAAAAAGCTCTTCGGATTCTTAAAGTAAGTCAGTTCTTTCTTAAAGTTGCCTTCTAACCCTTCAAATGCAGGCTTAAATTCCAATACATCAAAGGAAGATGGACTGAATGCAGCCGTTTCCACCGCCTGCCTGATTTCTTTTATCCGTGAATCCCATTTACCATAATTTTCACTCAGCAGTTTATTCATATAATTTTCGGTCCTGAGGGAAGTAGCCCGCATCTCCTGAGAAAAATCAAAGCCCAGCGATTGCAGCAGCTCTTTCAGCGCCGCCTTCAATGCCTGCTTCATGTCTCTCCCATCATCTCTTAAAGCAGCCGGATTAAAGGATTCTTTGAAGAAATCACTGAAGCGCAGGAATACGCGTTGTTTACTATAGTAAGACAGCTCTTCTATTTCAGACTTTAATCTGTGTAAATCCATTTCCAATGGACCCTTATTTATAAATGACTTCATTTCAATCAGTTCATTTTTCAGCTGGATTTTCTGCTTCCGCTTGCTTTCTTCATCAAGCTTCGATGCTGCAATGACTTCTCTCAGCATTCTTTCTGCCCTGACTAATAAAGCACGCGATGAAGCCATCACCATTTCAGCTAAATCATGTTCTAAAAAGTCATTGAAATCAGTTTCAAAGGACTTAAGTCCACTGTCAGGCAGAAAATGTTCTTCTAAGACAGGGTGGCCAAGCTTTTCCTCCAGCGCGGCTTTGCTTGATATTGGATAAAGTTTAGGTGAACGGATTTGGAAATTAGCAAGCTGTTCCTCCATGTACATCATAACTTCCGAAAGCTCTTTCTCATTTGCCGCAAGATCTACAGCATTGATCATAAAGAACATTTTATCCATAGCGAATGAATCTTTGACTCTTCCAAGCTGAATTAAAAATTCTCTATCTGCCTTAGAAAACGGATGGTTATAATAGGTGACGAACAAGACAGCATCTGAATTTTTTATATACTCGAAGGCTGTGCCTGTATGCCTTGCATTGATGGAATCTGCTCCAGGAGTGTCGACAAGGACGACTCCTTTTCTTGTTACCTCGCAATCATAATAAAGCTCTATCCAATCAACCAGACAGGATCTTTGCTCAGATGCAGCAAATTTCCTGAATTCCTCCAAATCAGCTATTATTTCCGTTCCCAGCTGTGCTTGAAAATGCGGCAGACCTTCATGAAATGCCCTGAGAAAAGAAAGCTGGGCATTCTGTTTCCCATTTACTGATGATTTTCCCAACAGCCTTCCTGCATGCTGATACGCTTCCTCCAATGAAGCTGCCTTCATACTAAAAGCAGCCAAGGCTAATAACACATCTTCCAGAAGCATTTCCTCTGTTTTTAGCTTTACCCGTGCGGTCGCATGAGGATTGCGTTCATCCGGCGGACAGATTTTATTAATGGCAGCTGTTGTAGGGTTAGGAGATACAGGGAGCACCCTTTCCCCAAGAATGGCATTGGCAAAAGAAGATTTCCCCGCACTGAATGCACCGAAAAGTGCAATAGTGAAGGTTTGATTATCAAGCCGCCCGGCACTTGCCTTCATATCCTCAGACAGATATCGGAAACCTTTTATGTCCTTTAACAATTCAGATGCAGATGCAAGCATGCCAGCCTGATCCTTCATTTGAACCTTGCCTTGTTCCCTTGAACGCTCTTTCTTAGCCTGAACTGCATTCTGTTCATTTTCTGACTGTTTTTCCGCCTCATTTATGATAGTTTCTAGATCATCGGAAATGATTACTTTATAGTCATTTTCTTCCCCGTCCCATTTCTGGAGAAGCTTTCTAAGGCTTCCCTTAGTGCCAGCACCAGCATTCTCATCCAGAACCCTGCTTAAATCAGCTTCCTCCCGCTCCAGAAACACCTTGGAAGCTTCTATTTTTTGTAAAGCCTCTTTAAATGCTGTGATAGTTTCCAATTCATCGATTCTCTGTGAGAGCAGATATTCCTGGCGTTCTAACAGCTTAGCGTTGAATTTCTCCAGGAATTCCAATCCGGCTTTTTTGGCAATTTTTCTTAAAACATCCGCTAATTCATTTGTAAAACTAAGGACGTACTCACCAGTTATGCTTACCTGTGGTTTAACAATATCCGAAATCTGGCTGTCCTGCAGTTCCAGAGTCAGCCCCCTAACGTCAGCCTCAAGAGACTCATCAGTAAGCTGGCTTTCATTCAATATGGAGATAGAAAGCTCCCTTATATGTCGTTCCAGTTGTGATGCCAGCTTTTCTTCCAGATCCTGCTTCAATTTATTAAACCGTTCCGAACGTGCCTGCTCCGTTTTGCCTTTCGAAAACAACAGTCCAACCTTAAAATCCCGCCTGGTTGTATCCAGGTACTCTTTGGCGAGATCCCTGGTTTCTGCAGGCATTAAATAAGCATTTTTTAAGATCATGTCTAATTTCGCAGTGAAATAGTCCCTCATTTTTTCAGGGTATGCAAGAATACTGTTTTTTTCATTCTCCAGGGACTTTAATTTTGCTAGCATATCCAGCCGGTCTTCGTGATTATACCTCTCTATTAAACTGTAATACTTACCATTTTCCTCTGCCATTCGGTTTTCCTGCCATCTTAAGTGCTCATGTAAAATCTTCAGCGCGGAATGATAAGCAGATTCTGTGTACATCTTCTGATCTAGTTTGGAAAAATCAGAAATTATCTGTCCCACTTTTGCAAAGTCATTATGCGGCAGCTCAGGATATCTAACAGATGTATAGAAAATATCTTCTGGTTTTACTTCCCAATTAAGAAATCCTTCTTCCACAGATTCTTTAAATTGTGAGAACTTTAATTCAGTTTCATCATGTTTATCAATTTGATTTACAATAAGATACAATTTTTTATTGGCAGCCTGCAGTTCCTTTGTAAACAAAAAGTTCACTTCGGACTGGACATGATTGTAATCCATCACGTAAAATACGATATCCGCCAGATGAAGCGCTTCCTCTGTCGATATACGATGCGCGTCATCAGCAGAATCGATGCCAGGTGTATCCATTACAGCACAATTATTTTCAAGCGGAAAGCGCCCGGTGCTTATCTCTATCCCGGAGATGCTGTCACCATCCTTACAGAAGCTTTTTACCAGGTCATAATTATAGGGAGCGGGATACAGATATGGCTTTCCTTCGCGGAAAAACACTTTTGCATATTCTTCTCCCTTTTTGACTTTAACAATATTGGCACTGGTCGGAATCGGGCTGGATGGAAGCAGATCATGGCCAAGCAGCGCATTAATCATACTTGACTTCCCTGCAGAAAAATGTCCGCAAAAGGCAATTAATTTTTCTTCCTTCCTAACCTTATTGATCAATCCTTTTATTTTACCTGCATGTAATTCGTCTTTTGAAGCCGATATGCGCAGATACAATTCACCTAACGACTCAAGAAGTCCTTTTTGGTCTGTAATGGTATGATTCATAGTTAGTTCCCCTTGTCAGCTTGGCTTTTCAAACAACTCAGTATTATTTTAATCGATATCGACGAGAAAGGAAGCAATATTTCAATATTTTGATAAAGCTCTATTAAAATATGCCTGTAGATTTCGGCAGGAAATGCGGAGAATGTTCCGAAAACAAGCAGACTTCTAAATAGGTGAGCGCGTTAGCGAAAATGACAGAACCATAGTCATACTTACAGGTTCATACAAGCCACCTTATGAGGCACCCGCTATTACCCGGTGAGTCCGAGAATACTTATGCGTCTCGCCTGCGAGGTTTACTTACCGTGATTTGCGTTTGCCTAAATTAACAAAGATTTTTAATTTGGGCCTAAAATAAAAAAACCAGGTGATTTTCACCTGGTTGAATGGGCAGCTATAAAAGCACCGCTGTTTTTTTCAGTTGCAATCGATGGAGCTTTCCCCTGCTTATAGGGTTTTTGTATGCTGCTCAGCACGTATTTCATCACGAGGGAATATGTACATATAATCGCTATAATAAATAACCAGATCATCCTTGTCAGCACCTCACATTAGATTGTATGATTATCTTCTTTAAATGAGAATAATTTTCAAACTCAATTAGAGTGTATCACGAATGATAATCATTTTCAATCATATTTTCAGATTATTTTATATTTTTAGGGATGGGAGCTGCTTTCGCTTTAAAAACATCATGATAATCTGTGAATTTCTGCAATGCTTCCTCTTCTGCGGGTATGCGCTTATACATCATTAATATATTCAGTATCGTAAATAATATCAAAGTAAAATAGGCATTGAAAAGAAGCGGAATGACTGCAAGCTCCATCGCGACAATCATATAGTTTGGATGTTTTACATATTTGTAAGGTCCTCTCTCCACTACCCTAGCCTTCGGGACAACGAGGATCTTAGTATTCCAGAATCTCCCCAGTGAGGTGAGGGCCCAAATCCTTCCGGCCTGCAGGATCAGAAAGATAATGAATAAAGGGATCCAGAAATCACTAGCACCTCTATCAGTGAGAGTCACTTCAAATATCATGCAAACGAAAAATGAAGCATGCATGGCAACCATCCAGGAATAATGCGAAGCACCAAACTCGATTGCTCCCTGCCGTTTCATCCAGGCTTCATTTCGTTTGGCAATAACCAGCTCTCCAAGCCGCTGCAAGATTACCAGTACAATAAATACGGCAAAATACATCATTTCCACCTCATCAATAGAAGCTCGGAGGAAAAACCTGGCCCAAGTGCAGCCGCAAGACCTCTGTCACCGCTTACTGCATCTCCCTGCATAAACCTTTTTAGCACATAGAGAATTGTTGCGGAAGACATATTGCCATATTCTTTCAATACCTGCAATGAAAGTGCTGTTTTCTCATCAGAAAAACCAAGTGCTTCTTCATAAGCTTCTATGACTTTTTTACCGCCAGGGTGGGCGATGAAGTGGGTGATGTCACTGAGGGAATATCCAGCATTTGTTAAGAACTCCTCAACATTCGGCTTAAGCCACCCAGAGATGAGTGTCGGAATATCTTTCGAAAAGATAACAAACAGGCCGTCGTTCTTTACATCCCAGCCCATAACATTCAGCGAATCTTTAAGCAGGGTAGACTGAACCGCTTCAATCTGTGGAACAGCCTGTAGTCTTCTCTCCTTTAGGAGGCTGGATTCATCTCCACACAAAAGGGCGCAGGCCACTCCATCTGCAAAAATGGATGTGCCGATTAAATTGCTTTTGGAAACATCATTTTTTTGGAAGGTTAAACCACAGAACTCGATCGACAAAACCAGCACATTAGCCTTTGGGTACGCTTTACAATAATCAAAGGCTCTGGAAAGTCCGGCAGCTCCGCCTGCACAGCCTAAGCCCCAAATGGGAATCCTCTTCGTGTGAGAACCAAACGGGAGAATATTCATGATTCTTGCATCTATAGAAGGTGTAGATAGTCCAGTACTGGAAATGAATATGACCGCGTCAATTTCTTCTTCACTGATTGTCCGGTTTAGGAATTCTTTTTGATTTAAACAATCCTGAATGGCTTCTGAACCAAAACGGACGGCCTGCTCTATGTATGTATTATTTTTTTCCTCAAAAGTATGTTCCTGGCGAAACCAATCCAAATCGCAGGCAAAATGCCTCTTTTCAATCTGGCCATTAACAAAGACTTTCAGGAGTCTGTCTATATCCCTGAAAGACGAGCCAAACATTTCACGTGCAAAGTCCATAACTGTAGACTGATTAATCTCATAAGGAAGCTGAATATCTGAAACGGATATAATATTGGCCATAGTATCACCTTTCTTAGTCCATGGTATGTAACTTGTCCAAAACCTGGCACAAGTATTCCATGCTGCGCTCAAGGTCCATAAAAGTAAAAGGGGGGTAAACCATCAGGCATCAGTGCCTTTTGATTTACCCCTTTTCCTTCTCTTTTAAAACCCTTGGATGGTCATTCCCCCATCCACGAACAAAGTCTGGCCCGTTATGTAATTGGAAGCATCTGAAGCAAGAAATACTGCAGGACCCACTAGTTCTTCAAGTTCCCCAATCCGATTTAAAGGTGTGACATTCAAGATTTCTTGAACATACTCTTGATCTTGTAGAAGCTTCTCCGTCAGTGGTGTTTTAAAATACCATGGCCCTAGGCTGTTCACCCGGATGTTATGCTTTCCCCACTCGTAAGCAAGCACCTTTGTCATTTGTATTAATGCAGCCTTGGTGGCAGCATAAACAACTCCGGTTCGTAAGGCAACATGACCTGCTACAGATGAAACCGAAATAATGGATCCCCCCTGTTCAGCCTGGACCATATACTTGCCTATTTCTCTGGACATCATAAACGCGGACTTTAAGTTGGTATCCATGATTTGCTTCCATTCTTCCTCAGTAACGTCAAGCGCCTTGGACCTGATATTCATTCCAGCGTTATTAACCAAGATATCAATTTTTTTTCTTCCTGATGGACGATTTCTGCCGCCCTTTTAATCTGTTCCGCGTCTGTAAGATCTGTCACGATGGGCAAAGCTCTCTGCCCCAGGCCTTCGATGATGCCGGCTGTATCTTCTAGGTCTGCTTTTGTTCTGGCTAGAAGAGCTACATCAGCACCCGCTTCCGCAAAGCCAATGGCTATGGCTCTGCCGATTCCACGGCCTGCTCCTGTTACGATAGCCGTTTTTCCGTCAAGATTAAACGATGGTAAAAACATTTCTAGGACCCCTTTTACATATAAAATTTTTCTATTTTTACCATACGATAGATTTACATTTTTATCAAAAAGAGTGTTCTTAAATACAGAAAATTTAACTTGTTTACCGCTTTTGATCGCTGACAGAGACACTCGCTTTTTTAGCGTGTGCCTCCAGCAGCCTCATCGGTGAGAGAAACTCAAATGGTCTTCCTTGCCACTTATCCATTCCCAGCCTTGTTATACATTAGGTCTAAAATGGTCTAAAGAACTTTAAACTTGAAAAATTGTTTTCCGAAAAATAAAAACCTCATGAAATTCCATGAGGTTAATAAGGAGCGGACATGCTATATTATGTAATAGGCCTGACCCCTACTCCTTAGAATCTTTTTGATATTGAACTTCAATAATGATGGGTTTAAGATCTTTATTGCCACAGTTTCTACAGACTTCAGCTTCATCAAAGATAGATTTACAGTGAACGCAATATTGCTTTTTCAAGTGCTTCCCATCTTTCATACGAGTAATTATAATATTGTATTCAGTTCATCTGGGAAGTTGCACAGTTTTTTCCTTTTGATATAAAAAATTCCCTGGCCATAAAAATCCCTAAGCTGGGGAAAATAGATCTATCTTACACTAATCGCAGAACTAAATGGAATTTGTTTGCAACTTATGTTACCATTTATCTTTACATAATAAGAAGGAAGTGTATACCGTGATTAAAATAGAAATACCAGCTCCCGATCTTTCTATCACTAAACCGAATAAACCCAATCCCGAACTGAGCAATATCAACGGATTTGAGGATTTCCACCGAATCCCCAGGGACAAAGGCGGGATCTTTATGTTTTATAATATAAATGATGAACTGTTGTTCGTCGGGAAAGCACGTAAACTTAGACAAAGAATCAAGAAGCATTTTGAGGATACCGTTTCTCCAATTAAACAGCACAGAGATGAAGTGTATACCATTGATATCTGTTATGTAGAAGAACCAGTAGACCGGGAAATTTATGAAACATACATTATTAATGAGCTGAAGTCAAAGTACAATATTGATAAAGCTTTTTTCAGATAAAAAGCAAAAAATGTTGGGGTGATGACTTGAGTCGTCACCCCTATCCAATGTGAACCCCAATTCCTTTATACTGATGTGTTAATAATATTTTAGCCCTAAAACGGTCGAAACTTCTAAAACCAAACGCATTCCGTTTCAGCACCTTAGTTGAGTTATTTATACCTTCTAAAAACCCATTGGAATAGGGATAAATAAAGCTGTTCAAGATTTCAGTCTGCCAATTCTGCAAGGTTTTTATCGCCTTATTCATTTCAGGAATTTCTGATCTTCTTACCAGTTCATAAAACTCGTATAATTCCTCTTTTACTTCTCCCATTAGGTGGGTCCCTTTTTCCTTGGCATGTGAAAACCAAGTCTGATAGGCTTCTTTTAATTCATAGGCTCTTCTGAGCTCTTCAGACATCTCTAAATAACGCTGTAAATGCCATCGTTCCTCTTCATTGAGCTTGGTACTTGATTTATGGAATACGTGCTTCATCCGTTTACACTTTTTACGATCATAATCATGAAAGGACTGCTGGCACCGTCTCCTTACTCCATCAAGTGCCCAATGGATATATCGGCAGAAGTGAAACCGGTCGGCAATGATAACCGGACGTCCTAACGCGGACTGGACAGCTGCCTTGAAGGACTGGCTCATATCCATGACAACCATCTGTACCTGGCTGCCATGTTTTTGAAGATAGTGCTTAATCGTCTTTTTATAACGATTAGGAAGAATGTCAATCGGTTTTCGAGTAACAGCGTCTGCAATGATCAGCTGATACTTTCCTTCGCGTGTATCCCCTTTGTACTCATCTATGGCAATGACCGAAGGTAAGTCTTCCACAGGTCGAATTTCACATCGTGCCAACTGGTCAAACCGACGAACAATCGTGGTAGCTGATACACCATAGTTTTCACCTGTTTCCTTAAAGGTCTTTCCTTTTACAGCCCGAATTATTACAGCCTGATTCCATTCAATGGAAGTACGCTGGTAGCGCTGAACAATTGGATTCTTCTCTGAAAATCTTTTGCCGCAGCTACACGCATAACGCCTACGTTTATAAAAGATTTGGGTCTGCCTCTCGAACCATTTTAAGTGATGGATTTTTTGAATACGGTAGTCGTGGACACGACTTGTTCTATTTTGACAACTAGGACACCGATGCACCTTCCGTTCCACCTCTACATAAATCCGGATTACTCCTCCCACATCTTCAAATCTAGTTGGTATAACCCCTTTTAATCCCGGAATATTCATGATAAAATTCATTTGCACGCAACTTCATTCCTTTACTTGTTTCTCGACAATTCAAGTATAAAAGAAATGGAAGTTTGCGTGTTTTTTTATGCCCGGAAATTTTCCCTCGACCCCAACAAATATTATAGAGCCGATTTTTTTGATCTATGATGCCTTCTGTTCCTTTAACGCATTAACTGACAGATGTTTCTGATTACCAGGCAGCAGGTTAAAAATAATATTTAATAGGATCGCCGTCAAGCTCCCTGAAACAATACCGCTGTCTGTAAAAATCTTCACGTTTGCAGGCATATGGGCAAAAAGGTCCGGTACAGCTGTTACCCCCATTCCCATGCCTATTGAACAGGCAATGATCAGCAGGTTCTCCTGCTTGGCGAATTCAATCCGGCTAAGCATCTTGATTCCTGATGCGATGACCATTCCAAACATAGCTACCATAGCCCCGCCCAGTACGGAAGAAGGAATGATGGTTGTAAGAGCTCCAATTTTGGGCACGAGTCCAAGGAATATAAGCATAAAACCAGTCAGATAAATCACTTTTTTTGTTTTAATTCCTGACATTTGAATCAAGCCGACATTTTGAGAAAATGTAGTGTATGGAAAAGCATTGAAAATTCCGCCAATTACACTTGCAAGTCCTTCCGCCCTATATCCTTTTGACAGTTTTTCTTCAGATATTTTCGTATTGGTTATATCGCCCAAAGCAAAATACGTTCCTGAAGATTCGACTAAGCTTACGGCAGCCACAAGGCACATCGTTAGAATCGGTGTGAATTGAAATACAGGAGCTGCAAAATGGAAAGGCTCTACCACATGAAACCAGGAAGCCGTTTCTACTGCGCTGAAATTAACTTTCCCCATTAAAGCGGCAGCCACCGTTCCCACAACTAATCCAATTAAAATTGAAATAGCTCTGATAAACCCTGTAAAAAATTTATACAATACAATAATAAGAAATAAAGTCCCAAATCCTAATGCAATATTTGATAAAGATCCGAAATCTTTTGCTCCCTGACCGCCAGCAAGATTATTCATCGCAACAGGAATTAATGTGATCCCAATAATTGTTACAACAGACCCGGTCACAACAGGAGGAAAAAACCTCACCATCTTTCCAAAAAATCCGCTGATTAATATAACAAATAATCCAGATGCAATAACTGCACCGTAAATAGCTGATAACCCATGTTCTCCGCTGATGGCAATCATTGGCCCAACCGCTGTAAACGTACATCCCAGAACGACAGGGAGGCCTATTCCAAAGAAACGATTCTGCCAGACCTGCAGTAAAGTAGCTAATCCGCACATTAAGATATCAACAGAAACAAGATATGTTAAATCATTCCCTGTAAGCCCCATTGCCCCGCCTACGATAAGAGGCACGATAACTGCACCGGCATACATGGCAAGAACATGCTGAATACCTAACGATGTTAATTTAAATACTGAATTATTCATGTATAGCTCCCTCCATTGCCTGTTCTGCAAATTGTATGTTTCCTTCTTTCAGCGAATGAATGATCGCCAGTGATTCTACTCTAATGCCCCGCTCCCTGAGCACTTTTCCACCGTCTTGGAAGCCTTTTTCAATTACGATCCCCACGCCCGCTAAATCGGATCCCGCTTTTTGAATCAAGTCGATCAAACCTAGTGCAGCCTGTCCATTTGCCAGAAAATCGTCGATAATCAACACTTTGTCCTGTGAGCTTAAGAATCGATTGGAAACCGATATTTCGTAGTTCTCTTGCTTCGTAAACGAATAAACAGAAGATGTCAAAAGGTTATCGGTAAGTGTCAGCGATTTCCTTTTTCTTGCGAAAACAAGTGGAACCTGAAGGTACATTGCTGCCAAAATCCCGGGTCCAATTCCCGAAGACTCAATGGTAAGGACTTTCGTTATTGACTCTGACTCAAATCTATTGGCAAACTCTCTGCCGATCTCATTTATTAACTGTGGATCCATTTGATGATTTAAAAAAGAATCCACTTTTAACACGGAATCAGATAAAACGATCCCTTCCTTGAGCATTTTTTCCTTTAACAGCTTCACAATTAGTTCCTCCCCGATGTACTTCCTTTTAAAGAACAGCTCTGTTACACTTGCCTGTTGATTTCCACCAACGAATGACGCTTTTGGCCTTTTGATGGCGATTATCTCATGACCGAAGGTGTCAATCCGTAGCTAGACAATACCCGCTTTCCCGCAGGAGTCACGCTTGTCCGCTACAATCAACTTAGTGCCAAATTCAACAACGAACTTTAACATAGCCGAAAAAACAAAAAAAAGGCTTAAGTGTATTGCTTCACAAGAGTGAAGCAATACACTTAAGCCATAATAAATAAGCTCCAGATAAAATATCTGTATTGCCCGCTCATAGTCAGGTCATTTACGGTAACCTGGTAGAGACTCGCGGGCCATATTCCCGCTATTATATGAGGGTGTTACATATTTGATTGATAGTTGAATTATACCACTTATCGAAAGGATTACAAGGATTTTTATTAAAAAAGCGAACCTTTTGTTATTTTTTCATATTATCGTTCGGATAAGAGGGTCTTTATGGTGAATGAGGATCACATGCAGGATAGATAAAAGCCCTTCTCTTAAGGATGATAGACCATCTAAGCAATGAGATAGAGTAAATTCACACTTGGGTTTTATGCAGGGGAGTTAAGCTGATCCCTATAAGAGTACCTTAACCAAATAGGAATAATAAAGCCAGAGGCCTTATTTAGAAGCAGCTCCGGATTAGAGACGAAGATTTCTTAACAAATTACTCTAAAAAAAGGCGTTTCTCTCAAACTTTATTGTTATTGAAAAATTCTTTACGTCCCAATCAGCCTGTTTAACAATAGGACTGGTTCACAGAACTTAATAAAAAACAATAATCTATTAGAAAGGCTCTTTTCTAAAAGATTGTTGTTTTTTAATAAGTTTTGTTGCATCACCTATTGTTAAATCAGGTTGATTGGAGCGTAAGGTGCGAGACTCCTGCGGGAGCAGCGGGACAGGTGAGACTCCGCAGGCGAAGACGAGGATGCTCACCGCCCGCCCCGCGGAAAGCGAGCATCCTGGAGCGGAAATCAACCCCTTGTACTATAGCAACAAAGTTTGCGAAAACAGCCATTAGAAAAAGGCCTAGAATAGAAAAAAGATCCTCTGACACAAGGATCTCCACTCAAATTTATAGCTTTTTAAAAAAAGGCTCCCTTCGCGATACCACCCGCTTTAACCTGTCCTGGCTGACACTCAGCGCAGAAACCGAAAGCAATATGATCATGGAACCTGCTATCTGCAACAAAGTTACTTGTTCTCCGAATAGGAAGAGGCCTATAAACATGGCCGTAACCGGTTCGATGGCTGCAAGAAGTGAAGCTTTACTGCTTTCCATCCTTTTTAAGCCGTTCGTATACAATAGATAAGCAAGGACGGTCGAAATTGCTCCAAGCCCCGCCGTATATATTGAAAAGGTGATCATTTGTCCTCCCGGAAGATCTGTCCAAAATGTTGTGAGAGGTACCAGGGGGATTGAGGCAAAGAAAAATGTGTATAGACTTATCGTGTATGAGCTGTATCTTTTTAAGGCTAATTTGCCGAAGATACTATAAAGGGCATACCCTAATCCAGAACCGAGCCCGATTATAATGCCAGCTATAGACATGTCCGATGTGCCTATGTTCGCTCCGGCAACAAGGGTACAGCCGATCAAAGTACCGATAATCAGCAGAAGCTTCGATTTAGTAAAGCTTTCTTTTAAAAAGATACTCGATAAAAGGAGAACAAATGCCGGCGCCGTATACAGCAGGATCACCGCAAGGGATATGCCCAGCATCTGCATAGCCGTAAAATAACACCAGTTAAAAAACACCATGCTTAAGATACCCGTCCCAATAAATAAATAGATATCTTTGGGTCTTATCAGCAGTTCTTTCGGCTTGAACATAAGCTCTCCAAGCAGAAGGATCAAAAAGGCTGCGGCCGACCGAACGGCGACAATATCCATTGCGGATAGACCCAATCCATGGAGCCCCTTTACAAAAATGCCGATTAATCCCCAGAGTATGCCTGCTAGAAGAACAGAGATAGAAGCAAGATGCATTCTTATTTTAATCCTCTCCTTCCCTCGGCTGACGGTCGTATCCATTGGTCCGGCAATTTTAATAATGAAAAAGAGGAGCAGTTACTGATACTCCTCTTTCTTATGCTTCAAGGGTTTAAAGACTCAGGCCAGCTGATATACTTTACCGTATTTCTCTGTTAAATAATTTATTAAATAGCTTGCGTTCAGGCCTTCTCCTGTTGTATCCTGAAGAATTTCCAATGGTTGTTTCATTTTTCCATATTGGTGGATATTCTCAGTGAGCCAATTTTTAATAGGCTGAATTCCACCCTGTTCCAATAGCTCATCAAAGTTTGGAAGATCCTTAAGCATGGCATTCTTTATTTGGGCTGCATACATATATCCTAAAGCGTACGATGGGAAATAACCGAAACTTCCTCCTGCCCAATGTACATCCTGTAGTACGCCATTGGCATCTTGATCAGGGCGTATTCCGAGATATTCTTCGTATTTTTGATTCCACACTTCTGGAAGCTGCTCTACTTCTAATTCATTATTGAATAAAGCCTTTTCGATTTCGTAACGCACCATAATATGAAGCGGGTATGTTAACTCATCCGCTTCAATTCTAATTAGGGAAGGCTTGGATTCGTGAATCGCACGATAAAAATCTTCCAGCTCAATATGTTTAAATTGAGTTTCCGCATATTCTTGAAGAAGCGGGTACTGTTTTTTCCAGAAAGAAAAATTTCGGCCAATAAAGCTTTCAAAGAAAAGCGACTGAGATTCATGAATACCCATTGATGTACCATCAGCTAGAGGGGTGCCAATTAAGTCGCTTGAGATATTCTGCTCATATATGGCATGTCCGCACTCATGTATGGTACCAAAGATAGCCGTTCTAAAATCATTTTCATCATATTTGGTTGTCACCCTTACATCGCCGGGATTCAAGCCAATCGCAAATGGATGAACGGTCTCATCAAGCCGGCCAGCCTCGAAATCATAGCCAAGCTCCCTTAAGACATCGAGACTGAACGCCTTTTGGTCTTCTTTTGAAAAGAAGTTATATAAGAAGTTGGTTTCCGGCTTATGATCTGATTCGGCTATTTCCTTAACAAGCGGTACAATCGTTTTTCTCAATTCCCCAAATACCTGATCCAGAACCTCCACTGTCACCCCGGGCTCATACATATCCAGCAATGTATTGTATGGATTGCCCTCATATCCCCAATATGTAACAAAACGTCTATTAAAGTCTACAATCTTCTTTAAGTATGGCTTAAATAATTCCCAATCAGATTTTGCTTTCGCTTCTTCCCATACGGACTCAGCTTTTGATTGAAGGACAACATACTCTTTGTATTCCGCTGCCGGTATTTTCTTATTTCGTTCGTAATCCTTTTTGCATTCAAGAAGGATTTTCTGTGTGCTTGTGCTCAAGGATCTAAATACTTCTGCCTCTGAAAGCCTTGCTATAAAGGCAGCCATCTGCTCACTTGTTGACATAGCAAACACTTCGGAAGATAAAATGCCGATCACCTGTGAACGCTGTTCTACAGCTTTTTTAGGAGCACCAGTCCGCAAATCCCAAAAGATCAGTCCAAGCGCTTCATTATATGCAGATACTTTTTTTACATATTCCAGAAAGTCCTGTTCTAATTTCTGTGTACTTTCAGTCATTTCTTTTCCCCCTTCATTTGCTGCTTCTTTTTTTATATGTACTCGAGCAGCTGTAAAGCCATTTACGCGGAGCGATTCCCCTCGCATCGGTTCCTAATGTATTTTATCATATTTTTATTTTATACTTAACTGTAATGTAAGAATAAAATGTATTTTCTAAAAACTCGAAGGAGACTGGAATTATGGAATTGGCTGGCAGATGTTCTAGCTGCGGCAAAAATATATACTGCCGTGACGGCTTTCTGGATGGTGTCATCAATAATAAATCAGAGTTGCTGTGTTATACATGCTCAGAACTTAAAGGCAGCGACGAAGAAAAGGAGATAAAATAGTATTTTTATCTCCCAGCTTGTGAAAAAAGGAATTCTATGTTGAAACTGATTCTTTAGGAAAGAGAACCCATGATTAAATAGATTATAAATGGACCGTTTACAATTCTTTTTTTAAAATCGAATTTAGTATTTCTTATTCAGTTTTGCGTACTCAGCTGCCGTTGAACTAACACTCAGAACACTGGGGAAAATGTGGTCGTTTTTTCCAATAAATATGTATTTTTGCTGATAAAACATCAATCTAAGTAACTTTTTTGCAGCTTGTCTCCCCAGCTCTGGAAAAACAGGGTTTTTGGATGGGGTTTTAATTAAAAGTAAAGGATTTAGAACCACGGAATAGGGTTTATGCTTACCTTCTATGGAGATATGCTTATATATTGAAGACTTATGCTTAGGTTTCGCGGGTTTATGCTTATGTTTTCACTGTTTATGATTATCTGTCTTCTTCCTATGCTTATGTTTAGTGCTTTATGCTTATCCAGCAGTCTTTATGCTTTTCTTTTAAGGAATATGCTTATCGCCGAGCGGGAATCCCCTTTTTAATGTCAGCGCTTTGACCTATTACAGAAAACCATGCAGGGCTCGCCTATACAGTGCAGATTATCGGCCAGCGCTGTATTGATTTGTTTATATCCGGAAAAATAGTCGCCGAGATTATCTCGACAGAAAAAAGGAGATAAAATCATATTTATTTTATCTCCCTTACTGCCGGATTATTGGCCTTACCTTTTATTTAACTTGGGGTGACAGGGAGGATTTCCTCTATCTTGCTCCTTGCAGCTTCATTCAATTCAGCAGGCAGGAGGATATGCACTGTGCCCCTATCATCCGTGGTCCTTATCAGTCTGCCGATCCCCTGTCTCAGCCTCAAGAGCATATAAGGAAGATCCACCTGAAGGTATGGATTTTTTACAGCCTGTCTTTTTGCCTCAAAAACTGGATCTTTTGGAGGATAAGGCAATGAGAAGATCACAACATTGGACAGTGAAGGTCCTGGAATATCAAGTCCTTCCCAGAGATGGAATGAGCAAAGAACAGACGTTTCCTCTTTCTGAAAGGTACGAACTAGATCGCTGATCTCAGCATCCCCTTCATAATAGATATTAAAGGGCAGATCTTTGTGTACATTTTCCTTAAACCATAGGAGTTCTTCTTTAGAGTTAAATAATACCAGGGACGACCCTCCCGATTCTCCTAAAGCTTTCATCGTATATACAAGCTTTTCCTCGTTCGTCTGAATTACCGGTGTTGAAATCTTCATCACCTCTTCATAGTCGAAAGGAGAAGCCACTGAGAAACTTAGATATTCTTGGATTCCCAGACTTTCTGCAATATAATCAAAAGATTTATTGTCTGATAGCGTAGCCGAAGAAAATATAAATGGTACTTTTTGTGAAAATACCTGTTCACTTAATATATCTTTAACGAGCCTTGGCATGATTACCAATGTTCTCGAAATCCCTTCCTGCTCAAACCAGACAACAGCCTGTCTTTCTTTTAACAGCAAAGAGAGTGAATAGGAAAGTCCTTCTAGATACTCCTCAGTTACTTTAAGCTGATAATCATTAATGGTATACATTTCAGCATCAAATACTAGATTGTCTTCAAGCTCCTGTATTTTCTCATTGAAATGGCTGGCTAGAGAAATGATGGATGGATTCAAGTCAATCTGCAGTCTATTAGAACCCTTTACTTCGGTTGCCTGCTGGTTGAGTTCGCTGAAAAACTTCTGATTAATTTCTAATATCTCATCGATGACATAGAGAGTTTCATCTCTTATATCATTTGCGGAGAGTCTGTCGAGTACGGACGAAATGGTATTCTCAGCAATTCTATAAGTAAGGGCTTTTTGGGCAGAAAACTCAAGCAAATGCCCTTCATCAAATACCACACAGCTGTATTCGGGCAGAAGCGGAAGCTGTCCTTCTCTTTTTCTGGACTCTTTAGTCCAGACATGCTCCATAAAGAAATCATGGGAACAAATGATTAAGTCACTCGATTTCCGGTAGAAATCACGTGAAAGCGTTTGGCCGCAACGGTGGCGCTGTTCACAAGTAAAACAGCTTTGGAGGCTGTCCCAGTTAATCTTGCTCCATTCTTCGTCATTCACATAAGAGTACATTTTACGGTCTCCATATGGAGCGTAGGCTGCCATGGAAGAACCTTGATGAACAAATTTAGGCAGTTCTTCGAATACCTGGTCAATGGCTTCTGAGTCTACATGATTTACAGCAAGGTCGAGCTTATTGAGGCATAAGTATTGCTCATGAGATTTTGCTAGTCTTACATCCACCTCAATCCCCAATGCTTTCTCCAGTTTGGAAATATCGCCTTCTTTTTTTACCAGCTGCTCGATGAGAGTTTCGTCTGCACATGAAATGATGGCTGGTTTATTAAAATATCGGGCATAAAAGATGGCATATAAAAGATAGCTGATGGTTTTACCAGTGCCTACTCCCGCTTCAGCGAACATTATTTTTTTCTCTTTAAAAGCTTTCTCAAGCTGAAAGGCCATAAAAACCTGTTCATCCCTCAGCTCAAATCCTTTTTCTGGAAGGATATCGTAAAAAACATCGCCAATCCACTCTGACAGTTTATCGTAGAATGAGTCGGTCTTCGTTATAGCGAATGGAAATGATTGTGCCATTAGTACTCTCCTTTTACTCCCTGTTCTGTTTGTTACACAAATCAAGTAAATGAAACACTTGTATCAAAAGAAAAATGCGCCCAAAAGCGCACTCATCTTACTTATATTTTTGCTTGAAGATGAAAGGATAAAGCTTGATTTAAATTTCTCTCCGCTTCCATCAAGTCAGTAAGGCTCCTGTGATTGTACGGCTCTTCTTCTTTCAGCTTATCAAAAGTGGTTTGGATCGCTTTTGATATTAATTCAAAATTAATATATTGTTCTTGCAAGGCCAGCACTCCTCTGCAGGTAAAATGAACGATATTCTCATTTTATGCAGGATGATACTGCTCTATTCCATTCTAACTCATTTTCTTGGCGGTCTCGGGCCAAAAAATTGATAATAGTCTGTACGGATGAAACCATTGAACAATTTCCTTTTCTTTGTTGCCTGTTTCCCGTAATGTTTCTCGAAGTCTGGATGAGAGGTGATCATATACACGGACCAGGTATCGAGCCTGCTGAATGCTTTTCCCATTTCACGGTACATGTGTTCAACTGCGGGTTTATCTCCCAGACGTTCTCCATATGGAGGATTTCCAACTATAACGCCATATTCTTTTTTTGTCGTGAAATCCTTTACCTGCATCTGCTTGAATTCCAGCAGCTCGCCAAACCCAGCCTCCATACTGTTTTGCTTCGCGATTTCCACCATTTTGTGATCAATATCGAAACCACTTATATCGAGAGGTTGACCATATTTAGCGGTATCTTCAGCTTCCATGCGTACGTCTTCCCAAATATCTGGTGAGATCCATCCCCATGATTCTGACACAAACTCCCGGTTGAAGCCCGGTGCTATATTTTGGCCGATCATTGCAGCTTCGATCGGGATGGTCCCAGACCCGCAGAATGGATCAACAAAAGGACGGTCAGGGTGCCAGTTAGTCAGCTTAATCAAAGAAGCAGCCAATGTTTCCTTGATAGGTGCCTCACCCTGCCCGGCCCTATAACCCCTGCGATGAAGGCCTGCACCGCTGGTATCGATGGTCAAAGTAGCTTTATCTTTCAATAAAGAAACCTCAATTTTAAAAAGAGGTCCTGTTTCCTGAAACCATGACACAGTCTTATAGCGGCTTTTAAGTCTTTCCACAATTGCTTTTTTTACAATTGCCTGGCAGTCGGACACGCTGAACAATTCAGATTTAACCGATTTGCCGGACACAGGAAATTCTGCGTCTTCAGGCAGATAATCTTCCCAATTTAATCTTTTTGTGTTTTCAAACAGCTCCTCGAAACTTTTTGCCGGGAATTCACCTACTATTATCTTGACTCTGTCTGCCGTGCGAAGCCATAAATTTGTTCGCGCGATGGCTTTTTCATCACCTTTAAAAAGAACACGTCCATTTTCAGCTTGACATTCATAGCCAAGATCCTTTAGTTCATTCGCTACGAGGGATTCTAAACCCATTGCCGCAGTGGCAGCTAATGTAAATTTACTCATTGATCCACCCACCTAGAATAATAATCAGAGCACTTCCTTTTCAACGCTTCTCTTGCGAAGGGCATGTAATATCCAAGATCATAAATTCCAATGTTCTTCCTGGTTATTAATATGCTTCTTTCCAGCTAAAATAAAAGGTCTCTATGTACTTTCCCTATGTACCATAAAAAAACTCTCCCTTAGACAGGAGAGCTCTGTATGCAGCATTTATAATTCAAAAAATAAAGCAGTTTGATAACGTTCTGTAAGCCATGTTTTGTTCCTAGGTACTAATAACGACAAAAATGTCTCGTACCAGGGCGGCAATCATCTATCTACGGATATAAATATATCCGTCCTTCTCTTTGTTCATTTCCAATTGAGAAGGTTCCCCTACCTAAATTTGGGTTTCTCGCTCGTGGGGTTTACCCTCGTTCCACCCTTTCCATTTCTAGAAAGGCTACGTCACTGTGGCACTTTTACAGGTACCGGCACCATATCAGGAAACTGACTTAGGTGCTTTCCCAGCCGTCAGCCGAGTATACACCCAGCTGCCCTAGCTTATGACTTCGCTAGGCACGAACACTACAGGCATCGCAGCCTGTGCGAGCATGGACTTTCCTCTACAGCGTAGCATAAGCTGCTGCAGCGATTACCCGAACGTCATCGAACATGACAATAGTTATTATATACAATATAAGTCACTACTGCAATGGTAAAATAATCTTAATCGAACAGTTTATTCCCAAATACATGTTTTTCTAAATTAGACAGCCGCTTCAGGATATCAAAGTTGGTTGTACCAGGTCCGGGGGCCGGTGCTGGTGCAACAGGTCTTCTCGATGTATCCTCCGTCTGTTTTTTCAGCCGCAGGTTTTCCTGCCTCAATTCTTCAATTTCATGATGAAAGGTTTCGTAATCCTTTATAATCAGATCCAGAAATTGATCTACATCTTCCGGCTTATATCCGCGCATTGCCGTTTTAAAATCTTTTTCAAGAATATCTTTTGCTGTTAATTTGATCTTATCAGATAGCATAAGACTTCACCTCAGAACTTTCACGAAGCATTTAATTTTACTTTATTTTTTCAAAAATATAGGGATTTGTCAATTTTAATATTTAAATTACTCCCACTGATCCTCTTCAGCAATCTGCTGCAGGTCGTCAAAAGTGATCTGGTAAATTGGGTATGGATGTGAATCAGCATAAGCCCTGGCATCCTCATAAATGAATTTAGGAGAGCCTTCACGTTCCTCGTCGTAAAATATTAGCAATGCATCACTTTTTTTTATGCAGAAATGGTTTTTTGTTTTTAGCTGTTGCGGACTTTCATATGGTTTTTTAGAAATAGAGTCTACAAAATCGGACTGGGCCAATATGGATTCGTAGTATTCCTTATTGGTTTCATTCCAGTTCGCCTCTTGATCAAGATACGGGGTCAGCACCGCAATTTTTAAGTTTGTATATTCCTCCTGCAGCTCAAAGACAGCTTCGGCTGCCCATAATTCGGTTCCCAGCTGTCCTGAAATCAGCACCCATTCCAGACCTTCTTCAATTAGACTCAGCAGATGGTTTCTAATTGCTTTTTTTATGTAATCGACGCCTTGATGCTCTCTTTTAAATATCCCCAATTCAAATCCCTTATAGCCAGTAATAAAGATATTTTTTATCATAGCAGCCTCTTCTCTTTGTGGGAATATAAAAAATTAAGGGCTTTTCAGCCCTTAATTATTAAAACCAGCATCTAGGTCTTGGCGGACAAGGCGGCGGGCACGGAGGCGGGCATGGCGGCGGGCATGCCGGCAATATTGCTGGCGCCACAGGACCTGGTCCGCAGATAAACTCCTGATTCACTGCCTGGTTCACGACATTTGTCGTATGCGGGAAAAAATGCTGGTGTTTGAATACATGTGTATTCACAATAGTAGTATTTGACGGGTGAATATGCGGAACAATATGGTTAATGATATTTTCTTGAACATTTTGCTGCGTCGGGCTGACAACTGGAGCTTCCACTTGTGTCGGGCCTACTTGAGCTGGACTCACCTGAGCAGGTAACACTGCCGGTCCTGGAGGTCCTTGTGGTCCTTGTGGCCCCATTGGTCCCATCGGGCCTTGTGGTCCCATTGGACCCATTTGCCCCATTGGTCCTGGGGATCCCGCTGGTCCTGCAGGCCCCATATGCCCCATCGGTCCCATTGGTCCTGGGGGTCCCATCGGTCCTTGTGGTCCCATTGGCCCCATTGGTCCTGGAGCGGGCGGCTGGTATGCAGGGCTTACTTGGGTCGGATATTTCTTTTCCATAAAGCTTCCCCTTTCATCATAAAGTTTAACTTACAATTACAGATTATGATGAACAGGACGTTCGTGTACTGGTTAATTGCCCTATTTTAAAGCAAAAATGAGTAGAAGTTATCCTTCAGAGTGGAAAATACAACCGCCGTTAAACAAACAACAACAAAAAACAAAACTAAGATCGCTTTATACATGATAGCCCCCGCTTGATGAATGAGTATATTTTCGTTTATATTTTACACACTTTAACAAATTGCGACAATTACTTTTTGGGATTTTGTGAAGATATTTACATGCGGTTATTCCTTAGTATGGCCAGCTTTTTTAGAAAGCCTGACCAGTCTCCATTTCAAGTCTGCAGCAGCCTTTTTTTCCTTTTGGTCTGGAGGAAAAAGAGACAACGCATTCTGAGTTACCTGGATAGCCTTGACATAGTTCTTTTGTGAATGTTCGTAGATCTTCGCCAGTTCAATACAAGCTTCGATTTGCTCCTTTAAAATACCCTCCTCGGCAACCTTATGCCATGCATTCAGCGCCTTCTCTTCCTCCCTGTTTTTCTTCCATTGAAATGCGAGGGCATGGAGGGCTGATATGCGCTGCACAGCATTGTCTGCCTCTAACACCTTATTGTACGCTTTGATGGCTGTTTCTTTCTCCCCGAGTCCTAGATACCATCTGGCTACTTCATAGGATGAAAGGTCTGAGCCTTCTTTTTGCAGCAGCTGCACGGAAAGATGGGTATATAGAGTAATAAGAGTAAGCACATCTATTTCATTATGTTTCATAATGCCAAATAAACCTTTAGGATCTTTTCTCTCTAGATAATCAAAATATATATATGGGGCCAGGTATCCAGGCATATCGTCCTGCCGCTCAATACCCAGAATATTTTTCTCCACGTTTATTAATTTAACTTTCTCCAGGTCGTTTTTCCACAGCCTTCGTGAGGCGTGGTATAAATCAAAATGACCATACTGGGGCAGTTTAGGAACATGCTCCCTGATCAGCGTATGCCTGGTCTTAAGCTGAGGCCAATCAAACGCTTTTCCGTTATATGTGACCAGTGTATTGTAATTTACTTTTTCCAAGAAGCTCTGATAGAGAGGAATTTCCGCACCTGGGTTAGGAAGAATGTGCTGCCTTACCGTTACCCCGCGGTCTGTGAAAAAGGCGTATCCAAGAATAAAAATGGTATTTCCCGTTCCTCCACCAAGGCCAGTGGTTTCGGTATCAAAAAAGAACATTTCCTCTGCCTGGATGCCCTTTGAAGACAGAGGATGGCTGTAATCGACCTCGTTCCAGGCTTCGACCGCCTTCTTTGCATCGTGTAATGTATAAATCCCGTGCTGATGATCCATATCATAGTGAACTTCTCTAATAAAACAATACTCATCTTCCATTTTATATACATGGGTATCATTCTCAGTCCATTTTTCCAGAAAAGGAATCTCCAGGGGTTCTGTCTGTATGACTTGCTGTTCTGCCACAGGAAGGGGATGCTCTTCCTGCGGCAGGTTCATATGCCCCTTTAAACGGCCAAGTTTAGCTTTTAATGACATCTAATCCACTCACTTTTCAAACTTTATTCGCCAGGGTATCTTCTCGTCGATTTTTTATCTCTTGGATACCTAGAATATAAGATAAGCAAACTGTTCCTTGACTGGAGGTACGCCTTTTTCATGGCAGCTCATTCTTATGAATACTAGTAATCTTTTAAAATTGGTCTAAAAGCTCAATACTTCTCTTCTTCGCCTTGATCCCTTCAATTTCAGTTCCTATGCAGGAAGGGCAGCCATCCTGGCACCGGCACTTTTCAATGAGGTTTTTTGCAGCAGCCTTAACATCTTCAAAGCGTTTATAAACATCCTCCGCCAGTCCGATGCCTCCAGGGTAATGGTCATATAAAAATATTGTTGGAAGGCCTGTGTGGTTTGCTTTGATTTGTGATACAACGTGAATATCATTTCGGTCGCACATTACATGTACCGGGACCACATGCTGAAGTACATTTGCTATTCCCATTAACAGCTGTTCCAGTGTCTTTTCACCGAGCGTTGGATCGGATTGCTTTAATTCCATCCAGGCTGCACTTGTATGAAGTTCTTCTTCCGGCAGATATATCGGGCCGGAGCCAATGTTCTCGAATGTAGTCAATTTAATTTTTTTGAAAATGCTTGGTAAAATATTAATAGTGACATCGCCATAGTGAACAGAGGTGTTCTGACGGCTTATGGTTTTATCTATTTCTAGAACCTTAAGCTGTACTGCAAGGTTTGCATCTGTGTAATATTCTACATCGACTTCTCTGACATAAGCTTTTTTGTGGTCCCAATCCAGCTTTTCCACTTGGTACTGTACGCCTTCATGCAAGTAGATTGCTTCGTCATGAAGAAGTGTCATGGCACTGAACCGATCCATTTCACCAATGATTTTTACATTTGCTGTTTCTGACTGGTCAATGATTACAACATTTTCCTGAGAAGCTGAACGAAGACTGATATTACCAGCCGGGAACGATTGGTTTGCCCAATAGAATGTTTCTCCATTGTGGTGAAGGATTCTCTCTTCAACCAGATATTCCATGATCTCTTTGACGTCCAGCGGGCCAAATTCTTCATTTTCCTTAAATGGAAGTTCATAGGCTGCACATTTCAAGTGATCCACTAAGATGATCAAGTTCTCAGGATTGATCCTGGCTGACTCCGGCGATCGTTCGAAAAAGTACTCAGGATTCTGAACAATATATTGATCAATCGGTGTCGAACTGGCTACCATTAATATGAGAGCTTCACCATGTCTTCTTCCGGCGCGGCCTGCCTGCTGCCAGGTACTTGCCACGCTGCCTGGGTAACCGGTCATCACACAGACCTGCAGCTGGCCAATATCCACTCCTAATTCCAATGCATTCGTACTGACTACTCCTAGTATTTCTCCTTCCCGCAAGCCCCGTTCTATTTCCCTTCGCTGCTTAGGAAGATAACCGCCCCTGTATCCTCTAATGGATTTTGCCCCCAGCTGGTCTTTCACCAGTTCCTGTATGTGGCTGAGTATAATTTCGACTCTCACCCTGCTTCTGGCAAATACGATTGTCTGTATCTTATTTTTAAGGAATTCTTTGGCCAGTTGATTGACCTCAACCGTTGCACTTTTTCTTATATTCAGCGGCTTGTTGACAATTGGGGGATTATAAAACACAAAATGTTTCCGCCCTCTCGGTGCCCCATTGTCATCAATCAGGCGCATAGGATTACCTGTGAGCTGTTCTGCTAATTCCTTTGGATTGGCGATCGTTGCGGAAGTACAGATAAAAATAGGACTGCTCCCATAAAACTTACAGATTCTTTTCAGCCTTCTGATCACATTCGCTACATGGCTCCCAAAGACCCCTCGGTACGTATGCAATTCGTCGATTACAACATATTTAAGATTTTCAAACAAACTTACCCACTTGGTATGATGCGGAAGGATGGCCGAATGAAGCATATCAGGGTTCGTAATAACGATATGTCCAGCCTTTCTGACCACCTGCCTTATTGCTGGCGATGTATCTCCGTCGTAGGTATAGCTTTTGATATCTATTCCCATCTCGTCGATGATTTCATTTAATTCACTCTTCTGGTCTTGGGCTAAAGCTTTTGTCGGAAATATGTATAAAGCGCGGTTGGCGTCATTCTCAGCAATGGATTGAAGGACAGGAAGGTTATAACACAGAGTTTTTCCAGAAGCTGTAGGGGTCACTGCAACAATATTTTCTCCTTGTTGAAGGGTTTGAAAGGCTGTATATTGATGGCTGTACAGCTCATTGATCCCCCTTTTTTGGAGGGCAGCACTGATTCTTTTATCTACTTTTTCAGGCATTTCCCTTGTTTTTGCTTCCTGAGGCTCTATTTCATGCCAATTAATTATATTTTCATTCTTTCTCAAGCCTTCTATTAATTCGGAAAGTGATTTTTTTCTAAACATCGTTCCACCTCTTTATACCTATAGTTTACCGAATATTTGTTTGGCTGACTAGCTGTTCGTATTAACAAAGATTGGAAACTATTGGTTTGGTGCTTTAATAGAGTACAAAACAAAGAGGCTGCATACTGCAGAAGACCAAGACACTTATCCAGAATGATGTCATCTTTTACGCTCCTGTATGTCCGGCTGCAATGTAAGTATAGGCTTTAGTAATTCTGATGACCTCAGCTTCATTAGAGTATATTTCTCTTTCTTTAGAATTGCTCGGTTTGGGTATAAATATTTACGATTTAAAGGGAGCCTAGAATTTAATAAGGGGGAAAACAAGGGGAATAACAGATAGATGTAATGTAATAGGGACTTTTTATAATTCGATGATCTCTAATCTTTTTGTCATACTTCATACAATCTTCGGAATGCTATTTCATCGGGCTTTTAATATCTGGAATGCACCGCCTTTCATGTCCGCCCGCTTATAACACCGCCTTGGATTCATAATGATTAAGAAAAGCTCCATTTTAATAAATTTTGAATCTTTTTTATCGAAAAAACGCTAAAAAAGCAGTGCTTTCGTCCTCTAGGCACCGCTTTTCGGGATTCTCATTTAATTTGCTAGAGTATTTTACAGGGATTTTAAGGATTTAACTTAATTTTGTTTAGATTCAGAGACTTGCTCAATGCCTTATGCTTATGTTTTTAATGTTTATGCTTAAGTTAAGGATGCTTATGATTGTGTTTAATACTTATATGCTTATGTTTTGTAGTTTTATGCTTATGTGCTGCCAGCCTATGCTTCTCTTTTCGACCATATGCTTCTCACTTGCCATATATGCTTATCTTTTCTTAGGCTGTTTTCGCAAACTTTGTTTCTATGGTACAAGAGGTCGATTGAAGCGAAAGGGCATGATCGCTTTCCGCGGGGCGGGCGGTGAGCCTCCTCTCACCTGTCCCGGTGCTCCCGCAGGAGTCTAGCATCTTTACGCTCCAATAAACCTGATTTAAAGGTGATGCAACAAAACTTATTAAAAAACAACAATCTTTTAGAAAAGAGCCTTTCATTAAGAGGCTTCTCTTTGGTATATATACTTTCCTCCAAAGCTTATCTCATGACATATATGCTTAGTCTGCCTCCAAGTGCTTCTCTCAGGCCATACTTTTGTCCAAATTCTTCTCTAATGCCATCTATACTAAACTCCTCTCTAAATGCTACTCTCAAGCCATATATGTTTAACTTTTCTTCCATATGCTTATCTTTTACTAGATGTGCTTATTTCCTCAAATTGACTCGTATTTCTCCACTGTTTGTGTCTGTGTTCATCATAGTCCCTTGGTTCTCCTGAATTTTTGAGTTCCCACTTCGCTATTAAACTTGGCCGTCAGGTACAGCGAAGTGCTATCGCTTTTCGTCCGGGCACACTGCACGCCTACGCGGTCGCCCTTTCCCTGCATTTCCCGAAGGTCCCCCGACTGGTGCGAATATTTACACATAACGCCAGCCACTCGACTAAAATGACCTTTAACCCTCCTGTAAAAAAACTCCCGTATCCATCGGGAGTTCATGCTGCTTTATTTCTTAAGCTCAGTTAGTTTGATCCAATTTTTAATGATACGAGCCAGTTCTTCCGGTGTCTCCAGCATCCCCATATGACCGGCTTTAGGCAGCAGCTCTGTTTTAATGTGGCTGTCTTCAACTGAAAAAACCTTCTCGGGGGGAGCCACTTTATCTTTTTCGCCGGCAACCAGTAAAACCGGTCTGGATGTTTCGCGTAGAACATAGTTTCGATCCGGACGGTTTCTCATAGCCATCAGCGCTCCCTTCGCGCCATTTACATCTGTTGCATAGCCGATTTCTTTTACTTTGCTTACCTTGTCTTTCAACTGGGCGAGGGAGTCTTTAGAGAAAAGATTAGGGATCAATCGATCAACGAAGGCTTCGAGTCCTCTTTCATCAATAAGATTTATATTTTCAATTCTTGCCTCTTTGGCTTCGTCTGTATCTGGGTAAGCTGTTGAATGGATGAGTCCGAATCCTTTGAGCTTTGAAGGGAAAAGCTCTGCGAATGCCAGGGAGATATAGCCGCTGAGGGAATGCCCGAACATATACACTTGGTCCAAGCTGTTTTCAGAGATAAAATGATACAAATCCCGCGCCATATCTGTAATCTCAAAAGCGGTGTCTTCTGCTTGGTTTCCCCCATGCCCCCTTAAATTTACACAAATGACGGTAAAATCGTCACTTAATAATGGTATAAGTTCATCCCAGTAATGAGCACTGCCGCAAAATCCGTGAAGGAATATCAGTACATCCCCTTTTCCTTCTTTTATATATGATAAACCGCTCTTTCTTATGGGTTGCGTTTCAGACATTTGCCAGCACCTCAGTTCTGTTTTTTGAAATACTTTTCCCTTCCGATGATTTTTATAAACAGATATATCTGGTCACAGGACATGGGGTTTCTTCATAGCCTGATATAAAAATGAAATGCTGGGATTAACTTCAGCAGATATGCTGTCTAAGAAAGGAGAAAAATAAATGTTACCGCCGGAAAACTCATCCCCGAAGCCACAGGGAAAAGAAAAGTTCTCAGAGCTGAGGGGTGCTTTTGATGCATTCTTTTCAGAAAAACCGATAAAAGGCATCTTACAATCCATGGATGAATTATTTACACTTTCTTTTTCTGAACGTTCTTTCCCGCTGGAAGTTCAGGAAGCTGATGAACACTATTTGGTTACTGCCAAGCTTCCTGGAATTTCGCGCCAGCAGATCGATATTGAAATGCTTAAACAGTCTCTCATTATTACAGTTACCCATCATGCAGAGCTTGAGAAAAAAAATGACAAGACCACTAGTATACATCGTGAACAGTCTCTTAAGAAATTGTCTAGAACTGTTTCATTTCATAAACCGATCAACGAAAAAGATATTACAGCCAATCACAAAGACGGGCTTCTTGTAATAATCATCCCCAAAATTAAAGGGAAAAGAATCTCGATTAATGAGTAAGCTGGACCGATCAAAAGCCCATGCACACAGAAATAGCGATAATACATGGGAACCATTCTTTAAATAGCTAGACCCTTTAACGAAAGTCTCTGACAGCAAATAACAAGAGCCTGTTTGATTTATCAAACAGGCTTCTTTATGTTCCCAGCTGCCTTTCCAGGTATCAATCCTTTATCCTGCACAGCAAAAAAGCCGTGGATGCTCCACAGCTCTAGGTCTGATAAAATCATATCAGGTTGAAACCTTAAACATTCCTCCGAACCCTTTTACAATAGAAGAAACTTGATTCATGGTATTCATCATCTGACCTGCTGTGGACATCATCTTATTAATGTCCAGCGACCCATCTTGGGTTTTAAATTGATTTAGGATGGATGACATCCCCTGCTTCTGCTGCTTTTGCATAAAGTTTTGCGTCGGGTATGGATTGGCCGGTATTGGGGCCGTTTGTTTTGCAGGCCCATAATTGTTACCCTGCTGTACATTCAGCGGGTTTTCAAAGGGATTCACCGCCGCTTGAGCCGAAGTCACAAAAGGTGCCTGATTCACATTCCCTTGATAGTGGCTCTGATAAGAATTAGGCAGAACTGGGAAATTCTGCTGCATCCCTGCCGTGTATGGCTGCTGTCCATATAAAGGGTTCATATGGCCTGTATAGGGCTCATTCATATAAGGCTGCCCAAAATTGCTGTCTGCATGCTGATAATAAGGCTGATAAGCATTCCCCTGGAAATTCATTATCGGGTTGTTATAATGCGGCATCACGGGAAGATAATTTTGGGCTGACACGCTATAATTTCCAGGGGGTACTGCATTCCTTATATATCCCGGATCTTGACTGTTATAGTTGAAAGGAGATCCTATCATCATGAGTGCTCCACCCTTCTCATGGTATTAGCTGATATATAACTATGCAGGAAGAAGTACCCCTGTGCTTATTCATCAAGATTAATTATCTGTCTTTTATATGAAGCAGTATAGCTTGAAGGGTATAACGGATCGATTGAAGCTGATTTTTAAATCTCTTTAAACTCGTTGATGGAAAAAAAGCCTGGACTGAACATGTTGAAATCAGCTCTCCAGCCTGTTCAATTTGTTCCTTGTAAATATGCTTTGGATTTTCCTCCCGAACATATTCCAGAGCCAATTCCATCCATTGATCGGTAAGAGTTTTTGCTGCTTCTGCAAAAGGCCGTACTTCTTCAAAAAAGTCTCTTTCCTGTTTATCTTCTTTCACTTGATTAAATATAGTTTCGATTTGATCTGTCAGCTCTAGCAGCTCTTCTGTTGATTGTATTAACCTATTTCGTCTATTCTCCAAAAAAACACCCTCCTTCGGCCATTTATTATTACTATACCTTTTGGCAAAGGAAGTTTAAAGATTCCAGATCTAAACTTCAGTTTCTACAATGTCAGCCCCTTACTAAATACGGTTCCAAGCCAGAGCCTATTTCCAGTGTTTTTCGCTCCCTGCTGCTAGATCCGTTTATCCTCTGCAGAAGTTGTGCAGTCCCGCTATATATTTTCTGAGCATTATCCATGATTTCAGAGCTATCCCTCCAGATTTCCTCTTTCTCTTTATCAGCAGTTATTCCCAGCGTGTCTTCTAACACTTCAAGCTGGTCATTAATTTCTAATAGCATCTTTAAGATTTTGTCTTTTGAAACCAATTTTTCAGCCATATTTTATTCCTCCCAGGCTATCTTTACTCCTAATATTCTGTATGAAAAATAAACTTCCTCCATCAGTGACAAAACTAGAAGTGAATCGCCAAAGAAAGTGTTAAAGCCCTATCAACAACCTCTTTTCGACATCCAAGAATGAAAACGGTCTCCTTGCAAATGCTAAAAACAGGAGGTGTTAGGCATGAAAAAGCAAGAAACCAATAAAAAATCTGGAAATCAAACAAAAGAAAACGCTCCAGGCTATGGAGATAAAAAACTGACCGGTTCAAACCGTCCTTCGGAATAAGATCACTGAAAAATCCCTGACCATATTTCGGCAGGGATTTTTACGTTGTATTTATACCCTTTCAAACTTATTACTTCCTCATTAATAGGCTGAAAACGGCTACACCTGCTTCCAATTGCTTCTGCTTTGATTTATACCAGCGTGTCAATTCTGCCTTTTCTACACTTTGTTCAATAAGCCATTTTTTTTTAATTTTTCGATGTGTATCCCATAACTCTGTCCCGTTTCTATGATGATTGATAACAGGATAAACGGTTCTTAGAAACGGCGTCTCCCTTGTTTTTTTATAGGGAAAATATTGTTCATAGTCGTTCCTCGATCCCGTATGCTCCGTACAAACTGTGAAATGGAGGAAATGTGGATATAGCTCCTTAGAAAAAAGAATAGAACCAAGCTTCTTTCCTAGTTCAATTCTAGAATCAAGGTTCCTAAAATTATAAGCACTTAATCCATAAAGCCTGCCATCCATGGTTGGAAATAAAACCGTGCTGAAATGCAGCCAGTCCTGAAATAAGAAGCTGAACGATTTAAATACCCAGTTATTATAATAAGGATGTTGAAGTACGGGCTGTTCAATCAAGTTTTGTTCATTTACGATCAGAGCAGTCATCAATCTTTCTTGATCCCGATGCTCCCAAAAGAATAACCATTCTCTTTCTATATATTCAGAAATATTAAACTTTCTGCATAAATGAAACATTGGCTTCCCTATTTTCGTCGAATAATGATAGAGCAGCAATTGGGGATATGCATCATCAAAAATCAGCCAGTTTGCCCGTTCGTAAGTTAAGAATAACGTTTTCCGATAATCATCAGATAATGCCCTCGGGAGCCAGAAGCCTTCGAGGTCACACATATTCCATCCAGCATTCCTTGAAACCATACTGGCTAGAAACGACCACTTAATTTCAGGATATGCCCTGAAAAATTGCTGGTACGCAGCCGTACGAGATATGTTATCCCTATTTTTGTAGCCGGTAACACTTCGAATATCATGTAAAATGTTGTCTTCATTTAGGATGAGTGGAGGATTATTTAAATATTTCAAGAACATCCCCCTTAAATCTAATTAAATGCTATTCTTTTATGTAGCTTAAGCGAATTTATACGTTTTATTCACCCCTTTAAGATAATATTTGCTATTATATTATGAGTGGTTAAGGAGGGGACAGATTGGCTTTTAATTATCCGAATGGGCGGAAATTTGTTTCAAGGCCGGATGCGGGAGTGAAAACACCCGTAAAAAAAATGAATTTTAGCAATCGGGGAATGACTTTAGAGGAAGACATCAATGCATCGAATGAATATTATTTAACCAATGGAATTGCAGTTGTTCATAAAAAACCGACACCCGTACAAATCGTGGACGTTCACTACCCGAAAAGAAGTGCGGCTGTCATTAAGGAAGCGTATTTTAAACAAACATCAACAACTGATTATAACGGTGTGTATAGAGGGAGATATATCGATTTTGAAGCAAAAGAAACACAAAATCCTTCCTCTTTTCCTTTAAAAAATTTTCATTCCCACCAGATTGAGCATATGCAGGCAGTCATGGATCAGGGGGCAATTGCTTTCGTCATTCTCCGCTTTACGGCGAATGAGGAAATCTTTTTAATGAAAGCAGAGGATTTAATTCAATTCTGGGAGCGTATGCTGGCCGGCGGCCGGAAATCCATTGCAAAACCAGAGGTGGAAGCATGTTCCTCTAGTATTCTGCTTGGTTTTCAGCCTAGAATTGACTATATTAAGATAATAGAACAGCTATATGCATCATACTTTTAGTTTTTTTCCGTATAGAAAGGCAGGTAGCTATAATGGCTCAAGATTATAAAACGAGAGAAGAGCGCCGAAAACAGCAGACACAGGCGAAGAATAAAAAGAAAGGCAAGGCAAAGCCTGCTGGGATGTTTAAGCGCGTATTCCTTTTATTGATAGCACTAGGTATAACAGGAATGGTACTTGGAGGCGCAACATTCGCCTATTTTGCTGCTACAGCACCTAAGCTCAGCGAGGGTATGCTGAAGGATCCAGTATCTTCAAAGATCTATGATAAGAACAAGAAATTGATTAAAGAGATCGGAAAAGAAAATCGGGAATATATCCCATATGATGAAATTCCTCCGTCCGTCGTAGATGCAACGATCGCTACAGAAGATGCACGCTTCTTCGAGCATCATGGCGTAGACCTCCGCCGTCTAGGAAGTGCGGTAGTCGCCAACATAACCAATGGATTTGGGTCCCAGGGTGCAAGTACGATCACACAGCAGTTAGTTAAAAGATCCTTTTTAACTCCTGAAAAAACGATAAAACGTAAAGTTCAGGAACTTTGGATTTCGCTGCAGATTGAACGCAAGTACACAAAAGAACAAATCTTTGAAATGTATGTGAACAAAATCTACTATGGTGAAGGTGCATATGGCATTTCGACAGCAGCTAAAACGTACTTTAATAAACCTCTAAAGGACTTAACGTTGCCAGAGGTTGCCACCCTAGTCGGGCTTCCACAAAGTCCAAGTAATTATTCACCATTTGACAACCCGGACCAAGCAGAAAAACGCAGAAATGTCGTGCTGACGCTTATGGAAAGACACGGGTATATCAGCAATGCTGAATTGACTAAAGCGAAAGCTTCCCCTGTCAAGACGCTTGTAGTGAAAGAAGAACAAAGAGAAAAGAATACAGAACCATATAACGCCTTTATAGACCATGTCATTAACGAAGTAGAAGACATGGGAGATTACAATGTATACACGGATGGTCTAGAAATTTATACAACCATGGATCCAAAAGCACAGGAACATGTGTACGAGATGATGTCTTCCGACCAGTTTAATTTCCCTGATGAAAAATTCCAGGCGGGTATTACCCTGCTTGATACAAAAACAGGTGAAATCCGTGCATTAGGCGGCGGTCGTAACATTAAAGGTGAGCGAAACTATAATTACGCTACACAAATTCAAAGACAACCTGGTTCCACCATTAAGCCTATTGTCGATTATGGGCCGGCTATTGAATATTTAAACTGGTCCACTTATGAGCAGGTTGTGGATGAACCGTATAAATATTCAAATGGAACTCCTATCAATAATTATAATGACCAATTCAGAGGCCAAATGACCATCAGGGAAGCTCTTGGACGTTCATTAAATATCCCTGCTTTAAAAGCCTTTCAAGCAGTTGGTCTCGATAAAGCGAGAGAGTTTGCAAACGGACTAGGAATGCCCTTCAAAAAGGATGAGTTCTTTGAATCCGCCTCTATCGGTGGAATTAGTCCCGGAATATCACCGCTTCAATTAGCTGGTGCATACAGTGCGTTCGGTAATAACGGTATTTATAATAAGCCGCATGCCATAACGAAGATTGTGGTTAACAATACTGAGATTAAAACAGCGCCAGAACCAAAGGTAGCTATGAAAGAAAGTACAGCATTTATGGTTACCGATATGCTTAAAAGCGTTGTAAAATCGCCTTATGGGACTGGTTCCTATGCAAATGTTCCAGACCTGCCAGTGGCAGGAAAAACAGGAACAACAAATTATTCTGAAGAGGAAATTCAGTCTGGCATTCCTGAATCAGCAGTTCCGGATGCATGGTTTGCCGGCTACACGACGAACTATACTGCTGCAATTTGGACTGGATATGGCAGCAAGAAAGACTATATCCCTGCCGAAAATGAATACCAAAAAATTGCTCAAAAAATGTTCAGGGACTTAATGGGATATGTATCACAGGATAAAGAAACACCTGATTTCAAACAGCCGAAAAGCGTTGTGCAGGTTAAAGTCGAGCAAGGCTCGAACCCTCCTAAGCTTGCCAGCGATTATACGCCTGAAAGCAATATCAGCTATGAATACTTTGTCCGCGGACACCAGCCGACAGAGGTCTCTAAGGAGTATGAAAAACCAAAAGGACCAGGAAATCTTCAAGCTTCTTATGATCCTGATTCTAATCAAATCTCACTTACATGGGATTATGACGGTGAAGAGAAAAAACCCGAATTTGAGGTTAAAGTTGCTCTGAATGATGGAGCCGATTCCGTTCTTACTGTCACTAAAGAGAATGGGTTAAAGATGGAAAACCCTCAAGCAGGCGGAACGTATAAATTTACCGTTTCGGCAATATCGGGTGACAGCAGAAGCGATTCAGCGTCTACAACCGTTCAAATACCAAAAACAGAAGAAGATCCTGCCGTTCCTGGGGAAGAAAATAAAGATAACACCCAAGAAGATCCGAACCAGAACCAGGACCAAGAAAATGGTCAAAATCAGGAGGACACCGGTGAAGAAGACGCCCAGCAAGGCGATGATCAGCAAGGTGAAGGCGGGGAAAATGGAGTACCTCAAAATGGTGAAGATGATGCCAATACAGAGGATCCCTCTCAGCCCTCTCAGCCTGAACAGCCGGGTACACCACCTGACGACGGGACCACCCCTCCTTCTGATCAGAATGGCGGAGGAAATGGTACTGGCCAGCAAGAAAACCAAAGAAGCAGCAATCCTTCTTCACAAAGGGCAGAGCAATAGTATGAATAACTAGAATCGGGTAAATTTAGAATCATGGCATGCATTTTATCGCACGCCATGATCTAGATGATTTATAGCCATAAAAAAACGTCTAAGCACTCAGCTTAGACGTTTTTTTATGGCTAATTCTTTGTAAAACATTTTTTCTAGTTCATTAAAAAGGATCGTAAGCTGCTTGTATGAATGAAATAAAGCCGGCCTTTCCAGTACAAAGGACAAACGTTCGACAGCGTTTATAGGTAAGAGCGTTAACTCTGAAACTAGCTTAGGCCAATTTTGAATTCCAGCTGGACGTCCGTTCAGCCAGAAAAGTGCTGATATCCATAAAGAAATGGCTCTCTTCATATGAATCAGGGCTTTCTGTGACTGCCGATTGGAAAAGAAATCATCAAGAGTCTTGCGCTCACTTCCCCATACCGATATCAGGTCAGGTATGACACTGTCAGCATGATTCCATGGTGTAAAGCACTCAATACCATTATAGAAACAAGTATCATAAGGAAAATAATGATGGACTAACAGCTCTTTTGTCCAAACACTGATTTCTGCTCTCGACAGCTCTATTTTCTCCGCTGAAAAAATAGAGTCAATCAAAATATCGGGAGTAGTCAGGATCAAATTGGTCATGTGGCCTGAAGCCTTTTCATGCGCTTTTTTCCCTCTCTGCAAAGCTCGAGAAGCGGACATATTTCACATTGCGGCGACTGGGCCTTGCAATGATACCGGCCAAAGAATATAAGTTGATGATGTGTGTCTGACCACTTTTCTTTTGGCACTTTTCTCATCAGTGTACTTTCTACTTCGAGAACATTATCTTTCCACCTGCATATTCCCAGCCTTTTACTGACTCTTTCGACGTGTGTGTCGACAGCAATGGCAGGGATGCCAAAAGCAACGGATACTACTACATTTGCCGTCTTTCGCCCCACCCCGGGAAATTTGGTTAATTCATCACGGTCTGCCGGCAGCTCTCCAGCATATTCGTCTAGCAGCATCCGACAGAGCTTTTGAATGTTTTTGGCTTTATTCCGATAAAGACCAATCGATCTAATATCCTCCTGTAATTCCTCAAGCGGGACATTTAGATAATCTTCTGGGGTTTTATATTTCTGAAACAATGTTTTCGTGACCCGGTTAACTAAAGCATCCGTACATTGAGCGGAAAGTGCAACCGCAATTACCAACTCAAATGGATTTGAA
Organism: Peribacillus deserti; assembly: GCF_002863585.1. Classification (GTDB taxonomy): domain Bacteria; phylum Bacillota; class Bacilli; order Bacillales; family DSM-1321; genus Paraperibacillus; species Paraperibacillus deserti_A. The sequence continues at coordinate 129,362 of NZ_PGUY01000062.1, read as the reverse complement.
TGATTAAGCTCACAATGGGCATCCGGAAACATGTTTCCAATCGTATCTAGACAATAATTAATCTGAGTTTGATTTAGCATGGTCTATTACTCCTTAGAACTGAGTATTTCCGAATGGTATATGAAAATCTTTTATTGTTCAAGCCAGTTATAAAACGGAACTGTTTTATTAGCCTGAGGTATATCCTGCTTCTTCTCTCTTCTATTTTGAAGCCTGAATTTCTGGCCGTGGGTTTTAGCCTGCTCTGGAGTTCGTATGCCATTCTTTTTCCATTCAAAAAGAATCCTGTCTATGTATCTGAAATTCAACTTACCAGATATGACAGCTTCCTTCAACGCTGCTTTAATCATTGTAAAGTGATGTTCATCTTCCATCCACATGGCGAGGGTTTCACATTCAAACGGCGAAAGCGGCCTTCCGAATTCCTTTTCAAAAACTGTATAAAGACTTTCTTCAGTTTCTAATTCAACTTGCACTGATGAGGTTTCATTTTGAACTTTCAAAAAGAACTGCAGCAGCTTATCATACATAGGATCTAGAGTATACATTTCAAAAAGGATTGAGTCTTCCCGGTATTCCTCTTTAATCTGCAGAAACCCTTTTTGAATGAGCCTTCTTAAAAGGCTTGAACACTGGGAACTGTCAACACTCATTCTCTCTGAAATTTGATCGGGAGTCGGAAAGGAATTTCCTTTCTCATTATAATGCTGTATATGAAGCAAAACCATTAATTCTAGTTCGTTAAGACCCATTCGTTTATAATGTGACAAAAGAAAAGAAGGAATCGAAATATTGCCTTCCTTCATCCAAGCAAGAAAATTATCTTTTAACATGTAGGACACCTCGTGCTTTATTATACCATGAAAGATTCAGCCAAAATGAGAAAATAACTGCGGGGTAAAATTTACATATATGTCCTATGCTCTATTGCAATAAAAATGGTCATTTTGTTTTTTTTTCCCTTTCTCGTATGACACGATGTTTCTTCCTTAGTGAAAAGCTCTGTTAAACATGATTGTTGATTGCAGCTAGCAGGCACTCGCTTTTTAACGGGGCGGTCCCGAGCTCCTCGGCGTTAATGGCTGCCCTTGCCTCGCTTTTCTTCGCAGGAGTCCCGCACCTGCAGTGCAGATCAGCATCGTACAAAAAGCAACAATGACCTTTAACATAGCCTAGTAAAAAAAGAAAAGCTCAACGGTTCATTGAGCTTTTCTTTCGCATGCTGTTTTTTCCCTGCCTTAATATCCGTTTGAACGAAATCTAGGGATAGTATATGGTTCTTATGGATACAGACGGTTTAATAATCGAGGGAATGGAATGGTCTCTCGGACATGTTCCACACCACTGATCCAGGCAACCGTTCTTTCAAGGCCAAGCCCAAAGCCGGAATGAGGAACTGAACCATATTGTCTTAGTTCCAGATACCACTTATAAGCATCCAGGTCTAATTGATGTTCTTCTATTCTTTGCTTAAGGAAGTCATAATCATGAATACGCTGGGATCCTCCAATGATTTCTCCATATCCTTCAGGAGCAATTAAATCCGCACAAAGTACTACATCGCTTCGATTAGGATCTGGCTGCATATAAAAAGGTTTAATGCCTGTAGGATAGTGTGTAATGAAAACAGGCTTATCGTAGCTTTCAGCAATGGCTGTTTCATGCGGAGCACCGAAATCATCGCCCCATTGAATATCGTCAAAGCCCTTTTCATGAAGGAATTTGATGGCGTCATCATACGTAATTCTTGGGAATGGCGCCTTGATATTTTCAAGCTTAGACACATCCCGGCCCAGTGTATTTAATTGAAGTGTACAGTTTTTCAAAACCGACTGAACGATGTGAGAAACATACTGCTCCTGAACCTCCAGGTTGTCCTCGAAATCGTAGAATGCCATTTCAGGCTCAATCATCCAAAATTCAATTAAATGGCGGCGTGTTTTAGACTTTTCGGCACGGAATGTCGGACCGAATGAGAAGACTTTCCCAAGTGCCATGGCCGCTGCCTCCATGTAAAGCTGGCCGCTTTGTGATAGATAGGCATCTTCATCGAAATATTTAGTTGCGAATAACTCGGAAGTTCCTTCTGGTGCACTTCCTGTTAAAATAGGAGGATCCACCTTGGAAAATCCGTTTTCATTAAAGAATTCATACGTAGCGCGGATAATTTCATTTCTGATTTGCATGACCGCATGCTGCCGTTTTGAACGAAGCCATAAATGGCGGTTATCCATCAAGAACTCTGTACCATGCGCTTTAGGGGTAATCGGATAATCCTTAGACTCTTGGATAACTTCGAGATCTTTTACGACCAATTCATAACCGAAAGGGGAGCGTTCATCTTTTTGGACAGTCCCGATTACATATAGAGATGATTCCTGGGTCAACCCTTTGGCTTTAGCAAATACCTCTTCCCCAACATCCTCTTTTACTACGACTCCCTGGATAAATCCGCTGCCGTCCCTGAGCTGCAAGAAAGCAATTTTGCCGCTGGATCGTTTGTTAGCCAGCCAGCCGCCAATTGTAACTTCTTCTCCTGCATATTTACTAACATCTTTAATCATTGTTTTCACGAGTTTATTTCCCTCCAAAAATCTACACAAACTGACATTATTATGTTTATTATACCCTTGACTCATTTCCCAGGCAATCTGCGTAAGTTCTCTTATAAAAAATACTAAAAAGTAATAGAATTATTAAGAATTTTAGCTTGATTTAAACTGCCTGCTGCTCGGAGCGCCACTTTCCGCGAGGGGCGGGTGCCTCCTTAATCTTTAGCCTATCTTATTAATAACGAACGTTTCGATTCTTTCTATTGCCTTTTCCAATTGTTCCATCGATGTAGCATAGGACAGCCTTATATTATCAGGGGAACCAAACCCTGAACCCGGTATCACAGCAACCCTTGCTTCTTCAAGAAGTGCTTTTACAAAAGCATCTACATCCTCATACCCAGTTTTCTCTGCGGCTTCTCGTACATTAGGATATAAATAAAAGGCACCCTGAGGTTTAATACATGTAATTCCAGGGATTGTCACTAGTTTTTCGTAGATAGTATCCAATCTGCCCTCGAAAGCCTGTCTCATGGTTTCCACATCATCCTGCGGCCCTTCGTATGCTGCGATAGCGCCATACTGAGCGGTTGTGGTGGGATTGGACGTGCTGTGGCTCGCCAGGTTTGTCATAGCTTTGATTATTACCTCATTTCCGGCTGCATATCCAATCCTCCATCCCGTCATGCTGTGGGATTTCGAGACACCGTTAATAATAATCGTATTTTCCTTCAGTTCAGGCGAAAGTTCAGCAATTGATATATGTTCATTGTTTCCGTATACAAGCTTTTCATAAATTTCATCCGAAATGATTAATATATTATGCTTTAAGCATACTTCACCAAGTTTCTGAAGCTCTTCCCTGGAATAAATCATACCTGTTGGGTTGCTTGGAGAATTAAGTATCAGTGCCTTTGTTTTGGGTGTAATGGCTTTTTCAAGCTGTTCTGCAGTCATCTTATAAGAATGATCCTCTTTTCCCTCTACATACACAGGCTGGCCATCTGCTAGTTTGACCTGTTCAGGGTAACTAACCCAATATGGAATCGGGATAATGACTTCATCATCCTCATCCAAAATAGCCTGGAATAGAGTGTAGAGCGCATGCTTGGCACCGGATGCTACCATGATTTGGGACGCACTATACTCCAGCCCCTGATCTTTCTTCAGCTTTTCGGCAATCGCTGATTTCAGCATGGGAAGTCCGGCGGAAGGGGTATACTTAGTATGCCCTTCATTCATGGATGCGGAAGCTGCTTCAATAATATGCTGAGGAGTATTAAAATCAGGTTCACCTGCTCCCAGTCCGATTACATCAATGCCCTGTGATTTCATTTCCTTTGCCTTTGCCGTAATAGCCAGCGTTGTAGAAGGGGTTAAAGCCTGCACTCTTTTTGCTAACAACATACTCTTTTATCCTCCAATCATATACTTCGGTAATATTTAAGCCATTCACCAGATTCAAAATCAAAGTATTCATAATTCATTTGTTTTGACCCATTCTGATAGACCACTTCCCACAGAGGAACATCATTCTCCATTCCCAGTTTAACTGAGATGATCTTATCGGGTTTCAGCTCCTGGTTAACAAGACGGATTATATCGTTCTTCGATTTGCCGCTCGAATAATCCATGGCGATAATCTCTTTCCCTTTTTTTTCAGGGATCCAATATACCCTCTTTTTGCCATCCTTTGCTCTGCCGACTGCTACATAGTATGTTTCGGTCCCATTATATAGATAAAAGCTCTCAGCTTGGGCCAGCCCTTTTTTTATGGCTGCACTTTCTGCCTTTTGGAAGGCGGACCTCTTAGGCTCCATCGCCTTGAAATATACAACTGCTGAAAGGGCACACAGGCAAATGATGGCTAAACTTGAAAATATGATCCATTTTTTCACTTATTTCACTCTTCCATTATGTACGGTAAATCGTAAAAACCGCTTTATCTTTATTGGTATCATCAAGTGCAAGGCCAAACATTAGATCTTTCTCTTTCAGTGTTCTGTTCAGCGAATCAACAATTTTATATAAATCAGGGGAATTCTGTACTTTTACTGTTGATATTACTTCTATCTTGCTTTCCATTTCATATTCCTCCAGCATTAAACAAAATATCGCACTCATATTATCCCAGTCAAGGGCCATAATAAAAGTACAAGTAAAGATTTACAAACACCATTATAACAGTAATGACTTCATTCGGATAATATAAGAGTGAAAAAACCACAAGAAAATGATTATTTTTACTACCAAAACAATAACACTTCTAGTCCTCACACACACTTTTACAGCAGCTTTTCTCATAAGCTGCTGCTTTTGTATTTATAAGTGTTAGCTCGTTCAAAACGCTATCGATTTTCGCTGCAGGTGACTCTCTATTGCCGGGCGTTCCCGGAGCCTCCCTTAACGCCCTTTTACAGGTAAGGAGGTATGACTCCTGCAGCAATTTCACTCAGTACCAAATTCCCATTGATCCTTCCTTTTAAGGAAGTTACGACAGCCATTTACGTACGGATTCCTCCAATTGGGAAAGCGGATTTGTCTCGACCCTGACTTTTGGAATGGCATCCAGAAAGGCATGCCCGTACGAAGTATTCTGTATTCTCTTGTCTAATACAAGTAAGACACCTTTATCATTTTCCGCTCTGATTAATCTCCCGAAGCCCTGCTTGAATCTAAGTACAGCCTCGGGCAGTGAATACTGAGAAAAGGGGTTCTTCCCTTCTGCCGTTAACTGCCTATTCCTGGCCGCGTTAACCGGTTCATCTGGCGCCGAAAAAGGCAGCCTCACTATCACCAGGCATGACAACTTATCTCCCGGGACATCCACTCCATCCCAAAAGCTTGCATTCCCAAGCAATATCCCTTTATTGAATCCCTGGAAATTCTTTAACAACTTCCACTTGCTTCCACCGGTAATCCCCTGGGCAAGTAAAGTGAAATCAACCAATTGCTGTTCTTCCCTTAAAAATTCATATGTCATTCGCAGCAATTCACGGGAAGTAAAGAGAACCATCATCCGCCCCTTAGACCCTGCTGCTGCAGCGGTTATATGTTCCGAAACATTTCTAGCATATTCACTCAGGGGGATTATGCTTATATCAGGCATGGAGGCTGGAACCATGATTTTAACGGCATCCATGTAATTAAATGGCGATGGGTAAGACTTTGTTATGAACGTTTCTTTCTTCAGGCCTAGCTGCTCCATAAAAAATGAAAACGAACCATTTATTGTCAAGGTAGCTGAAGTCATCACGATGGAAGTAAATCCCCCCAAATAATTTTCCAGAATGCTCCCTCCAGCATCCAGGGGCTGAGAGAGTAAAGTAACAGCTGTATTTTTCCCGCTTTTTATAATGTCCGCCCAGTACACGGTATCTTTTTCGTTTCTTAGAAAAAAGGTCCGCAAATACCCCTGCAGCTCCCCTAATTCATCAAGCAGACCGGCTGCTTCCGTAACATAATACAAGTGGCTTTTACCGAGTGAGTCTCCATTTCTCATAAGGCTTGCGACTCTTTCATCTGCAGCTTCCCGAATCTGTCTAAGATAGTCAATTACACGTTCTGCCAGCATTTTTATATTATTCTGATCCCTTGACTGCCCTCTGGAATCATAATGAATGGATAATTTTTGCCGGCCGGGACTTAAAGCAAGTTTTTCCCCATATTTAGCCAGAAGGTAAAATAGTTGTTCACTTTCGTATAAAAAATCCTGAATTGCATTTTCGATTGCTTTTGAACCAGTCGGAACCTCCAGGTTTTTTTCCTTCATCATTTTTTCCAGCCGGTATAAAACCATTTTTTGATTATATGTCCCGAGCCGGTTAATCATGGTCCGTATAGTGAGATAACTGATTTTAAAGCCAAGTTTAGTCTGGAAAGCCTTGCTGAAATGATGGGCTTCGTCTAAAACAAGGATAGCACCCCTAGACAAAACAGGATTCTCGCCCGTCACATTCTCGATCAAATAAGCATGATTGGTCACTAAAATATCAGCACGATTCGCCGCTTCTTTTGCCTTTTTGTAAAAATCCCTTTTATCCCATGGTTCCTGCAGCTTTTGAGGCAGACCTGCTGAAGTTTGAAGCTTTTCCCAAAAACTTGCCCCGCCGCTGGTTAGATTCAATTCATCACGGTCACCAGTCTGTGTATGTGTCAGCCACACTAATATCTGCATCTTTGTTAAAGAAGTATCATAGTTATCATCTTTCTGCCTTAGAACTCTTTCAAACTTCGCAAGACTAAGGTAATTATTCGTGCCCTTAATCATTTGTGCCTCAATAGGAAAAGGCACTATTTTGCTCAAAGCAGGAAGTTCCTTTTTTAACAGCTGTTCCTGAAGGTGAAGTGTGTATGTACTGATAATAACCTGCTTTTTATATTTAGATGAAAAATAAGCAGAGGGCAGCAAATACCCTAAAGATTTACCGATACCTGTCCCAGCTTCTATGATACTGTGTTTCTGCTGAATGAATGTGTCATAAATGTTGTTCATCATTTCAAGCTGTCCTGCTCTTCTTTCTGCATGTGGAAAGGCATGCTGTAAATCTTGAAACTTTGCCTCAGCGTCGTATTCGTATTCAAACAATTTATCTTCTTCATTTTTTAGCGTTTTTGGCTGGTCCTGAATTCTTAAGGCAAGCCCTCTGAAAATTTCGATACCATGCAGCGGCTCCAGCGCTTTTTTCTCTTTATCGGCTATGCAATCACCGATTAACTCGGAGATTTCGCTTTTCAAGGAAAAAGAAAGCCGGTACAGCTGTTTAAGGGTGACTTTTGGAAGATCATATAATTTATTTATTAATTTCAAGAGCAGAAGAGCCGTTACACGTGCATCACTGTCTGCCTGGTGAGGCCTTTCATGCTCGATATTTTCTTCTTGTGCCAGCTGTGACAGCTTATAGCTGTCTGAAGTCGGCAATAAAATTTTGGACAGCTCTACCGTATCAATCGTCGATCCATAGAATCCCTCAAAGCCTGCTTGATTTAACTCTTCCTGAAGAAAAGATAAATCAAAAAGTACATTGTGCGCTACAAACACAGCATCAGCAAGCAGTGAGTTTATTTTTGGTGCAACCTCTCTAAATAGAGGTGCGTCTTTAACCATATCGTCACTTATGCCAGTCAGTTCTACAATAAAAGGGGGAATACTTTTTTCTGGTTTTATGTAAGTGGAATACTCATCCACAATTCTTTTGTTTTCAATCACTGTACAAGCGAATTGGATGATAGAGTCTCCCTTTTTTGGTGAGTTGCCCGTGGTTTCTAAATCCACTACAACAAATCGTTGCCTCATTTTGTGTACACCTCAAAATCATTGACTACAATGATATGGAATCATGAGCAAATATGCCGGCACAAATACGCTGGCAATAGAGTGCCCAGATTCACTCATTTTTTATACCATACCACTCTGTAAAAAGAAAATACAAGTAGTGTGTGCTTATATAGGTTTCAACTAAACCGACCATCCTAATCATTTGATACTCAATGATGGTTCCAATTGTTTTCATGGAGTGGCACCGTTCTGATTAATGCCTTAAAACGTCACATCAAAGAGAAAGTCAGACACCTGATAAAGAAGACTTGCTGATTGACGAGCGTCAGCGAAGACAGAAGCATAGTCGCCCTTATGCGTTAGCCAGACATAAGACGAGCGGCTCGAAAGGCGCTTATTTCCTTTTGATGACGATTGGCTTATGGCCGAAGGTGTCAGTTCGGAGCTAAATATTAACCACTTATCCCGCAGGAGTCTCGCATATCCGCTCCAATTAACACAGTGGCAAAATCAAAAACGAACTTTAATATAGTCTGAATAAAAAAGCCGGCCGAGATGTTCTTTCTTCGGCCGGCTGGGCTATTTACATGATGGTGGCTGCTGGTTCATGTGCGATTAATTCTTTGATACGATTATTTTCATCCATAATAGCAACGCGCGGGTTATGGTTCACCATTTCTTGCTCTGACAGCATGGCATAGGAAATGATGATGACAATATCATCGGGCTGGACCATTCGGGCCGCAGCTCCATTCAGACAGATCACTCCGCTGTTTCTTGGTCCGGGAATAATGTATGTCTCAAGGCGTGCCCCATTGTTATTATTCACGATATGAACTTTTTCATTGGCTGCCATTCCTACGGCATCCAGAATATCTTCATCAATAGTAATACTTCCGACATAATTTAAATTTGCTTCCGTTACACGAGCTCTGTGAATCTTTGCATTCATCATCGTCCGAAACACACTGGTTCCTCCTCTTCCTCAATGGATTATATCTCTATTATCAAATTATCAATAAGTCTTGCGCCGCTGAATTTTACTGCAAGTGCTATAATTATTTTCCCGTGAATGTTTTCAATCTTCTTCAGTTCAGGGTAAGACAGCAGTTCAGCATAATCTATTTCTCCGCCTGTGCTGCGGGTAAGCTCTTCTCTTATGCTTGCTAGAATGTTCTCAGGATTTCTTTCACCATTCTCTATTAATTGTTCAGCGTGCTGCAGGCTTTTGTAGATGGCAGGCGCCTGCTGTCTCTCTTCTTCAGTCAGGTACACGTTTCGCGAACTTTTTGCAAGGCCGTCTTCTTCTCTGACAGTGGGTACAGGTACTATATTGACCGGTATGTTAAAGTCCTCAACCAAGCTGTGAATGACCGCTACCTGCTGGGCGTCTTTAAGTCCAAAATAAGCCTTATCAGGCTGGACAATGTTGAACAGCTTTGTTAACACAACTGCCACTCCGTCGAAATGGCCAGGTCTTTTCGCACCGCAAAGTACATTTGTTCTTGCCTTTACGGTAAGTGAGACAGCAGCCTCATTAGGGTACATTTCTTCGACAGCAGGATAAAAAATAAAGTCCACACCTGCGTCACCAGCCACTTTTTCATCACGTTCAATATCCCTTGGATAGGTTTCAAAGTCTTCATTCGGACCGAATTGAATAGGGTTTACGAACACGCTAAGAACGACGATGTCGTTTTCTTCCCTTGCCTTTTTCAGCAGGGATTGATGTCCTTCATGTAAAAAGCCCATTGTTGGAACGAAACCTATAGTGGCTCCGTTTTTTCGCTTCTCTTTCAGGGATTCTCTCAACGAACTGATTTCTCTTACTATCTTCATTTTTTTCCTCCGTATAGTGCTTCCACTTCTTCTTCCGCCATCGTAAAAGAATGTATTCTCTCAGGAAATGCTTGTTCCTTTACTTCTTTTATATATTGGCCCAAAGCTTCTCTAACCAATTCACCCGCATTTCCATATTTTTTTACGAATTTCGGAAGCCGGTCTACACCATAAGAAAGAACATCATGGTACACAAGTACTTGTCCATCTGTAAACTGGCCGGCGCCAATCCCGATAGTCGGGATGGAAAGGGCGTTTGTGATCATCTCCGCCAGCTGGTACGGTACACATTCTAGAACAAGCGCTATGGCACCGGCCTTTTCACATGCAATGGCATCCTCCATCAGACGGCTTGCGGCCTCTGCATCCTTCCCCTGAACCTTATAGCCCCCAAGGACCCCCACTGACTGCGGAGTTAAACCAAGATGGGCAACTACCGGTATACCAGCCTTAGTAAGAGCAGATATTTTTTCCACAACTTCATCCGCTCCTTCAACCTTTAAAGCATCAGCATTTCCCAGCTGCATAATCCTCGCTGCATTTTTCAAGGTCTCATCAAGTGACAGATGATAGCTCATAAAGGGCATATCTGTAACAATAAACGTATTTGGCGCCCCTCGTTTCACAGCTTTAGTATGGTGGATCATGTCCTCCACCGTAACAGGCAGAGTCGAGTCATATCCGAGGACAACCATGCCCAGTGAATCACCTACTAATATCATATCCACTCCGGCCTCTTCTGAAAGTCTGGCGGAAGGATAATCATAGGCAGTCAGCATAGCAATCTTTTCCCCCTGCTGTTTCATCCTAGTAAAATTGGCAGAAAACTTCATTGTAACTTCCTCCTTTTTTTAGAGGAGATGAAATCACGAGGGTCAGAATGATTTAGGATAAAATCAAAAAAGACCCTTCTAAAGGCAGAAGGATCCTGTTATGTCAGTTATTAATCCCTCTGTCCCAGTCCATCTCATTGGATCAAGGCAGATATGCATTTTAAAAGAATACTAACGTATGAATCAGGTGCAGTTCCTTTTAGGGAGAGGCAGACATTCCCCTTCCCATGATACCGCCCACATACATTATACATAATCTTATCCTTTATTTCTAAGGTTTTTCATCATTTATGCGAAACAGTGCTTTTCCAAGTGTTTTAACGAAGGAAGATCATTCGTTCCCATCAAGATATAATATATCCATTTAATTTATTTCTATATCTGCAGAATAAATCGAATGAATCTCACCGAGGCTGTCCTTTAGTAAAAGCACACCATCATCTGTTATTCCGATTGCTTTTCCGTAAAGCACGCCTGTCAGGGTGGATGCTTTGATTTCTTTCCCAAGACTGACTGCGTAGCTCTCCCAAAGGAGCTTAATCGGTTTGAATCCCTCTTTTAAGAAAAGGGTGTAAAGAATTTCAAAGTGTTTTAAAAAAGATTGAATCACAGAGGTCCTGGAAATCGGCTCACCTTCTTCTAATGCCAAGGAAGTGGCAGTTTCCTTAATGTCATCAGGAAAATCCTCCAGACTCTGATTTACGTTAATGCCGATGCCAATGATAACTGAGTGAATTCTGTCCGCTTCAGCCTGCATTTCGGTTAATATTCCGGTAACTTTTTTTCCGTTAATCAGGATATCATTCGGCCACTTTATAGTTGGAAAGATAGATGTTGTATCTTCAATAGCCTGTACAATGGCTACAGCTGCTAACAGAGTAAGCTGAGGTGCCTGCTGCATCGGAATCCTAGGCCTTAAAATCAGGCTCATCCAAATGCCTGTTTTAGCTGAATGCCAGGTTCGCAGCAAGCGTCCTTTCCCTTGTGTCTGCTCATCCGCAATGACCAGGGTTCCTTCTTCCGCACCGCTGTCAGCCAATTTATGCGCAAGCTTCTGAGTAGAGGCGAGGGATTCATGATAGGAAATATTTTTTCCTATTTCTTTTGTTTCGAGCCCAAGCAAAATCGAATTGCCTGAAAGCTTGTCCGGGCTCTTATTGATTCTATAGCCTTTTTTTCTAACCGCTTCAATGTCGTAGCCATCCTTACGGAGTTCTTCAATATGCTTCCAGACTGCCGTTCTTGTGCAGCCCATGATGTCTGCAAGATTCTGTCCGGAAACAAATTCTCCATTGGCTTCATGGAACGTTTCCAGCAATTTTTTCCTCAAATCAGATTGCATCGGCCCAGCCACTCCCTTAAAGCTTCTTTTTCATTCGGTGCCTGCTGCTCCAAAACAGCCTCTAAGGCATGCAGCAATGTTTCCTTAACCCATGGACCTGCTTGCTTGGCTGACCACTCAAGAAGATCACGGCCACCTACTGCCAATTCTTGCAGATCGTGAATCGGCAATGAACGATAATCTTTTTCAATTGTATGGCTGGCAGCTGCTTCATCCTGGCAATCCTTTAGCACACCATACACTTTTTCAATACTAAGAGCCGTATCCATTCCAGCATGAAACAAATTCAATTTAGTTAAAGGACCCTTAAAACGCAGATTGAGGTAAAATAAATATCTTTTAATCTCCTTCATCTGTTTAGAGGACATTTTCCAGGATCTAAGAAAAGAATCAATGTCTGCCGGATTTAATAAATAGACAAAAAGGACCCAGCTCTCCATTAAATTTTTCAGCCTGCTGACATCCAGTTTCCCCCATTCATCCAGAACCTTTCCGGTCCCTTTCAGCCCCGGTAAAAACTCATTTAAACCAGTATCCCTTAATATGTTAAAAGCCTGTAATTTGTTTTCTCCTGCTAGAAGCTTATTAAATTCAGCGAGGATTCGTTCTACCGCTATTTTTTCAAGCAGATGTCCATGATCTTTTAACCCCTGATATGTATCGGACTCAATGGAAAAGGAGAGCTGGCTTACAAACCTGACCGCTCTCATCATACGGAGCGCATCCTCTTGGAACCGGTCTTCCGGCCTTCCAACTGTTGTGATTAACTGATTTTCAATTGCAATCCTGCCAGAAAAGGGATCTATGATTGTTAGATCTTTATCCATAGCAATGGCATTCATGGTAAAATCTCTTCGTTTTAAATCTTCTTCCAAAGACCGGATAAATGTAACTTTGGAAGGCCTGCGAAAATCAGCATATTCACTTTCTGAGCGGAAGGTGGTGACTTCATATGGGACACCTTTGAAAATCACAAGTATCGTACCATGTTCGATCCCGACATCCACCGTTTTATCAAAGATTTGCTTTATTTCAGCAGGAACAGCACTTGAAGCTATATCTACATCACTAATCTGTTTATTGAGAAGATAGTCTCTTACTGCCCCGCCTACAAAATAAGCCTGAAATCCGGCTCTTTCTATCTTTTCAAGAACCGGCTTTGCCTGGTTAAACAGTTTGTGCATCAAATCCCTCCCTTTTTAGTGAATTTCCTTTCCAGCAAGCAGACGTTCATATATCTCTTCGTATTGGAGCACTATTAAAGAGGCACGGAATTTCTCGTGAACAGTCTTTTGGGCAGCCTCGGAAAATTCCCTATGCTTACGATCGTCGGTCAATAAGAGAAGCGCCTTGTCTGCTGCTTCCTTATAATCTCCAATCTTACAAAGAAATCCTGTTTCTCCATCCTCTATAACCTCAGGAATGCCGCCCACATCAGTCCCAATACAAGGTACACCGCAGGCCATGGCTTCAATCAGAACAAGGCCAAAGCTTTCCTTCATGGATAATAACAGCATGAGATCGCTTATGGAATATAAATCTTCTAGATTGTCTTGTTTTCCAAGTGTCAGGATTTTATCCTCTATTCCAAGCTCACTTGCCAGTTTACATACTACAGACATTTCTGGTCCGTCCCCAACAAGCATGAGCTTAGAAGGAATCCGCTTCTGAATTTCATAGAAGGATTGGACTACATCACTGACCCTTTTTACACCTCTGAAGTTTGAAACATGGATGATGACCTTTTCATCTTCAGCGATTCCATATTCCTGTTTTAAATAAGCAGAATCCGTTTTTCTGTACACACGTTCATCTATAAAATTATGAACCGTCTGGATTTCTTTATCTGGCTGGATAAGAGCATAGGTTTGATCCACAAGGGCACTGGATACGGCCGTAACTACATCCGATTTTTCAATTCCGAATTTTATACTCTCTGTTAGAGATGGATCATAGCCCAGTACAGTTATATCGGTCCCGTGAAGAGTTGTTACAATCTTTACATCCGTACCAGCCATCTGTCTGGCTAGAATCGCACATACAGCATGGGGGATCGCATAATGCACATGCAATATATCAAGCTGTTCTCTCTTAGCAACTTCTGCCATTTTGCTTGCGAGCGCGAGATCGTAAGGAGGATATTGGAAAACGGAGTATTGATTTACTTCTACCTGATGATAATAGATATTTGGATACCTGCGCTTTAGCCTAAAGGGCATGCTTGAGGATATAAAATGGATTTCATGGCCTCTCTCCGCAAGCAGTTTGCCAAGCTCAGTAGCAACCGCTCCTGAGCCTCCTACCGTTGGGTAGCAGGTAATGCCTATTTTAAGTTTCATAATTTATTCTCCTAACAAAGCAGCTGGCACCAATATAGGGTTCTTCGAAATAAACCCTTCAGCAAAGGCGGCTCCCGACTCTTGTCCAAAAAGTCTTTCCCTTGCTTCTACCGTTTCGATATATCCATTCACAAGCGGCGTATCCACTGAAGCTTCCGTTTTATCAAATTGGCTCTGATAGGCTCTCAGACTTGCCAGTTTCTGATTTATTGTTTCAGAAATATCCACTGTAAAAGATGGTTTATGAAAACCATTAATCATATAAAAATAAACAGAGCTTACCTTATGCGGCTCTCCATCCGATGAATCTATGTATTTTTTTACCCCTGCCGAGAAGCAGGCTTCTTCTACCAGCCTTGCACAATTTCCATGATCAGGATGCCGGTCGCGGTAATATGGGGCAAACACCGTTTTAGGACGGAACCTTCTAATTACCGAGACCACTTTATCGATATGTTCACTAGTCATAAACAACCCCCGGTCTGGAAGGTCAAGTGTAATCCTTTGCTGCACACCAAGAATTCCAGCTGCTTCAGCCGCTTCCTTTTTCCTTAATTCAACATTGCCATTGGAAGACAATTCAGCTTGGGTCAAGTCACAAAAAACTACTTTTTTTCCATGTGAGGCAAGTTGGGCTGCAGTACCGCCCATGCCAATTTCTATATCATCAGCATGGGCGCCAAATGCAAGTATATCTGCCTGTTCTAATAACAATCTATCTCACCCCTGGTCCCGTTCAATCTTTCTCCACTCTATATCTCCTCTTTTCAATCCGCGCACAAGAACTTCAGCAGTTCCCATATTTGTCGCCAGCGGGATTGAATACACATCACAAAGCCGGATTAAGGCTGAAACATCAGGTTCGTGGGGCTGTGAAGTTAGAGGGTCTCTAAAGAAAAGAACTAAATCCATTTCATTTCTAGCAATTCGTGCTCCGATTTCCTGATCTCCCCCGAGCGGACCCGACTGGAATCGGTGGATACTTAGTCCCGTCGCTTCCTGAATTCTAAGTCCAGTCGTACCCGTTGCAAATAACTCATGCTTACTGAAAATATCCTTGTATGCCGTGGCAAATCGTATCATATCTTCTTTCTTTTTATCATGGGCAATCAGTGCAATTTTCATCATTCCACCCTATTCTATTACGTTCTCTAATCCATATACGAGCACATCTATTTTCATCACTTCTTCTACAGCTAATCTAACACCTGACATAAATGAAGCGCGGTTGAACGAATCGTGCCTGATCGTCAAGAGCTGACCCTCCATGCCAAACATCACCTGTTGATGGGCAACAAGCCCTGGAAGTCTTACACTATGGATGCGCATTCCATTCATATCCGCGCCTCTCGCACCAGGTATCGTTTCTTTTTCAGATGGATGCCCCTGTGTTTTGTCTTCCCTTACCTCTGAAATCAGCTGAGCTGTTTTAACAGCTGTTCCTGAGGGAGCATCCAGCTTCTGGTCGTGGTGCATTTCAATAATTTCAATATCCTTAAAATATTTTCCGGCCATCTGCGCAAATTTCATCATTAAAATGGCCCCAATGGCAAAGTTAGGCGCTATTATGCACCCAAGTCCCTTTTCTTCAGTCAGGCTTTCCAATCTCAGTAAGTCCTCGTTAGTAAAACCAGTTGTCCCAACCACTGGGCGGATGCCGTATTCCAGCGCTTTTTCAGCATGGGCCATCCCAAACTCCGGTGTAGTCAGATCAATTAAAACGTCGGCCTTTACGGACGAAAAGCATTCATCAAGATCCGTATAAATCGGTGCCTCCATTCCTTCAAAGCCGGCAAGGCCGCTTAGATTCATGCCGTTATTCCTGCGGTCTAATACAGCCGCAAGCTCAAAGTTTTCCGTATTATGTACCAATTTAACTGCTTCAAGGCCCATTCTTCCCCTGGGGCCTGCAATAATTATCTTAATTGTCTCCATGTTCTTCACCTTCTCCAATCCGAGTCCATCTATCTTTATCTCTTGTATTAAATTTGGTCATTACCCTGTCATGTGCATCCTGTAAATCGATTCCTAGAGAGTTAGCAAAGCAGATCAGGACAAACAGCATATCGCCCACTTCTTCATCAATTGCTTTTTCGCTTTCACTGGTTTTTTTGGGTTTCTCTCCGTAATAATGGTTGACTTCCCTAGCTAGTTCTCCCAGTTCTTCTGTCATTCTGGCCATCATTGCCAAAGGACTGAAATATCCTTCTTTAAACTGGCTGATATATTCATCAACTTCTCGCTGAAGATCTTTTACAGTTTTCTCATTCTTCACAGTAATCACCCTTCATACTTTCTTCTTACATGTTAGCTAAAAGTTACCTTTATGACAACTTTTTGCGCCGCCGATAAGTTGCCCCTCTTTTGGTATTCCGCTATAATATGGTCACGGCAAATTTTACTAATGTATCAGTTGGGGGTCTCTTTTCAGATGGTTTACGGCTTAAAAGTAAAAAATATTATTTTTATCCTGCTGGGGTCTGGGATTTTTGCTTTCGGCCTTGTTCATTTTAATATGCAAAACAACCTCGCTGAAGGCGGCTTTACAGGAATCACCCTGCTTTTGTATCAAGTCTTTGGTGTGAACCTTTCGATCTCCAATCTTGTTTTGAATATTCCGGTGTTCTTCGCCGGCTGGAGGTTTTTAGGCAAGACAACTTTCCTGTATACCATTATTGGTACTGTCGGCCTTTCAGCCTGGCTGAAATTATTTGAAGTCTATCAATTGAGCTTCCCGCTTCATCACGATCTTATGCTCGCCGCTTTATTCGCAGGAGGCTTCATCGGAATCGGCCTCGGCATCATCTTCCGTTTTGGCGGAACGACGGGCGGAGTAGATATTATAGCCAGAATCGTTGACAGATATTTTGGCTGGAGCATCGGGCGGACCATGTTTATTTTTGACGCAGTGGTCATTACCATTTCCTTGATTGTATATCTGGACTATAAGGAAGCCATGTATACTTTGGTCGCTGTCTTTATCGGCGCCAGAGTGATCGATTTTATGCAGGAAGGTGCCTATTCCGCCAGAGGAGCCATGGTTATCAGTGACAAGAACCAGGAAATTGCTGACAAAATCATGAAGGATATGGACCGGGGAGTCACCATGCTCAAAGGCTACGGATCCTTTACGAAAACCGATCGGGAAGTACTTTATTGCGTTGTCGCAAGAACCGAACTTGTCCGGTTAAAAAATGCGATAACCTCTGTCGACCCCCATGCCTTCGTCTCTGTTACAGTCGTCCACGACGTACTGGGTGAAGGATTTACACATGATGAGAATAAAAATCCGATCGAAAGATGATGTTATAGTTTGATGCGCGGTTCGGCAGGCGGGCCGCGTTTTATTATGGGCAGCGCAGAACTTTTCCCGAAGAACACAGGCGTCTTGCACTTTGTAATTGGATTCTCTTACAGCTCGAATACACTCAGATCAGGCACGGCCCTCTGTTTTTCCTGGAATTCTATTTCAAAACTAATTTTCAATCTTAGTTTTCAGAATCTATTCTTTCAATGTCTTTTACAGACCTGTATAGAAACCAAACAGAGCCATAATCCGTAAAGCTTTCTTGATCTCCTCTTCTATGCATACATGATAATCCCTTCAATTGCTTTTTATCCTTGCACTCATTAAGGTTTTACCGAAGCCATTCTGAAGCATATCTCGGCCAAAAGTCTTCCGGCACAGAAAAAAGCTGTCATAAAAATTGACAGCTCAGCTTGTGGAGAAAAAAATACTTTCTTTACACTGGTCCTTAGGAATGAGAATCTACCATTTTACATTTTAATGGACAGTTTTCAATTCTGTTTAAGATTATAGTTAGTATAGTGTTTCTTTAATGGAGTGTTTCACTTCTCGAGGGTAATTGATGCCGCAGGACTGCAGCATAGCCGGGGAAAAAATGAGGTCCTTTTTTAACCAAAAAACAAGCATTACTTGATGATGGAACCCTAATCTTGATACTTTTCAGCTTGACTCAACAGTTCTGGAAAAAAAGGCTTTTTGGATGAGGTTTTTATTAATTGTGACGGAAGCAGCACCACACCAATATGCAGATTGCCGAGCGGGAATTCTCATTTTTAATGGTAGCGCTTAAATCATTTTTCGGGCTGAAGACCAGACAGTGCCAGCCAATCTATACTGTGTAAGAAACCTGCTATCGCGCTGGGCGGACCGTGCACGCGTATACAGAAAAGAAATAAGGCCGCCGAGACTCTCTCGACAGCCTGAGCTGTCATTTAACTGACAGCTCTTTTTCTTATTCATCTCTTGTCATGCCTGTATAAATGAACACTAAACGGACGAGTTCCAGTACGGCTACGGCGGCGGCTGCAACATAGGTTAAAGCGGCAGCATTTAAGACCTTCCTTGTTTCTCGTTCTTCGTTATTTCTTATGATTCCGAGAGAGACCACTTCGTCCATGGCTCTATTGGATGCATTGAATTCAACAGGCAGTGTCACGATCTGAAACAACACGGCTAAAGCCATAAAGCCGATTCCAAGGAGAAGGAGTCCGGACAGGTTGGCAAGTACACCGGCAAGAATGAGAATCCAGGAAAAGTTAGAGCCTATATTGGCAACAGGGACTAATGCATGCCGGAATCTTAGGAATGCATATCTCTGCTGGTCCTGGATTGCATGACCCACCTCGTGCGCTGCGATGGCTGCACCAGCGATAGAGTATCCATGATAGTTGGAGCTTGAAAGACGGACGGTCTTTGATCTTGGATCGTAGTGGTCACTAAGTACTCCTCTAGTTTCTTCAACACCTACATTATACAGTCCGTGGCTGTCAAGGATTTCCCTTGCTACCTGGGCCCCTGTCCTTCCAGACGAGTTTGCGACCTGTGAATATTTTTTATAAGTACTCTTGACTTTAAATTGCGCATACAAAGGAACTAGGATAATTAAGATAAAATAGATTAACATGCTGTTCCCCCTTCATGATGAATGGTTTCTTCTATTTTAATTTTGCCTCCTGGGTGTGTCAATCATTCTGCTCTTTGCGTGTATTCACAGATTCTTTATTTCCTTTGTACTTTCTCCAGCCTACGTAGGATAATGTCATAATGATAATACTTCCTGTGGAGATCATGACCCACCAGAGAGACGGGTCCGCTTCATCCTCCTTCATTTCTTCAAATATTGATTTGAGATCGGATTGGAGAGCGGTTAATTCTTGCTCACTCTCTTTTTCGGAAAGCAGGCTGGGGCGGTACTGATTGATAAATTCGAATTTAGCATCCAGTTTTTGGATTTTCTCAGGGGCAATGTCCACTTTTAAACTGGGATGAATCAGATTGTATTGAGATAAAAGCTTATTGAAGCTTTCATCGAATTGTTCGAGATTTCTTGATTTTACAGCCTGCTGGGTAGTTTTAAAGGTTTCCATGATCTGCCCTTCCATTTCGGTCCACATCGGCTGATGCTGTGAAGAAATGGCATCCACGACGAGACGGAATTTTGTGACATTTGAAATTTTCTCATTTAGGGTCATCGAATCGGAACCGACTGCTTTAAGTGCATCATTATGGGCGGCTGTAATAATTCTAAGCTCGTCCATACTAAATTTATGGTCATGAGCAGTAAGTGTCAGGAATTGTTTGGAGAAGTACTCAAGCATCTGGTTCGTTTCTGAAAGTCTATCGCTTTTTACAAGCTGGAGGGCTTCATCAGCAATCCTATCGAGTTGTTCCAGGGTTCCGCTTTGTGCATGTCCTGGCTGTACCGGGATAAGTAGTAATAATATAACTAGTAATAAATTCACTTTAAACAAATTTGTCCCCCCTCTCATACTAATAGAAGTGTATGAAAGGTGGGACAAGAGTAGAACCTGGAACCCGGCTATATTTTGTATGTCCGTCTTGAAGATCGATAAGCAGTAAAATAGGCAGCTGCGATCGAAGCGATACTTAACCAGAACGTGAAATAGCCTATTTCCTGGATATATCTTATTAAATCTCCATAGTTTGGCATTTGATAAAATACATAGTCGATCATTTCGTTATGGAGGGTCCATATGGCTGCTACAGCAAAATGCCATTTTTTAATCCTATAAAATGGAGCATAGAGGAGTCCTTGAACAGCCATTGCCGCATGTGAAGCCATCAGCATATATCCCGTCCAGTGGAGCTCTCCGGTTATCATCAGAGTCAGGAGGTTCATTACAACCGCCCAGATTCCATACTTGAATAAAGTCATTACCGCCAGTGCTTCAAACAGCCCCCAGTTTTTCCTTAGTAGAAATCCTATTAACGCCAGGACAAAAAACAAAGTAGCGGTAGGGCTGTCCGGCACAAATGGAAGAAAAATAGCCGGTGTTGCCTCCAGCTGGTACCCATACCAGTAATATCCATATACAGTTCCAAATATATTAATAACTAAAAGCAGCCATAAGAAGCTTCTATTTGCCAATATTGAATAAATAAATGCCATGAAAATCCTACTTCCTGTAAAAAATTCAAAATATAACGATAAAAATATTTATACCATTTTCCAAGCTGTTTGACAAAATTACCCGGACTTAAGGTAACAGCAAATGAAAGAGTTACATTTTACAGACAGCGGCGGCTGGAAAAGACGTCCCCTTCTATACTCATGTCTATAAAAAAAGCTGGCATATAGCATGCCAGCTTTGACTGAATTTACTCCGCCTTTAACTTAGAGATAAACTCAGTAAGTTTCTTTAAATCTTCATCATTGCCTTTGTAAGCGTTCGGAGGCATTGCTCCTTTACCTTCTTTGGCGATCTTTGCAATTTCTTCTGGCTTCAATCCTGTTCCTACTAGAGATGGACCAGCTCCGCCAGTCAGCTCTTTACCATGGCATCCGATACAGCTTTGCTTCTGATAAACAGCATAGCCTGGATCTTTTGTATCAATTTCAGCCTTAGCTACAATCTTACCCTGTTCTTTAGCTTTTTCCCAGTCATGTGTAGCTACCGAGAACCAAGTTAAGTAAATAATTGAAGCCAATCCTAATAGCATGAACCCGGTTGCCAGCGGTCGTTTAGACGGACGGCGGTGTGGGCTTCTGTCAAGGAATGGTGCAAGCAGTAAACCACCAAATGCAAGACCTGGCATAACTAACGCACCGATTGTATTATATGGACCTGAAGCGTACGTATATTTAAGCAATTGATATAAGAACAAGAAATACCAGTCAGGCAATGGAATATATCCAGTATCAGTAGGGTCCGCAATTCTCTCAAGCGGAGATGGATGCGCTACTGTTAAACATAAATAGCCTACAAGGAAAACGGCTCCAACCATCCATTCCTTCAAAAGGAAGTTTGGCCAAAAAGCTTCTGTTTTTCCTGGATACTCCGAATAATCTTTCGGAATATTTGGTTTTCGTACGGCAGAAACACGTGAGTCTCCAACGAACTTCATACCTTTTCCGCGATGCATGTGAGTCCCCCTCCCCCAAAAAATGGTTGATTAATAGATAAATTAGGCTTGTCGCTTTTTTACAATGGTCCTGAAATACCCTGCTTGCGAATCATTAAGAAGTGGGCACCCATTAAACCAAGTAATGCGCCTGGAAGGAAGAATACGTGAATCGCAAAGAAACGAGTCAGCGTCTGAGCTCCTACAATGGTTGGATGTCCTGAAAGCAATGTTTTGGCATAAGGTCCAATTACAGGAATAGAGTCAGCAATCTGCAGACCTACTTTTGTCGCAAACAGCGCTTTCATATCCCACGGCAGCAAATAACCTGTAAATCCTAGGCCTAGCATGACAAAGAAAATTAATACCCCTACTATCCAGTTTAATTCACGCGGCTTTTTATAAGCACCCTGGAAGAAAACACGCAAAGTATGTAAAAACATCATAACGATTACTAAACTTGCACCCCAGTGGTGCATACCGCGGACAATTTGTCCGAATGCCACTTCATTTTGCAGGTAATATACCGACTGCCAGGCGTTTTTGATGTCTGGTACATAATACATCGTCAAAAACATTCCGGATAGAATCTGTATTACCGTAACAAAGAAAGTTAATCCCCCGAAGCAGTAGACAAATGCAGAGAAGTGATGGGCAGGGTTTACATGCTCAGGAACTTCGTGATCTGCAATGTCACGCCATAGCGGCGTAATATCTAACCGCTCGTCAACCCAGTCATATATCTTGTTTAACAATTATTACGCCTCCTTATGCGGAACTGCTGACCCTAGATAAAGGATTCCATCTTTGACTTTGTAATCGTAACTATCCAAAGGCTTAAGAGGTGGTGTTCCTTTTACGTTCATGCCGTCTTTCGTATAACGGCCGAAATGGCATGGACAGAAGAATTGATTAGGATGATCCTTACTCGTATTCCAGTCCACCGTACAGCCTAAGTGCTTACAAACCGGGGAAAGGGCAACAATTTTCCCTTCATCGTTTTTATACACCCATGCAGTATCCGTTACTTCAGATTCATACCATGCATCTTTCTGCTTGTATGAAAAGTCAAGTCTTACCGGTTTTCCGGTCAGATCATCCACTTTTTGTTTTGTAGCGACATAATTTTCTCCCCCAGCCGCTTCCAATACAGGATCAACCGCAAAACGAAGCATCGGCATTAACATTCCGGCAGCCATGAAACCGCCTACACCCGTTAGAGTATAGTTCAGGAATTGACGTCTTGAAACTCGATGTTTGCTCATACATTTTCCCCCCCTCTATTAAAAAACTCGGTCTTTTATGACCAAAAAAATTAGATTACTATAAAACAAGGACATTACAATGATATATCAATATTTCCAATAGGTCAATAATCTGGGAATTCTTATATGCAATGCCAAAAAAGCTTTGTTCACAAAAATTTCCTATTTTTCCCGCTGCCATCTCTGGGAAAAAATGGTTGAAATCTGCCTTACCTGTTCATCCATCATCTGTCTTTTATACGTATCATCAAGCCCCTCAAGCGGAATTGCCGGGACCCAGATGAGAGTCTGCTCAAAATCATTTTCAACAGCCTTCCAATTACTGTCGCACGTTATAAAGAAAACGTGCTTGAAACCTTCGTTTAAAAAATTGCTCTTCCAGTCTAGGGCTGCCTGCTTTTTTGCCTCTTCCTCAGATGATGCAATATAGGTGAAAGGTGGAATAAGGATGATCCTCCCTTTAAACTGCCTTTCGATTTCTGAGGAGAGGATTGTCAGGAACTCATTCATTCTTGCGTATGATTTCGTATCTGATCCAAAGTCCACTCCTATTAACGGAACGATAATTGTATCAATATGTTCCCTTGCCTGTTCAAACATCTCCATGTCTTTAGGTACCAGCTTCACTCATCTCACTCCCGCTGCTGCATTATGTATTCTAGTCTATCTTACCATTTTTCTTAACTGGGTACATTATTGATAGTGATATTCCAGTCAAATAAAAAGAACACCCGCTAAAAAGACAGGTGTTCCTTATGGCTATATTTTTTTGAGCTGATTTAACTGGGCTGTCAGCTTTTGAAATTCTTCCAAGTTCTGCTGGTCAAGAGCGTCATCTATCAATTTCATTAATTTCTCACGCTGGAAGATTGCCAGGGAATTTTCCAGGAACTGCTCGGCAAGTACCTTGTCTTTTTCATTAGAAAACTGGTTCTTAGGCATGAACGGATTTTCTTCCAGGACAGCCGCATACTGGTAAGAAGAGTAGGCGGAACGGAAATTCAGCTGAATAAAAATATCCTCATCCCGGTTCAGCCTGATATCATGAAAGGATTTTTCGGCATCAGTCGTCATTATATTAGATTTGTAGAACCTGAATGGTGCTTCTTCTACACAATGTGTAGACATGATTAATCCTCTCGGACACAAGTTAGCCTGCTCTACAAAATGAACCTTTTTCATCAGCTGGTCATGGCTGATCAGGTAATTTAAGATCCAGACACACTCTCTACGTTTTAACTGGTAATGATTTAAAAACCAACGGATAAATTCTTTCTTTTCTACAACAGAAACAGGGGTGTGCATGTGAGTCCCTCCTCTGTACCTAATATTTTTATAAGCTGCTCTTTTTTATCATCTGATCACAGCCAGCGGCAGTCGCTTACCGCGGTGCGTTTCGGGTGCATCCCTCATGTTTAAGCCTGCTGGGTCCCCCTTGACTTGTTTTTCCCGTCAGGCAGTTTCGCACCGGCTAAGATCAGCGGAGTGAAATCAAACATTGAACTTTTACATGTCCTTAAAATCAGAGTAAGACCTTTAAATCCCCGTAAGCCACCGCGTCTTTCGGACTATTACAAACGGTCATTCAGCCGCTCTAATGTCATGATATATTCTTCATTTGAAGGCTGCATGTTCAGGAGCCTATTAAATATTTCTACAGCTTCCTTGTTTTTTCCTTCCTCAATCAGAAAATATCCATACTCTTCTAGAAAGTCCTGATTATCTTCAAATACTGGATAAGCTTCGGCAAAGAAACGGCCTGCTTCCGCAAAATTTTCGAGCTTATTATGACTAACGGCAAGAATCCAGTCAAATTGCGGATCGTATTCGCCATATTGCTGAACTGAACTGATTACTTCAAGGATTTCTTCATATTTCTCCTGATGAAGATAAAGTTTCAAAAGATTAAGGGCTGTCTCCATAAAGCCAGGATCTAAAGCCAACGCATCTTTAAAGTGGAATTCCGCTTCCTCTTCCAATCCCTTTTTTAGAGCCATCCTACCGGCAAAATGGGATAGTTCTTTATTAAACTCATCCTGTTTGATGCCTTCTTTAGCTGCGGAAAGCGCTTGATCCGGATCACCCATCTGTTCATATGATTTTGCGAGGTATAAATATAGGGTATGATACTCAGGATCTAAATTCTTAAGTTCTGAAAACTTTTCGACTGCAGTATTGTAATAGCCTGCTTGATATGCCGTTAACCCGTATTCAAACAACAAATTAATTTCCAGTTTCTCTTCCAGGGCTTTGTCAAAATACGGCAGCGCTTCTTCGAATTTCCCCAAGGAGCTTAAAGTATCAGCGATTCTCTGGCACAAATTAATTCCTGATACCTCTTTTTCCTGCTGTATCACTTTTCTATAGCTTTGAAGGGCCTCGAAGAACTTTGCCTGCTGGTAATATAGCTCCCCCAGAGCAAAGTCTATAATGATCTCTTCTGGAAGGATTTCTTTGGCTGTCAGGAGCTTCCTTTCACTTACTTCATCCATCCCCTGCATTTGGTAAAGATCCGCTTCGAGAAGAAGGGCACTCGGATAGGCTGGATCTTTCTGGCTGACTTTCTCAAGCAGAAGGATGGCTTCATCCTCCCTGTCCATTTCAGTGAGTATTTCTGCGATTGAAACCATAAGTTCTCCTTCTTCTGGATAAATCTCTAGAAGGTGTTCATACAGGCTTTTTGCTTCCTCAATAAATCCATAATGCAGACAGCCTTCAGCTAACTCAAGAATTTCTTCTTCAGTGCCGTTGTATTTTATTTCATTTATATGTTTTGAAACTCGATCAAATTCACCATCTTTTAAGTTTTCTAAAATACTTTCTATGCTAACCATTTGCATTCCCTCACAGTCAAAGTACAGCCGCTGCTAGGAAGAGGTAAAAAAACCCGGGACCTTTACAATCAATTCCTCTCCAGTGACCCCTTCCAGGTCCAGACGGCTGCCTGCTCGTATTATCTTACCATCTAAAACTGTAACAACTAGTCTATCATACCCGCAGGAAAAAATACCATCATACGATTCTCCTCCGCTTTTTAGAAAGAGGTTATAGCTTAATTCTCCGCCAGTGTGCAAATATCCTCTCTGTGGATAAATTCCAATTTTTCTTAAAGTTTCATCATCGAGAGGCTTCCCGGGCTCAGGGCATTGACTAAGATGTTTGATATTTTTACTATCAAGGATTCTTGTCCATTTCGAGCAGGCAGGTTCGTCATTGCAAATAGGGATAAGAACAGGGTTGTAGGGAAAAGCAGCATAGCGGATCCATTCCCAGGCTATATGTTCAAGGTTGTCTGTTATAGAAATTTCAATGAATACGGCCGGTATTTTTCTTTTCTTACATTGCACCATAAAGGAAGGTGTCAATAATTTGAGTGGAATTCTGACAGCCATGATATAAGACAGGGGCGAGCGTGATAATGATTTCTTTCTATTACGTATAGCGGTATCCAATTGATGGGCATACCTGACATAGGGCGCGGTTAATACGGTATGTGCCCCTTTGAGTATAAACTCATTAATATAGTAATCCAAATCCGGTTCTTCGGGTAAATCAAAGGAAAGCATGGTAAATGAGGGAGTCATAATATATGGGTCTAAATCCATTTTCATATAGCATAACTTGTTGACAGGACAATGGGCGGTGTAAATCCGGTTACTTTTGACTGCGAAATCCTTTTGCTCATATGTATTATTTTGGTAGAGAGTCACATTATTCATAACAAATGCCATTAAACCAGCCTCCTCAATGGTCTTATGACAAGCTATGCTCATTTTAATAAATTATGATAAAAAAGGTCTGGCCCTTGTAAAATGGCCAGACTTTCTTTAGCATGAGGCAGCAGTTTAACTGTGCTGAGCCAAGGCATATAAATGTTCGAAGAACTGAGGGTATGATACCTCCACTGCACCAGCATCAGAGAGGCGGACCTCACCGTCTGCGATTAAAGAGGCTACCGCCAGCATCATTCCAATTCGATGGTCCCCATAGCTCTGTACATCAGCACCATGCAGTGCTGCTTTTCCTTCAATTATCATCCCATCATCTGTAGGAATGATCTTAGCGCCTAGTTTGGATAATTCTTCTGCTACTGTATTAATCCGGTTAGTTTCCTTGACTTTCAATTCGGCTGCATCCTTAATAACTGTTTTTCCAGCAGCCTGGGTCGCAAGTAGGGCTATGATTGGGATTTCATCAATCAGGCGCGGAATCAAATCACCGCCTATTTCAACACCCTTAAGATCGGAGGAAGAAATAACAATATCTCCAGCCGGCTCAAATGTTTGATGTTCATGCGGGATGATTTCCATATTTGCGCCCATTTGCTTTAATACCTCAATAATTCCTGTCCGTGTCGGATTCAAGCCTACATTTTTTAGAATGATGGAGCTCTTTTTTGCTATTGCCCCGGCTGCAAGGAAAAAGGCAGCTGAGGAAATATCTCCTGGAACCATAATATCGGCAGCCTGTAAGCTTTGCGGTCCCGAAAGCTTAACAAAATTACCATCAACTTCTACTGTCCCTCCGAATTGCTGAATCATATTTTCTGTATGGTCCCTTGTCTTTGCAGGTTCAATGACAATCGTATCCCCATCAGCCTGAAGCCCGGCGAGCAGGATAGCAGACTTAACCTGCGCACTCGCAACAGGCAGGTTATAGCGGATTCCTTTCATGCTCTGGCCCCTGACTGCAAGGGGGGTATATTCTCCTTGATTCCGGCCGTCAATGGCCGCACCCATTTCACGGAGCGGATTGACCACTCTGCTCATAGGCCGTTTTGCGATCGATTCGTCACCGGCTAATACAGAATGAAAAGGCAGTCCGGCCAGGATTCCCAGCATTAATCTGGTTGTTGTTCCAGAGTTTCCTGTATCCAGCAATGCTGAGGGCTCCTTCAGTCCGTCAAATCCTTCTCCGTACACTGTTACGCTGCTGCCTTCTCTTTCTATTCTTACTCCCAGCCTGCTAAAACAGGCAATAGTGCTCAGACAGTCAGCACCAGGCAGGAAATTTTTAATCGTCGTTTTTCCATTCGCCACCGCTCCGAACATTACTGCACGGTGCGATATCGATTTATCTCCTGGAATATCGACTTCACCTTTTACAGCTGCACCGGTTAAGTGTAAGACACGTGTATCCATATTTTTCACCATCTGCAACTCCCTCGACATTAAGTTAGAATTGTTTCATAATTTGTATGCTTTTGTATACAATCACGCGCAAGCTTCCTGTCGCTTTCTGTCTGAAAACTTACAACGAGTGCAGCATAGATTTCTTCTCTTGTTTCTAGAATTCTTATGTTTGTGATGCTTATATTTTCCTGTGCCAGATATCCCGTGATTTCTGAAATCACCCCCGGATAATCGGGTACATCTATATAAAGATCATAAAAAGCAGGAATGGCACCCTGCGCTTTGACAGGCAGGTCATCACGGAATCGTTTGGCTGTGGCAAAATAGTCAAAAATTTCGTCAGCTTCCTGTCCCTGTACCATGTGCTTGACCTGCTCCATCTGGGCTATCCATTCTTCCATAAGCTGCAGAATGACATCTTTATTATGCAGTAATATGTCCCGCCACATTTGCGGACTGCTGGAAGCAATTCTTGTAACGTCACGAAATCCGCCGGCTGCAAGCCTTGAAACAAGCTGTTTCTCTGAATGGCAATTTTTTGCCTGGTGAACAAGCCCCGCTGCAATAATATGCGGGAAATGACTGATTACCCCTGTTAAATGATCATGTAATTCTGGTGTAATCACTAAAAAATTAGCTTTAGTACCAGAAAGCCAATCTTTTAGGTTTTCCACCTGACCTGCCGGCGTTCCCTCGTATGGAGTTAATAAATAAAAGGCATTTTCAAAAAGATGCGGCTTTGCAGCAATTGCACCGCTTTTATGGGAGCCCGCCATGGGATGCCCGCCAATAAAGGTATATCCCTTTTCTTCCAGGCATGCAGCCATGGTTGTAATTCCTTTTTTTGTACTTCCGACATCCGTGATGATGACATCATCTTTCAAATCCAGCATTGCTAATTCTTTAATGATGGATTCAGCCTGAACTACCGGGGTGCCTATGATAATAAGGTCAGCGGCTTCTGCCCCTTCCTTTATTGTCTCAGCCTCGTTATCTATTAAACCCAGAACCTTGGCCAGACGTAAATTTTTATGGTCCACATCATAGCCAGTTATCAGCGTTTCATGATGTGTATTTCGGATGGCCAGAGAAACAGATCCGCCGATAAGACCCAGCCCTATGACAAACACATTTCCCTTCATTTCATTCCTCCAGATTGACAAAATTCCTGCATGGATTATTTGTTGCTAGTTAAAAACTCGGTAAGCTGCCGGATGACACCCTCGTTCTGTTCAGGAGAGCCCACGGTAACTCGTATACTTGTCGGGAAGCCGAGAGCATTGCCAGATCGAACGATATAACCTTTTTCCATCAGGAATTGGAAAGCCTCGTCTCCCGGGCCTTTTACATCTATTAGTATGAAATTACCCTGTGATGGATAATATTTCAGTCCTTCTTTCTCACAGAAATCATAAAATTGAGCCAGACCTTTTTTATTCATTTCATGGCAGTATGCTATAAATTCTTGATCTTCCAGTGCAGCTGCTGCTGCAAACTGGCCGATTGTATTCGTATTGAAGGGCTCCCGGGCAGGATCGAGACGGCTGATAAGCTCTGAATGAGCTGCGCCATAGCCGACTCTGTAGCTTGCTAATCCGTAAATCTTAGAAAATGTGCGCAGGACCATAAGATTTTTATATTGTCCAAGCAGTTTGATTGTGTCTGGATAATCCTGTGCATCGACATATTCATAATAGGCTTCATCCAGCACTACCAGCACCTGCTCAGGGACCTTGTTCAGGAAATCTACCAAAACATTCTGAGGGACATAGCGGCCGGTTGGATTGTTTGGTGAACATACCCATACTACCGAGGTATTTTCATCTATTGCTCCAAGCATCGAGTCAAGATCATGTTCGCCATCCACCAGCGGCACTTCTCTGATTTCCGCTCCCTCAAGCACGGCATTATGCTTGTACTGCGGGAATGTAGGGGTCGCCATCACAGTATTCACACCAGGGTATAAAAGACTGCGGGAAATCACCTGTATAATCTCATCAGATCCATTGCCGAATATAAGCTCTTGTTCTTGGACTCCGAGGTGCTCCGATACGGCGCTCCTCAATACAGTAGCATAGCCATCGGGGTAAAGTGCCAGTGAGTTACCGTAATTTTTCATCACATCTTTAGCTTTTTCAGAACATCCGAAAGGATTTTCATTAGATGCAAGCTTAGTAATCTGCTCTAAACCATAAGCCTTTTTTACTTCTTCTATAGATCTTCCAGGCTGATAAGGTTTTAAATTCAGGATTGCTTCTTTCCATTTCATTTTTACCACTCCGCTTTATTAAAATATAAGCTCTGTTAATCTTGCTTGTTGATTGAAGCGAGAGGCACTCGCTTTTTTACCCGCAAATCAACAGAGTTCCAATTCACTAATGGACTGTATCCTAGTAAAATTAATTGCTTGCTTATGTAAAAATTCAATTAGAAACTTCTTGTGTGTTAAGGTCCGGTCTAAGAATTTCGGCCCGCTCCAAGTAGGCATGCCGGATATCTTGCTGCTCTATTTTTGTGTTCACATGAAGCATGATCCTTATGCACAGAGGCAGAGCTCCAGGCACCGGTATTTCTCTCATACACATAACAGGAACATAGGTCCATCCTTCAAATGTTCGGAGCCCCTTAGCTGGAAAGGCAGCATCTATGTCCTCAGTAACAGAAATGAACACAGACGCAACATGATCTGGTTCAATGCTATTATCCTTAATAAGGGTGCCAAGCAGTCTTTCAGTTGCTTTTAAGATCAGATTCTCATCATTACTCTCTACTGTTATTGCACCTCTGATTCCACGGATCATGTTTTATCCCCCACTTATCTTTTATTCTCAAACATTGGCAGCATTTCGGTTAACACTTCATCATCATTCAGAGTTTTTATGACAGGTTT
The DNA here is from genome assembly GCF_002863585.1 of Peribacillus deserti. GTDB lineage: Bacteria > Bacillota > Bacilli > Bacillales > DSM-1321 > Paraperibacillus > Paraperibacillus deserti_A. The sequence goes on along the minus strand of NZ_PGUY01000062.1, from coordinate 98,502 downwards.
CCCTACCTGATCAAGAAGGACAAAAGTAATATCCCTGCCTGTGGTTTTCTTATCCTTCTTCATGGCAGCGAGTAAATCGTCTGCATTCAGTTTGGAAGGAATCTTGGTTTTGTAACCTAAAGCATCCACCCAATTAATAAAGGTTGTGAGATTAAAATTCAATCCTGAATACCTGATGGATAGCTTCAGCGCAAAAACCATTCCGATCATGACTCCTTCACCATGGGTGATGGAGCCGTAACCCAGGCTGTTTTCAATGGCATGCCCTAGGGTATGGCCAAAATTCAAATAGGCCCGGACTCCGTTTTCCATTTCATCCTGTTTCACAATCGCCCCTTTAACTCCAATGCCCATCTTTATTGCATAGGCAAGCTGCTGCATGTCGACGTGTTCAAGACTTTGAATACCGGCCGTTAACCATGAATAAAATTCCGGATCAACTATAAGTGCTTCCTTGATTATCTCCGCAAAACCAGATCTGACTTCTTTCAATGGAAGAGAAGCTATAAAGTCTAAATCAAAAAACACAGCTTCAGGCTGATGAAAAGCCCCAATCATATTTTTTCCTGCTTCATGATTGATGGCAACCTTTCCCCCCACCGCACTGTCATGCGCAAGAATGGTCGTAGGGATTTGAAAAAACGGAATTCCCCTCATGTAGGTTGCAGCGACAAAACCTGCAAGGTCGCCAACAGCACCACCGCCAAGAGCAAGAATTAAGGATTTCCTGTTCAGGCCAAATTCTAAGGCCTGTGTTAAGCAGCTATAGTAAACATCAAAGGTTTTGGCTTTTTCACCGCTCGGGACTACAGAAACATGTAATTCTTTTTCAATATCAGCCAGCACGTTTTTTAATCTCTGTAGATAGAGTGCGCCGACAGATTCATCTGTAATGATGAGTATACTTCTGGCTGAACGGTATTTTTCCTTTAAATATCCAGGCAGCAGGGCTAATGCATCCTGGCCGAGATAAACAGGATACGTTTTATTTGAAGTCTCGATCGTAAGGATTTCCATTTTAAAACTCCCTCGCGTATTCCCTTTGGCTTTCAATCGCCTGCACCAGCACATCCATGCGGTCAGATGAGAATTGATCCATGAGAGCAGCTGCAATTTCCCAGGCAACAGCTGCCTCTGCAACTACGGCTGCCGCTGGTACCGCACAGCTGTCTGATCTTTCAATACTGGCAGAAAACGGTTCTTTTGTATCAATATCAATACTTTGAAGCGGTTTATATAAAGTCGGAATAGGCTTCATGACACCTCTAACAATGATAGGCATTCCAGTGGTCATCCCACCTTCAAAACCTCCTAGATTGTTAGACTTCCGGTAATAACCCTGCTCCTGATCCCAAGCGATTTCATCATGAACTTCACTTCCCGGCCTATGCGCTGCTTCAAAGCCGATCCCGATTTCTACACCTTTAAAGGCATTGATACTTACGATCGCTGCTGCAATCTTTGCATCAAGCTTCCGGTCATAATGCACATAGCTTCCAACACCAGCCGGCATACCCTCAACAATCACTTCAACAATACCGCCGATTGAGTCTCCGTTTGCTTTCGCAGTATCAATCGCCTCCATCATCTTTCTGCCAGCCTCTTCATCCAGGCATCTGACAGGTGAGGCTTCAGATCTTTCTTTTACTTCCTCAATTGGTAAAGAAGGGCGTACAGCTGTAATTCCTCCTATTTCAATTACATGGGAAGCAATTTCGATTCCAAGCAGAGATAATAATTTCTTCGCGACTGCTCCAGCTGCTACCCTGACCGTTGTCTCTCTTGCTGATGAGCGTTCCAGAACATTTCTTAAATCTCTATGCCCGTATTTGATTCCGCCATTCAAGTCAGCATGACCAGGCCGCGGCCGGGTGATTTTACGCTTCACTTCATCTGACTCTTGAGCTGAAATGGGTTCACTGCCCATTATTTTAGTCCAATGCTTCCAATCATTATTTTCAACAACCAAAGCCAGGGGTGATCCCAATGTAAGCCCGTGCCGCACACCGCTGGCAATAAAAGCTGTATCCTTCTCGATCTGCATTCTTCTTCCTCTGCCGTGACCCTTCTGCCTTCTGGCGAGATCTGTATTAATATCTTCCCCAAGCAGCGGCATACCTGCTGGCAGACCTTCTATTATAGTAGTTAATTGTGGCCCATGGGATTCTCCTGCAGTTAAATATCTCATTCTTTCCGCCTCCATTGACTGGCAAGTCTAATTTATATGTATAATGAAAAAACACAGAATCCTTTAATGCTTAAAAGCGTTAAAATTAGTATAACAGAAGTAATTATTCATTAACAGTATAACCTTTATTATTTAGAAGTTAAATTTAATTAAAAAGGCTGTGCAACTAAGCACAGCCAATAAAAAAATTATTTCTTTTGATAAAAAAATGTATCCGCTGCCTCGAATCCGAAGGCAGAAGGTGTGAAAATTTGTTCGGTGCTTCCCACAAACAAGAAACCGCCGCTTTTTAACGATTTACTGAATTTAGCATAAATCATCTGTTTTGCTTCTTCGGTAAAGTAAATCAGCACATTTCGGCAGATGATCAGGTCAAAGTTAGATTCGAAAGCATCAGAAAGCAAATTCTGGTTTTGAAATTGAACGGTGTTTTTGATTTCTTCGGACACTGAATAATAATCTCCATCTTTCGAAAAAAATTTTTCTCTTACGGATATCGGAACCTCGTTCAGGGACCTTTCCGGATAAACACCGAGTTTTGCTCTTGCCAGTACATTTTCGTCAATATCAGTTGCCAGTATTTTCACACGGGATAAAGGAGCTAGCCTCGACATAATCATAGCGACCGTATAAGGTTCTTCACCCGTCGAACAGGCGGCACTCCATATTTTTAATGAAGGCGACTTTTTAATAAGGTCAGGAAGTATTTTCGTTTCAAGGACTTCCCATCTTTTTGCATTTCTATAAAACTCCGATACATTGATGGTCATCCTGTCTAGGAACTCCATGCGCACTTTTTTATCGCTCGTTATTCCTTTGTAAAAATCCGAAAATGTTAAAAAGCCTTTTTTTTCATAAAGAGACATAAGTCTTCTTTTCATTTGAGCTTCTTTATACAAGGAAAGGTCAATGCCTGTAAGATTCTTCACATTATTAATAAACTCTAGATAATCCCGCTGCATAACATACTCTCCTATATAAATATTAAATGGATCAACAGCCTTAAAACCTATAAATAGTATATCGGCTCAAGCTGTAAAACTTAAAGCTTCAAGGAATGCAGGTATGCATAAAAAAAGGCTGTTTTCGCTAACTTTGTTGCTATTGTCCAAGAAGTTGATTTCCGTTCCAGGATGCTCGCGGACCTTAGGGGCGTGCGGTGAGCCTCCTCGTCTTCGCCTGCGGGGTCTCACCTGATAGAAAAGCGGAAGCGCCTTGTTCAGACCGATAAAGAAGACTTGCTGAGTGGCCATAGTCGCACTTACCACGCTTGAACGGCCACGTCCTGTGGCCCCGCCTGGCTCGCACATCCTGTGCTTCGTGCGTTAGCCAAGCATAAGACAAGCGGGCCGTGGAAAGCGGTTTTCCTTTCCATGGACCGATTGGCTTATGACTCGAGGGTCTAGGCGCTGGAGCCGGACAATGCCCGCTGCTCCCGCACAGAAAAGCGGAAAGCTGTGCCTGTCCAACATATAATTATTAAAAGATCAGTGTTAATCCCAATAGATAAAAGTTGCAAACAAAGTGGCAGGCAGAGACCCGATAAAGAAGACTTGCTGATTGGCGAACGACAGTGAAGACAGAAGCTTAGTCGCACTTATGCGTCAGCCAAGCATAAGACAAGCCGGCTGTGGGGAGTGCTTTTCTCTCCATAGACGGATTGGCTTATGACTCGAGGGTCTCAGCTTGTAGCTGGATCAAGGAGTCTCGCACCTTACACTCCAATCAACCTGATTTAACAAAAGGTGATGAAAAAAACTTATTAAAAAACAACAATCTTTTAAAAAAGAGCCTAAAAAAAAGACCGGCTGAGCCAGTCTCCTTCTTCATTAATAAATCCATTCATTTATAAGTTTAGGATAATCGACAAGTTCATCTTCTTTAAAGAATAACGCAATCTCGCGCTCTGCACTTACAGTTGAGTCGGAGCCGTGAATTACATTTTTGCCGACGGTTAAACCAAAGTCTCCGCGGATTGTGCCAGGCACGGCATCTCTCGGATTGGTTGCCCCCATCATATGTCTCGCGGTAGCGATTACATTTTCACCCTGCCAAACCATCGCAAATACTGGACCAGATGTTATGAAGTCTACAAGTTCTCCAAAAAACGGACGTTCTTTATGTTCACCATAATGCTCTTCAGCAAGTTTGGTTGAAATCGCCATCAATTTAGCGCCCGCTAAGTGAAAGCCCTTTCTTTCAAAACGTGTAACAATTTCCCCGATTAAATTACGCTGTACCCCATCAGGCTTGACCATTAAAAATGTTTTTTCCATGACTTTTCCCCCAGTTCGTAGGATGAATGCCTTTTCATTTAGGCAATTCACGAAAATATTACCATTATTTTAATATTTTCGCAACTGCCATAATAATTAAAACTTTCTTTTTCCTATGAACTTGGCTAAATCTATTAAAGATTTACGGTTTTTTCCCGGAGGTAATTCATTAAGAATCTGCAATGCCTTTTCCAAATACACATTACTTACAGCCATAGATTTTTCAATAGCACCTGAGTGTTTGATTAACTCAATAATCCGCTCTAAATCATTTTGGGATATCTGCTCATTAACATTCCGGATTACATTTTCCAAGCCTGAGTCTTCCATGGCAAATAATACAGGCAAGGTGATATTCCCCTGTCGCAGATCCCCTCCTGCTGGTTTGCCCAGAGCCTTTTCAGTAGAGGTAAAATCCAGAATATCGTCGATTATCTGATAAGACATTCCCACGTAATAGCCGAACTTAAACAGTTTTTTATGTACAGCTTCTTCCACCCCTGCCGCCACTGCCCCAAGCTGGCAGCTTACAGCGATCAAAAGGGCTGTCTTACGTTTAATTCTTCTAAAATAATCCTTTATATTTTGGTCAAATCGGTATTTATCTTTAATTTGTTCAATTTCCCCGATACATACCTCTACAATGGCTTTCGCTAGGATTTGGTGGGCAAGAGGATTGTTAATTTCCCCCATGATTTCCAATGAACGCGCAAATATATAGTCTCCTGTATACATGGCGACCTTATTATCCCATTTGGATTTAATGGTAGGCACTCCACGCCGAAGATCGGAGTCATCAATTACATCGTCGTGAACTAATGAGGCCATATGTATTAATTCCAGAGCCGCCGCCGCATGTTTGATCACATGAATATTGTAATCGCCGAATTTTGCAGCCAATAAAACAAACACTGGGCGTATTCTTTTACCTCCTGCTTTCAGGAGATGCAATGATGCTTCTCTTAAAACAGGTGAGTCTGCCTGAATAGTTGCTTCTAATTCCTTCTCAATCAATTGAATATCTGAATTCAAGTACGAATACATCATTTTGAGTTTCACTTATTTCACCCAGCTTTATAATTCCTTATTCTTTGTTTCCCTTTATCCCCATATGAGTAGCTGCTACACCACCCGTGTGCGGCTTGAAACCAACATTTGAAAATCCCGCCCTCCTGAACATGTCAGCCAGCTCTTTCATACCGGGAAAGTCGCGGGCAGATTCCTGAAGCCATGAATACTCCTCATAACTCTTGGCAAACAGTTTTCCGAACAGGGGCATCAAATATTTGAAGTAAAAAAAGTATGCCTGCTTAAACACAGGGAGAGTCGGCTGGGAAGTTTCAAGGCAGACTGCCATGCCGCCCGGCTTCAGTACTCTGTGCATTTCCGTCAGAACAGTCATATAATCCGGCACATTTCTAAGGCCGAAGCCTATTGTGACATAATCAAAGCTATTATCTTCAAAAGGAAGATCCATCGCATTCCCATGGATCAGTTCGACTTGTTTAAGATTCAGTGACTGGACTTTTTCGCGGCCGACCTTCAGCATATTTTTACTGAAATCCAAGCCAATTACCCGTCCTTTTGGCCCTGCAGCCTGCGCAAGGGCAATCGTCCAGTCCGCCGTTCCGCAGCAAAGGTCGAGAGCAGTGTCGCCGGGTTTCACCCCCATTTGCTTCATTGTCGTATTCCGCCATTTTTTATGCTGCTGAAAGCTGATGACAGAATTCATCTGGTCGTAATTTTTATAAATTTTTTCAAAAACGTGGTGAACTCTTTGTTCCTTGGATTCTTGCATGTCTACCCTTCCTCCGCGCCGTTACAGCTTTTTTGCCAGCTTGTCAAATTTAGAAATAAATCTTGTCTTAATTTCATGATTGACAGAAGACTGCTGCAGGCCTGAAAATACAGAAGCAATTTGACTGTCTATAAAACCAAGTATATCTGTGGATGGCTCATGTGCAGCTAAATAGTCTTCAATCTGGTTCAGTACTATCGTTTTTAATCCCTGGCTGCAATAGTTTTTTTCGTCATAAAGCCTTTTTATTAAAAGTATATCAGAGAAAAGCTGTTTATAAGATGGCTGGGCACAAGCATCTGCTGCTTTGCAGACTAAAGCAGCCTCAATAGCTTTTATGCTGTCAATGAGTTCGGCAGCATTGGTATGGACAGCCTGATACAGCTTGATTTTATTTTCGTTGACATCCTTAATCCCTGCCGCAAGACAGCTGATATAGTCGACCTTTTCAAGCCCCGCTAGAATGCTGTAATATAGTCCGCTGAAATAATCCCCTGCAAGGATTGTTAATTGCCTGCTCTTTAAAAAATCAGAAGTGTCTTCTCCCGGGATGGATAATGTTACTTTTTCATGTGTATCGAGTGCCATCTGCACAAGCATCGCAGCTAAAACAGTCTGCTTTTTTTCCCTGTCAGTCATATCTGTCTGATTGAACAAAACCATTAAAAATTCAAGCTTCACCAGGTCTATTTCGGGCTTATCTATATATTCAAGCAGATAAGGATGATTAATAGCTTCTTCTATAATCTTCTTTAGTTCTGTTGTGTTATTTTCAAGGTTAAGCATTTCATCACCCTTATTGCCGTCATTTTTCTTCATATCATCATACCCATAACAATATCTCTATTTCTATGTATTCATTCTCGTTAAAAACAAGCTTAATTATAACATAATATATCATTAAAACTGCAAAATGGTTTCTGAAAAGCTTGTTATATCTCACGTTTTAGCAAAATAAAAATCTGACTCTTTGTAGATGGTCATACTATGAGCCAGATTATTCGTTTTCCTATTAGAGTATAACTTTATGTTCGATCGAGCATCAATCTTTAACCCGCTTGGTCTCGCTGTGGACCTCTCCATATGGAGTGAAAATTTGGGCATTCCCCCGAATTTTTATGGCAGATGTGTGCTCAGTAAACTGGGCCAGCAATACCTCTCCCGAGTCTAGTTTTTCAGAATGATGAAACCGGGTATCAGTTCCTCTTGTTAGACCAATTACACTAACCCCATCTTCCATAGCCTTGACCACTACAAAATCCGGATTTGATTGTTCCTTCATCTACCTCACCTCACCTGTGATTTAATTTGCTGTTTTTTCAGACATTGCTGCTAATGAAAAGCAGGTTGATTGTAGTGCAAGGCATGCCCGCTTTCCGCGGGGTATGCGGTGAGCCTCCTCGGCTTTCTTTAAGCCTGTTGGGTCTCACCTGTCCCGTAGGAGTCTCGTACCTCCAGCGAAGGTCACCCTGTTTGAACAAATAGGCTGCAGTCACAAAATTCATCTTCAAATAACAATTTTTTAGAAGACAGCCTTTAATTTTTAATGAGTGACAGCACCTCGGCACGTGAACGGTCATCTTCTCTGAAAATTCCCCGTACAGCACTGGTTACAGTTTTAGAGCCAGGCTTTTTTATACCTCTCATGGTCATGCACATATGCTCAGCCTCTACGACTACCATCACTCCATGAGGCTCAAGCTTATTCATAATTGTATCTGCTACTGTGGAGGTAATCCTTTCTTGGAGCTGCGGCCTTTTCGCAACCGCTTCAACAGCCCTTGCAAGCTTGCTCAGACCCGTCACTCTGCCGTTTCTAGGGATATAAGCCACATGGGCATGTCCGAAAAATGGCACCAAGTGATGTTCACACACAGAATAAAATGGTATATCTTTAACGAGAACCAGTTCCTCGTGTTCTTCTCCAAAAATCGTTTCAAAATATTCGGCCGGATCCTGATTGATCCCCGTAAATATCTCTTCATACATTCTCGCTACCCTCTTCGGGGTATCCATAAGACCTTCTCTAGACGGATCTTCACCGACCGCTTCTAGAATCATTCTTACAGCTTCTTCTATTTGAGCATGATTAACTGCCGACATCTTTTTCCTCCTGTTAGCACGAAAGCGTATGTAATGCTCCCTTGTAAAAATATAATCCCATCTTAACATAAAAATAAATTTAATAGCAAAAAGGATCACGGGTACCCGTGATCCTCCCTTTCGCTCAGGGAAGGCTGTAAGCCTCACTGAGTTACTATGTATTACTTAACAGCGTCTTTAAGCGCTTTTCCTGGTTTGAATGCAGGAACTTTGCTTTCAGCGATTTCGATTTCTTCGCCAGTCTGTGGGTTGCGCCCTTTACGAGCTGCACGTTCACGTACTTCAAAGTTACCAAAACCGATTAATTGTACTTTATCGCCATTTTTCAACGCGTCTAAAATTGAATCAAAAACAGCATCAACTGCTTTTGTAGCATCTTTCTTAGAAAGTTCGCTTGCTTCCGCAACCGCATTAATCAAATCTGTCTTGTTCATGCCATTCACCTCCTCCCAAAGGAATTATTGCTTTTCGCAATTATCCTGTCTAAACACATTCCAAACCAAGAAAGCAAAAAGCTTTACCTTCAGACGGGAAAATCCCTTCCAAAGTGCCCAGAACAGTTGAAATGGCAACGTTTATAACGTTTTCTGTATGTAGATTATCATAATCACTTACCCTTAGCAAGCGAATTCCTCAATTAATGGGAATGTTTTCTTTTTTGGGAGCATATATTAATAATTTATGTACAGTTTCACGGAAATCTTCCAGAAATCTGGCTGCAGACATTGGCTGCAAAACAAAAAACCCGCCAAACCGGCAGGGCAGGATAAAAGGTCATTCATTTAGAGGATAATGGCAATAAGGCCGCCAGAACCTTCATTTATAATTCTCTCTAGTGTTTCTTTCAATTTATATCTGGCATTTTCCGGCATCAACGACAGTTTAGCCTGAATACCTTCTCTGACAATTGAGCTGAGGCTTCGGCCAAAGATATCCGAATTCCAGATGGACAAAGGATTATCTTCAAAGTCCTGCATGAGATATCTGACCAGCTCTTCACTTTGTTTTTCTGTTCCGATAATCGGTGCAAATTCTGATTCAACATCTACCTTAATCATATGAATAGATGGAGCCACCGCCTTTAATCTCACTCCAAATCTTGATCCCTGGCGAATGATTTCAGGTTCATCAAGGCTCATATCCGCAAGTGATGGGGCTGCAATGCCATATCCGGTCTGCTTCACCATTTTCAGAGCATCTGAAATCTGGTCATATTCCGCTTTTGCATGGGCGAAATCCTGCATCAATTCAAGAAGATGGTCCTTGCCCCTTATTTCAACACCTACGATTTCCTTCAGGATTTCATCGTATAGTTCATCTGGTGCGAATAAATCAATTTCCGCTACACCCTGGCCCATCTCAATCCCGGCTAGGGAAGCACGGTCAATAAATTCGAAATCAGTGAATTGATGTACCACTCTGTCTACATCACGCAGGCGTTTAATATCCTTCACTGTTTCTCTGACAGCTTCCTGATAGCTCTCTCTCAGCCAGTGATTATCACGAAGCACCATTACCCAGCTCGGCAGGTTGACATTCACCTCAAGCACAGGGAATTCATATAATGCTTCCCGCAGTACATTCAGGACATCAGTTTCTCTCATACTTTCGACACTCATGCAAATAACCGGAATATCGTACTTTTCCTGCAGCTGGATTCTCAGCCTGTCTGTTTCGGGGTGGTGCGGCTGCACTGAGTTGATAATCATGATAAATGGTTTTCCTACTTCTTTTAATTCATTAACCACTCTTTCTTCGGCTTCCACATAATCCGCACGGGGTATTTCACCGATTGTGCCATCTGTTGTTACAACTACCCCCAGCGTAGAATGGTCTTGGATGACCTTTCTGGTTCCAATTTCTGCAGCTTCATGGAAAGGGATCGGCTCTTCATACCATGGTGTATGGATCATCCTAGGGCCGTTTTCATCCTCATACCCTTTAGCCCCTGGCACCGTATAACCTACACAATCTACGAGGCGGATATTCACTTCCAGCCCTTCGTCTACCTGAACGGTAGCTGCCTGATTCGGTACGAACTTCGGCTCGGTCGTCATGATAGTTTTACCAGCTGCACTTTGCGGCAATTCATCCAGAGCACGCGCCCTATCTGATTCATTAGGAATATTCGGAAGCACAATCAATTCCATAAACTTTTTAATAAACGTTGATTTACCTGTCCTGACAGCACCTACAACGCCTAGATATATGTCTCCTCCTGTGCGTTCGGCAATATCCTTAAAAATATCAATCTTTTCCAAGAGATCCCCTCCCGATCTTATACCTATATATAGAGATTCATTTCAATTTGAAACTGGACATTATATGTCTATGATGTTGTCCATCTATTTTATTCCAAGATTTTTTCGATTAATCATAATCTCGTTTAATGATTAATAAAAAAACCCCTCTCCTACAATATATTTTGCAGATCAGGGGTTATTCTTACTTATTCATAAAAATTGGTTTTTTCGTCTTCGAGTCTATCGTATACGGCAGAGAATAGGCGGGTGCAAACAGGGAATCTTCCGTCAGAATACTCCTGATATCAGTACCAGGTTTGTAATCCCTTCCCTTTTCTTTGAGTGCGTTTACAAGATCAGGAGTATAATCGACATAAATCCGTCCGTCTGTGCCGATCACCAGATGCAGCGGTTTTTGTGAATATGGGCTCATGACTGTCGGAGGCTCCTTATATCCCATCTTTTTATGATCCAGCGTATAAACCTGAGGAGTAAGGATTTCCTTAAAAGGAGGATACCCATGCGATTGACGGTATACGTTCAGACGGATCACCACATCCTGAACCTGGTCAGCCAATCTTACATCAAATAACTTCACCGTCGGATCCTTCTCTTCGTCTATAATCACATATTGAAACACACCACCGCTTTCATACGCATTGCCAGGCGGTTCAGCCATATATTTAGGAATTAGTTTTTTAAAATCAATCGGGTATCTTTGGTAATATGGAGTGTCGGCTTCCTTAGTTTTGATAGGGAGGATGCCGCCATTATCCTTCTGAAATTGATCAACTGCGCTTTGAACAGATTGGATTTGGTCTTTATAAGGAATTTGACTCTTTGTCAGCTCTTCCTCCGGATACATACAGCCGGACAAAAGGCTGATTATCATGATAAACAGGGCTGCGAATGTAAGCTTGATTATATATCGTTTTGCTTCCATCGAAAATCTATCCATTAGTCGGCCCGCTTAATACGACCAGAAGTACAATCAATCCACCTGTAATCATTAATATATACGCAACAACCGCAGTAACCACTTTCAAAATACCTTTTAACTTATAACGGCTCAAGTAAATAATAAGAATGGAAATTGCCAAAAAAAACATACCGGCAAAAGAGATCCACATCTTTTGCAATGCTGGGGTCATGACGCTCTCTCCTTTTATGTATATCGCTACATTTTCTTCTATAAATCTTCTAATATCCCGAAGTATTATAACATAGGGATAATCGAATTACATTAACTGAAATAATTTTCTTAACTTTTGGACTCTTAAAGGTGTGGTCGTCAGGAACGGCTTCTCTAAAGGGAATTGCGCCCGCTGATGTGAAATGAGAACTGTTGAAATGTTTAATATATATGCTGGTTCATCTTTGGAATTGGTTCCCTATAGAGCTTAAGGAGGATATCAGGTTGGTGAATTAAAACCGATCCCCGCAAATAGTAAAAACCCCCTTCTAAAATTATGGAAAACTCCGCAAATTGTAACAGCCCTTCAAAAAGTCTCTGAAAATTTAATTTTGCCCCTTAAAACGTCAATTGTGGAGTTTTCATTTGTGAAAATTCCAACTGAATACAATGCTTGGTCCCAAACTTTGAGACATTTGTAACGTCGCACATTTTTAATCCTCACTCTTATATTCTGAATCTCACACTTATTCTCTGCTTTTCCGCTCTTAAAATCTGATTATCACTCTTAAATTTCACATTTCACTCTTAAGTCTCTCCATTCCACTCTTAAAGAGGATTTTAGAGCCTTCCTAAGGTAACAACTCGATATTTATTAATCTAAAAAAGCCCTTAACACATGGATTTTAACTACAGAACTGATGTACTATTCATCCGTGTAAGTAAAAGGTCCGTGTGAAGCCTGGGTATTATAGAAAATGGTCCCGTATCATTTCTCACTGATTTAGCAGCCCTTCCTGCCATGCAAACTACGTAAAAAAACAGAAGATGATATCTTCATCTTCTGTCTTTTTGACTAAATACCCAAGCACTAGGTTTTTTACACCAGTTAGTTTCGTAGCATAGTATGCTTAGATGAAGGCATTCGAACCATCAAATGCCCATTTTATTTAATTTATCTCATCCATTTATCTAATCGTTCATCCGTTCGTCTAAAACATTGACCAGATCTTCCATTTCATGTTTCTTCATTCGGTTCATCAGCTCATCCACGGCATCCTCTACATCTGCATTATTAAAGAGGACGTTATACAGGGCATGCGTGATCGGCATGGAAACATCGTATTTTTCAGCAAGCTGGTAGGCGGCCTTTGTTGTACGTACGCCTTCAACGACCATTCCCATGTTTTCAAGCACTTGATCCAGCTTCTGGCCTTTACCGAGCATATTGCCGGCACGCCAATTCCGTGAATGGACACTTGTACAGGTAACGATTAAATCACCGATTCCGGCTAGACCCGAGAAAGTCAGTGGATTTGCTCCCATTTTTGTACCAAGCCTGGCTATTTCCGCCAGGCCGCGCGTAATCAAAGCAGCCTTGGCGTTATCTCCATATCCTAAGCCATCGGTCATCCCGGCAGCCAATGCAATAATATTTTTCAAAGCTCCGCCTATCTCCACCCCGATTACATCAGGGTTGGTATATACCCGGAAGTTCTGATTTATAAAAAGATCCTGAACCTTCTCAGCTGCAGAAAGATCTTCTGAAGAAACGGTAACAGTTGTAGGTTGTCTCAAGCTGACCTCTTCAGCATGACTTGGCCCAGAAAGCACCACAACCTCTTCAAGAAGGGAAGAAGGCATTTCTTCTTTAATCATTTCAGTAATTCGAAGGAGAGTGTTAGGTTCAATTCCCTTACTGACATGAACCATGATAACAGACTGTTTTAACTCGGCTAGAATTTGTGCAGAAACATCCCGGATCGCCTTGGTAGGAACAGCGAGGATGACATATTTAACACCTTCTAAAGCTTCTCCTAAAGAACTGTATCCGATAATATTCTCAGGCAGGGAAATACCCGGCAGATACTTATCATTTGTATGGCTGCTGTTAATTTCTTCAACCTGTTCAAACTTGTGGCTCCATAGCTGTACTTCATGCGCGTTATCAGCCAGGACCATTGCCAAGGCCGTCCCCCAGCTTCCTGCACCAATCACGGCTACCTTTTGCTTCTCCATACTTATTCCCTCCTATTTCCTCTGACGGGCATATATCTTTATCGGTGTCCCTTCAAAACCAAATGCATCCCTGATCCGATTTTGCAAGAATCGTTCATATGAGAAATGGAGCAGTTCGGGATCATTAACAAACACTACAAAAGTCGGCGGCTTTATAGCGACCTGGGTAGTATAGAAAATTTTAAGGCGGTTCCCCTTATGGGTAGGAGTTGGATTCATGGCAACGGCGTCTGTAATCACGTCATTCAGTACGCTAGTCTCTACACGCATGGAATGGCTTTCACTCACCTTGTCGATAACTGGGATCAGCGTGTGAATCCTTTTTCTTGTTTTGGCTGAAAGGAAAACAACCGGGGCATATTCCAAGAACTGAAAGTGAGCCCTGATATTTTCTTCGAATTCTTTCATGGTTTTTTCATCTTTTTCGACTGCATCCCATTTATTTACTACGATTATGACCGCACGGCCAGAGTCATGGGCATAGCCGGCAATTTTTTTATCCTGCTCCCTGATGCCTTCCTCACCATTCAGCACCACAAGGACGACGTCAGATCTCTCTATCGCGCGCAGCGCACGGAGAACACTGTATTTCTCTGTGGTTTCGTATACTTTACCCTTTTTTCTCATACCAGCAGTATCAATGATCACATATTCCTGGCCGTTATATTTATAGGGAGAATCAATTGCATCACGGGTCGTTCCTTCGATATCACTGACGATTACGCGTTCTTCACCCAGAAGTGCATTTACCAAGGAAGATTTTCCAACATTCGGTCTTCCGATTAATGAGAACTTGATAACATCCTCACCATATATATCTTCCTCAAACTTAGGAAAGCTCTTCGCCACTTCATCCAAAAGGTCTCCGAGGCCAAGTCCATGTGAACCGGAAATCGGGAATGGCTCGCCAAATCCCAAAGCATAAAAGTCATAAATCTGGCTTCTCATTTCAGGGTTGTCCACTTTATTAACCGCAAGAACAACGGGCTTTTTGGATTTATATAGAATTTTGGCGACTTCCTCATCAGCAGCCGTAACTCCTTCTCTGCCGTTCGTCATGAAGATGATTACATCAGCTTCATCGATTGCAATTTCGGCCTGGGCGCGGATCTGTTCTAAGAAAGGCTCATCTCCAATGTCGATTCCGCCCGTATCAATAATATTAAAGTCATGGGTCAGCCACTCTCCGGAACTGTATATGCGATCCCTTGTCACTCCAGGAACATCTTCTACAATCGATATGCGTTCACCAACAATGCGGTTAAAAATTGTAGATTTACCGACATTAGGCCGGCCTACAATGGCCACTACAGGTTTTGGCATGTAAAACATCCTTTCAAAATGCACCGCTTTAGTGCTTAGTATATTTCAATAATTATTAAATTTTTTTCCATTAACAAACTCTTTCAAACTAAAAAGAATGGCCCCTCCGTATTCCCCAAATGAAATGGGCTCACTGCATGGTATATGTAAAATTTAATATTCATTTTTCCAGTTAAAAAATAGACCCTGCCAAAGATGCATTTGACAGGGATTAGGCACGATTACCTCCAAGGAGCTTTTTCCCTATCATCTGCTAAAGGAATCTCCTTAACTATGTTATATTAACAAATATTTATCAAATCAACAATGTTCTGCCATTAATGTTTCACAATAATAAACAGGTCATCCTTTAAAGCATGTGCAATACCATCTAAGATGGCTTCAAGATTTTTTGTTATCTCAAACATTTCCTGCTGCGATCCACAGTGAAATACGTTGGTTCCCGCGGGCACTAGTTTGTGGTTGGTTGTAATAACTGCCAATATCGCCTTATCGATTGATACTCCCATATGATCACTGCTCCTGCTTTCCCTGTGATAAAGTTTTGGATGGAACCCTAATGGCATTTTCTAATATTGGCACATTCGAGATAACCTTAATAGCCTTTTCTACCTCTTTTACCTGTGGAAGCACAAAAATGCCCAGCCTGCCGTCCTCTAAATCCCGCTTGGCAAGGGGTACCAGTGCAGGTGTGCCAGAATCCCGGTAAACGCCAAGGGCCACTGTAACGTCATAAAGGATGGCCTGCCGCTGCCCCAGATTGGCGATCGTTATCATAGCATTAAAATTCTTTGGCTTAAGAATAAAGCCCATCCCATACTTTAACACTTCTTTTTGTCTCTCAGGCAGACCGATATTCATAATATAAATATTGTCCACATATAAGCCCGCGCCGTCAAAATGCGGTTCAATATAACTGATTTCCACTATGTCCTTCATCCTATTGCCTGACATAAGCGCTCTGCATATAAAAAAACAGATGATAGAGGCAATCACAGCTGCCAGTATATTGATAAATAAATAAGCTGCCGTTGTAACAAACGAGGTTAAGATAACTAAATAATTTCTTCCTTCAAACGCTACTGCAATTCCTTCAATATACGTATTTCCTCTGCCTACCAATTCAAAAGAATCAACCTGCTGCATAGTGGTTCGTTCCATATTCCTTACTTCCCTGAACTGTGAGGCCGCCAGTGTCAGAAACGTAATAGCCGTGTATTCTTCCTTTATCAATGCCGGAACTATAATCGTACCCAGACCTGCAGCAATAAAGCCAAGCGCCAGATGGATCACTTTCCCATGCAAATAACTGGGATACTGCCTATAATCCGTTTTAAGCATATACACCCGTAAAGCAGTCCCTACGGCCACCCCAAATACAATGGGGTACAAGAACTCAATATGACCCATATTATCCCTGTTTCTCCTTTGGTATATTTTTGCTTTGGAAAATAGCATGAAGAGACTTACTAGCCTTTTCCATCCAGGACCATATGACTATGAACACTCCTGAAAGAGCAGTTAAATCAAGCCATGGTTCCGAAACAAATTGCTGCGGCATATGTAAACTGCCATACAAAACATTAAGAATAATATCCCCAAAAAACAAACCTAATATCAAAGAAGAAAGCCTTTTTTTCCAATTAGAAAATAACAGAATTGTAAGATAGGCAGCCAGTATCCCAAGCATCCATGTCCGATCCCAAATAATCCATACCGGATCAAGGAAAAACAAAAGATTGATGCTCCCGTAAGCAAATGACAGCACTAAGGCCCTAATGGCAAAAGAAGCCAGACTGCGAAACGCAAGTCCCCTTAATGTATATACTGCCAGCAGCGTTAAACAGAGACCGCCGCAATTAACAGGTGCTACACCGAATGTAATCTCATATGGGCTAAGAATAATTGCAGTAAATAAAGAACCCAAGATAAATCCCCTATAAGGGCTCGATTTGTCCAGAAAGAAAAAACAATAAATAACACCCATCCATGAGATCCATAAAAAAAACATTCCATCCATACGCAATCCTTCCTCCTATAAAAACCATTATGTCTGAATAATCAACATTTTAAACGGTGGATTGGAGCAGAATTCTGTGTGGCGTGAACGGGAGCTTGAAGGATGGGATGGTCGGGGACTGGGAGCTTGATCAAGGGAATGGTTGGATGCTGGGAGTTTGAAGATTGGAAGAGGGTTTCTGGGAGTTGATGTTGCAGGGAGGGGGTGCTGGGAGCTGATGTTTGTAAGAGGCGGGAGCTTATGAATGGCTCTGATTGGATGTATAAGTGTAGAGGATCTGGCGGGGAAGTTGTACAATTTTGATTCCTGTGCAACATCTCTACAGCCAGATTTTAGAGATGTTTTCTGTTAATCGTTGTGAGACTGTGTAATTTGGGAGTTTGGTGGGAGCAGGATTTGGTTTGCCGGGACTATTAGTTTTTGCTGGCTGGTGTTACCTATTAGTTTGAAAACGCTATATGCTTCACTGGACATTCAGTCATTATAAAGATATATTTGGTTTACGGTTGAGATCAGCAAGGACTGGTTTTTTTGGTAAGAGAAGACTGCCACTGTCATAACGATTCTTGGCTTCTGGCTAAAGCTTAGCAGCTTTTTGGGTAACGACTTATTGGTTAAGCTATTTCAATAAAGTTAAGGATAACCTCCCTTACAGATAGGCATATATCATAGGGAAGCATAATACATTCTTGATGAGCATATTTCAGTAAAGCTAAGCATAATCCCCCTTAACTAAGCATATTTCAGTAAAGGTAAGCATAACTCCCTTTAGATAAGCATAGGGTTTCAGCCTATAAGCATAAACTTCCAATTTATAAGCATAAACCTAAAAAACTTAAGCATAAACTTCCAATTTATAAGTATAAACCTAAAAAACTTAAGCATAAACTTCCGTTTTATAAGCATAAACCTCGAAAACCTAATCATAAATTTTTACTTGGTACGCGATTACCAATAAATTATGATTTTGATCACTTTCTAGGCTGTAAATCCACCATCAAAAGCTACAAATTATGCACTATATTAATAAAAATTAACGAAACCTAACGTTTTATTGATAAAAAACTCTGCAAACGTGCTGTTTTTTGAGCGAACTCGACTCGCTCTCTGGTAACGGTCCAGCAAAAGCACTGCTCCTAGTAGATGTCCTTTAACCACTTGCCCCGCACAATGAACTTCACTTCCCTTAGAAGGTCGCGTGTATGGATATGGTCTTACAAAAAGTACCTACTTAAATTAGCGGATACTCATTAAAAGCATCAATCTCCACAAGTGTTATAACCAATATGCGAACATAACTATATTTCCTCACTCCTTCCGCCTTATTTACTAGTGTAAAACGCCACTCTCCGCCTAATCAAAGGGTCAGCAAGAACCCCAACTGTACCAAGGAACCACCTGCAGAAAAAAAAACGGCAAGCAGTTCTCTGCTCGCCGTTTTTATTATTTACCCAGGTTTTTTAATTTGTCGCCAATCATTTCGCCAAGCTGGAAGCCTTTGGATTCTTCAGGTAAATCGTAGTCTGTAATTTCTTCAAACTCTTTTTCCTGAAGGTCTTTTATGCTTAATGAAAGGCGCTGGTCATTTTCGTTAACATCCAGTACTTTCACCTGTACCTGCTGTCCCTCTTGCAGAACTTCATGTGGAGTTCCGATATGTTTATGAGAGATTTGAGAAATGTGGACCAATCCTTCAACTCCTGGAAGCACTTCAACAAAAGCGCCATATGAAACAAGGCGTTTTACGGTTCCTTCCAGTACGGATCCTGGCTGTGCTTTCTCCGACACCTGCTGCCAAGGTCCTGGCAGAGTTTCCTTGATTGATAAGGAAATGCGTTCATTATCTCGGTCTACGGATAGCACCTTGACCTGAACCTTGTCGCCTTCTTTTACCACATCTGAAGGTTTTTCAACATGTTCGTGTGATAATTGGGATATGTGTACCAATCCATCGATTCCGCCGATATCAACAAAGGCTCCGAAATCTGTTAAACGCTGTACGGTTCCTTCGAGTACTTGATCCTGCTGAATGGAATCTAATAACTCTTGTTTCTTTTGTCCTTTTTCATCCTGCACTACAGCGCGGTGAGAAAGGATTATTCTATTTTTTTCTTTGTCCAGTTCAACTATTTTGAAAGATAAGGTTCTTCCCTTGTAATCCGAGAAGTCTTCGACAAAATAATCTTCAACAAGTGAAGCTGGAACGAATCCGCGTACTCCAAGGTCTACGACAAGTCCGCCTTTCACAACATCTTTTACTTCTGATTCAAAGACTTCCTGAGACTCGAATTTTCTCTCTAACTCATCCCAGGCGTTAAGGGCATCGACTTTTCGCTTTGAAAGAATTAAAGCCTCTTCCTCGACCTTCAAAACTTCAAGTTCCAGCTCGTCACCTTCGTTTACCACATCTGATGCTTTTTCGACATGAAGGCTGGAAAGCTCGCTGATTGGTAAAATACCATCCGTTTTACTGTTCTTTACATCGATAATGACTTGTTTTTCTTCAACCTTTGTTACGGTTCCAGTCACCCTGTCCCCAGCTTCATAGTTGTTTACTTCAATCTCGTTCATTTCTTCTGACATATGTACTCCTCCTTAACGCATGACTGCTCTTCCTCGAAAAATTTATAAGCCCAATCTATATGAGAGCGGAAAATCAGAAATATTATCTATTGAGATATTCCCGATTGTTCGCTTGAGCAAACTAAAATCTGAAAAGTATTTTGTTTTTTTTATAAAATCTCCGGGGAAAGCCGTGGTAGAACATAATCAAAATTGACCCCTTTTTTAATAAATTCTTACAAATCAGATTTTTTGTCAAGCAATCTGATTTATTTATGCTGAGATATTAGCTGCTTAATACTTTCCATGATGACTTCTGTCGCCTCATCAGCTGAGACTCGGCTCTCACGCAGACTTATAAAGTCAATGGGTTCTCCGTAAACAACTCTAAGTTTTTTGAAGGGCTTGTATGGACCAATTATGGCACAGGGAACAATATGCGCCTTGGACCTGAGGGCAAAAAAGCCTGCTCCAGCTAACCCTTTTCCAAGTTCACCTGTTTTACTGCGGGTCCCTTCTGGAAACAGCCCTACTACTTTTTCTTCCTTTAAGAGGGAAAGGCCTTTGCGAAGGGCCTCCCGGTCACTCATGCCGCGTTTCACTGGGAAGGCATTAACATTTGGCAGAATGCTTTTCAAAAGGGGGGCATTGAAAAGCTCCTCCTTTGCCATAAAATGTACGGGCCTTGGAGCCGTCATCCCTACAACCGGAGGATCCAGATTATCAATGTGATTAGAACAAATCAGCACTCCCCCGTCTTCAGGAAAATTTTCTCTGCCTATAATTTCAACACGGTATAAAGGGGTTAGAAGGATTTTTACAAGTCCTTTCCCAAATGCATAAAGGTTCACTCTTTTAATTCCTCTCTTCAATCAACTTCATAATTTCACCGGCTACCTGCTCGATATTCAAGGAAGTTGTGTCTATTTCAATTGCATCTTCCGCTTTCTGCAGAGGAGCTATTTCTCGTTCTGAATCAAGCTTATCTCTAAGCGCAATCTCTTTTTTTAAATTCTCCAAATCTGAAGGAAATCCTTTTAAGATATTTTCTTTATGCCTTCTTTCTGCTCTTTCATCAACCGAGGCAATCAGAAACACCTTAATTTCTGCGTGCGGCAGCACAAACGTTCCGATATCCCGGCCGTCCATTACGACTCCGCCATTCTCGCCAAGCTTCTGCTGCCTCCTTACCATTTCCTCCCTTACGCCCCTGTGCTTTGAGGCTGCCGATACAGAAGAAGTTACCTGGCTTGTCCGAATCACTTCTGAAACGTCATGCCCGTCCAGATATACCAACTGTCCCTTGTCGCCGGGTATAAGTGCGATATCGGTATCGAGAAGTAAGCCTAGCAAGCCGTTTTCGTCATTCACATCGACATCGTTTTTTAGAGCTTTGTAAGTCAAAGCTCGGTACATTGCACCTGTATCCACATATATATAAGATAAATTCTCAGCAATAATTTTAGCAACAGTGCTCTTTCCAGCTGCTGCTGGCCCATCAATTGCAATTGATAATTTGTTTTCCATAATTCCTCCTAAGAACGTTGACCAATGGTGTGATAATTAGTTCGTATCTTTACATTTTTTATTTTACCATAAAGTGATATTTTATTATGTATTAAACCAGCCGTCCAGAGGTTTAGTAAACATGTAAAAGGCTGACTTCCACATTGCTCTGTGCAGCCAGCCTGTTAGACTTTATTTACCTTTACTTCATTGGAGTTAAGGCGTCCAGGACCTTTCCATAATTATTTTCATTCACGCCTTCGTACTTAGCCATTTTTTTTAATTCAAGAAAGGAATCTTCCCTATGAAAAAAAACTTGAAAAAAAAGCAGGAAAACGAATTGGATCATAATTAGTTTTATCAGAATTCCTTCAAAACGTTTCATATGTTTCGCTCCTTGTACTGAATACTAGACAGTATAAGGAAGTCTATGTAAATTATTCAATTCGGACTGAATTATTTCAAAGACCTTTCTTTTTCATTTCAAGCTGCCGTTCAAAACAGTATCGGAGGATATACTGCTTCTCACTGCTCGTAAGGCCGCTGAATTGAATGGAGGCATGTCGTGTGCCTGTGGCTGTTTCATTGATCCTAACCAATTTACTCTCAATCTTTAAATATTGCATTTCACCCGATTTCATGTCTAAGGCCAGCCAAACCATTAGTGGTGCCGAAGGGGGAATAAAAGCTCCACGCGGAAGTGCGAGGCACAAACCCCCGGCGCTTATATCCAAAGTAACTGCAATGAATGGTTCAAAGTCAAAATGTAATGGATGGACAGCTACATCCAGCGCTGCATCAATCCGGACAAACTGCCTTCTCTGTATTTTGATGTAGTCATCATTTGTGGGGCATTGAAGCTGAATCATTGGGATATTGGCCAGCTTTCTTCCGATCACTTCTGTATCAAATAAATAGACATTATTGTCTTTTCCTACAAAACTGCCTTTCATTTGGCTTCCATCCAAGAGAAAAACCGTTTTTCTCGTTTCAAGGTTGACGGGATAATCAATAAATAAACTATTATCCTGTATTTCGACGACCATAGCCTGGTATTTTTCCGGCTGCAAAGAATGTTTAGGTTCGAATGTCAGTGTATCGCCAATTTTCATCATGTTTGTTCACACTTCCAAATTATAATATAAGTCTTACATTTTAGGTAAAATCTTACTATTATTATCTCATGGCCCAGAGGAAAAGCGCAAGGAGAATCCGACCTTACACCTATCCGAACAAAAAAAATCACCGTTCAGGAGAACAGTGTTTTTTTGTTTATCAACCTTATTCGACTACACATGGTCAGGTGCAGGAAAGTGATGCCTTTTGCCTTTCATCGAGGACTGCAATGGGTCTATCTGAAAGGCACCGTCCTCCGCTTTTCTTGTTCTCCAGCTGCGGACTGCCATCCTCGAGTCATAAGCCAATCAGTCCATGGGAGGAAGGGCACCTCCCACGGCCTGCTCGCCTTATGCTTGGCTAACGCATAAGGGCGACTAAGCTTCTGTCTTCGCTCTCGCTTGCCAATCAGCAAGTCTTCTTTATCGGATGCCTGCCTTTCTAAGGAATTAGATTGTTCTTAGAGGGTTTCATCTTCATTCTGCTTATACCTAACTTACCTTTGAAAGGCACCATCCTCCGCTTTTCTTAAATCATTTGTTCATAGATTGGTTCGGCATTTTGGAGTTTTTCTACTTTTTCCTCCTGCCCGCTCTTTGCATTTATGAAGATTCTATACGTGTCTTCACCAATGACTCCAAGAAATTCCCTGCAGAGGACTTCGTCTCCTGTATCGTTTGTAATATAGGCGAGACGGTCTTCCATTATTTGAACCTTTGGATTTATGTTGGCTTTAGCCTCTTGAACAGACAAGTCCGCTTTCTCGATTTTCCGTTCCCTGTGTCCCTTTAAATAATCGTCTGCGGAGAAACCTATTACTTTTCCATTATCGAGTGCGATTTTCACCCGGATTGAGTCGGGATATATTCTTACACCATCTTGATTCGTAACAAAATTAAATACACCAACGTTGTCATATTGTGCACTCTCATATAATTCAAGTGAGGAAAATCCGTTATCTTTAAGGAATTTGGCAGCTGAATTAGAAGCTTTGTTCAAGCTGATTTTTGTGGTATTCACATCTCTCGTATTGATCAGCCAGATTGGATATCCCCCTTTTTTTGTGATATCCATATTTACCTGGCTTTTTGTTTGGTTATCACTTAGGCTCACGCTGTAAAATTCAAAATCGGATCCTTTTCCATTTGACTCTACTTTTGTCTTAATATTGCCCTGCAGCCCTGTATATTTTTTCGCGATAGCTGCAGCTTCTCTTTTACTGATCTGTTTACCTTTAATATGTTCGAAGTTATTTTCTCTTTTATTCATACTCGTAAATGTTGGATCGAAATCCGATTTTTCTGAGTATCCGACTGATTTATTTTCTACCGTTTTGAAACCGTCAATGATTGTATTATCTTGCTGTTCATCGCCGGAAGCGAGTGCAAGCTCCACATCCATCCAGCGAAGATTATTCTTCAGCACCAGGTACTGGACTTTCCTCAATTCGTTTTGAATGATATTAGACTGTTTGTATAAGCTTTGGAGGTTCTTGTATTCTTTATCTGTTAATGGCTCTTTATCTAAATCCCTAACTGCTGTTTTGTAACTAAAGCTCCCGATGTTTGATAAAAACTCCTCGGTCTTGTTAAATGCCATAAGGCTTAAAGGAAGCTGTCCTACATCCATATTGGCTTCGGAAGAGATCCTCCAGACATCTGCCAGCGCCGGTGATAAAGATTTACGGGAATTCATAGCCAGACTTGTACCGATCTTATCATGGAGAAGGTCTACCTGATATGAAAGATCATGAAATGCCCTCTGGTAATTATTTTCCGAGTTCACGAGGATTGCATTTTTCTCTTGATGCTCCTGGTAGCCCCAGTATCCTGTTCCCGCTACTGCTAATACCAGCACAACTATTAAAATACTTCTTAACATTGCCGTTCACCTCTATTCGCAAAAAATATGCTTGCCGATTTTTTTGATTTGCGGCCTAGACCAGATCCATTTACTGGTTGCGGTATCAGGATTAAAATAATACAGTGCATTGCCAGTTGGATCCCAGCCGTTAATGGCGTCAATAACAGCTTCTTTTGCACGTTCGTTTGGAGTAAGCCAAATCTGGCCGTCAGCAACAGCCGTAAATGCACCAGGCTCAAAGATTACTCCAGAAACTGAATGCGGGAATACAGGACTTTCAAGCCTGTTCAAAATTACTGCCGCAACTGCTACCTGTCCAATATAGGGTTCTCCCCTTGATTCGCCGTACACGGCATTAGCAAGCAGCTGAATATCGTTCTGGGAAAATCCGGCTGGAGAATTGGTCGCTGCTTTATTTACCTTCCTGCCAGGACTCTTAGGAGCCCGTTTTTTCGCACCGGCTGGTTTTGTTTTTATCTGCTTCTCGATAGGAGTTCCTCCATAATAAGTGAACTCATTTCCTTTGCGGATCTGTTCATGTACAAATGCACGATTAAAGTTTGAAGCATCAGCCAGTTTATTTTTAGTCGTTGTGCCTGCCAGCCCGTCTATGGGTAATCGGTAAGCCTTTTGGAAATTTCTCAGTGCCCAATAGGTGCCCCACCCAAAAACGCCGTCTATTCTTCCACGGTAATAGCCTATATTTTGCAGCCTAGCCTGGAGCTCAATAACATCATCACCAACGGCCCCTCTCTGGATTACTTGGTTTGTAAAGGCCTTCGCATTGCTGCCACCCGATATTACGGCGAAGGAAACCAAGAAGATGAATAAGCCCTTTTTTACGATTGAAGCCATTCCTTTCACCTATAACACTCCTTCTGTTCTTGTTTTACCAATACACCTATTTTCTTCATATTCGATATCTTTATTCCATTTAGTTTTTTCACAGAGTGTTTTTTTATGAACAAAAAAATCTCACCCTCTCAAATGACTGAAAGGGTGAGATTATAGGATTATAGTAATTGAGAAGCATGAATATCAGAAAGGACTCTTGCCATTTTGACTTTTTTTAAACCGTACCACCATAAAAACACCATAAATGGAAGCATCCAATATCCCCAATATTCTTGTGTGAGCAGAATGTAGTCATAAATACCATGCAGTAAATAAGGCACAACAAAGGCAAGGCTGATATACACATGTTTATTTTTATTAGTAAACTTGCCTCTCCCGAAGTAATATCCCATAATGACTCCAAATAAAGCATGACTTGAAACAGGTAGAAGCGCGCGCCCGATGGCCTGGTCTACACCATTCCCGATCAAATAGAAGATATTTTCTAAGGTAGCAAAGCCGAGCGAAACTGCAGCACCGTACACAATGCCATCGTATGGCTCATCGAATTCCACGTGATTATAAATGACATAAAATAGAATAAACCATTTAAAGAATTCCTCTATTAACCCGGCAGATAAAAATGCCGTACTAAAATGGTTCATGATAATATTTTCAGTTTTCAATATATACTCCAGAAACATAATGGGGAGCACCAGCACAGCCCCAAAAATAAACGCTTTGGAGACTACGGATAATGGCTCTGTTCCATAATAATCTTTTAAATAAAAGAAGCTGAGAAGAGCCAATCCCGGTGCAAATCCGGCAGCTAAAATGACCAGCATGGGCTGACCTCATTTCTAACATTTTAGATTCATCGTAACATGATTATCATTAAATTGAAAACAAAATAAAACCTTATCCCATTAAGAAAAGGGTGTAGCTAATCAGAATAATGCCTGCTCCACTTTATCATGGCCAGCCCACAATACAGCCAGCTTAATCCGCGCTTTCTTGCTGTCATAATCTTCACCCAGAATGACGCCCCTCTGCTGAAGGTCATAAGCGCTCCCCTTATATCCATAAGCAGGATATACTTTACCTTCCTCTGCGCTTGTTGTCATAACAATGGTGATATCTTTGTCAATGGCCTTCTGTATAGACTGAACCATTTCAGGAGTTACCTGCCCTCTTCCAACTCCCTCCAAGACGATTCCCTTAGCACCGGCAGAAGCCGCAGCATCTATAAAAAGTCCATCAGCCCCGGTATAGCATTTCACTATATCCACTCTTGGAAGTTTTCTATTAAGATGATGGAACTCGGTATGGACAGGTTTCTGGTACACGTTAACCACATCATTGTCGATAATGCCTAAATAACCGTAGCCAAAGGATTCAAATCCCTGCAGATTAGAAGCATGGACCTTTTTAACATATCTAGCCGAATAAATGCGCTCATTAAATACAACAACTACGCCGACTTGATGCAGTTTTCTGCTCGCCGCTGTATATATAGAATTCCGTAAATTCGAATATACATCTGTTCCGACCTCCTGCGGAGAACGCTGAGAACCGGTAACGACGATCGGCCTTGGGTCATCAATGGTCAGATCCAGAAAGTAGGCCGTTTCTTCCAAGGAGTCTGTTCCGTGGGTAACGACTACTCCTGCAACATTCTCGTCTGCTAATTCATCTTCTATCGCTCCCTTTACCTTAAGCATCGATTCAAAGTTCATATGCATGGATGGAATTTGGAATAAATCCACAATCTTTATTTCAAACTCTTCCGGGATCTGGCAGAGAGCAGCCAGCTCTTCTCCGCTTAATACACCTGAATCAAGCAGGCCTTTAGCCATTTCTTTACTGGCGATCGTTCCGCCGGTCGTAATGATGGATATTTTATGTTTCATCTTATAACACCCCTTACCTATTTAATTTTCAATATGTATAAACACGTATTGAATTTAGAGCATGCGGCCATTCTGATCTAAGGGGGAATGGCTCAGCTGCAGCGGCGGCCATTACCGCTGGTCAGCTATATCCTCCTATCCTCACGATATTGGAAAATTATACTTCCATCCCGCGAATATGTTCGGCAATCAGACCGCCATGGAACCGCCCATTTTCAATAAAAATCTCATTTGCGTTATTACCCGCTGCTATTACACCGGCAATATAAATGCCCTGTACATTAGTCTCCATTGTTTCAGGATTATGAACGGGCCTTCCTGTTTCACTGTCGATGTTGATGCCGATTGATTGTAAAAAACTGTGATCTGGATGGTAGCCTGTCATAGCAAAGACGAAATCATTTTTAATCGATTTCGTTTCGCCGCCGGCTTCGTATTCAACCGCTGTTTCTGAAATGTTTAGAACATGTGCATTAAATTCCATCGTAATGGTGCCGTTTCGAACCAAAGCATCAAACTCCGGCAAAATCCATGGTTTAACGCTTTTAGAGTACTCCGTTCCCCGATATAAGACCGTCACGCGTGCTCCCGCGTTCACTAACTCAAGAGCCGCATCCACGCTAGAATTTTTCCCGCCGATCACCACTACATCCATGTCAAAAAACTCATGCGCCTCCTTAAAATAATGAAACACCTTATCGAGCTCTTCACCGGGAATGTTCATATAATTAGGATTATCATAATAGCCGGTAGCCATAATCACATACGGCGTTTGATAGGTTCCTCGCGACGTCCTCAGCACAAACGCCCCATCACTTCGCTTCTCTAGACTTTCAGCTTTTTCAAAAGGATTAATCCGCAGTTCCTTTCGCCTTACAACCTCTCTATAATAAGAAAGAGCCTGGTTTCGGACCGGCTTCCTGCCCTCAATAATAAAAGCTACATCTCCGATTTCCAGCTTCTCACTTGTACTAAAAAACGTCTGGTGAGTCGGATAATGATAAATCGAATTCACTATATTCCCTTTTTCAATCACTAACGGATTCTTACCTATTTCCTTAAGAGCAATTGCAGCAGCTAAACCGCAGGGACCTCCTCCAATAATAATTGCATCTTCATTCTGCATGAGTGGCACTCCTCTTTTCAAACTATGATAAACATAACTGCTAATTTACTTATGTTTTGTTTCGCACTTCAATTTCTCCTATACAATCATAGAAGATTTTGAGTAAGGTTTCAATGAACAGCTCTTAGCGATTTTATGATCATTTGCAGGATGTTGGGGGTGGTATGCAGGATTTTTTGATTTATTGCAGGTTTTTTTGACTTTATGCAGGATAATTTACATTTTTGCAGGATTTTTAAAATATATGCAGGATTCATAGCCTGAACCAAAATTGACCAAATCTAGTAAATGAAAAAAAGGCTAAGCGATAAGCTTAGCCTTTAAGATACATATTCTTCCGAAAAGCACCATTCTCTGCTTTTCTTAGATCCAGCCTCTGAATCTGCTGGCTTCGGCCATTTTTCTTACTCCTACCATGTAGGCAGCCAGTCTCATGTCTACTCGTCTGCTTTGGGCAGTGTCGTAGATGTTGTTAAATGATTTCACGAGGATTTTTTCCAGTCTTTCTTCGACTTCTTCTTCTGTCCAGTAGTAGCCCTGATTGTTTTGTACCCACTCAAAGTAGGATACGGTTACGCCCCCTGAAGACGCAAGGACGTCAGGCACTAGAAGAATACCACGATCAGTTAGGATTTGGGTAGCTTCGATGGTAGTTGGGCCATTAGCTGCCTCTACTACAATGGATGCACGGATATTGTGTGCGTTTTCTTCCGTAATTTGATTTTCAATGGCAGCCGGTACTAAAATGTCACATTCTAATTCCAGCAGTTCTTTATTGGAAATCGTATTCTTGAATAGTTTGGTCACGGTTCCGAAACTGTCACGACGATCAAGCAGGTAATCGATATCTAGGCCATTCGAATCATAAAGTGCACCGTAAGCGTCAGAAATTCCAATTACTTTCGCTCCTGCATCGTGCATGAATTTAGCAAGGAAGCTTCCTGCATTTCCGAATCCTTGAATGACTACGCGGGCTCCTTCTATATTAATTCCTTTTTTCCTGGCAGCTTCGTTGATACAAATTGTAACCCCTTTTGCTGTAGCCGACTCACGGCCATGAGAACCGCCCAGTACAAGCGGCTTCCCTGTAATGAATCCAGGTGAATTAAATTCATCAATCCGGCTGTACTCGTCCATCATCCAAGCCATAATTTGAGAGTTTGTAAATACGTCTGGGGCGGGTATATCTTTAGTTGGCCCGACAATCTGGCTGATAGCTCTTACATAACCACGGCTCAGGCGCTCAAGCTCGTGAAATGACATATTTCTGGGATCACAAATAATTCCGCCTTTGCCTCCGCCGTAAGGCAAGTCAACGATACCGCACTTTAAGCTCATCCAGATAGAAAGCGCTTTTACTTCTCGTTCCGTCACATTTGGATGAAAACGAATACCGCCTTTAGTTGGTCCTACTGCATCATTGTGCTGAGCTCTAAAGCCAGTGAAAATTTTTATAGATCCATCATCCATCCGGACAGGAATTTTAACAGTCATCATTCTAATCGGTTCTTTAAGAAGTTCATAGACTTCCTCAGGATATCCAAGTTTATCAAGTGCTTTATGAATTACTGTCTGAGTCGATTTAAGCACATCATGCTTATCTTCTTGAGTTGTAGTTTCGTTGCTTTTTTCGGCTACCATTTGAATCCTCCTAAGATTTCTATAATCGGGTAGGGTCGTTCTATCAGACATAGTATACACCTTAAAAACCTTTATGCAAAGGTAAAAATTAAGAAAAATGCGTTTTCTTGACCCGTTTTGGAAACGCTGTCATTCCTTATCTTTTTCCCATTTGATAGTCTTTGAATATTAATGAAGGAATCTTGCAAATCCATGATCTAACTGACTTTCACTGCATATCCTTCCTTAAAAGCTGCTTCATAATAAAAAGGCAATTTCCGTTCAAACGGTAAACTGCCTTTTGCATAAATATGCATTCATATTAGGAGTCAGAATTCGCTTTCTCAAACTTTATTTAAAATAGTGATTCATGGTTTCTACTGCACAATCCTCTATAATTGTTTTCCCATACTCAACAATCCGGCATAAAGTCATCGTAGTAGGGCATCCATACTCGGAAGCAACTGAGATGACTGTTTCATGAAGATTTTCTGAAACATCCTTAAGGAGCAGATAATAGCATTTTCCATAATAAAAGAGCGAACCCGAATCAAGACCGAATGTCTTTAGAAGACGACACAGCTGAATGACATCCTCCAATTCTCTAAATTCATAGAAAATATGAAAATTATCAGCAAGCCTTACGTCTAATTCAAATATGGAGTCAGAGTCATCAAGCAGGTCCTCATCCTCTTCTCTCGTTACAATTACAATCAGGCCTTGAGCCTTTAGAGAGAAGATTTCCACTCCAATAGAACCGATCATATCAAAATCCATTTCCGTACAAGCTTCTTCAATCATACTATAAAATAATTTATGAACCTTAAGCGAATTCCCTTTAATATCCTCTGTTGTTAATCCGCGGTCCATTAAGTCGTCAAAAGTTAAAAAGATTTTAATTTTATTGCTGGACAACCGCTCAAGCTTCATGCAAATGCCTCCTGAAATCCCCCATCTTCTCTATATCATATGAAGACCGTATCAGCAGGTGCATATCCCAAGCTTTTTAAGAAAGCGGAGCCTTCCGCCTCAGGCTTAATTATGCTCAATATAGCAAAGCCGTATTGAAAGGGTTACCTAATTTAAAGGCTTTAGAGTCGTAAGAAGACTAATGATCCCAAACGACATCGAAGGCTGAAGCTTAGCTGCAATTAAGCAAGAGGCCGAGTACAATACCAGGCGGCTTTGGCCGCCTTCTTCAATAGGAGTATTGGCTTTGTGGCTCGGGGCCTCAGCTTCATTCCTAGAGGCTGCTAATCTTATCTTGAATCCAGCCGTTCCAATCTTTTTTGTTTTCTCCAACGATGCAAGATGAATATCGTTCATGCTGGGCGGCTGACAAAGAAAGCACAGCACGCCCCCCAATCCCTATCTGTAAATCCGGGTATTGTTTTTGCAGCTCATCTATCAATCGAAGGGCTGGGACTAGATTTTCCTGTAACGTACAGGAAAGGAATAAAAGCTTTGGATCTATGATTGAAATGACGGTCTGAAGATCTTTTGACGGCATGCTTTGTCCTAGATACACTACTTGGAATCCCTTCAGCCTTAAGAATAAAGTGAAAATCAGCAATCCAAGTTCATGCTGCTCACCCGGTGCACAAAAAGCGGCTGCTTTAGGAAGCACACTGTTTTGCGGAATGGCATGCATCATATAGCCGATTCTCGAACGCAGTATGGAGGTTGCAAAGTGTTCATGAGCCACGGTGATTTTTCCGCGCTCCCATAAATCTCCTATCTGCACAATCACATTACCCAATACATCGATAATCGCCTTTTCGATTGTATACAGACTAAATATCTGATCCATCAGTTCATGCGCTTTATTTTCATTGAATGCGAGAAGACTGGCCATTAGATCTTGAACCAGGGAGTTTTCCTGGTTTAGATTCCTATTGCTTTCCGTAGTGTCCGCTTCTTCTTCCAGACGCTGCCCTTCGCTTTCCAATAATGTTACAGCCTGGCTGATGGTGAATCCCTGGTTTACTTTAGATACCAGCCATTTAAGTATACGGATATGTTCTTCCGTATACATTCTATGTCCCGATTCATTTCGTACAGGTGCTATAAACTGATAACGTCTTTCCCAGGCACGCAGAGTCCCAGATTTTATTCCCAGAAGATTTGACGCAGCTTTGATGTTGTATTTAGGTACTTGCCTGACCATAGAAATCCCCCAAAAAATAATAGCTTTAAGCTATTCCTCTGTTTACTCATTCTTTTTTTAAAAGATCCGTAAGAATTGCTGTGGTTTGCCCACTGCAGGCACTCACTTTCCTCGATCGGGCGGAGCTGAAAGATCCTGCGGGGCCCCATTGACCTTTTCTGCCGCAGGAGTTTCGCATTATCCTCTATCCACATAGTACAAAATCAACAATACTTTAACTAGCCTTGTGGTAAGAGAGTAATTAAGTGAGTTTCCGGCTTTGCCCCAAGCCTCAACGGTAGTAAGCTAGTGCCATATCCATTGCTCACCAGATAGGTCGTATTGTTTTTCTTAGCTATTCTGCCTTTTTTGTATCTGCCAACCCCAAGAAACCTGATTTGCCCGCCGTGGGTATGTCCGCTCAATAATAAGCTGATATTACTGTCAGGCTCAATCTGTCCAAGGATAGCAGGTGTGTGGCTGACGAGGATCCGAAAAGAATCCTCATGTGCATCTTGAATGGCTAAATCGAGGCGGTCACGTTCACCGTCCATAAAGTCTATTCCCAGCAGGGAAATTTTTTCGCCCGCTTCTGACTCAAATAGTACTGACGTGTTATCAAGAATCTTAACTCCATATTTTAGGAGTGTTGCATCCAACAGATGATAATCTGTTTCGTAATCATTATTACCCCAGACAAAATAGACCGGACCTATTTCCTTAAGCTTGATTAGATTGCTTTCTATTCTTGAAAAAGGGACTTTTCCTTCCGTGAGATCTCCGCCCAGTACGACTATGTCCGCTCTGCCTTTGACCTTATTAATAATTTCGTCTGAAATGGACCTTTTATGAATATCAGAAATAAAAAAAATAGTGACCTTTCCAAAGCTGGCAGGGAAGTCTTCAAAATGCAGCGAAGACTCAATCACCTGGTCAAGGAAAGCCTGCCTCCACATATACAATAACAGCAGCAGTCCCGCTATTACTATCAATAAAATAAGATATACTCCCATAATTGCTCCTTAGCTTCCAGATTGCTTATTTTTGCCCTTTTCCGAAAAATCTATTGAAATCATACCATAAATCATGGAAAAACTAAAAAGGAGAACCGCAAGCACTTTATGCAGGGTAAAAAGGATGCCAAGTGACGTGACAGCCTGACAGCATAGAAATAAGTCTAGATTATTTATATTCTCCTTTCTTCCAAGTGCAGCTGCCTGGCTAACTAAGCCTCTAATAAGACCGGCATGTATTAAAAAACATCCTAAAAAAGCTACCGTTGCAGCAAAAAAGAAATGTGGCTCCAATATGACAGCTGAAATGAATTCACCAAGAATAAAGGGCTCTGGTATATGGATCCATTTAATACATAAATACCCCGCCGTAAATCCTGATACAATCTGCACCAATCGTACGAGCATGAAAATCCCCTCCCATATGAAATCTATGAGAGGGGAACATAAAATAACTCTGTTAATCTTCTGTTACATTCAAGATTCTAAAACCTGAAGTTTCAAGTTTATCCATAAACTTTTGGATATTCGGATTTTTTTCCACTTTCATAACGATTCTTCTAACCAGTTTATCGGAATCATCAAAAGTCACAAGAGAAATAATATGTTCGTGGAAGCTGTGTGCAATGTCTGCAAGTTTAGCGATCCGCCCTTCAGTTTCAACGGATGTAAATGCGATTCTCACTCCCGGGCGGTTCATCCCAAATGCACTTTGAAATTGTTCAAGAACATCAAATCTTGTTACAATCCCAAGGAATTGACTCTTTTCACCTACAAGCGGAAGGATCGGGAAATCCTTTAATGCCAGCAGGGTATTCTCAAATATTTCATCTCCTTTGATCGTCCGGTCTTTATATCGCTTTGCAATCTCCAGCACCGGTACTTCGGCTAAAAAAGCTTCCTTCGCTTTTTCTGCCTGAAAAAAATACTCGTAGAGATCATGCCGGGTAATTATTCCTGCATATTCCTCTCCGTCTAAAACAGGCAGAGCATCCACCTTATTATTCTCAAGCATTTCCAGCGCAGCTCCGACAGATTGCCCTGCCTGGATGGTGAAGCACTTATGCTTTGGAATCATAATACTTTTTACAAACATAACAATCACCTCATAGAATATATAATTAGGTCTCATTACTTATATTCCACAAGAATGCAGCTTTACCTTTTTAAACCAGGCTCTTTTTCAAAGGCTCTTTTCTAAAAGATTGTTGTTTTTATAAGTTTGTGAACCTGCCTAATTGTTAAACAGGGTTGATTGGAACGTAAGGTGCGAGACTCCTGCGGGAGCTGCGGGTTTTGTCCAGCTCCGGACTGACACCTTCGGTCATAAGCCAATCGCCATTGAAAGGCAAAATCGGCCTTTCACTGCCGCTCGTCTTATGCCGTTCAGGTGTCTGCTTTTCTTTTAGTGTTTTGCCTCTAATTAAAAAAGATCATCATTCAGCTTTTGATGGATATTTTCTTGAAAAGCACCGTCCTCCGCTCTTCGATCAGGTGAGACCCCACAGGCGAAGCCGAGGAGGCTCAGCGCCCGCCCCGCGGAAAGCGAGCATCCTGTAGTGGAAATCAACCCCCTTGTTCAATAACAACAGAGTTTGCGAAAACAGCCTTTTCAAAAAAACTTTACTGCTTTAAATCAC
The DNA here is from genome assembly GCF_002863585.1 of Peribacillus deserti. Lineage (GTDB taxonomy): Bacteria > Bacillota > Bacilli > Bacillales > DSM-1321 > Paraperibacillus > Paraperibacillus deserti_A. Next base: position 64,064 of record NZ_PGUY01000062.1, on the reverse strand, counting down.
TAACTCTTTTTAACGTGACTGTGTTCATTTCCGCTGCAGGCAGCCGCTTTTCCCGAAAGGTAAATCTACCGCCTGCACCGAAATCTCCATATTGTAATTCAAGACTAAACTTTAACAAAGCTGCATGAATCTTCGTGCCTGCGGCTACTTATTTTCATGGTAAAGATTAATATCAAAATTCTTTTTCATCATTTCATACACGGTATGGCGTCCTTTCCATGACTGTTCAGGTTTCCATAAGTCCTTGCTTTTGTCGATAATCTCACATCTTAGTGCGTGAAACTCTTTCTCAGCTTTATCAACCTTTTTCTTCAGAACGATCATATAACCGTATAATCCGATGGTTACGGCCAAATAGAAGAAGTTTAATGAGCTGTTTACAAAAGCAGAAAACATCGCAAAAAAGGAATAGGAATAAGGCTTGGCAATAAACCAATATACATAGAGTAAAAACATAAGGCTGATCATCATACATGCACAAAGTGTCAGGATATGATTGTATTTATATCGTTGAAATTTTTGTTTTCTTTTTACAACTGCCTGAAGCATCTGTTTTGTAGCAAGATCGGTTTTTTCATCAAGCATAACGATTGCCGGTTCCATTATAAACAGCTCCTTATCTCAAATTCTCCTTATAGAATTTTATGAGCATGTCTCTCGAACTATTACTAGAAGACAATTATCAGGGTCTGTGTACATAGATGTTGCATCACCATTTCCAGCTCCCAGTTTTTGTGTAAATGGAATATGAATAAAAACATCCTCTTCCATTTCGGATGAGGATGTTTTTCTACTTTATTTTTTGGCTCTTTTCGCAAAGTTTGTCGCTTTTAATATAATTGTTGATTTCCATTACAGGATGCTCGCTTTCCGCGGGGCGTGCGGTGAGCCTCCTCGGCGTACCGCCTGTGGGGTCTCACCTGTCCCGCTGCTCCCGCAGGAGTCTCGCACCTTCCACTACAATCAACCTGATTAATCAATAAATGGTATCAAAAAACAACAATCCTTTAGAAAACAGCCTATTTTTTCAAAGGTATTTTAAGCTTCTGCCCTGCCGAAATTTCATTTCCTGTCAGCCCATTCCACTCACGGATCAAGGCAATCCCATCTTGGGACTTGTAATATTGCATAGAAATTCTGAAGACTGTTTCTTTCGGTTTTACCGTATGGTAAATTATGCGGTACTCATCACTTTCATTATTGGCTGTTTCCTCCGCCTGGGCTTGTGATGGTGATTCCGTTTCACTAGGTGCTAAAGGAGTCTCTGTTTCTGCCGGCTCCGCAGACGCTGCTGCTTCTATAGTAGGAACCTGCTCCACTTTTTCCGGTTTTGCAGGTGTCTCTTCTACCTCTGTCTGGCTTGAGGAGGACACATCTTTTTCAGGCTCCACTTTAGGTGCACTTCCGCTTAATTTCTCATCTTTGTACACTTCTACTGTTTCAAAACCGTTCTCGTCTGAATCAGCGCTGGAGGCCTGACTTCCAAAATATTGATAACCACTATAAATGAGTACTGGAAGCAAAATAAATACTAACGATAACAATTTCAAAAGAGGAAATTTAATCTTCCTCTTTTTTTTGGTTCTTTTCTTCCTATGCAATTCCGCCCTGGAAAGTACTGGATTGGCTGCATGCTTCAACGGCATACTCACTGATTCTGTATGTTCATAGGACCTTGTCCTGCTCTCCATTTTTCATTCCTCTTTTCATCATCATGCGATGTATAACTGCAGCGCCTAGACCTCAAGGTCACAAGAAGTTCAGTCCCTCAGAAGAAAGCCGCTTCGCAGCCTGCTCGTCTTGTGCCTGTCTGCCCTTAAGTTAGACTAAGCAAGCCTTCTTTAACGGGTCTGAACATGGCGGCTTCAAAGTTGTTACAAACTGCTTTGGTAAAGATGCCTGTACCTAATGATAAGACCCAGAAGGAAATCTATAATGAAATGCATCATTATACTTACCATTAAATTCCCAGTTGAACTGTAAATAAAACCGATAAAAAAGCTTAATACAACCATATTTACTAATAGATACCACTTAAATAAGTACCGGTAGTGCACCATGGCAAAAATTATACTTGCCCAGGCCAGTCCGGTATGAGTCTGGATGACTCCTCTAAACAAAAGCTCCTCGCAAAAGGCTATCACGAGCGGAACCAGGATTAACATGGGTATAGAAAGACATTTAAATACCCTTTCATTAATGCCGCCATCATCGTATAAGTGTTTTGGTATTACTTTCATGAGGAATATATCCAGAGCGACGACGAGAAGACCTGCAGGGAGACCAATCGTCCAAATTCGTTTATCATCCAATATAAACAGACTCTTAAATTCTGCCCAATCCTCAAAGAGAAAGATTCCTAACAGAAAGGATAGAACCACTAGAATGAATTGAGTAAGCAGCAAGTGGAAAACTAATTCTTTATCCGTAAGCGTCTTGATTATTTCCGCCTGTTTATTTTTCATCACTCATTCCTTCCGGGAATCAGCATATCTATCAGTTCTTCTTTCCAATCAAAAACCAGTCTGGATTCATCTACATTATCGGGCATATCCGTTTGGTAATAGGCTCCAATATTCATTCCGCAATTATCACAGCATTGTTCTGGTTTTTGCAGGATATCCTGCTGGAAATAACGAGTTATTAATGTTCTTCTGCAAGTATCTGTATGGACCCAGTTCAATAGGCTGCGAAGCTTTTGTATTTTAGCTTCCTTCCTTTTTTCAACAAACCCTATCATGTCAGCTTGGACAGTATTAAAATCATCCATATCGTTTACAGATTGCAGCAAATGCTGAGTAATTCTTAGCTGAATTTCATTTAACGAAAAGAACCCCGCTAGGTCTTCATGAAGCATAATCTGTGACAGCTCTTCGCTGCTACTGGGATTTTTGCTTCTCAAATAGCTCATAATGCCTCTAATCTGGTTGCCTGAAGGCAGCTCATTTTCGATAAAGTTAAGCTGCAGCCCCTCGTCTCCCTCTAAATAAAGCAAAATGGCTGCACTATCTTTACCATCCCTGCCGGCACGGCCTATTTCCTGAACATACGACTCCATTTGCATCGGCATTTGGAAGTGTATAACGTACCGTACATTTTCTTTATTAATTCCCATCCCAAAAGCACTGGTAGCGCATATCAAGTCAAGTTCGCCTTTAATAAATTGCTGTTGAATCAGAATCCTTTGTTCCTGTTCTAATCCTCCATGATAAAATGCTGTACGGCCCGTTCCATTCCTTTGGAGCAAGGACGCTGCTGTTTCAGCTGTTTTTTTGCTTGAAAAATAAACAATTCCGGGACCCTGCAGATCTTTTACCAGGGTCAGGAGCCTTTCCTGCTTTTCTTCGTAACTTGAACATTTTTCCACTCTCAACGCGATGTTGCTTCTGTCGACTGAAGAGAGTATTTCCGTAAATCCATCTTCTCCCAATTCACGGATAATATCACTTCTCACAGCAGGGGTTGCTGTGGCAGTCAGGGCAAGTGTTAAAGGATAGCCAAGCTCTTTTCTAACAGGGCCGAGATTTAAATAATCCGGCCGGAAGTCATATCCCCATTGTGATATGCAATGTGCCTCATCGACGACAAAAAGCCCTATGTCAAGCTTCTTCAAGCCTTCCAACAGCTGTTTTGAGTTTAGCATTTCCGGGGAAACAAATATGAAGCGATAGGTGTGCAGATGATTCAACGCATACCGTTTTTCTTCAAAGGACAGAAAGGAGTTAAAGGAAACTACTCTTTTCTCTCCTCTGACTCTTATTTGTTCTGCCTGATCCTGCATTAGTGAAAGCAGAGGCGATACAACCACTGCCGGTTTATTCATTATATATACAGGGAGCTGATAGCATAGCGATTTTCCAGTCCCTGTCGGAAGCATGCTTAATGTATGTTTTCCGTCCATAATCTGCATAATGGTTTCTTTTTGGCCAGGCCGAAAATTCGTATATCCAAAATATTTTTCAAGATAACCTTCCAAATTCATATCTTTTCTCCGTATCTAGCCAGCACAAGCCGGATTTGAAAATAACTTGCACTGCCGGTTAGATGTTCTTTAATCTCTTTCAATTTACGTGTTTGGTTTGAGATGGCGACTGACGCAATTTCCTTTTCTAATTCACTATTTAAGTATGGAGATGTATCAAAGCGGGCATCTGTGAGCGCTAATTCCACAATATGATCTTCAATAGTACTGACTTTTAGGTTCCTTATCCGCGCGACCGCTTCCTTGTCCATACCGTTCAAAATATACTGATAGGTCGTGTGTGTGGATTGGGTTAACGGTTTTTCTGCAAGATCCGATCCTTCAAGCAGAATGGAAAGATGCGGATGTACGTTCTTTTCCCAATTAATCCTGCTGACCATAAAATGAAGAACACTCACAAATAAAAAATATACATACGTTTCATCCAGATCAAGCATCCGGGCGATTTGATCATACGTATGCCCCGTTCTCATACTGCTGCTGAGGCGCAATACAAAAATCTCACGTTCGCGGGTACTGAGCTGCTCTAGCAGAGGCAGTATTTCACTCAATATCGCCGCTGATAACTCCTGCCTGTCCAATTTTTGTGCACTTATATATTGCTTGATCCATTTTTGAACACTTATATCTTTCTGGATTGGATAAAATCCCTTCTTTTTCCTAACTAAATGCGAAAGAGTTTGGATAAGCAGAGAAAGTCTTCTCCAAAAAACATCCGCGGTATTTTGGATAGCCCACCCATTCAAGTGAACAGGAATTGGGAATTTTTTTAAATAATCATCCAACTCACTCATGCCAGTTCCTGTTACTGCATAATTATTATTAGGCAGCTTTTGGATAAAGCCTCTATCCGTAAACTTTTGAATGAAAGAGTCCAGCTCTTCTCTGCTGATAACCGGATAAATCCCAAAAAACCTGCTTATGCCGAACAGATGGCTGTCCTGGATCGTCTGGGAAGATTTTTTCCCTTTTAGTAAATGGTATGTTCCCGAAACGGACCTTTCACCTTTTACCTTTTGGAGACATGTTAAAATAAGGGCTTCTAAAAAACTGTCCACCTTCGTTCACCCGTTTCTTAAAAACAAAATTAACTTATAGCTCCTTTAATTTTAACAAATACTAAGCGAAACATGGATTATTTTCTGCAGAAAAGTCATGAAATTGTCATATCATGTCTTCTTTTTTGAAAAAATGATCGAACTGGGAAATCCTGATAGGATATGGTCTTGACAATTGCATTTCTCCTTGAAAAGTTGTATAAACAGTTTTACAATGAAATTTAGTAACCATGTTTTCTTTGGTATATTAAAGGGAAACACAGTACATAGTATTAATTTGGGAGGGTATATTAATGGCAAAATACACAATCGTTGATAAAGAAACATGTATTGCGTGCGGTGCTTGCGGAGCAGCAGCTCCAGATATTTATGATTATGATGATGAAGGCATTGCATTTGTAACACTTGATGATAATGAAGGAATTGTTGAGATTCCTGATGTGCTTCTTGATGATATGATGGACGCTTTCGAAGGCTGTCCAACAGATTCCATAAAAGTCGCAGACGAACCATTTGATGGTAACCCAGTTAAATTTGAATAGTAAATATATATAAAACCCCGCCGGCGCTGCCGCGGGGTTCTTTTTATCTATACATTTTTATATAAAATCTGTTTCTCAAGCCACGAATTTAATCGTACGAATAACAGCATGAAAACAACTGTCATGAGAACCCCTTTTATAAGGTTGAAAGGAAAAATGAATGAAACGACCATTTGTTTAGTTTGTGCAGAAGACATTGCCTCTGCTCCCAGGAAAATGGTATAAGCCGGAAGAAAGACAAAATAATTTAAAACACTCATGATAAGGCTCATAATGATCGTGCCCGCCAATAATCCTGCTGCCATCCCTTTTTTATTGCTGATCTTTTTATAAATATAATAAGCTGGCAAAACAAACAATATTCCGGCTGCGAAGTTAGCAATCTGCCCTACCGGTACACCTGTTACAGCACCGGTCATCATGTAATCAAGCCCATTCTTTATCAATTCCACCATAATTCCTGCAGCCGGCCCAAAAATTACGGCCGCAAGGAGTGCCGGGATATCACTAAAGTCCACAAGCAAAAAGCTCAGGAACCCTGGAAATGGAAAATTCATGAGCATTAAAATGTACGAAATGCTGCTGAACATACCAATCCCCACTAATGTTTTAACCTTTTGATGCTTCACCATGATCTTCTCTCCTTCTTTTTGTCTATCGTGAACAAAAGAGGAAAGGTTCTTACTGAATGCCATAAAAAAACCCCCCAGCTGAAAACTGAAGGGAGTGTTGGCAAATTCAAATAAACGTTCTAAAAATCTTTTTTAGAGAACGTCTCAGAACCTCCATCTTCTCCCATCCAGACTTTACTGTCGGCTTTGGATTCTCACCAAATCCTGCCCAAACTGCAGGCTCGCGGGCTTAGAATCATTTGACTCATCACCGCCGGTCGGGAATTACACCCTGCCCCGAAGATAGACTATTTAATTTTATAACATCATTATTATATATGAAAAACCTCTTACTGTGAAGATATTAGCTTACAACACGATCTATAAATCATTCTCATAACTTCCGTTCAAACATGATCATATCCACTGCCTGTATCCCGTTTTCAAATATCCTTTCCCCATATTGCAAGAAAAAATCTTTAACAATCCTGGATATGCGAAATCCAGCTTTTTGATAAAATGCGATATTGCCAATGCTGGAGTTTGCTGTCCCCACTTCCATTTTTAGATAGCCTTCTTTTCTATAATGCTGTATGAAGAATCTCATTATTTCTTTTCCAATCCCTTTCCCTCTGCTTTCAGGCAGCAGAGCAATGTTCTTCAGTTCCACTGTTTCGTCCTGAAACACGAAAAGGATAGCACCCGCAAGCTTGCCTTGAATGCGGATAGAGAACATTTCTCCTTCAAGCAGATATCCATTCACAATGTTTTCATCTTCATCAGCAAGCAGCAGATACTTTGCATAATCTGTTCTCTCATGCAGACCAAGTTTTTTAAATATTATATCTCCCTGTCCCATCATTTTTCCCTCCGCCTCCTGCATGGTTTTCTTCAGCACTTCATCAAATCGAAATTTTTTTTTACATTTTTAAATCATTCATTGAAATACCTTATTTTAAAAGTTTTTTGTGACCAATTATATAAAAAATACAAAAGTTTTAAGCGCTTACACCGTCCTTGTCAAATTGACAGTTGTATTTTAGTCGGATAGAATAGACTGAAAATTCATTACAATAAATAGATTGGCTGGTGATTATTTTGTTTCGAGTGTTAGTAGCAGATGCAATTAAACCAGAGGGGCTTGGCCCATTACTGGACGCTCCCAATATAGAACTTCTCCAAAAAACGGTGTCAGAAGCAGGCGATGAACTTAAAAGTATCGACGCACTGTTGGTGCGGAGCGAAACAAAGGTAACCGATGAGCTTCTTAACGCCATGCCCAATATAAAGATTGTAGCACGCGCTGGAGTAGGGATCGACAATATCGACGTTCATTCAGCTACCAAGCATGGGGTGGTAGTGGTCAATGCCCCTGATGGCAATACCATATCCACTGCCGAGCACACGTTTGCGATGATGGCATCGCTTGCCAGAAATATTCCGCAGGCTCATTCTTCTCTTAAGCAGAAGGAATGGAAAAGAACTCAATTCATCGGTACTGAGCTATACGGCAAAAATCTTGGGATCATCGGGATGGGCCGTATTGGCGGCGAAATTGCCAAACGGGCAAAAGCATTTGGCATGGATGTTTATGTGTATGACCCTTTTTTCTCTGCCGAAAGAGCAAAACAGTTGAATGTCAAAGCGGTACCTCTAGAAGAGCTGATGAAATCCGCAGATTTTATTACGGTACATACTCCCCTGACACCGGAGACAAAAGGATTAATCAATGAAACGAACATTAAAAAATGTAAAAAGGGAGTGTACCTGCTCAACTGTGCAAGGGGTGGAATTATCGATGAAGATGCCCTGTACCAGGCTATTTTAGAAAAACATGTAGCCGGTGCTGCTCTCGATGTTTTTACAGAAGAACCTCCTTTTGGAAATAAGCTCTTAGAACTCGATGAAATTATTATTACGCCGCATCTTGGCGCATCCACAAAGGAAGCTCAATTGAATGTGGCCACACAGGTTGCCCAGGAAGTACTTCAATATTTAAATGGGAACCCTGTCTCAAATTCAATCAATCTCCCTGCCATCTCTAAGGAGGTATTCAACAAGATTCAGCCTTATTATCTATTAGTGAAACAAATGGGAAATTTGTCTTCTCAGCTGACCAAGCGGGCTGTACTTGAACTGTCAGTTACTTATGCCGGCATTCCGGATGACTTTGACAAAAACCTTCTAACCAAGGCGCTCGTTTCAGGTTTCTTTAAACGAATGGTGGATTCACCGGTTAATGAGGTAAATGCTCTTCTTGTAGCAAAAGAAAGAGGAGTCACCATCGGGGAAAAGGTTTCAGAAAATACATATGGCTATGCAAACGCAATCAGCTTGACCGTAAAAGCGGAAAATCGCATTTTTGAAATCAGAGGCGCGTATATTGATCAGTACGGACCTAGAATCCTAAGTTTGAATGGATTTAATATTGACTTTCAGCCTGAAGGAAACTTACTCTACATTCAGCATACAGACAAGCCAGGGGTTATCGGACGCGTCGGTAAAGTATTGGGAGACCATGATGTAAATATCGCAACGATGCAGGTAGGCCGGAAAGAGGCGGGCGGAGAGGCCATCATGATCTTAACCTTCGACAAACCGCTGACTGAAGGCATCATCACTACATTAGAAAGCTCAGAGGATATTTCATTTTTACATCATATTATTTTATAGTGCCATGCTGCGAATATTTATCCGCATGGAATGATATAAATGATCTATTCACTTTGTTACTATTCCCTTCTGGGAGATTCCAGGGGAAGCCGATGGAGCACCTCCCCAGGCGAAATCCATCCAATGAACCGCTAAAAAGGAAACAACAAGCCAATATTACAGAAAAAAACGGGATATGAAGCTTAATGCTTTATATCCCGTTTTTTATTATTTCCCTTTCCCCATAGGCACTGATTTTCTTTCTCCCTTTGAAAAAGTCATTAAGCTTGTATATCCTGCTGCGGCTGCTAATTTTTCTGCTTGATCGAAATCTGCCCCAACATGCTCCGGAAAATGAGCGTCTGATGAAAATACAATCGGGATCCCTTTGCGGAAGCACATTTCCAAAAGCCTTTCATCCGGATACAGCTTGCCAACTGGCTTTCTGAGGCCGGCTGTGCTTATTTCAACACAGGTCTTAGAGTTCTTTAGTGCTTCTGTAGCCCGGTCATACTGTTCGAGCAGAAATTCCTCATCTGAAGGTACATAGTTAAAAATCTTAACGAGATCGATATGACCGATAATATCAAACAAATTACTTTCTGCCAGAGTGACGACTTGATCAAAATATGCTTTGTATATGATATTGACGTCTCTTTTGTCCCACTCGTGCATATATTCTTTTAAGTCGATTCCAAAGTTCCCAATCCAGTGGATCGAACCTATTATGTAATCGAAATCATAAGCTTGGATGAACCTTTTCATTTCTTCATGTTTCCCTGGAGTATAATCCATTTCAATGGACATTTTTACATCAATACTCGAACTCCAGGCCTGATGAAATAATTGAACATAGTCATCCATTTTATAATATCTTCTTGGATTCACCCAATCATTCTGCAATATATCAGCCGTTTCATTAAAATGATAAGCATGTTCAGAAATCCCAAAGTGATCAATCCCGCTGCTTGCTGCACGATCTGTAAATTTTTTCAGGTAATCGAGCGTTAATGTTCCAGTTTCTAAATGATTATGATAATCCGTAAGCATATCTTGTCCCCCTTTGTATCTCTTAATTATACGGGGGGAATATTAAATTTCCAGCTATAACACTCGGATTATTTATAATTATTAGAATCTTTTTATCGCGCAACCTTGAGTACCTGCCCTGCATGGATCAGATCACTGGCGAGTCCATTTAACTGTTTAAGCTCCTCCACACTCATATTGGCCCGCTTGGCGATTCTCCAGAGCGTTTCTCCAGCTTGTACAACGTATGAATCCATTGATCCCTCCGTAGCTTCTTTCGGCTGGGCTGCCGCTGGGGTATGGCTGTTTTCAAGAGCTGCTAAAGGGTCAAGCGCAAACGCCTTATTGACTGTCCATTTTTGCTCATGAATCTCAAAATGAAGATGAACACCAGAAGACTGACCGGTTGTCCCCATTCTGCCTATTAACTGGCCTTTTTGTACAAAGTCTCCTTCTTTCACCAGCATCCTATTCAAATGCGCGTATACTGTTTCATATCGCCCTTCATGGTTAATAAATATCACATTCCCGTATGTAGCAGAGGTATAAGCTTTACTGACCGTGCCGCTTCCTGCAGCCGTAATTTCGGTATTTAAGGGAGCCGCAATATCGATCCCTTTATGAGCTCCCCCTCTAGTTCCGAAATAGTCAGATATGACACCCTTTGCCGGCCATATGAACTCTGATGGCAGCTCCTTTTTGAGTTCAGCTGCCTGAGAATATGTCCCCCCAATAAACAGCAGGCTGATACATAGCGCAACCAGCAGGGCAATCAGAACGCGTTTACCGTAATCTTGCATAGCTTCCTCCTTAAAAATAAACATATCCATACAATTTATGTGGTATGTCCGGTTTTAGAACACGAGAACAGCCTAATTTTTCCACACACATTTCATTAGCATAAACGTAAAATCTGAGTAATATTCATAGTAAAAACAAAAAACCTGACTGGAGAATCCAATCAGGTTCTTGGCTATTGAATTTTATTAGGGGCTGCAGGCATTTCTAGATCTTTCGTTAAATCATATGGGCCAATGCTTGATAGCCCGGGATTTTCAAATAAAACGGCAGATAAACCAAAGTCTTTCGCTGTAAGCAGAATCGCCTCGATTGCTAAAAGGCTGCTCTCATCATCCTTGAGAGGTGTCTCTTTTGATAAGGTTATCGTCAGCCTGCCGCTTTGTTCGGCTACTTTGTCTATTTTCATATCACCTGGAATAGAAGGACTGGCGGAATTTACAGGCTGGAAATTCTGCATTTCCTTTATAGCTTCCTCGATTGTCTGACCAGCTGCATTAATGTTTGGTACTAAGAATTTCGGCTTAGATTCTTCTGCCTGGTATATGAGATAGGAGCGTTTAGGTGTCTGCTCGATGGTCATTTCGGGAACCATACCTGATTCAGGCAGCTCAACCCCAGGTTTTCCTTCAGTAGAAAACGTAATTTTATGGAAGCCCTGATATCTAAAAGTATCCTCTAATGCCGTTTTCAGGCCGAACTCATACAGATTATTCAAATCATTTTTATCTGTAAAGTCTATGTTTATAGTCCCTTCTTCTTTCCCCAGTGCAATGCTAAGATTTAAAGGATAAAAATCCATAAGGCCAAGGTCTTCCTCGTTAATCGTATTCATCTTATCTAATAGTTCATTCAGCAATTCCTGCTTTTCTACTTTTTCCGTCTCAAACGTAATCGGGACAATGTACTGAATCTGCTTATCAGGCACAGCCAGCGTGATATAGGATTGTTTGCCCGTATCAGAAGAAAATGCCAGACTGCTGCTTAATGATGCTGCTTTTGATACACCATCATCTTTCTTTTCCGGGACAGTTTCAGATGATTCCTCTGTTGTTCCTTCTTTGTCAGCAGGTTTTTGTTCCTCAGAAGCCTCTTCTGTTTCACCGGAATTATTTTCTGTGGTGCTGTTTTGATCCTGTTTATCCGAATCGTCTATGGTTTCCTGTTCGGCTCCTTCAGATGTGTCTAATTTCTTGACTTCACCTGCGAGCTCCTGGCTGCTTGATCTTTTTTCATCAGCGGAATGATCCGGGAGAATATAGGAGGAGGCTAATATCGAGAATAGAATAATCGCGGCTATACTTGCAGCTGCAGGCATCCACCTGATTGTCTTTTTACGTTTAATAGAAGATCTGGTTATATTTCGGAAGATCTCTTCCTTGTCACGGTTGTCTGTAATCTTTGGAAGCATTTTAAACGCTTCTTGGATTTCATGATCTGATATCTCATATCTTTTCAATTCTCACCCCTCCTTTCTCCGACTGTTCGTTGATAATCTTCTTTAAATTTTTCAGGGCTCGGTGCTGTGTGGTCTTCACCTTACTCTCAGTCCATCCCAGTACGGAAGCCGTTTCCGTAATCGATAAATCCTGTATGTACCTGAGGATAATAACCGTCTTCTGATCTACTGTACAATGATCCAAACTTTCATATACAAAACGGAGTTCTTCCTTCTCCATGAGGAATTCCTCTGGTAGAGGCTGTTCATCCTTTATTTCGTTCTTACTCCAATCAAAGTTTTCAAGCAATCTCTGCTTCCAGCTCTTTTGCTTCCTAAAGTGATCGATAGCAGTATTCCTCGCGATTGAATAGAGCCATGTCTTCTCACTGCTCTTCCCCTCGAACTGTTCAAAAGATTTATAAACCCTGATATAAACCTCCTGCACAAGGTCCTCTGCTGTTTCGCGGTTGTTTACCATATAGAATAAAAACTGAAATAAATCCTGGTGGTGATTCTCATATATTCTTTGGAAAACGGAGTCCACTTTTCCCCACCTCCGTTATTAGATTAGTCGGAAATAACTTATAAAAAGTTACATTATAACTATATTATTTTTATGTAAAAAAAGGAAGGTGATTTTGGATCTCTGCAGTTTAAATATAATTGCGGGAAATTGGTTGGGAAGGGAATAAACCTGTTCGTAAACAAATGGACCTGTACTATCGCAGGGTATAGAAATTCATGCTGGTGCGGATGATTTCTGCGTAAAACAACAGGTTCCTCCTCAGATACGCCAAAAATTTTATCATAAGCGCCCTATCAGAGGAATATTAACTTTGAAAAACTGAAAACAGCAGTTTTTTAAGAAGTTTTTACCAAATTAAATTTAATTTTAATAAAATGTGAAGTTCTATGCTTATCTTTGGAAGGTTTATGCTTATCTTTTGCAGATTTATGATTATCTTTTTGTGTTTTATGCTTAAGTATTCAAAGTTTATGATTATCTCAGGACATTCAATGCTTATGTTTTCTGCCTTATGATTACCATCAAGTGTTTATGCTTATTTTCTGAGGTATATGCTTATCCTGCTGCCAAAAATGCCTTTGCGTGTTTGTAAGGTACCTTCTACATTCTTCCTTTAGTAAGATTTCCGGTGAAAGGCACCGCTTTCCGCTTTTCGTGTTGTCCAGCTCCGAACTGCCATCCTCGAGTCATAAGTCAAACAGTCCATAGGAAGAAGGTCGCTTCCCACGGACTGCTCGCCTTATGCTTGTCGGATGGCTGCCTTTCTACAGCATTTGTGTGTTTCTGAAAGGTACCTTTTACATTCTGCTCTTTAGCAATTATTTAGCGAAAGGCACCGTTCTGCTCTTTTCGTTTTTGTCCAGCTCCAAGCTGAGACCCTCGAGTCATAAGCCAAGCATCCCTCGGGGAGAACCCCACTCCCCAAGGGCTCCCTTATGCTTCGCTTTCGCATAAGGGCAACTAAGCTTCTGTCCTCGCTGTTGCTCGCCAATCAGCAAGTCTTCTTTATCGGGTCTCTGCCTTTCTATATAGATTCGTTGTATTAAAAAGATGCCTTCAACATTCTGCCCTTAAGAATTTTGAGGTGAAAGGCACCGCTTTCCGCTTTTCGGTGTTGTCCAGCTCCGAACTGCCATCCTCGAGTCATAAGTCAAACAGTCCATGGGAAGAAGGTCGCTTCCCACGGACTGCTCGCCTTATGCTTGGCTTTCGCATAAGGGCGACTATGCTTCTGTCTTCGCTATTGCTCGCCAATCAGCAAGTCTTCTTTATCGGATGGCTGCCTTTCTACAGCATTTGTGTGTTTCTGTAAGGTACCTTCTACATTCTGCTCTTTAGCAATTATTTAGCGAAAGGCACCGTTCTGCGCTTTTCGTTGTTGTCCAGCTCCAAGCTGAGACCCTCGAGTCATAAGCCAAGCATCCCTCGGGGAGAACCCCACTCCCCAAGGGCTCCTCGTCTTATGCTTGTCGGGTCTCTGCCTTTCTATATTGATTGGTTGTCTTAAAAAGAAGCCTTCAACATTCTGCCCTTAAAAAATTTTGAGGTGAAAGGCACCGCTTTCCGCTTTTCGGTGTTCCACGGGTAACAAGATTTATCGGCAGGGTTCCTGTGTTTTTTAACTTATTTCTTGCATTTTTCGTGGGATATTGATGTAAAATGTCGTTCCTTTGCCGAGTTCGCTGGTGACGGTAATATTTCCGTCGTGGGACCGGATGATGTTTTGGGCAATGGCAAGTCCCAGTCCTGTGCCTGACCGGCCTCTGGTACGGGCTTTGTCGGCTTTATAGAAGCGTTCGAATACGAATGGGAGGTCTTCCTTTGGAATGCCCGAGCCGGAATCCTGGACCTTTATGAGAAGTCCTTTGTTCGCATTGCTGCTTTGGACGATTTTCACAGAACCGCCTTCAGGTGTATGCCTGATGGCATTGTCTATCAGGTTCGTTAAAACTTGTTCTATTTTATCCGGATCAAAGGAATACTCTGATTCGGTTTCTGTAATGTCTACAGTTATCGAAATGTTTTTTTCCTTTGCGAGTCCCTGGAACTTATGGGCGACCCGTTTCAGATAGGATGAAATATGGACCTTTTCATAATTCAGGGATATGTGGCCTGCTTCCATCCGTGCGAGGTCGAGAAGGTCGTTAACCAGGCGGCCCATTCGTAATGATTCTTCATAAATCACCTGAGCCATCTCTTTCTTGTCTTCTTCTGTTCCAATATCATCGATGATTGCCTCACTGTAGCCCTGCAGCATGGCAATCGGTGTTCTGAGTTCATGGGAGACGTTCGCAATGAAATCTTTCCGCAGCTTCTCTAAGCTGCGTTCTTCTGTCATATCTCTCAAGACTGCAACTGCTCCGCGGATCGACTTATTATTATAGAGAGGACTGACAATCAGCACCCAGTAATGATTTTGAAGCGCTATTTCACCTACCTGTTCGCTTTCAAATTCCTCAGACTGCTCAAAAAGATTCATCAGGACTGAAGGTACCGCTTCATGGCTTCCCTGTATAAATCCTTTTTCTTTGTACCAGTATTGAAGAAAGCGCTCCGCCGGAGGATTGGAGGTCAAAATGGTCCCGTCTCGATTAAATGTGATCACTCCATCTGCCATACTGCTTAGTATACTGGCAAGACTTTCCTTTTCCTGGCTCAGGGCATTCAGGTTAAACTTGAGCTGTTTCCCCATTTGGTTAAAAGCCGTTGCCAGTTCTCCGATTTCATCATGAGTCAGGATTGGCACTTTGGTATCAAATTTGCCCCGTGCTACTTCGAAGGCAGCTTCCCTCATTTTCCTGAGCGGAGCGGTAATCCGGGTCGAGAGGAAGAAGGCAAATATGGTAGTCAATATGGCCGCTACACCAGCAGCCAGCCAGATAAACTTGGTAGTGGAACGTACAGTAGCTTCCATTGCCTCCAAGGATTGAAATAAAAATACTGCCCCTTTTTCTCCGTTCAGTGTGACGGGCACCCCTACAATAATGCCTGTCGATGATCGTCCATCTGTACTTGCCGGAAGCTCCATCTGCTGATTAATGCGCTTTTGGTCTTTTATCACATTCGACAGCTGTGGATTGTTTCTTATGAAAGAAATCATGGCTGATGGCCGGCTGATGTTCTCGGAGGCAAAATCGTGAGTCTTATCCTCAATGACAATTACTTTTGTTGCTTTACCCATCAGCTCGGATGAAATTTTTAATGCTGTGTCCATATCTTCATGCTGATGGAGGATTGTCACAATCCTGCTCGCAGTCGCCGAAAGCTGCTGTTCTATCTCATTTTTATGATAATTTTGAAAGAACTCCAACAGTAATACAGTGAGAATGAACAATACGAAGGACACTAAAAGTAATATGGTCACCCACAGCTTTCCTACTACACTTCTCCAAAGTATCATTCATTTACTACCTCGAATTTATAGCCTACTCCCCATACCGTTACAATCATTTTCGCGGCATTTTCTGAAACCTTGTTCAATTTTTCCCGCAGTCTTTTCACATGGGTATCCACTGTCCTTAAGTCTCCAAAAAACTCGTAATGCCATACTTCCTTCAGTAATTGCTCACGGTCAAATACTTTATCAGGAGATTTGGCCAGAAAATAAAGGAGTTCATACTCTTTAGGTGTCAGAGTCACTTCCATGTTATCAGCGGTTACACGGTGGGCGTCATTATCAATCGTTAAGTGGCGAAAAACGATAATATCCTTAGTGGACGTTTCCGTTTGAATGAAGCTTGTGCTTGAAGCTCTTCTAAGCAGTGCTTTCACCCTCAGCACCACTTCACGGGGACTGAATGGCTTCACGATATAATCGTCTGTTCCCGCTTCAAACCCTTGTACGCGGTTCATTTCTTCTCCCTTGGCAGTCAGCATGATAATCGGGGTTGACTTTTTCTCCCTCAGCTCTCTGCACACTTCAACCCCGTCTTTGCCAGGCATCATGATATCCAGCAAGATGAGGTCATAATCTTTTTCAATAGCCATATCTAACGCAGTTATGCCATCGGCAGCTTCTTCAATAAGGTATCCTTCTCTTTCCAGATACATTTTAAGCAAGCGCCGTATTCTTTCTTCATCATCTACAACAAGGATTCGGTATTCCTTTTCCACTTTAAAGCCCCCTATTTAAATGCTCCTTCACCTGAAAAAGCAAGATTATGTATTATGAGAGTCCTGCTAAGTGCTGTTTCTTTTATTATAGTAGAAAAACGGTCTGTTTGCGATAGCGGTACTCCTTGAAGCTATAACACATCTCCCAATAGATTTTTAATTATATCTTCTACCCCTTATTATTGCTTCTTACATTTCACAAAAATGGGCTGCTGTTCAAAAAATCCCTATATAAAAAACCCCGTATTTCAACGGGGTTGTCTGTTATGCATAAGAGTGCAGGCCGGCGATAATTAGGTTTACGGCAACCAGATTAAACATGATAATAACAAACCCTATCACAGCAAGCCAGGCTGATTTTTCTCCGTGCCAGCCTTTAGAAAGCCGCAAATGCAGAAAAGCGGCGTAAAAAAGAAAAGTTACTAAGGCCCAAACTTCTTTAGGATCCCAGCCCCAGAATCTAGTCCAGGCCATCTGAGCCCATATCATAGCAAAAATCAAGGCGCCAAGAGTAAAAATGGGAAATCCGATTAAAACAGAACGGTAGCCAATTTCATCAACCAGATTCAGGTCGATTTTTCTTACAAGCGGTTGAAGTAAGGCAGCAACACGCTTTCTGAAAATCAAACGGATAAGAAGGTATAATATGATACCGGCTAATACGGACCAGATAAATGTATTGAGCTTCATCGCATTGATTAAAGCAGGTACCTCTGCCAGCGGCTGAAAGGAACCATCTGTTAGTGTTTCATACTGATGCGGGCCGATGAGAGCAGGCATATGATAAACGGCTTCCGCTTCCTGACCTCTCTTGTCAACCCAATTGAATTTTGATTCATAGTCCGAGAGGGAAAATGAGGTAGATACAAGAATGAAACCAAGGGTTGCAATCAGGCCGAATAAAGTTGCCTCAAGCCAGAAAGTCCGTTTACTGCTCTTCGTTTGATCTACAAACTTAATCAAATAGATCAATCCCGCCGCAAAGCTGATTGCTAAAATGGCTTCTCCTGCTGCAGCCGTTGTGACGTGAATATGCAGCCAGTCGCTTTGAAGAGCCGGGATTAGTGGAGTAATATCTCTTGGAAACATGCTTGCATATGCGATCACAAGTAATGCTACCGGGAGGGTAAAGACTCCTAGAACCGAAGTTTTATAGATAAAGTAAATGATAATGAAAGCGGCAACCAGCATCATTCCGAAGAACGTAGTGAATTCGAAAAGATTACTTACAGGAGCATGCCCGCCAGCTATCCATCTGGTGATAAAATACCCAACCTGTGAAGCGAATCCTATCAGCGTGATAACAATACCGATAAAAGACCATCTGTTCGTCTTTTTTTCTTCTTTATCTTTTCTAATCTTTATTGAACCTGCAAAGAAAAAGGTGGCGATTAAATATAAAATGAACGCAATGTATAAAAGATTACTGCTTAATTGAACCACTTTGCTGCCTCCCCCTTTAGGACTTCTCGTTAAGCTGATCGGCCGGTTCTGTCAGAGAAGTTCCCTCTAGAACAGAGCTGATTTCCCTTTTGAAGCCGAACCAGTTTTTATTCGTATGGGCAGCGATCCATACTTGTCCATTTTTCTTCTGAAGCCAGATTCGGCGGTGATTCCAGTATGCACCTTGAATGACGCCTATCATGAAAATGGCTCCTCCGATGGCTAGAAACCATAGAGTCATATCTTTTCTAATGGTAAGCCCCGATACGTTCTGAGTCTCAATGCCATCAAAAGCCAGCTTGTATTTATTGTTCCCCGTAGGTTCGATTGTCTGCTGGATGGCTACAAAGCTTGCTTCGCCTTTTGGCTTATCCGGCGTAATCATGTTAAAGACAAAAGCTGGATTGTTTGGAATTCTCGATTTAGTTATAGGCTCACTATTTTCATCAAACTCAAAATCAGGAAAATAGTTTAAAAGCTCAACTGAATAGCCTTTGCCTAAATCATATTTCTTTTTGGGGTCGTATAAATCGACAGTCAGCTTACCAAAGCTTTCCTGAGTCTTTTTATCGATCAATTTAAATTTCATTTCATGCATTTCATCCAGCTTGTAATCTGTCTGATAAAAGGCGAAATCTTCATATTTCATAGGTTTGTTTACTTGAATGCTGTGCGATTCGACTTTTTTCAGTTCGGGCTGTTCTCCTGGAAGCGTATTCCCCTTCTTTTCATACAGCACCGCATTTGTTTGAAAGTTCTTGATCACAGTAGGATTCTTTTTCAGTGCATCATTAAACACCTGATCGTCCTTTTGCTTATCATAGAGCTGGCGGATGAATTTTTCGTTTTTCACATAGTACTGTCCGCTGGTTCCGGGCACCTCGATGGTTTCTCCCTCACGCACCCATACCACTTCATCCACATACATGCCGGGTACAAAACGCAGCAGACCACCAAATAAGAAAATAATAAGACCTATATGATTTACGTATGGGCCCCACCTGGAGAAACGATTCTTCTCAGCAAGGATACTCCCATTTTCTTCTTTAACGGAATATCTTTTAGACCTAAGTTTTGTTCGAATGCCCTCAAAGTCTATGTCTCTATTAGTTTCTGTTATGCCAAATAAGCGCTGCCTCTTCAGAAAGCCTTCACGAGGAGCCGTCCTTTGATTCTTTAAAGCTTTATAGAGCGGAATTACACGGTCTAAGCTGCAGATAACGAGTGAGATTCCAATAGAGGCGATTAATATCAAATACCACCATGAACTGTAGAGGTTATGAAACCCAAGCTGATAATACAGCTTACCGAGAGACCCATATTCATCCTTATAGTAGTCAGCTGCCGGAATGTTTGGCGGGATGTACATTTCCTGAGGAAATATCGTTCCGAGAGCCGATGCAACCAGGGTAATGACGATGAGCCAGACACCTACTTTTACAGAAGAAAAAAAGCTCCAGATTTTATCTATGAATGTTTTGTTATAATGTTGCGACCGTCTTGGGCTTGCTTCATAGCGCATATCCAGGAGCTTACTGCTTTCGGCTTCTTCGCCAACCACTCTGCCGCATGCTTCACATAATGCTGTCCCCACCGGGTTTATGTGGCCGCATTCGCATTTAACTTCTTTCATTTGTAAAACTCCCTAGTCAAGGTTTAATTCTGTTCATGAATCCGCGTATTTCCGCTTCTGTCAGACTTCCGGTCATTTGATCGACTACTTTGCCCTCTTTATTAATCAAGAAGGTTACTGGAAGCGGGTCGACCTTATAGGCATTTTGCACTTCGCTTTTTTTGTCAATGAGCACAGGAAAATCAAGGGCATACTTATCCACAAATTGTTCAACTGAATAATTTGATTCGCCGACATTCACAGCAAGGATTTGAACACCCTTATCCTTAAATTCTTCGTATTGGCTGTCCATATAGGGCATTTCTTTTTCACAAGGTTTGCACCATGTTCCCCAGAAGTTCAAGACAACACCCTGCCCTTTATAATCTGAAAGCTTGTGTTTTGTACCATTCATATCAGTCAAAACAAAGTTAGGCGCTTCTGAATTCATTTCAACTTTGTCTTGATCTGCTTTAGTCAGGTTGGCATATAATGCATAAACCAAGGCTGCCGCGAGTACTAGTAAAATCACGGTCCTCATAACTAGCCGCTGTTTTTTTGCCATACCTTTCCCCCCTAGTTAAAGATTGCTCCCAAAAAATTATACCATTATCCTATAACGGCTTTTTATAATTATTTGAATTGTTTGTGACAACGTTTTACTTTTTGCCCGGACTCTGCGCAAGCGTTCTCAGCTGCTTTACTTCATGAGGAGTCAGTTCTCTCGAATCACCAGGCTGTAGGCCGCTGAGATCTAAAGAAGCATATCGTTCGCGTTTCAGCTTTATAACGGGATGCCCCACAGCTTCGAACATTCTGCGCACCTGGCGATTTTTACCTTCGTGAATAGTTATTTCTACGATGGTGGTATTTTTCTTTTTATCAGCAGATAGGACTTTCATCTTTGCAGGTGCAGTCATCCCATCCTCAAGTTTAATTCCTCGTTCAAGCTTCCGAACATTTTCTCTGAACAAGATCCCTTTAATCTTCGCTACATATACCTTTTCCACTTCATTTCTTGGGTGCATAAGGAGGTTGGCGAATTCTCCATCATTCGTCAACAGAAGCAGACCGGAAGTATCGTAGTCAAGTCTGCCGATTGGATAAATGCGTTCTTCCACTTCCGGGAAATAATCTGTTACGGTCTTCCTGCCTTTATCATCACTGACTGCAGAGATGACACCTCTTTCTTTATAGTGCAGAAAATAAACTGGGACTTCCTTCACCAGCGGAACTTCATTAACCTCGACATCGTCATTGGGGCCTACTTTTGTACCTAATTCTCTTACGATTTTTCCGTTGACCTTCACTTTCCCATCTAAAATTAACTGCTCGGCATGCCTTCTTGAAGCAACACCAGAATGAGCAATGACTTTTTGTAAACGCTCCATTAATAATTCACCCTTTACATCATACTTCGACAAAAATCTCTAAAACAAGCGATACACAATTATGACATATTTACCGAAAAAAACAAAGCGGATTCCCGGGACTTTATTCACCACCTGAACAAGTCATTGAATCCGCTTTGATTAGTTCTCTTTTTATAAGCTTTTCAGCCATGCCAGTTAATTGCAGCAATAAAATGAGGAGCATGCTGCCTCTCAACATAACATGCGGGCCTTCCGGGGCTCCAAAGGACGTTAAGACTGCGCGGCCTCCCTTGCAAGCAAGCGTTTCCCGCAGGATATTTCATGTGCCAATTCTAATCACAAAATGCCCGCATAAGCTATAGCCTTTTGTTAATATCCAAAAAAGTAGACCACGACAATAATGGCTGCCGTAATGCCGACTAAATCTGCAAGGAGCCCAACCTTCAAAGCGTCACCCATTCTTTTTATTCCGACCGCTCCGAAATAAACAGTCAATACATAAAAGGTCGTATCTGTACTGCCCTGAATGGTTGCAGCCAGCCTGCCGATGAAGGAATCGGGGCCATATACTGAGATAAGATCGCTTGTCATTCCCAGTGCTGCGTTTCCGGAAATCGGCCTGATGATGGCAAGCGGCAGGATTTCAGACGGGACCCCGATCATGTCAAACACCGGTTTCACCCAATTAACAAAAGCATCGAGTGCTCCTGAAGCGCGGAATATCGATATAGCCACCAGCATTCCGACAAGGAACGGAATGATCGAAAACGCCATGCCTATCCCTTCTTTGCCGCCCTCAACAAAGCTCTCATATGCTGGCACCTTTTTATAGGTTGCATAAAGCAGAATAAATCCAATTAAAACCGGAATCATCCACAAGGAGATTACATTAAGATACTGCATGCTTACTCCCTCCCTTTTCGCTTCCTTCGATAATAAAAGTATCTATCAATTAATATCCCGCCTATTGCAGAAATGAACGTAGCGATTAAAGTCGGAAAAACAATGTCTGTAGGGGAAGAAGCATGATAGTTCATCCGGATGGCTATCACAGTGGTAGGGATTAATGTAATACTTGAAGTATTGATAGCAAGAAATGTAATCATAGACCGGCTGGCCGACGTTTTATTGCCATTTAACTTTTTCAGCTGTTCCATAGCTTTGATCCCTAGCGGAGTAGCTGCATTACCCAGCCCAAACATATTGGCCATAATATTGGAAACAATATAGCCCATGGCAGGATGGCTGCTCGGTACTTCCGGGAAAAGCCTTTTCACTACTGGTTTGGTTATAAGCGAAACCTTTTCCAGCAGCTTTGAATCTTCTGCTACCTTCATGATTCCAAGCCAGAAGACCAGGATACTCATGAGACCGATACATAAAGTAACGGCTTCCTTCGCACTTTTAAAAACGGCTTCGTTCACCTGCTCCATGGTTCCGTTAAACATAGCATAAACGATGCCTATCAGCGTCATGCCTACCCAGATATAATTAACCATGCCGGATGCCTATCGCAGTCAGAAAGACATTTTTCCAGGTCTGAATCCACGATTCCTTTAGTTCTTCGTGATACTTCCCATAAAAAATATTGCGGCTCCCTATTTCTTCGCCATCTAGATAAAAGACCTTTTTACCGACAATGTCAGGGATATCTTTCCCACTTTCCCAGTCATCCTTCGGCTTTAATAATTTCAGCTTAGATGTAATTTGTGAGGATTCTTCTTCGGTAAGCGGATATTGGAAACCGTTTTTAGCATATATCTTTCCTTGATATACTTTATTTTTTATTTTTCCGATTCTGCCTTCAGCCAATAATTCAGTGAGCTGGTAATCAGAGAAAGCATGTTCATAAAGATTCTTATGGTCGTCCCAGTCGTCTCCATCATTTAATGTAACGGCGATCAGTTTCAACCCGTCTTTTTCCGCAGTGGTCACCAGTGTCCGTTTTGCCAGTTTGGTATAGCCTGTCTTTCCGCCCGTGCAGTACTTATACAGCTGGGTTAAAAGTCTGTTTTTATTTCTCCAGGTATAATCCCAATTTTCATTTGGATTCGGCGCCTTATGGACCTTGGTCCCGGTGATTTTCCTATACTCACTGAACTTCATGGCGTACCTAGTCAGCAGTGCCATATCATAGGCAGAAGAATAATGGTTCCGGGTATTATCCAGTCCATGTGGATTCGTAAAGTTCGAATCCTCCATTCCTAGTTCCTCCGCTTTTTTATTCATTAAATAAGCGAAGCCCTCCACACTTCCTCCCACATATTCAGCTATAGCAACCCCGGCATCATTGCCGGACCGCAGCATTAGTCCATATACCAGGTCCTCAAGTTTCATCTTCTGGCCTGGCTTTAAATACAATGAAGACCCTTCAGTACCAGCCGCAAAACTGCTTATAGTGACGTCTTTCTTCATTTTTCCGGATTCAATGGCCAGCAAGGCGGTCATAATCTTAGTGATGCTGGCTATCCGCCTTTTCTCATGAGGGTCTTTTTCAAAAAGGATCCTGCCGCTTTCCTGTTCCATTAACACGGCACTTTCCGCGCTGACGGACACACCGGCCCCTCTGGCTCCCGATGGAAAGGTTGAGGAGATAAGAACGAGTATAAAAGCAAAAATAACTGATTTATATAAAACACTCATGTTAACGACCGTCCCCTTTTACGTTTTGTACAAGTTTATGCTGAAGGACAAGGGTTATGACAATTACATAAGCGAACGCCGAAGGAGAATATCTATACGCGGACAACCTTTCAAAATGCAGGGATGGTATTCTTGATGCTGGGCTCCGCTCTTACACTGTGAAAGGGGAAGAGCCAGCCTATAAAAATTGATACAAAAAAAGGACAGCATGATTATGCTGACCGGCGATTTGAAAGAGGCGCTTAAATGACGGAAAAAAGAATGGTGATTTTCCAGCTCTATGCTGAACCTAAGTTAAAGCCTATAGGTCCCCTGGAAGAAAAACTGTCTGTTAATTATGCTTGTCGTGCTGGTATAAGCATAAACCACATGGAATAAGCATAAGCCCCAACGGGTAAGCATAAGCTCCTTAGGATAAGCATACATATCACCAGAATCAGCATAAAACCGCCAAACATAATCATAAAGTTGGAAAACTTAAGCATAAGTGTCAAAAAGGTAAGCATAAACTCCGAAAACTTAAGCATAAATCATTTCAGAAAAATAAAAAATCTTCTAATTGCTAATCAAACGATATAAAAATTTAAGGTAGCGGTGCTCTTTTCACCTGCCAAAATAAAAAAACAGTAAAAATCCGTAATTCTTCTTATAAAATAGCTGTTTTTCAAGAAAAACCTGCCTCGGGGAAAACAGTACTCCCCAAGGGCTCCTCGTCTTATGCTTAGCTAACGCATAAGTGCGACTACGCTTCTGGCTTCACTCACGTTCGCCAATCAGCAAGTCTTCTTTATCGGGTCTCTGCCTTCCATGAAGGTTACTTCATTAAAAAAATGTCTGCTCCATTGATCTCGCTCGTTATCAGTTCCCTTTAGGAAGGCACCGCTTCCCGCTTTTCGGCTTTGTCCAGCTCCAAGCTGAGACCCTCGAGACATAAGCCAAGCATCCCTCGGGGAGAACAGCACTCCCCAAGGGCTCCTCGTCTTATTCTTAGCTAACGCATAAGTGCGACTACGCTTCTGGCTTCACTCACGTTCGCCAATCAGCAAGTCTTCTTTATCGGGTTTCTGCCTTCCCAGTATTTTACTTCATCCTATATTTGTCTGTTTCATTGATCTTTGATTAATTTTCTTCGGGAAGGCACCGCTTTACGCTTTTCAAGTTTGTCCAGCTGCGAACTGACACCTTCGGTCATAAGCCCATCGCCATCAAAAGGCAAAAGCGGCCTTTCGCTGCCGCTCGTCTTATGCCTTTCAGGTGTCTGCTTTTCATTTAATGTTATTGTATTTGGTTAGTTTAGGATCATCATGGTTCTTACTATTAAAGACTATATGAAAAGCACCGTTCTCCGCTTTTCGGGTTTGTCCAGCTCCAAGCTGAGACCCTCGAGACATAAGCCAATCAGTCTATGAGAAGGAAAACACTTCTCACAGCCTGCTCGTCTTATGCTTGTCGGGTCTCTACCTTCCATGAAGGTAACTCCCTTAAAAAAATGTCTGCTTCATTGATCTTTTTATCTGTTTCCTTCCAGAAGGCACCGCTTTCCGCTTTTAATGTTAAAACGGAGTCCACTGTACCTGCTTTGCCCGGGCCAGCCTGTACTCCACATTTGGCCAATAAACAACCTTCCACCAGTTTTCAACATATTCAGGGCGGTTATTTTTATATTGAAGATAATAGGCATGCTCCCACACATCCAGAACGAGGAGGGGGATGGTGTCCCATTGTGTAAGATTCATATGAAACTCGGATTGTAAGATTTCTAATTTTCTAGAGCGGGCTGACCAGACAAGCAGTGCCCAGCCGACTCCCTCTACTTGTTTAGCCGCTTCACTGAAATGCTTCTTAAATGCGTCAAAAGAACCGAAGTCTTTTTCTATCTGTCGCAGAAGCGCTCCGGTAGGCCTGCCTCCTCCCTTTGGGTTCATGATCTCCCAGAATATAGTATGAAGATAGTGGCCGGAACCGTGGAAGGCTGCTTCTTTTTCCCAATGTTTCAGCAGGGAAAAATCACTTGTTCTTCTCGCCTGTTCCATCATCTTCTCTGCCTTATTTAATCCGTCTACGTATGCCTTGTGGTGTTTATCATGATGCAGCCGCATGATTTCCTCACTGATCACCGGCTCCAGGGAATTATACGCATAGGGGAGCGGAGGAAGCTTATGCTGTCCGATTGGAACAGAAACTTTGTGATTCTGTACGGCTTTTAATCTTACAGACAGCATATCCGCTCTACGCTGAAGTTCTTTGATATCTTCGTGGGCAGGTTCACTGGCTTCAAGTCTTATGGCTAATTCTTTAACATTATTCGCTAAATCATAAACAGCTGGATCGGATATCACTGCCCTGCCTGCTTCACTGTCAAAAATAGCCTTGATCCACAGAGAGACATCCGCCGCATATTGAGATAAGTGAGACATTTTCGTACACCTCCATTAGTAATCGTATGTGTAGGAAGTGCCCGGTTATGCTGATAAAAACACAAAAAGAGCTCACCTTTTTGTAAGGAAAGCTCTTGATTAATTTTGGCCGGAACTGGCCATCATAAAGCTGCTGGAGACATGACGCTGTTAAATCTTAATTCGATTGAATCATTTTTGTCCGGTAATCCGTTTCGTAGAATTCCAGTTCTTCCCGAACTGCCTGAAAACCTGACTCAAGTGTTTTCATCAGCGTCGAAATGCTTTGTGGCGCTTCTCCCCTCAGCTTTATCGAATTTCTGCCGGTATAGGCTGAGCGGCTGTCTTCATACCAGGCATCTGTTTTTGGTGAAAAGAATTCTTCGATCACCTGATGATAGACTCTGTAAAGAATCTTTTCTGCGGCTGCTTTATGGAAAACATCATTATTAAGAACAATTTTACATGCCTCCAAATTTTCCTCGCTATATACAGCTAATTTTCGGATATTTGAAAGCAGGCTCTTATAGTAGAGTTCATCTCCAGATGTTTCTGCCTGAAGAGTTTGAAGAGTGGCTGAGTTTAAAAAATCCTCCACCTGGGTAACGGTTGATTCTAGAAACCTCTTAACATCTTCCATCTGGGTTTGAATGATCGTGTTTGCCATTTATGTAACCTCCTCAAAAAATTAACGACTTTGTATCAAAACGAGAAGCGTGCTGCTCTCGGGCTGTTTGGAATTTAATTGTTGTATCATCTTAACTTTTGAATCACTCACCTGTTTTTAAACCGACGTCTGACTGCTATCACTCGTCTGCTGGCCTATCTTTTGACTTCAGTTATGCACCATAATGAAGTCCTTAGGTGACCGCAATTCATATCCGCCATCTATCATTTCTTCGAATGCGGACGGAAGTTTATCAAAGTCAACATCCTTGAATAGAGAAGCAAAATCTTTTTCGTTGTTCATATATACCCTTTTTCTTTCGCGGTACTCCGGATTTTTAATAAGAGAAATGAATCCGACAAGATCCCGAAAAAAAATCTCCTGACCCCTTGAAGTAAAAACGGGATCACTTGCAAATGGGGAGATGCTGCTCATTTTTTCTTCAAAAAAGCGTAAATAGAGGATATGCAGTGTTTTATCCTTTCCATTCTCCCGGTAAGCAATCTCTGACCTGTTGAAGAAATCTTCAGATGTATTTGGCAATTCTTTCTCTAATTCATACCCCTTACAGCTTTTGATCAGCATTTCCTTTCTCCTTCCCTGAAGCAGGATAAATTGCAAAAAAGGGACTCTCCCGTATTCATATGAGAGAGTCCAGGGATATAGTAATTTTATCATAATTCAGAAAGTTTTGTTATACTTCCTTCGGTTCTACACTGCCAAAAAATAAATCCGCTTCATCTTCTTCAAAATTTTCTTCCGATTTTTGAAGCTCTGGTAATTCTTCAATTGTATTCAAACCGAAATAATCCAGGAATTCCTTTGAGGTTCCATATAATATAGCCCTTCCTGTTCCTTCAGCACGGCCAACATCTTTAATCAGGCCTTTAGTGACTAATGTGTGAATGGGCCTTTCGGTTTTAACACCTCTTATATCTTCAATCTCTGCCCTTGTTATCGGCTGTTTGTATGCAATGATAGCCAGGGTTTCCAGGGCTGCCTGAGATAATCCTTGAGTTCCTGGGGATTCCACGAGCTTTTTTAATAAATCGGAATGAGCCTTTTTGGTAGCAAGCTGGTACACACCGGCAAGCTGAATAATATGCAGGCCTCTTTCTTCTGACTCATAGTCTTTATCGAGGCTTTCTATCATTTCTGCAGCTTCCCCTTCAGAAATTTCCATAACCTTTGATACTTGGGTTACAGAAAGCCCTTCATCGCCTGCGGCAAAAAGAAGAGCCTCCAGCGCCCCTTTAGATTTAGCTTCCAAGTGAATCTACACCTACCTTAGCTGCAACAAATATTTCAGAAAAATTATCTTCTTGTTCAACCTGGATATCCTTCTGCTTCATCAGTTCAAGCAAGGACAAAAAAGTAACCACGATATGCGGCTTTTCAGGTACTGGGAAAAGTTCGAAAAAGCTGATTCTCCCCTTTTTGTTATGAAGAAAGACCATAATATCTTTCATTCTGGTTTCGATAGAGATTTCCTGTTTTTCAATTTTTGCGTATACAGGTTTTTGCAATTTTTTTCTTCTTAGCAATTTCTGCAAGGCCCCAAGCATGTCATAGAGAGATACATCCAGCTCTCTTTCCATTTCAGCACTTGCTGCAAATTCGGACAAATCACTGGGCGGTTTCGTAAACACAAGACCGCGGTCCTGCTCCATCTGTTTAAATTGGTCGGCCGCATCTTTAAACGCCCTGTATTCCAGGAGCTTCTCCACAAGTTCATCACGCGGATCACTTTCCATCTCAAAGGACGCATCTTCTTCAAAGTGATGTTCTTCATATTTAGGCAGCAGCATTTTACTTTTAATGGCTAGAAGCGTTGCGGCCATAACAAGATACTCACTTGCCACATCGAGCTCCAGCTCTTTCATGGCATGAATGTAGTTTAGATATTGATCGGTGATATCCGCAACCGGAATGTCATAAATATCTATTTCTAGTCTATTAATTAAGTGAAGCAGCAAATCGAGAGGCCCTTCAAAAGCTTCTGTTTTTACATTATAAATCATTATATTTCACCAGATTTTCTATAAAAGTGCATATATCTATTAGAGGCTATTCATAGTATAGAGGATTACATGCTATTGTCCAATACAAAACTATAAAATAACACACAAGATTAAGCATTCTGTATGATTGCCAGGTTCATTTTAGAGAGATAACTCCTGCTGGGTAACCAGCGTATCCTCACTTATGCTACACTAGGTAAACATTCATCCAAAAAAAGGGGGATCTTTGGTGAACAGTCCAAACGCATTTATAAAGTTTTTACTGGAGTTTCACTGTACGCGTGATTATTTTGAATGCCATGAAATATTAGAGGAATATTGGAAAGAAGAGCCGTCCAATCGAAGAAATCCGGTGTGGGTTGGATTCATCCAGCTTGCTGTTTCACTCTACCATTACCGCAGAAAAAATGTGAAAGGAGCTTCGAGGTCTCTAAGTAAAGCAAAAAGAATCCTAATGGAACAACAAATGCAGGTGGATGCACTTGGTATCCATTTTAATGCCTTAATTGAGTTAATTTCCCGGGTGGAAAGCAGATTGGAGCAAGGAAAAGACTATGAAAGTATATCTCTCCCCCTTAAAAAACCGCTTTTAGACCTATGTATGCAGGAGAGTAAAGAGAGAAAGCTTACCTGGATAAGCCAAAGTGATCTAAATAATTACGAATTAATCAATAGACATAAAACCCGCGACCGTTCTGATGTGATTAAAGAACGGACGAAACAGCTCCAGCTAAGACATACAAAAGAATAAACGCTGTCCAATCGAGTATTACTCACATTAGTAAAGCATCCCTGTCTAAATGAAATGGGACAGGGATCTTTTATTAACGACTATTTAATTTTCGGGGTCATACCAACAATATTTATGTCGTTGGATGGTCTGCTTCACATTTTTCAAGAAAAGCTGCTGTCAGCTCATTCGGAACTAGCTTTTTATCCGGAAACTGGTTTCTGATGGCAGATACCATACTTTTCCCAACTCCCTGATGCCGGAATGACGGATTAACGGAAACATGTAGAATTTCTATCTCGTTCTCATTTAAAACGGATATCCCGATGAGTCCTTTAATATCTTCATCTTTCCAAAGAAAAAGCTGCGAACTCTCATCTGTTTCATACATCTTCATTGTAGCCTGCAATTTCTTAATATCCTTTTCATTTGGCATAAATGAAAGAAGTCCCATGGCAATTTTTTCGAAATTTTTCTTGTACTTAATAAGCATGTAATACTCCCTCGTTAATGTTAAGACCGTATTGTGTTATTATCTAATTTCTTCCCAACTCCTAATAATCATACAAAAATTCATATTCTTATTCAACATTTTCTTGTTTTTTGGGTTTTCCATCTGTTTTCATATCATGAGCATTTTCATATTTTTCTTTTCGGTTTTTGAAAAAAGTGATAGTCTACTATAAGATTAGTTTTATATGTTGGATGTGAATCATAGATTGCTTGTTATCCGTCTAACAATATAAGGAGGTTTAAACAATGAAAATTAAAAATATAAAATGGTGGGCTGTCCTCTTTGTGTCACTGATCGCCCTTTTACCTTTAAAAGCGTATGCCGATGCGGCACCTGGAGAGAGAATTATTACACTGGGTGAGGATCTCTCGGAAGAACAGAAGAACATGCTGCTTGCAGAATTCAATGCTCCAAAAGATGCAGACATCGTTACGGTTTCAAATGAAGAAGAGCATAAATATCTTGGAAAATATATCTCTGCACGATTAATTGGCACACGTGCGCTTTCTTCCTCTTCGATTACATTGGGAAAACAAAGTTCGGGCCTGAACGTGAATACAAAAAATATTACTTGGGTGACGAAAGACATGTACATCAATGCTCTCGCAACTGCCGGGGTTAAGGACGCGGACATCCAAATTAGTGCTCCATTTGAGGTTTCCGGTACTGCAGCATTGACAGGAATCATTAAAGCTTATGAAGTTACAGCCGACAAAACGATTCCTGAAGATGTAAAACAAGCCGCAAATGAAGAAATGGTTAAAACCGCTACACTAGGCGACCAGGTCGGTAAAGAGAAAGCATCCGCTCTTATTACCAAAATTAAAGATGAGATGGCCAAAAATCCGCCTAAAACTGAAGAAGATATACGCTCCATCATTGAGCAGGCTGCCCAAGATCTTGGAATCAAACTCACTGAACAGCAGATTCAAAGCCTTTTAGATCTTTTCCAGAAACTAAAAGACCTGAATATTGACTGGAAAGGAGTCGGCCAGGAATTAGGAAAGGCGAAAGAAGCGGTCTCTAATTACCTGCATTCCGAGGAAGGCCAATCATTCTTAGACAAATTAAAACAGTTTTTCATTAGTTTAATAGACGCAATCAAAGCATTATTTTCTTAAAAAAGCAGCCGTTTTGGCTGCTTTTTTGTTTTTTGCCGTTTATGAAATTTTCTTTTAGTATCCTTTATGATTCCCCATAAAATTGAATTTACCCCTCTTAAAAATGGATTTCTCCCTCTTGAAAATTCCCATTTACCCTCATAAAGGTGACGGCAGGCCATTAAACGGTTCTAAGTTAAATCCCTTGATTATCCGCACCGTTTATAAAATTGCTGGAGACAAAAAAAGACTACCAGCAGCAGTCTTTTTATGCAGCCAGTTCCATTTTTGAGGAAACAGGCTGCCTTATAGAGTAATTATGTTTGTTTTTATTTCGTTACTTTCTGCTTAAGAGGCTTGTCATGCTTGATTAGATCTTCCAGAGACTCGCGCTCGATAACAAGCTGTTCTTCGCCATTTTCGACAAAGACTACTGCAGGCCTTGGAATTCTATTATAATTATTGGCCATTGAATATCCATACGCTCCTGTACAGAAGACAGCCAGGATTTCTCCACGTTCTGCTTTTGGGAGAGGCAGGTCCCAAATCAGCATATCACCGCTCTCACAGCATTTGCCCGCAATGGATACCGTTTCTTCCGGTTTGTCCAGCGGCCTGTTCGCAATAACCGCTTCATATTTGGCATCGTAAAGGGCTGGACGGATATTGTCGCTCATGCCTCCATCAATGGCCAGATACTTACGGATATTGGGCACTTCTTTTACTGACCCAAGCTTGTATAAAGTTGTTCCGGCATCTCCAACGAGTGAACGTCCCGGTTCAATCCATATTTCAGGCATATCCAGCTCGGAAGAATCGATTTGCTCTTTTACTTCTGTAACAATTTTCTCTACGTATACAGAGGCTGGAAGCGGATCGTCTTCTTCTGTATATCGGATTCCGAAACCTCCGCCAAGATTGAGGACTTTTGGCTGGTAGTTTAATTCTTTATACCATTTTTTCATCTGCTCGATAATTTTTCTGGCCGCCAGGATAAATCCAGTAGTCTCAAAGATTTGAGAGCCTATATGACAATGGATGCCAAGCACCTCATAACTATCTGACTGAAGGCTGTGCATTAGAGCTTCCTCGGCCTGGCCATTCATCAAGTCAAACCCGAACTTTGAATCTTCTTGTCCAGTAAGAATATAATCATGTGTGTGTGCTTCAATCCCCGGAGTCACTCTAAGTAAAATTTTTGCTGTTTTATCCAAATCTCTGCAGATCTCTTCCAATAGGTAAAGTTCAGAGAAATTGTCTACGACTATGCAGCCGATATCTTCTCGGAGTGCCATCTGAATTTCTTCTATACTTTTATTATTTCCATGAAAATGAATCCGTTCCCTCGGGAACCCCGCTGCTATAGCTGTGTAGAGCTCCCCAGCTGAAACTACATCCAGGGAAAGGCCTTCTTCTTCAACAAGCTGGATCATTGCGACAGAAGAGAATGCTTTACTCGCATAAGCTACCTGAGCGGAAACCCCCATTTTCTCAAATGTCTCTTTAAAGCCTCTTGCTCTTTCACGGATCAGCGCTACGTCATATACATAAAGAGGAGAACCGTATTTCGATACTAAATGTAATGTGTCCACTCCGCCGATTTCTAATGAATTGTTTTCATTTACTCTGCTTGTACCGTAATAATACATGAATGTCTCTTCCCTTCTAAGCTATTAGAGGCAATAACTGTATCTAAAAAAGGATCTGGCCCGGTTTTGAATATAAGGGAGCCAGACCCTTTTTCTTTATCATATCCTTGTACCAAATAAAGGTTCCAAAAATCACAAAACTCTAATATGTGCTTTAATTCACTAAATTATTAAACTAAAATTAACATAATATTCTCGTTACATCAAGATTAAATCTTCTTATTGCTCTCTCTCTCTGTGATCCTCCATTCCTTCTTCAATATAAGGCGTATTATATTCCTCCGTATTGAAACCGCTTCGTTCAAGAATCAGCTCTACTGCTTTTTTCGTAATGGGAGCCCCGATGTCCGCAGAGTCTCTGCCGTCCATTTTTCCAATATCACCAACTCCAACGACTATAGGCAGATGCAATTGATCGATGCAGTAAACGGTATCACCATGAAGCTTTCCGATTTCAAGCTCCGGTACGCCATTTTTATCCACCCCATAGGGAGTCAGGTTCCCGTCCCGGTCTATGCAGACATCCACTCGAGTCCATTCATTTTGTCTAGTGTTTGAGGCGACGGCAATTAAACCCAGGACCTCGATGTCCTTATGGGAAGCAATATATTTCATGGCTGATTCCCCAAAGCCTTCGCCGATCAGCCCGCTGTCATCGAACATGACTAAAACCGGATCAAAAGGGGCCATTTTAATAAGTTGAATCATATCCGGACCGGTTAACATGGTCGGATTACCGTGCGACAAAGAGATACATCTGCCTCCAACCTCGCTGGCTGCCCGCTCTACGGAACGTTTTGCGTATTCGTCCCCGTCCGTTATGATGATAATTTTTCGTTTTTCTGACATGGAGAGTTTCCTTTCTGATATCGTAAGAGTGGCTTACCATTATAAATCCACGAAGAAGATCCATTGAAACAGCGAACCAATTACCTTGCCGAGTACAAGAGCCATCATCAGCACCACAATTTTCTCCTGGACTCCAATCCGTTTTGACAATAAAGGCATAACATTGAGAACCTCAGTAAGTGCCGCTGCAAGCATTCCATTGAAAATCCCGCTGGCCAGACCGATGGGTATTAACAGAATAGAGGGCAGGAAGAATATCGTATCGGCGAGACTGACCCATCCGCCTAAAACAGCTCCAAGGACCACTGCCCATTCATAATGTCTGATTCTATGAATGGTTTTGGTCAGTTGTGTTAACCTGGGAACAATGCCAAGGACAGTTAGAAATGCTACAAATCCGGAACCTACCGCCAATCCGCCCGCGAGACCAGTCACCATGGCAAAAAGAATCTTAATGATCATGAATATGTTTAATATTCTCCTTGTTTTCGTGCATAATTACATATTGATCCAGATCTTGCTGATAATTAAAAATTTCTACTTCAAGCGGGCTTGGTTCATCGTTGAATTTCTTTTTAAAGAAATGATTAAAAAATAAAATCATACCTGCTCCCAGTCCGAATGAATAAGGAATCTGCATGATTAACGGCTTTCTGACATCCCTGCCGGTTATGAGCTTGTACAGCTTCTGGTGCACTTCCTGCATGCTGACATCCTCATGAAAATTCATTATGGCTATAGCAGCCCCCACAAATAACAGGAACCAGACAATGATAAATAAACCAACCGAATGCTTCCTCTTCTTTATAATGACTTCTATAATCGTTTGGGACAGCCCAATCAA
Source organism: Peribacillus deserti (assembly GCF_002863585.1). Classification (GTDB taxonomy): domain Bacteria; phylum Bacillota; class Bacilli; order Bacillales; family DSM-1321; genus Paraperibacillus; species Paraperibacillus deserti_A. The sequence continues at coordinate 29,471 of NZ_PGUY01000062.1, read as the reverse complement.
CTGAATTTCTATATCAGGCTTTTGACCGATTACGGCCTTTATCAGTTTTGCAGAATCTAGAATAACCAGATTTTGATCTTCTGGAATGATATGATATACAGTCATATCTTCTACTTCCTTAAGTATACGTTCCGGGCCAACCAGGACAGCAATATCCTTCACCTTAATCTCTCTTTTATTCTCAACCTCAACACGATGGCGCATCTTTACGTATAAGATATTGTCCATTTCCGCCACATCCTGTATTTAATACTTTATATATCTAGTATGGTTGGCTTTAAGACGAACATACTAAAACTTCATTCACCATAAATTGGAAGGGATACAGCTTGAGTCCTTTGTTGAGGATTTATAAACGATTTTTGAGTTGTATGCACGATTCTTTGGATTTATGCATGACTTTTTAGATTTATGCACGATTTTTGAGATATATGCACGATTCTCGGGATTAATGAATGATTCTTGGGATTTATGCACGATTCCTGAAATGCATGAAAGATTTTATTGAAGGCAGGCATGATTCTTTTAAAGCTGTGGGGTCTTAAAATAAAAAAACCCGTAATGGATCACTCATCCATTCGGGTTTTCATTTGTTTCAAGATTTTTTTCTCCAGCCTCGATACTTGGACCTGTGATATACCCAGTCTCGTTGCTACTTCAGACTGTGTCTGGTCCTTGTAGTATCTCAGGTAGACAATCAGCCTCTCGCGTTCATCCAGCTCCAGGATGGCTTCCTTCAAGGCAATTTTGTCAAACCACTTAGATTCATTAGCATCTGCGATCTGGTCGAGCAGGGTAATAGGATCCCCATCATTTTCGAATACAGTTTCATGGATGGAAGACGGTGCCCTGCTTGCCTCCTGAGCCATAATAATTTCTTCAGGGGTAAGCTCTAAATATTCAGCGAGCTCATTCACTGACGGAACCCTTCCAATGTTCTTGGAAAGTTCGTCTTTAGCTCTGCGGATTTTATTGGCCATTTCCTTTAAGGAACGGCTCACCTTTACGGTTCCATCGTCGCGGATGAACCGCTGGATTTCTCCAATAATCATCGGTACGGCATACGTTGAAAACTTTACGTCAAATGATAAATCAAATTTATCGACTGATTTCAGCAAGCCGATGCACCCAATTTGAAATAAATCATCTGGTTCATAGCCTCTGTTTAAAAACCTCTGCACCACAGACCATACAAGCCTTAAATTACTTTGGACAATTAATTCCCTTGCTCCCTGGTCTCCACTCTGGCTGCGCTTGATCAAATCCCGGACTTCATCATCCTTTAAATGCACCCTGCTTTTTTCGTTTTTGACCTCCACATCCATATACAAGTCTCCTTAATTGCAAAAAGCATTACTTTTAGTCAGTTGCTTTTTTAATCTTATGATTGTTCCCTCACCCTTGTGTGAAATGACTTTTATATCGTCCATGAAGTTTTCCATGATGGTGAAGCCCATTCCTGAGCGTTCCAGATCCGGTTTTGTTGTGAATAGCGGCTGTCTTGCCTCCTCGACATCATCAATACCAATGCCTTCGTCGCGGATTGTAAGCTCCACGCTGTCTTCTTCGATGGTTACGGAAATGAATACTACACCGGTAGGGTCACTCTCATATCCGTGAATAATCGAATTCGTTACCGCTTCAGAAACAACCGTTTTGATTTCTGTTAATTCATCCATAGTCGGGTCGAGCTGGGCAATAAAAGCAGCCACGGCAACACGGGCAAAGGATTCATTCTGGCTTAAAGCAGAAAATTGTAAGTTCATTTCATTTTTCATCTAAGCAGCCCCCAATCTTTGTAAAGCATTTTCCTCTGATACTTCCAGTTTAATAATTTTAAATAATCCGGACATATCAAAAAGCCTCTTTACAGGTGGAGATATAGCACAAACAATCATTTCGCCGTGCTTCTGCTTGATTTGTTTATATCGGCCCATTACTACACCCAGACCTGAACTATCCATAAAACTCAATTCTTCCAAATTTAAAATAATGTGCTGGATTCCGTGCTTCTCAATGGCTGCAGATGCTTTTTCTTTTAACTCCTCTGCAGAATGGTGGTCAAGCTCTCCACTCAATCGGATGCACAGGATGTTATCCTTTATTTCCTGGTTAATGAAAAGACTCACTATTTACAGCCTCCTTCTCTGTCCTATAGTGAGTCAATTCTAGATAGTCTTTGCATATTCCTTCAAGGGTGACAAAACTAGTGTGAATTCCCGTATATTAGCCCGAATAACCTAAATTTAGACACTCATCTATTCACTGCGGGTAAACATGCTGAAGGATTGTTTGAAGTTCTTCCACCAGCTCGCCTTTTGAACATTCGAATTTGCTACAATTGCCGATTCGGATACTGTTTTGCCATCCTTCATCACCAGCAGCGTTCCAATTCGTTCACCCTTATATACAGGTGCCTTTAGATCTTTATTTAGGACTACCTTTTTGGTGATCCCTTTTTTTGTTTCCCCTTTTTTTGCCAGAATAGAAATCGGTTCACCTGTAACACCTTCGACTTTATTCCTGCTGCCTTTACTTACAAACACATCTGTCAGCTTTTCTCCTCTTTTATAAACGGGATATGTTTGGTAATGAGAAAAGGCATAATCCAGCATGGAGGTAATCTGCGCATTACGGTCTTTTGGCGTTGGTGCTCCAAATATGACTGCGATCACACGCATATTATTTTTCTTGGCTGTAGCGGTCAGGCAGTATTTCGCTTCCTGCGTAAAGCCCGTTTTTAAACCATCTACGCCAGGATAGAATTTAACCAGTCTGTTTGTATTGACCAGCCAGAATTTTTTATCTGTATCTTCCCGGAGATAATCTTCGTAAGTCCCCGTGAATTTCGTTATTTTTCCGTCGTATTTCAATAGTTCTTTAGCCATCATCGCCATATCAAAAGCAGTGCTGTAATGATCCTTAGTAGGAAGGCCTGTCGGGTTTTGGAACTTTGTATGAGTTAATCCCAGTTCTTTAGCTTTATTGTTCATCATATCTACAAAGGCATCTACGGATCCTGCTATTCTTTCCGCCATTGCCACAGCAGCATCATTTCCTGATCCGATCGCTATGCCCTTCAGCATTTGTTCGGCAGTCATTTCTTCGCCAGGTTCCAGGAAGATTTGTGAACCTCCCATTGAAGCTGCATACTCACTCGTGCGAATTTTCTCATTCATGGAAAGCTTGCCATTTTCAATGGCTTCCATGATCAGGAGCATCGTCATAATTTTTGTCATACTGGCTGGAGGCAGTTTTACGTGAGATTCCTTATCGTATAAAATTTTGCCAGTATCACGTTCTATTAATATTGCGGACCTTGCATTGTCAGCCAATTGTTCTGCAGAGCCTTCAGCAGAACTCTTCGGCACAGCAAGCCCAAATGAAACGAAGAAAAGGATTCCTATAATTAACAAGCGTTTCATGCCATACCCTCCTATTATCGATTGGAATTTCCGAGAACCTTGAATTTAACTAACAGCCTTCATTTTTTCCATTTCAGCCAAATTTATACAAGCGGAAGAATAAGAAAGTTAATTTTTAATAGGCTTATTTCTTGCTTAATCAGCGCTTTCCTTTTGAATTTTCGATTTTTGTGAGATAGAGATTAATCTTAGAAAAATACGGTGATCAGCCTCCATTTTTTTGCGGAATAAGTGCTTAAGTGATTGATCATTCTCTAATGACGGCCCTTCGCCTACTCTAAAAATTGAATTCCTGAGTTTAAGAGGGGTAAATGGAGCTTTATGAGGGGTAAATGGAGTTTTATGGGGGGAAACGGAATTTTATGAGGGGGAACCGGTGTTTTATGGGGGGAAAACGATGTTTTATGTGGCGTAACCGATATTTTATGTGGGGAAACAAAGTTTTATGTAGAGAACCGGAGTTTTATGTGAGGATACTGCTAGTGATAGCATTGTATTATGGCTAGGACTACAAGTCCTTACCTATCTGGCCGCCCACTGAAAAAAGCTCTCCCACACCAATGTGTGAAAGAGCTTTCTTTTTATCCTGTTATTTCCTCATAAATAAGGACTGGTTTCTGTACAGGATTTTTCGTTACTTTTATATGTTCAAGCAGCAGGCTTTTGACCTGGCTGACGTCTTCAAAGTTACTATGAATGGTAACAAGAGAGTCGCCTTTTTGAACACGGTCACCTATCTTTTTATTGAGCATAAGGCCTACTGCCAGATCAATTTCTGATTCTTTTGTAGCTCTTCCTGCTCCAAGAAGCATAGCTGCCGTGCCAATTTCATCGGCAGTCATTTCTGATACGTAACCATCTTCCTGTGCTTCTACTTCTATTTTAAATTGAGCCTGCGGAAGTTTCTCAGGCTGATCGACTACTGAAGAATCGCCGCCCTGTGATTCAAGGAACGTCTTGAATGTCTGCAGACCTGAACCATTCTTCATCGTTTGGATTAGTTTTTCTCTTGCCTCTTCCAAAGAATCCGCTTTCTCAGCAAGAAGAACCATATGGCTGCCCAGTGTGAGGCAAAGTTCGGTTAAGTCTTCGGGGCCTTCACCTTTTAGCGTATCGATCGCTTCTTTCACTTCTAACGCATTTCCGATTGCGAACCCTAAAGGCTGGCTCATGTCCGAGATAACTGCCATCGTTTTTCTGCCTGTATTATTTCCGATGCTTACCATTGCACTTGCTAAGAATCTTGAATCTTCAAGCGTTTTCATAAAAGCTCCGGCACCTGTTTTAACATCTAACACAATCGCGTCAGCACCTGCAGCAATTTTCTTCGACATAATGGAGCTGGCAATAAGCGGGATGCTGTCAACTGTCGCCGTAACGTCCCTAAGTGCATATAGTTTTTTGTCTGCAGGAGTAAGGTTTCCGCTTTGCCCTATAACAGCTATTTGGTTTTTATTAACCAAATCTATGAATTCCTGATTTTCTATTTCAACATGGAATCCTGCAACAGATTCCAGCTTATCAATTGTGCCTCCAGTGTGACCAAGGCCGCGGCCTGACATTTTCGCAACCGGAACACCAAGTGATGCTACAAGCGGACCCAGGACAAGCGTGGTGGTATCCCCCACACCGCCGGTACTGTGTTTATCTACTTTGATTCCTTTAATTGGGGATAAATCAATTTGATCACCAGATTGAACCATAGCCATCGTTAGGTCTGCTCTTTCTTGATGAGTCATGTCCTTAAAGTAGATGGCCATGGAAAGGGCACTCATTTGATAATCAGGAATGCTTCCATCTGTATATCCCTTAATGATAAACTGTATTTCTTCGGCTGATAGCTCTCCGCCATCTCGTTTTTTTTCAATTAAATCAACCATTCTCACGGAAATCACCACTTTTAGTTATTTTGCTATGCTAAGTTGGCCAGTTTTTTAGCGCAGGCCTTCGCTTTTTGCGGCCCTTTGTGAGCCTCTTTGCGATTTAGCATGCGAGGTTCCGGATGTTCCCCACGAGTCCCGGTCCTTTTCTCCAACTAATTCAACCATACCTTTAACATAACGAATTATTTATACGGACCTTATGTTAATGTCTGAATCATTCAGCCCGAACTGTATTAAGGAAGCTCCTTGACGATCGCTTTGATTAGGTTTAGGAAACTAGCCTTTACTTTTTCAGTAGTTTCTATTACTTCATCATGGGAAAGAGGCTGATCTAGAATTCCGGCTGCCATATTGGTGATGCATGAAATCCCCAGTACCGGGATCCCGGAATGGCGTGCCACAATAACCTCTGGAACCGTTGACATTCCTACGGCATCTCCACCAAGAATCCGGGCCATTCTTACTTCAGCAGGAGTTTCATATGTCGGCCCTGAAAGACCCATATAAACACCTTCCTTAAGAGAAATGCCCAGACCTTCAGCAGCTTTTTTAGCTATATGCTGATACTCTTTAGAGTATGCTTCCGACATGTCCGGAAATCTAACACCAAACTTGCTGTCATTCGGTCCGATCAGCGGATTCGTACCTGTGAAATTGATATGATCGGTAATTATCATCAAATCGCCTGCTTCAAAGCCTTCATTCACTCCGCCGGCAGCATTTGTAACAATAATCTTTTCGACCCCTAAGAGCTTCATGACACGGACTGGGAACGTAACCTGGTCCATCGTATATCCTTCATAAAAATGAAATCTGCCCTGCATGGCAATTACTTTCTTCCCGGCTAAGTCGCCATACACTAACTGTCCTGCATGCCCTTCAACAGTTGATACTGGAAAATTCGGGATTTCCTCGTATGGAATTTTCACTTCATTTTCAATTTCATTGGCAAGAACACCAAGTCCCGAACCTAATATCAGGCCTATTTCAGGTGTATCCTGAAATTTTTGCTTTAAATAACCAGCTGCCTCATTTAGCTTTTCATACATGTTTTAAATCTCCTCTCCCTGGATTTCTGCCAGGAAACTCTTGCCATTCTCGGGCATTTTCACGTTAAAGTTATCCGCAATGGTTGCCCCAATGTCAGCAAATGTTTCTTTTACAGAAAGCTCTTTCCCTTCTCTTATTCCCTTATAATGAACAATCAAAGGAACATACTCACGTGTATGGTCTGTTCCATGGTGTACAGGATCATTCCCGTGATCTGCCGTGATGATAAGCAGGTCATCGTCTTTCATTTTCCCTAACACTTCAGGCAGTCTGGCATCAAATTCTTCAAGCGCTTTCCCATAGCCCATCGGATCGCGTCTATGGCCGAAAGCGGCATCAAAATCAACCAGATTCAAGAAGCTAAGACCAGTGAAATCCATACCCAGCGTTTGGTTTAATTTATCCATTCCATCCATATTAGAAGTGGTACGGAAAGATTCTGTAATTCCTTCTCCATCATAAATATCGGCTATTTTCCCAATAGAGAGTACATCCAGCCCTGCATCCTTCAATTCATTCATCACTGTGCGGCCGAAAGGCTTAAGGGCATAATCATGGCGGTTAGGCGTTCTTTTAAAATTACCAGGTTCACCGATAAACGGTCTCGCTATGACTCTTCCGACCATATATTCATCTCTTAAAGTCATTTCCCGCGCAATTTTACAAATTGAATATAATTCATCCAGAGGTACAATTCCCTCATGTGCTGCAATCTGCAATACAGAATCCGCTGAAGTGTACACAATCAACGCACCTGTATCCATATGTTCTTTCCCCAGTTCATCCAGAATTTCCGTTCCGCTTGCAGGTTTATTCCCAATGACCTTCCTGCCTGTTTTCGATTCCAGCTCCTGGATCAGCTCTGCTGGAAAGCCTTCAGGAAACACTTGAAACGGAGTCTGTATATTAAGCCCCATAATTTCCCAATGACCTGTCATCGTATCTTTTCCATTAGATGCTTCCTGCATCTTGGTATAGAAAGCTTTAGGTTTTTCCGCTTTTTCTAGACCTTGGATGGGTCTGATATTGGAGAGTCCAAGCTCTGCCATCACAGGCATGTTCAGACCGTTCATGCGCTCCGCAATATGTCCCAGCGTATCGGATCCTTCATCGCCAAATTTTTTTGCATCCGGGGCTTCTCCAATTCCAACGGAATCCATGACAACCAGAAAGACCCGTTTGAATGTTTTATTTTGTTTCATACGATCTCCTCCAAATCTACAACTTACGTATTTTACTTGTATGATACCCACAGGAATGTAATTTAACCGAATACATTATGTATAACGTCAGAAGTCTGACAACCTCATTTTATACGATTGGATATCTATTTAACAATGAAAAAGTTTAAAAAATAGGAATCTAGTTTTCGGCATCCTTTTTCAGAGGAAACGCATTTTTCTGTCCTCAAAACGAAAGCAGCCAGAGAATTTTCTGGCTGCTTTGCTCTATGCTCTTGGATGGAATTTCGTATATACATCTTTAAGCCTGACATTGGTAACATGCGTATAAATCTGGGTGGTTGAAATATCAGCATGCCCAAGCATCTCCTGAACAGCTCTAAGATCTGCTCCATTGATCAGAAGATGTGTAGCAAACGAATGTCTCAAAGTATGCGGTGTAAGTTCTTTTTCAATCTTTGCTTCCTGCGAAAGCTTTTTAAGAATTTTCCAATAGCCCTGCCTTGTAAGCTTGCTGCCATGATGATTTAAAAATAATGAATCATTTTTGTTTTTCTTTTTAACAAGCAAATGTCGGCCCTTATTAAGATAATCATCGATTGCCTGCAGTGCAGCCTGTCCTATTGGAATAATTCTTTCTTTGTTTCCTTTCCCTACACATCTCACAAAACCCATATTTGTATGTACGTCTGTTAGTTCTAATGAGATAAGCTCGCTTACACGCATACCGGTCGCATATAACACTTCGAGCATTGCTTTATCCCTAAGTCCCAATGGGTTATCCGTCTTGGGAGCTGCCAGGAGAGCCTCCACTTCTTCCATGCTTAACACCTTTGGCAGACTTCTTTCAGCCTGAGGGCTTTCTATATGTACAGAAGGATCATGGTCCGCAGCCTTTTCCCTTAGCAGAAATTGGTGAAAAGAACGAATGGACGCGATATGCCGTGCAAGTGTTTTGGAGGATTTCCCCTGTCCTTTCAGGTGAGACAAAAAATGAATGATGCTGACCCGCTGACAGCTGTTCCAATCCTGTATTTGTTCAACATTCATAAGGAATTTCAAATAAGACTTTAAATCTCGTTCATAGGAGATAATGGTATTATGTGAGAGCCCCTTTTCCACTGTTAGAAAATGAAGAAAGTCTCTTATTTGGTCCTGCATTCATTTACTCCCCATTCTTATAGAACAGCAGAAGCCGGTCAAACCAATTCCCTTCAGCAGATTGAACTGAGCTTGATACCTTTACTGCTGTCCCTTTTGGTTCATCGTACCGATGGTAATCTTTGTATTCCTGATTCAGCCAGATCATGCCGAAATAAAAAAGCATCGTAAAACTTACAAATAATATAAATACCTTTGCCGTATGAAAAATCAAATTAGCAGAATACTTCATAGGACGGTCCTCCGTTCTTGATCCTAATTCAATCTATGCCCAGAGGGACAAGATTTATACCTAAGAACGGTGTCCTAAAACAACATTTTCATACTAATAAACCTTTTCCAAAGACTAGGAAAAGGCTGATCTGAATTATAAGGTTATGTTTATAGCAGATTGGGAATCTTCGGCCTTTTCTACTTTCGCCTGGCATCTATGGCAGATTCCATGAAATGTCAGCCTGTGATCCTTGATCTTAAAGTTCCAGTCACGCTCAACCACTGTCTCAACCTCACCCAGCAAATCTTCCTGGATTTCATCTACAGCGCCGCATTCTATACATACTAAATGATGGTGAAAATGTGCCGCGCCTTCCTGTCTCAGGTCATAGCGGGATACTCCGTCACCAAAATTAATTTTATCAACAATCTTTAGTTCAGTTAATAATTCAAGTGTCCGATATACAGTTGCTAATCCAATTTCTGGCGATTTCTCTTTTACTAGGAGGTATACATCTTCTGCACTTAAATGATCCTCTTCGTTTTCAAGCAAAACCCGGACGGTAGCTTCTCTTTGAGGAGTTAATTTATAACTGGACGAGTGCAACAGTTTCTTTATTCGTTCTATCCTGCTTTCCATAACTTTCTCCCTCCCTCGCCGCTGTCTTTCTTATTATAACAAATGAGGGAGGAGTGTCAAAATATAATTATTATAAACAAGAGAATGTAATTATTATCATTTAATAATTATTATTTACTGCCTACAAGGCTGACTACGTGTTTCATCAGCTGTGGGGAAACATATGTCTCAACGGCTCCTGCTGCCAAAATGACCGCTGCTGCACAGGCAAACGACAGGAAGTACTTTATAATAACAGGCTTCAAAGGATCTCTGAGCTGACCCATGAATAATCTCCGGATCATTTTTATAGACAGAGATAAAGCCAGCGTTGTAATGAGAATAAATACTGGAATAATCATGATATTCTGAGGGAATATAGAAACAAAAGCAAGCAGGAACCCATTTAAACCCATTTGATTGACTAAAAAGCCTACTGTGAATCCAACTACCATTCCTTTTAGGAACAATAAAATTAAAATGATAGGAAGACCGATGATAGAAATACCGAGGATCCAGATCAAACCTACATATTTTACGTTATGATTAACCGTCTGCCAAAAGATCCCGTCAATAGTATCCACTCTTCCCTGCTTCACTTGCCCAAAAAACTGCGATAAATAATAGAACAGGTCTTCCTTCTGGCTGAAACTTAAACTATTAACAACAATGGCTCCAAATATAACTCCCATTAAAAATAAAATAGTAATAAAAAGGTATAGTGAGGAATGTTCTTTGATATGATTAATTGCTGCAAAAGTAACTGCGGATTTTTTTTTCATTTCTCTTCCTCCCGATTGGCTTGATAGATTATATGTAAAACCAACTTGTAAATATGACTGCTGAAATGAAAAAATATCTGTCCTCCCATGCAGGTCCGTGATATAATTTCTAGCAATTTACAGGTTCAGGAGGTATAAAGAGGCATGAATCCTATGTTACTAGATTTCCCTGAAAGGATTGAATCCGAGAGATTATACATACGTCCCTGTCAGGCCGGTGATGGACAAAACGTATTAGAAGCGATTCAAGCTTCTAAAAACGAACTCAGCCAGTGGCTTCCCTTTGCGCACAAAACCATGTCTTTGGAGGAGATTGAAGAAGGGATCAGAAAATCCTATGCAAGATTCATTTTAAGAGAAGACATCCGCCTCCATATTTACAGGAAAAAAGATGATCAATTTATTGGCAGCGCAGGACTCCACCGAATGGATTGGGACATTCCGAAGTTTGAAATTGGCTATTGGGTCGATACCCGCTTTGCCAAAAAAGGGTACATCACTGAAGCAGCGGCAGCGCTGACTCAATTTGCATTTGAATTTTATGGTGCCAAGAGAGTGGAAATCCGCTGTGATCCTGAAAATACAGCAAGCCGAAGAATCCCCGAAAAGCTGGGTTTTCATTTAGATGGCATTATGCGAAACCATTCATTGAGCGCCGACGGTACGCGCCTTAGAGGTACATGTGTCTACTCCAAAATCAAGAATCAGTAAAAACGGAACAGAGAAAGCCTTCGCTTTCCTCTGTTCCGTTTTTATTATTTTCTTAAGCAGTTTGATAACCGCCATTCTGCACCAGCAAATATTCTTAGCTGCCCCAAATCGTCAGGCTTCGATAATCTCCTGAAAATGAAACTGCTGTGGTTTTTATGAAAAAAATAGTAAAAATGACTTTAATAGAATTATTAACCATATTGTTTACCCGCCCTCCTGATTCGGTTAAATGATCCGTACATTAAAGGGCTTTTAAAAATCCCGATTATTTAAACCAGCGGGCATACAACCCTGAGGAGTTATCTATAAAGCTGTCTTAAAGACATGCGGATACTTCGAGACTTTACGGACTCAGGATCCTTCAGGGATGCAGATTTACTTATCCTAAGCCGGATGCGCTTACAAGAATCATATTCGAAGCTCGATACAGCTACCGCACTGGTCACTGTTCCGATAATCGAGCTTTCCCACAACCGCAGGTCATAACTCCGGTTTTAGCGGGAAGCAAATTCAACGTTCTTAGGGATGGCACCGCTTTTTCGCTTTTTTTTATTCTCGTTGTTGATTTAGGTTCCTTACCCTTCCATAACGTCCCCCGCCTCCGGCTTCTATGAGGAGCTGCCCTTTCCTGGCAAGGTCTATATATTCCGCAATCTTTTCCGGCACCACATTCTTTAGATCCGCAGCGCCGGCTCTATGGAGAATTCCCATCTCTGTGCCAAATGCATCCAGCAGCTTCTCCATCAGCTTAGGTCCAAGTCCCGGAATAAACTCCAGGGGCACTTGATGAATATAAGGCGGCCTCTTTCTCGGAACGGGGTTTGGGAAGTAGCTTTTTAATTCCTCGATCCTGCTTGCCACTCCTTTAATAAACACCGTTCCCCCGCAGCTGCAACTCTCCTTATGGGCCGTGACTTTTTCATGGCATTTCGAGCAAACGGTTTCATGGTATTTTCCCAAGAGCGGGTTTAAGCCATAGTTCGTTGCAACCCTGCGGCCTTCTTGTTCCTTAAGTGCCAAAGAAAACTCTTCAAAAGACGGTTCAGCTAATTCGAGTGCCTGATACTCTCTGGCAATCTTACCCAGGGAATGGGCATCTGAATTAGTTAAGAATACATAAGGATTTAACTCTTTCATTCCCTCGGCCATATATGTATCAGAGCTTAACCCCAGTTCAATTCCATCTATTAAATCGGGATCAAAAACCTCTTGCAGGCTTTTAGAAACTCCTTTTCCAAACAGACTTTTAAAAGGGGTAAACACATGGGCCGGAATAAAAAGCCCCCTCAGCTCCTTCACCTTTTGCTGAAGAATTACTGCATTCACATATATTCGCTGAGAACTTAAGCGAATATTTTTCAAATGTTGTTCCATCCAGCTAGAAAACTGTTTCATAGCATCCAAATCAGGAAAATAGGCAAGCACATGAATGGGGCCTTTACAATTTTCATCATAGATTTCAATCTCTGAGCCCGGGATCAAGACTAGATCCCTGTATTGTAAACCACCGCCATTAAGTTCCGTTAAGGAACCGGAGTTTATCATTTCCTCCATTTCCTCTATCACTTCAGGGGAATGGGAGTCTATGATGCCTATTATATCAAGCCCTTTTCGGTAATTAGCAGTTTCTAGAATAGTTGCCAGGGTTAAGGATTTTGCTCCTGTAATTTTGACTGCCTGTCCACTCTTGGTTCTCCCTATATGGATATGAAGATCTGCATAATAGGTGTTCATTTACTTTGAGCTGCTGCCTCGAGCTGCAAATATTGAAGGGCATAAACCGTCTTGGCATCATATATTTTTTGTTCCTTCATAAGCTGTTCCATTTCCTCCCGGGTTACTTCCAGGATTTCAACAAACTCGTCTTCATCCAGCGATGCCGCATTTTCCTTCTTATTTAACCCCGTCGCCAGGTAAACATGTATGAGCTCATCCGCAAACCCTGGCGAAGTATAAAAGCCCGTTAAATACTCCATTTTTTCACACTCATAGCCGGTTTCCTCTTCCAGCTCCCTGACTGCAGTGATCAGTGGATCTTCCCCTTTTTCCAGCTTCCCGGCAGGAATTTCTACTAACGTTCTTTCCATCGGCTTACGATACTGCTCCACAAGAACGATTTTATTTTCTGGTGTAATGGCAATAATGGCTACTGCACCAGGATGTTTCACTATTTCCCGTGTACTCGTTTTTCCATCAGGCAGTTCTACTTTATCCACCTGAAGGGACACAATTCTTCCGGAAAAAATTTGAGTAGTGGCTATTGTTTTCTCTTCTAAATTTTTCATGATCATTTACACTCCTATGTTCTATTAACCTACCGCTTGTTCATACATTCTAACATAACTAGATTGGAGGTAGTCATATGAAGGTTTACGTAGCAGACAAGAGCATTATCCTGACCGGCAAAGCCTGGGAAATAAAGCGAAAACTACTCGAATATTCACGCACCCATACTTTAATGATAGATTGGATAAGTTCGCTTCATACGCCAGAAACTAAAACACCCTTGAAGCGGATCAAATAGAACTGTTTAGCCTCAGGTCGGCTCCCCTGCTATATTTCCCAATTATTTGAGGATTCTTGCGGTGTAGGCTAAAATATTGGGTATATATCAGTGAAGCATAGAAAAAAGGGGCGTTGAATTGTGGAAACTCGCAGAATTGGCACATCAGATTTATACGTGAGCAAACTGGGGCTTGGCTGTATGTCACTTGGAACGGATTATAATAGCGCAGCCCAAATCATTCAAACTGCATTAGATGAAGGAATTAATTATTTTGATACGGCAGATTTATATGATAGGGGTGAAAATGAATCAATTGTCGGCAAAGCTCTAAAGCCTGTCCGGGATAAAGTCATTATTGCTACAAAGGTAGGCAACAAATGGAATCAGAATCGAGACGGCTGGACGTGGGATCCTTCAAAAACCCACATTAAGAGCGCAGTAAAGATGAGCCTTCAGCGCCTTCAGACAGATTATATTGATTTATACCAGCTGCACGGCGGAACTCTTGAAGACAATATCGAGGAAACGATTGAGGCTTTTGAGGAACTGAAAAAGGAAGGCTATATTCGTTACTATGGAATTTCATCCATCAGGCCTAACGTGATTGGCAGATTTGTTGAAAAAGCGGCCGGCCTTGTCTCGAATATGATGCAATACAGCATTCTGGACAGGCGCCCTGAGGAGTTCATGCCCTTATATGATCAAAAGCAGATCAGCTTAATTGCCCGCGGGCCTGTGGCCAAGGGACTTTTAACCAGTAAGATGCTTGAAAAAGCTTCTGGAAAAGTGAAGCAGGACGGGTATCTATACTACAGCTATGAAGAGCTTGAACAGACGCTGAATGAATTGAACAAACTCTTCCCGGACCGGACGCTGAACGAAGTCGCCTTACAATATATTCTTGCACACAGCTCAGTAGCTTCTTGTATCCCGGGAGCGAGCACAGCTGCACAGCTTAAAGAAAATATTAAGGCCGCAAATGGAAAGCCCCTAAATGAGGCTGAATTACGCGGGATTAAGGCCATCAGTAAAGCGGACATTTATACGGAGCATAGGAACGGATAGAAAGCATAAGCCGCCCATATAGGGCGGCTTATGCTTTGCCTCGTGTTATTTAAATTTGCGCCAGTCGGCTGTACTTTCATTAAGCAGATCTTCAAAACTCTTGTTTTTCTCCCGCTGCCTTCTTTCTTCTTTCTTACGCTGCTCTTCTTGTTCTTTCGTGAACCGCTCTTTTTCTGTCAGCTCATTTTGTGCTTCCTTCAGCTTCGACAGCATATCTTGATTAATAAAATCACCGAGTGTCATTTTAATATCATCGATTTCTTTACGTTTATGTGTTTGATTTGGTTTTTGGTGTTTTGGTCTTTTCTTCATGGAAACTCCCCCTCTAACTTCCATTAGTATATCATGATTTTTTGAATGAGGATGCACCCGCCTGGCCTGCGCCAATTGTTTTATTGCATCATTAGGAATGAATGGTACACGTAAGGAAAACAATTGTATCATATAAAATTTAATTGCCCTAAAGCACCAAATACGGGATGAATCTGCCCTATTTGAAAGTATTATATGGAGCTTTTTTAATGGCAATGCCAAACTTCATTTTTTAGAAAAATCATTTGAGCCATTTAAGAGTGGCCTGCGCGAAAGAGTCTTTGCCCATATGGGGAATAAGAGTACATTCCTATTGGTTTAAGGACCATCAGCCACTGTTTCTTATAGCTTTCAGATAGAATTTGCTTTTAGTATGCTCACCTATGGTAAAATATCTAGTAATTCTTTCCATCCGGAGGCCTTTATGAAAAACACAAAAAAATGGTGGATGGCGCTTTTCAGCATTCTCTCTTATATAATTGGCATCGGCCTTTATTTCTCCAGCCGTGTAATGTTCATGAAAAAGAAGGATGATGCCTTTATTCGTGAGAGGGAAATTCAAGCCAAGAGGTATATCCAGGCAGAATATGAAGCTCTTCCAAAAACAGCTCTTTCTATACCATCTTCATTCGGGTATTCGCTACATTGTGTATGGATTCATCCTCACAAAAGCAGGAAGTGGATGGTTTTTTGCCACGGTATTACAGAAAGCAAGATAAACTCGATTAAATATATGAATATGTTTGTTAAACGCGGCTTTAATGCCGTCATCTACGATCATCGGAGACATGGTGAATCCGGCGGCGTTACCAGCAGTTACGGCCATTATGAAAAATATGACCTTGCCGCTGTCATTAATGAATTACGGAAACGGGAAGGAGAGGACATCATCGTTGGAATACACGGTGAATCAATGGGTGCGGTTACAGCCCTTCTTTATGCAGGAATGATGGAAGACCGAGCTGATTTTTATATTGCAGACTGTCCTTTTTCAGATTTCACAGAACAGCTTAAGCATAATTTAAGGTCAGAGGTACCGCTTCCGCCCTGGATGGTCCTTCCCATCGGCAGATTTTTTTTAAAAATGCGAGACAGGTACTCCATAGAAGAAGTGTCTCCGATTAAGTATGTAGAAAACATAAAAAAACCCGTCCTTTTCATTCATAGTGCAGATGATACCTTCATTCTCCCTGAGATGAGCACAGACCTGTATCAAGCTAAACAAGGACCGAAAAGGCTTTTCATAGCCAGAAAAGGGGCTCATGCCCAATCCTATAATGAAAATAAACAAGACTATGAACAAGCCATTGACGAATTTCTTCAAGAATTTGTTTTATAATGTAGAAAGGCCGGCTGCATGGCGCAGCCGGCCTTTCGTTTTAACTGGTATAATCAAAAAAATTTAAACGTGGATTGATAATTTGGCTTGGGCTTGCCAATCTGAAACAATTACTGTCTTCGATATAGCTTATTTTCATCCTGTCGTCCAGGAAAATAGTTTTGGACTTTTCGATATACAGCGGCCCTGCATTTGTTATGACTACCTCTTCTCCCGTTGTAAGGTCCGATTCCAGCCATAAAGCCGTTACTCCGCTTACCACACAGCCGCATCCTTCTGTATCATACTTTAATTTAAGGAATCCGGATCTGCCCCTCATTTTTTCAGCCAGCTTATTTTGTGCTTCCGTAGTCCACTCAATCTGCATATTCAAGACTCCTTTATTCAGGGTTTATGTTAGAGAGGACCCTGCCCTCCTGCTATTATAGTAACACCTAAGAAAAGGATTTAAAATTCTTACGACTTACGGTAGGATATAATTAAAATGACTTTTCAGAAAGGGTGGCTGCCTGTGTCAAAGGTGCAAATTAAGGTGATGGATAACGGGGGGCTCCGTGTAACGGGTGATGTTGAATTAATCGATGCAGAGGGAAATGCGTTTCCAGCGAAACCAGCCTTCTCTTTATGCCGCTGTGGACTGTCAAGTAACCTTCCTTACTGCGATGCTTCCCACAAAGGAAAATTTACGTCGGCTGTACGCGCTCCAAAACCCTCTGAGGGCGAATAAGCTTTCAACCGAAGCTGAACATTCAGCTTCTTTTTTTGTATATAGGTCATCTTGGGATGAACCTGGCATATGTTTTATGAATGAACTTTTGCAGCAGAGAGGACGTCCGGTATATGAAGTTTAGATCCAGGAAGATTGTGTTCCACGCGGTGACCCGTTCTGAATTCAAACATTTTATCATGGCCGAAGCGGTATTCAGCCCCTTGGTCTACACCGTCCTCCATAAGCTGTACGCGAATGACTTAATGGCCATATTAGGAAGCATGGCTGGCACTTCTCTTTTCAAAAAAAGCTCCCGCCTTCTTCAGCAGAAAGCCCGCCGGGATCTTCCTTCTATCTCGCTCCGCGACTTTCTGCATGCCGGAAAAATCCCTCGACAGTCTAATCAGCCGGCAGACACTGATTATTATTCATCCGCAAATTGGACATCTACAATCTCAGCCAGGCGCAAATAGTGGGGGTCGCTGAACCGGTCAACCACATGCAGTTTTTTCTCCCAATCATTATAATAGTGAATGGAGCCAATCAATAAATTGTGGCGGTGATTGGCATAGTAAGTAATCGTTACATCCTTCCCCTGCTCCATCGCTTCGCCGATAACCATATTCATTTGTTCCATCTGCTGTTCGTCCGTCTCGGCCTGTTCTTCATATGTGTCCTCGTGCGCCCAGTCACGAAGCAGTTTAACATGTTCAGGCAGCATCATCGACGTCCATTTTATTCTTCCCCGATCCCGAATCATTGGGTTCCCTCCTTAAATTTACGCTTTATGTCCGCCGAGAAGCTTACTGCGATACACGGCCGTACCTGCTTCAGTATAGGAGACCGCACGAAGAAGCGATTTCGGCCCGAACTTCCTTCGGAGTGAATCCACCGTATACCCAAGCTCCCTTTTCTTCCAGCGATTCGGATCAAACAGCGTCAGCTGCATTTCTTTATCGTCTACAATATTCGAAAGTGCAATCGATATCTGCCTCACTGTTTTGCCGGAATAATTTTCTTTGAAAAGCTGAAGGCAGATCCGGTACAAATCCATGGTAATGTTGGTCGGCTCCTCGACGGTCCGGGACCGGTGAAACCCGCCGCCAAACTCATCCTGGCTGTATCCGACCCCAAAGCTCACCGTCCTTCCTGCTTTCCGGTGCGATCTCGCCCGCCTCGCAACCTCCTCGCACATTTCCAGGATCACGTGTTTGATTTCCTTTTCCTCCTTATAATCCCTAAGAAGGATCTGGCTTTTCCCAAAGCTGATCTGCCCCTCCATGATCGGGGCTCCGATGTCGGATAAATCGACGCCCCAGGCATGATAGTAAAGCTGATTGCCCATGACTCCAAACTTCGCTTCAAGTTTTTCAAGGCTGTAGTTCGCGAGCTGGCCTACTGTAAAAATGCCCATCCCATTCAGATTTTTCTGCATCCGCCTGCCGATTCCCCACATTTCGCTCAGCGGGGAGAGCGGCCACAGCTTGCGTTCCACATCCTCATACTTCCACTCCGCAATCCCCTTCTTCTTTGCTTCAAGATCCAGGCACAGCTTAGCCAGCAGCAGATTAGGCCCTATTCCTACAGCACATGGAAGCTGAAACTCCCGCTCAATTTCATCCTTTATTTTTTTAGCGATGGTATAAGCATCCCCCCACAGCGGCAGAGCCCCATCGACTTTTAAGAAGCTTTCATCGACACTGTATGTATGAATGGCTTCCTTGGGCACATACCGATGAAAAAGCCGGGTTATTTCCGTTGAAATCCGCAGATAAGTGCCCATCTTCGGCTCTACCACATGTATGCGGGGATCGTTTGGAATTTCAAACATCCTCGATCCGGTTTTAATCCCAAATTCCGTCTTCATCTTAGGAGACGCCGCGAGCACGACGCTTCCCGTACGATCTACATCGCCCACTACCGCAAGATAGCAATTGAGAGGATCAAGACCGAGCATAACGGCCGAGCAGCTTGCATAAAAGCTCTTCATATCTACACACAATATAGAATGCTGAGGCAATGTGCTGTAATCGACCATGACTTTCCCTCCACTAAATACCAGAATATATGTTCGTAAGTTATTATACCCATAATCTTAAACGAATACACGTTCGTATTCAATGGAAATTTACTTACAATTTTCAACATAAAGGGCAGGATGGATGAAAAAATCAGTACTATAGGACTAGCCCCCCTTACAGGAGGGTGGACTTTATTAAATAGTGAAGGTAAACGCTAATTGACGATTAGCTGAGTAATATGCGGAATACCTCTTTTAGAAAAAACAAAAAAGCCCGTTCAACTTTAAACGGACTTGATCTTAAACTGATCGCTGGCATAAGATGCGGCCTGATCTATATCAGCAAACCAGGAAACAATCGTAGCACTATCCGTGCCTTGATTTTTATGTACTGTGTCCAAGAGCTCCTGCATGCCATCTTTGGGAAAAGCATGACGGGAAAAAACAGCTTTTACAGCCTTAGAGTCCCGGTAAGGTTCACCTGGACATTCCACCAGCCCGTCTGTTGCTAACAGAATATGATTCTTCCCCTTTCTAAGCTCTTTTCTCCCTGTTGAGTAGCATGGAACTTCAAGTTCAAATGTGTTTACAAAACCGACCCACTCGTAGAAGCTGCGCTGTATCAGCTCATGCTGCCCAAATTCAGACAATTCGTGATGAAACAAATAGAGAAGGTTATCGCCAATAGAGAACCACCAGAGATATTTATCTTTTCTAGCCGTTAAAAGGCAGTTCGTCTCTCCCCGGACGGTACGGCACCTTTTCAGAAATCCCGGATTCTGAAAGATTTTTAGAATAGCAGATTCGAGTACATTAAAGCATCTGTTAAGAGGCTGTGACAGAGCCTGGAAGATCAGCTCCTTTTCCTGCTGCAGTGTCCCAAGAACCAGCTGGACACTTTCAGAAGAGTTATGTCCATCGAGAATCGCTGCAAATTCCCAATTACCCTGTGAGCTGCTCCAGGTGAGACAGCCATCCTCATTTTTTGTGCCGCCTGCTTTTAAATTGCCGCCATAGCGGCCGATCATAAATCCTTCATGCTCTACAACATGAGGATTGTCTAAGAATGGGGCCTCATCCCCTGCCCAGCTGAAACCCTTGACTTTAATATCTTGCATATTTCCACTCCTTCTTTTAGCAGTGCGAGTTCTTCCAGATTGTTGTAACTAGCTTCCACATGAGAGCCAAAACGACCGCTGCCGGCTCTCTGTACCCACAAGAAGCTCGGCAATTGCTCGTGCTACCATATTTTTTAACCGGCTTAGCACCCTTATCTCCAAATACCGCCGGATAGAGGGGATTCCCGTCCTTTCATATTTTGTTAAATTATAGATAAAAAAACCGGTTAATGGAAGATATTTCTTTTGTTAAGAGAATTGTTTAAAATAATGAATGAGAGACTTTATACAGAGGTTAAGGTATGAAAATTACATTAGTCAGACATGGTAAATCCATGTGGCTGGAGAATAAGCCAATGCTTTATAAAGAGTTTAGAAACTGGGTGGAACAATATGATCATAATGGTGTCTTGCAAGCGGACTTTTTCCCATTAGAAACGATTGAAAAAATAGCAGCTGCCCATGTGGTCCTTACCAGCACGTTAAAAAGATCCAGACATTCTGCCGCATTCCTTAATCCCGCCGTAAAACCTATGTCGGATTCTTTATTTCGGGAAACAGAATTACCCGTTCCACTAAAGTCCGTATTCAGATTAAAACTGAATCCAAGTATATGGGCTGTGGTTTTTAGATGTTTATGGTTTGCTGGATATTCAGACCGGTGCGAGTCATTGGCTGACGCAAAAACAAGGGCCTCAGAAGCCGCAGCTATACTGATCCGGTATTCCGAGCAGCATGGCAGCATAGTATTGGTTGGCCATGGATTTTTTAATATGCTGATTGCCAAGGAGCTCCTGAAAAGAGGCTGGAAGGGGAAGCGTAAACCAAGCTCCAAGCACTGGCATTCTACTACGTATTCTTTTTGAAGGTCAAAACAGTAAAAAAGTCAGGTTTTTCATGAAAATAAGCCTATTTTCATAATGAAATAGGCTCTTGGCACAATAAAATGTGTGAAACCCGCACTCTATACAGGCTTCTAGTTGTAAACTCCAGGTTAATGCCTGGCTTTTTTACATGTATGCTTAGGTTTGTCGAATTTATGCTTATCTTTTTTAAGTTTATGCTTAGGTTTGTCGAGTTTATGCTTAAGTTCTTCGGGTTTATGCTTATCTTCAAGGATTGTATGCTTATCTAAAGATGGTTATGCTTGTTTCCAGAGGGTTATGCTTATCACTTGAGGGTTATGCTTATCACCCGTGGGTTGCCTATCCCCCGAGAGATATGCTCATTCCCTAAGGCTATACTCATCCCCCGAAAGTTAAGTATGCTTATCCCCGAGTATACTCATTCCCTGAGGATTAATACTTACCCGAGAGATCAGGCTCCCACCAGGATTAGTCCTATCTCAATGTCTATAGAGATTCCTTCAACAATTCCCCCAGAACCCGCCTCCACACCACATCCTTCAAACCACTTACTTCTTAAATACAAACCTCTTCCCTACCCGCTCGAAAGTTTTTGGAAAAAGGGAGAAAAAGATGCTGCCCAGGTTCATCCAGCCGGGAAGATTGATTTCGCGCTTTTTGGTAAGCATCGCGGCTACTACTTTCTCTGCAACAAAGTCTGGTTTCAGCATAAAGCGCTGAACGTTTTTGACGTATGATCCGGATTCATCAGCAATGGCGAAAAAATTAGTAGCAATCGGCCCCGGGTTAACGCTGGTGACAAAGATATGATCGTCCACGAGTTCCATGCGTAGACTGTTCGTGTAGCCTAACACTGCATGTTTTGTTGCTGAATAGATGCTTGATTTAGGTGAAGCGATTTTTCCTGCCTGTGATGCAATGTTGATAATATGGCCCGACTTTCGGGCTTTCATATAAGGCAGGACCATCTTCGTGCACGCTGCAAGGCCTAAAACATTTACATCAAACATATTTTTGGCTTCTTCCAGGTCTACTTCGTGGGCGTTCTTGAACACTCCAAATCCAGCATTATTTACTAGGATATCAATTCGGCCAATCTCGGACAGCACCCTGGCAAAAGTGTGTTCCACCTGTTTAAGATCGCCTACATCCAGCTTGTATACATGGGCTTCCACACTATAACGGGAAGTAATTTCCTGCTTCAGCTGTTCCAGTTTTCCCTGACTCCTGGCCATCAAAATAAGGTGGGCTCCTCTTTGGGCAGCTTTTATTGCGATTTCTCTGCCAATCCCACCGGATGCCCCAGTGACTGCTATGTATTTATCTCTTAAAACGTCCGTCATGTATTTCACCCCTCGGCGCGATTATTCAATGTGTATAGGATACCCGTTTCCGTTTCTTCCAATCGGATATCTTCCCGGTCCAGAAGATAGTCGAGCTGACCGATGGTTTCGGACAGCGTAAGACCTGGTTCTTTCATGAACACTTTAGGGAACAATCTGCTGCAAAGTTCGAAGGCCGTGGAAGGTTTTTCTTTTATCATTCCCTTTACAGTCATCGCTCTTTCATGCTGACGGTTCAGGTTTCTGTTTATCACATCCCGTACATCCGTTATGTTCTCTCCGTGACCCGGATAGACTAGCGATATCGGGAGGTCATACAGTTCTTTTATAGACTGGTTATATTGAAGGAGCGATTTCGCCCTCTCTTCCCCTTTTACTAAAGGCGGTTCTATTAAGGGATTCGGGGATATTTTTGCAAGCAGATGGTCTCCCCCAATTAACCTTCCGTCCGTTTCTCTATAAAGGGAAATATGGCTCTGGGCGTGTCCCAATGTTTCAACGACCTGCCAGCCTGGGTGCCCGGGTACAGCGTCCCCGTTTTGCAAATAACCGGTTAGAGTTCTGTTAGATGAAAATTTTAATGACTGCCGCAGATATTTGATAAATCCGATATACTCCGGAGGCACTCCAAGTATTTTAGAGTGTGTATAAAAGAATTCATCATGCTCCTGAAGAAATTCATCGCTTAATGTAAGCCAGCGCTGGTTATTCTTATGGCCGACGAATGGCAGGTCAGGAGAGAGAAAATCGGCACCCCCCGCATGATCCGGGTGGTGATGTGTGATCAGAATCTGTTCGATATCACTCAGCCGATAGCCCTGCATTTCCAAGCCCTGTTCAAGTGCCTGCCGGGATTTGTCCGTTTTGGTTCCGGTATCTATTAAAGTAAGAACGTCACCTTTTAATAAGTAGGCATGCACATCCCCAACCGCAAATGGAGTAGGAAGTGTAAGTTTTATGATATCAGTTTTACTTTGAGGCATAAATCGGTCTCCCTCAGGAATTATATTTATATAGATATAAGTATATTTTCTTCTCAAAAAGAAAAAATTAATACTATAAGTTTAACGTTTCGGCTTAAGGTTGTCATTATATTCCTATAACGAAGATTGACTTTTTTCATTATTTAAAAAACTTTACATTGACAGAGAGCCTGTTTATCATGCATAATCACATGTAAAATTAAACATTGTTGCGGCAATGAATAAGACCAGTAAATGAAATACGGCAAAAGAGAGTGAAGCTCACCGGCTGAAAGGCTTCATAGTCCCCCTATTTCATTGAACCTACCTTATGAGCCTTTAGGAAAACCTATCGTTTCATCCGGCGTTATCGGATCAAAGTGCATCGACTCAGCGGACTGCTCGAGGAGATGAACAAAGGTGGTACCACGGAAGCAAACCTTTCGTCCTTTTTATGAGGATGGAGGGTTTTTTTATTTTATGACTATGTTAAAGTTCATTTTTAATTTTCACTGTGTTGATTGTAGCGGAAGGTGCGAGACTCCTGCGGGTAAAGCGGGTCAAGGGAGACCCCACAGGCGTGAACGCCGAGGAGGCTCCCGGACCGCCCCGCGGAAAGCGAGTGCCTGCAGTGGAAATCAACAGGCAAGTTTAAAAGAGCTTATTTTACAAAAAGCTCTAAAAGATTGTTATTTTTTTAATAAGTACTTTGAACTAATCCTATTGTTAAACAGATTGATTGGAACGTAACGAGCGAGGCTCCTGCGGGACAGGTGAGACCCCACAGGCAAAGTCGAGGAGACTCAGCGCCCGCCCCGCGTAAAGCGAGGATCCACACGTTCCAATCACCCCCCTTGTTCAATAACAACAAAGTTTGTGAAAATTATAAAAGAGGAACGAACACCGTTTCGAATAAAAAGGAGGATTTATAATGAATAAGCTTGCATTTATCGGCGGGGGTTCTATGGCTGAAGCAATTATTTCTGGAATAACAGCAAAGGGCATTTTAAATCCTCTGGATATACATGTGATTAATAAAAGTGATTGCGATAGACTGGCATTTTTGCAGCAGGAGTATGGAATCACCCCGGTCCAGCAGATGAATGATCTTCTGGCAGGTACCAAAACAGTCATCCTTGCCGTTAAACCGAAGGATGTAATTACGGCTTTGTCCGCAGCGAAAGCATTTATAAGCAATGACACACTCATTATCTCTGTCGCCGCGGGAGTATCAATGGACTGTATCGAAAAAATTATAGGCAGGAAAACTTCGATTATCAGAGTCATGCCAAATACCTCGGCAGCTATAGGAAAATCTGCCACAGCGATGGCCATCAATGAACTTGTCAGCGAACAGCAGCTTTCAGCGGTAATGAATATGTTTCAAACAATCGGACTTGTTGCGCTCGTAGAGGAACAGCAGCTAGATGCAGTTACAGGCCTTTCTGGCAGCGGGCCGGCGTATATTTATTATCTGGCTGAAGCTATGATGACATCTGCACGGGAAATCGGACTTGAGGATCATACGGCAAAAGACCTGACCATCCAAACACTGATCGGGGCAGCCGAAATGCTTCAGTCTACCTCAAAATCGCCTCAGCTGCTGAGGAAAGAAGTGACGAGCCCAGGCGGGACAACGGAAGCAGGAATAAAAGTACTTGACCAGCTGGGGGTTCATGACGCAGTTATTTCATGTATCAAGGAAGCTTCCCGGCAATCCAAGCAACTAGGAGAAAACTTGAGTGAACAGATACATTTAGAGAGCATGCGGCTTAAGTAAGGTCCCATCAAGAATTCTAACGACTTTAGAAATGCTCTGGCAAGCTCTATTTTCATTAGAAAACGCTGTTGATAGTTGCTCTGACAGCGTTTTCCTTAACTGTATATATATAAATCAAAATGGATTTCGGCTTGAATTAATCTAGCAAAATCTGTTAAATCTTTCTGTAAGTACATTGCAGGTTGTTCGTTATTTTCCACTTGGATTACCACCATAATAAGAAATTCTAAACAGTATCTCTGCTTGAGCTTCTGTAATTCCTCTGACTCCCTATAAGCAGCTGCAGAATGAATTGTAACTGCCTGTTTATTATCATACGACTCTTGGTAAACGGTACTTAAGGTCCAATCTGTTTCTTTTCTGTATCGAAGGTTTGCTGCCCTCCGACCCGGAATAACGGGGCTTTCAATTTGGTCTCCCTTTTCATATGATTCTGTAGCTTCGATACCGAGGACATTGGTTACTTCTGCCAAAGGGAATCCTCACCGCAGGCACTGAAATAAGCCATCACCTTCGTTTTATCCAGACAGTTTCCTCCTCAGGGACTAGTTTCGTCGAAAAAACAAGGAACACATTCTATGATCATGTAAAACGCACCTAGTCCTGCCAGATTCTCCTGACTTCAGCTGAGTCCGCACTTATACTGATTTCAAAAACATCCGGATTTGACATTTTCATTAAATCCTCAAAGCCATACCTTTTATCAAAATGGTGAAGCAGGAGAGTGCTTAAATTGCCATGGCTGACGAGGACAATCGTTTGATGGTCTGAGGCTGTTATTTCTTCTAGGAGAGATTGTACTCTTTTTAAGCCGGAGATGTTAGACTCGCCGCCTTCTAAGGTGCTTTCCATATCCAAGAAGCTCGCCCTCAGGAGCTCCTGCCAATTATCAGCCATTGCTGAGCTGAGGACCCGCTCGGATAGACGGTCGTCAATTTCTACCTTCAGCCCTCTTTCACGTGCTAGAGGATCAATCGTTTCAATTGCTCTTGTAAAAGGACTCGAAATAACACGGTCAATAGGTATAGAGTCAAAAAATTGAACCAGTTTTTCTCCCTGCACTCTCCCAAGCTCGGTTAGAGGCGATTCAAAGGGCTGTCCTTCAGCCTTTGCATGGCGGACAAGATAGATTTTTTTATTCAATTCCTTCCGCCCCTTTCCCGTTCAGCGGAATTTTCACCTTCATTAAATCCTCCGCTACAATGGTATTGAAAAATATTTCTTTCGCCTCTATCAGAAGCTGCTTAACAGCATCTCCTGTATACCTTGAACTAATATGCGTCAGGATCAGGTTGGCGGCGCCTGCTTTCTTGGCCGTTAATGCCGCTTGTCTCGTTGTCGAATGCCAATAATCGCGCGCCATCTTTTCTTCGTCAGCTGAAAATGTAGCCTCGTGTATGAGGTAGTCCGCATCCTGGGCTAAAATTGCAGCATTTTCACAGTATCTCGTATCCCCAAGAATCGTGATAATCCGGCCTTTTTGGGGCTCGTCCAGATAATCTGCGCCGTTTAGAATCCTTCCGTCTTCTAATTGCACGGTCTCTCCCTGTTTAAGTTTTCGATATACAGGCCCCGGGGAAATCCCCATCTCTTTTAATTTTTCCGCTTTTAACATGCCCGGCCGGTCTTTTTCAATGATGCGGAAGCCATATGTAGGCAGTGCATGCTCCAGCAGTTTTGCTTCGACGGTAAACTGATGATCTTCAAAAATAAGACCCTCTTCTATTTCCATTACCTTTAAAGGATATTTAAGGTGCGTTTCGCTCATTCTAAGGCTTGTATGGATAAACTCTGAAATGCCTTTAGGCCCATAAACAATCAGCTCTGTGGTTCCGCCCTGGAAAGACCTGCTTCCGAGAAATCCTGGCAGACCAAAAATATGGTCACCATGTAAATGGGTAATAAATATTTTTTCTATCTTTCGTGGTTTTACAGGTGTGCTGAGGATCTGGTGCTGTGTCGCTTCTCCGCAGTCAAACAGCCAGACAGCACCTCTTTCTTCAAGAAGCTGTAAAGCTATGCTCGTCACATTTCTTCCTTTTGCAGGAACCCCTGCACCTGTTCCTAAAAAAACAAAATCCAACTCTGGTGCCCCCAATCCCTTACTTTGTATTCATTTATTTTACTTTATATTCTGCTGTAATGAAAACTGTCAGAATATGATTGGACTAAGCACAGGTTGTGATAAAAAAAGGAAGGTGTCAGAAGCATAAACTGCCCATACAGGAAAAAGAATAGAAAAAGCAGGTTATAATATTTGATTAAAGGTAGCACAATTATTAAAATTGTATAGGAGTTTTAAACCAAAGGTCTAATTAAAAGTGAGGTTCCTATTGTGACAGAAAATAATACACCAACAGCATTAATTATGATATTCGGCGCAACCGGAGATTTAGCCCATAGAAAGCTCTTCCCTTCCTTGTACCGTTTATATAAAAAAGGAAGATTAACTGACCGTTTTGCCGTTTTAGGAGTAGCGCGCAGATCGTTAACTCTTAATGAGTTCCAGGATTCAGTTAAGAAATCCATTGTAGAATTCACTGGTGAGCAGGATGGGCTTGACGAATTCGCATCCCATTTTTATTACCAATCTCATGATGTGACTGATTCTAGTTCATACATACAATTGAGGGAACTCGCAAACAAGCTTGATGAGCAGTACGGGCTTGAAGGCAACCGTTTGTTTTACCTTGCAATGGCTCCAGAATTTTTTGGGACAATCGGCGATCATCTAAAATCAGACGGATTAACGGATACGGCCGGATACAAAAGGCTTGTAATCGAAAAACCATTCGGCCATGATTTTGAATCAGCTCAAGAATTGAATAACAGATTGAGACAGGCTTTCGCTGAAGAAGAAATCTATCGTATTGACCATTATCTTGGTAAAGCAATGGTACAGAATATCCAAGTCATCCGTTTTGCCAACGCTTTATTTGAACCACTGTGGAATAATCGATATATTTCTAATATCCAGGTAACTTCAAGTGAAACCCTGGGAGTGGAAGAACGGGGCCGCTATTACGAAAAAAGCGGTGCACTCAGAGATATGGTGCAGAACCATATGCTTCAGATGGTTGCTTTGCTCGCTATGGAACCCCCTATCAAATTAAATACAGAAGAAATCCGCAGCGAAAAAGTTCGTGCACTCAGATCTCTGCGCCCTATGAGCTTAGAGGAAGTGGACCAGTATTTCGTAAGAGGACAATATGATGCAGGGACCATTAAAGGCGAAGGTGTTCCTGCATACCGCACAGAGCCAATGGTGGATCCAGAATCCAACACAGAGACCTACGTCGCCGGAAAACTTGTCATCGACAACTTCCGCTGGGCTGGAGTGCCGTTCTACATTAGAACAGGAAAGAGACTTGGTTCCAAATCAACAAAAATCGTGGTTCAATTCAAAGACATCCCAATGAACCTTTATTACAATAAAGATACGGACGAAAAATTAACTCCAAATCTTCTTGTGATCCACATTCAGCCGGAAGAAGGAGTTACCCTTCATCTCAATGCCAAAAAATCAGGCTCAGGAATGGAGACCACTCCAGTACAACTCAGCACTGCAAACCAAAGCATTGACCGTATGAACACACCTGAAGCTTACGAAAAACTTCTTTACGATAGCATGAGAGGCGACGCAACGAACTTTACACACTGGGATGAAGTTGCCCTATCCTGGAAGTTTGTAGATACCATCTCAGAAGTATGGGAAAACACAAAAGAAACCACCTTCCCTAACTATGCAGCAGGAACCGACGGCCCGCAAGTAGCCGACCAGCTCCTCGAAAAAGACGGCTTCGAATGGTGGCCGGTAGAGAACCTGGAGATTGATAACTGTTAACTTGAAATGCGGAAAGCGGTGCCTTCCTAAAAACTACTTTTAGTGCACACAATGATGCGGAAAACAGATTAACAATCCCAAAATCCAAAGGAAGGCAGAGACCCGAAAAGCATAAGACGAGCTGGCCGTGAGAAGCGCTCTTTCTTCTCATGGACTGATTGGCTTATGACTCGAGGGTCTCAGCTTGCAGCTGGACAACTCAAAAAGCTTAGAACGGTGCCTTTCTAAGCGATATAATTTATGTGAGCTAGGCTGATTGCCTAGCTTTTTTATTTATTCACATACTCCTGAAAAGCAGACACCTGAAAGGCATAAGAAAAGCGGCATCAAAAGGCCGCTCTTGCCTTTTGATGGTGATTGGCTTATGACCGAAGGTGTCAGTTCGCAGCTGGACCAACAAATGCGGAGAACGGTGCCTTTCATAAGTAGCCAAGTTAAAAGCAGAATGAAGATCGAAACCCGTTAAGAATTATCTAATACCTTTAGAAAGGCAGCCATCCGAGTAGCATAAGACGAGCAGGCCGTGAGAAGCGCTTTTTCTTCTCATGGACTGATTGGCTTATGACGGGAGGATGGCAGTTC
>NZ_PGUY01000061.1 GCF_002863585.1 Peribacillus deserti | reverse complement strand
CATTCTATAAAATACTGAGAATACTGGAGAAAACGTGAGTTTTCACTTTGTTTATTGAGGGAGTTTAGTTGAACAAAGGTTACTAATATTCAGGGTAAAATCAGGAAACAATAATCTCTAATATTAGCCAAATAAAGGGGATTATTGATGAAAAAGATTTTATCATTTACCATATTGGCAACAGTCATTTTAAATCTTCCACCAATTTTTACTCACGCTGAAGAAAAATTAAATAAAGACCTAATGGAAATTATCAATGAGTTTGTACCACCAAACTCAATACTGGTAAGTCCTAAAGAACCTAAATCGACTAAACCATATCAGTTTTATGACTTTAACCAAGATGGACTAGAAGAGATTATTATTACTTTTGAAATAAAGGCAAAAGTACAACCAAATCCTTCACAATATGGCGTAATAGTATTAAGAAAAGAAAATGAAAGATGGGAAAAGACTTGGGAGACACAAACCCAGGGGGTAGGATTAGATTATTCAGGTGTTGCTGATATTACTGGTGATGGTATTAAAGAGTATCTCTTTGGTGTCACAGTCGGTGCTTCAGGAGGGAATAAACTAGAGATTTTTAAATGGAATAATAACTCTTTAAAGATGATAGCAGAAGTTCCGTATCATATGATGGAGCTATTAAGTAATAAGAAAGTTGGTATAGCTGTTTGGCAAAGATACATTACAGATACCTATTTTGTAGATGTTCTAAAATGGAATGGAGAAAAATTAGTTCTAGATGAAGAACTATACTCTAGTTACTATCCTGTAATTGAAAAATTTTATAAAGATAAAATATCAAAAATGGATGCGTGGTTCTATTGGTATACACTTGCGGATGCTCAAATAAAGGCAAATTTATTTGCAAAAGCTAGGGATTCTATACAGAAAGGAACTACATTAGCAAAGCAATTATCATTACCTGATGCAGTTGAAAACTTTGAAAAATTAAGTGATAAGCTGGAGAACCAACAGGTACCTTTTTTGGAACTATTAATGACGCACTCATTAAAGTATTATGAGGTTCAAAACATAAAAATTGAAAATGATTCTGGGCAACAGCGTATATTCAGTATCAACGATGGGTTTCAAGAACGTGTACTCAGAAAAGTGGTACACTGGCTTAATAACTCTAGCCGAGTGAATGGAACAACTGAGGTATCTTTAGAGAAACCATCCAATAAATTGACATTAAAAACGGTAAATGATGAAGTGATTACTATTGAACCTGCTTATAAGTGTGTACTTGAAAACAAACGCAAAACCTGTACAGCTAAAGATGGGGAATTAATCATTTCGGAGAATAGCCATAAAGTGCAAATAAAGTCCCAATCCCTATATGATTGGCTCGTAGTTGGGTGGAGAAAAGAATTGAATGGACCTACTAAAGAAGAATTGCTTGAAGAAGCATTGTTTACACGTTATTTATATATTTTGGGTCCATCTTATTCGGACTTTTTTATGTGTCCAAAAATCCAAATTGAACCCATTGATGGGGACTCAAGGAGACATCTTATTTTTGCAAGTGCTTTAAGCTATTCAGGACATCACGGTGGAGATTATGATAAACTTACTTTTTCTGTAAGGGATTCTAACCTAGAAGGGTTAAAAGTGACAAATGTAAAAATTAAGAAACATATTTCGCAAGAAGAGAGTCAAAAACAATGTCGAAAGTTCGATTAAATATAGTTTTATACGACAGAGGCGTTCCTTCAAAATGAAAACAAGTTTGAGAAGGATTGTACTTACACTATCGGTTGCTTTAGTAAAAAATGGATATCAAAATGCAATGAGCTTGGAGATACATTTTCCTTGCTCATTTTTATATGCACTTTTTTAGAATGCAGAATCTCTCAGCCTTAACTTGTCTGCCGTTTCCCATGTTCCATGAACACTTGCCAAGAAAGCATTTGTTTTTTCTTGCTTAAATCGCTTTCCATTTTCCTATTGTCGAGGAATTGAAACCACACTAAATAAAGTTGTAAATACTTCGTAGAAACACCATTAAACCGACTTATCCATTTCTTTAAACGGGAATGGTAATTATTAATATTATTGAGGTGGTAGATGCCTTTCTTTACATATTCTTTCTTACTTCCGTTTATGATGACGTGCCCCACATCGTTAGTAGATGTGTAAGATTTGTAAGAATTGTGGGCATCGGAAATAAGCACCGTATCATTCTTAAAATGCGATGTAAGGGTATCATCAATTTGCTCCATTAGAATTCTACCTGAACCGACCCGTTTTGAAAGGGTTGTTTTGTTTCGGTCTCTAGCAACTAATACACAAACTTGTTCATTGGAAATACCTCTTTTGGAAGCAGAACCACCACGTTTTCTAGGGTTTACGATTCGGAATAACTCTTCGTCCTTTATGGCTTTCTAAGAAGTATGTTTCATCTACTTCTACTAGTCCTTCAAATATACCGATACTTTCTTTTGCAAAAGCAGACAGCACTTTATGCCTCCAGTAAAAAGCGGTTAGTTCGTTAAAGTCATATAAATTGTCTCTTTTGTAATGTATATAGTCAATAGTCAGGATACTACAAAAGAGGACGTATTATTGAAAATCAACCATTAACTTTAACATAGCCTTATAAAATAGACCACACATATTAGACATATCTAAAATGTGTGGTCCTTTTAATATCAACTGTTTCACTTATCTAACCTAAATATAACATTACATCCCCTTTTTACTAAAGTAGTATTTTGTTTTTTAGGGGCGGAATTTCAGTGCTTCGGTTGTTCGCTCAGCACATCCTGAAACTCACTCGTTTCCTGCAGCACTTTCTGAGCGAAAGAGCAGGTTGCGCCCACACTCAGCTTCTCTTCCCTTGCATAATTCACTACCTTCTCAACCAATGCTTTTCCTGCTCCCTGCCCTTTCAGACTTTCGCCTACTTCTGTATGATATATTGAAATAGCTTTTGTCCCATTTTTATCCTTACCTTCAGAATCCCATTGAATAAACGCAGCTTTCTCACCGTTCTTCTCGATATAAAATTCATGTTCACCTTTTTTAATATCCAACATATTTCCATCTCCTAATGTATTCTAATTTAAAGTTTACTGCCACATTTATTCCCTTTACTAAATTAGCTGTAAACATTTTTTATGATCGCTGCTGCATTTTTAATATGATAGGAGTACGTATGGGATAAGCTAGTCTACACCCGCACGTTTGGTTACCTTATTATTGGATTAATTTCGGTTTTCATGCCGGTTACCTTTTTGGTATAAAGGCTGTCAGTTTGTTACTAATTTCTTGTTCACATGTTTTACTATTGCTGCTGGTGGCTGCTCTATAAAGAAGGGTCAGTTATTTTAGAGGACCTTGGATGTCTTACAACCTGGCAGAGCATGGCTGCCATTTATGTAGCTAAAAACACATTTTAGTGGCTAAATTAGAGGATTCGCCGCTTACATATCAAATTTATGTGTTCCGGCCTGATGATTTAGGACCTTTATAAGAGATTTCTTGCTAGAATATCAGAATTATTCGTTCCGCTGCATCGTTATGCTTACGTTCAATGACTTTATGCTTATGTTTTGAAGATTTATGCTTACGTTCAACGACTTTACGCTTATGTTTTCAACATTTATGCTTATCCCGTGAAATTCTATGCTTATGTTTCCTGCTTTATGCGTATCAAACTCCTCTTATGATTACATTCTCCGGTTTATGCGTATCAAACCCCTTTTATGCTTACATTCTAGGGTGTATTCGTATAATTTTCCTCTTAGGCCACCGTTTTTGCGTATCACACTCACACTCCCCTTATGCCTACATTCTCCGTTTTTGCGTATCACACTCCTCTGAGGCCTGCATTCTCCGTTTTTGCGTATCACACTCCTCTTATGTTTACATTTCCTGGGTTATCCTTATCATACTCCCCTCATGTCAAATCTCAGCATTCTTTCTATTTCGCAATAGAAAAAATTGTTATTAACCAAATGAAATACGGCCATTTCTGGTTGATAATGGGAAAAGGTTCAGAAGCAGAAATTTGGGGAATATAGTAATAGATAAAGTTATATAAAGAATTGGAGAGCGTGAAAAGAGATGAGAAACAAACGTAATATATCCGCTTTATTTATTATGGCATTCACCATGTTTTTATTAGGTGGATTGTCCAGTACAAAAGGGCTTATTCTAGATGAGGTTAAGAAGGATATCGGCTTGGACCTGAATGAATTCGGTCTGGTTGTTTTTATTTTTCAATGGGGATTTACAATCGCTGGTGTAGTCAGCGGGTATCTTGTAGATAAAAAAGGTCTGAAGATCATGACGATTGCCGGCACAGTGATTATGGCTGCCGGGTTAGTGGGGACAGGGTCTGCCCAGACTATTTTATTTTTCCTAGGGTTTTATTTAATTGTTGGATTTGGGCTGGGTTCTATGACTGTTGCCTCTAATGCTATTGTTCCAGCCGTTTTTCCTAATAAACAAGGAATGATGTTTAATATAACAATGGGAGTTTATGGTCTAGGTATGTTCTCTACTCCTCTCATTTTAAGATGGATGTTTTCCTCAGGTATTTCTTGGAGAGTATTCTATCTTGGTATAGCTATTTTATTAGTTGCGTTCATTATTTATATAGCGTTCACGGATGTCCCTGCCGGTAAGGCGGAGCGGGCAAGTTTATCTTCATTTAAGGAAATGTTAAAAAATATGCAGTTCATTTTCATTATGATTTTTCTAGTCTTTTATGTAGCATCAGAAGTTTCATTTTTGAACTTCTTTCCAAGCTATTTAAAAACCCTGGAACTTGGTGGGGCAACTGGCTCTGAGAAAGGCACTATAGTGGCAGCCATCTTATCAGCCTTTTCACTCTTATTCACAATAGGAAGACTTGGAGGCGGATGGATTGCCAACAAAATTGGAGAAAAAAAGACTTTGCTATTCTTTTCTCTGCTTGCTGTAGTAACTGTGACCATCAGTAAATTCTTTGCGAATGAATGGGTCTATTTATTTGCAGCAGCCGGTTTATTCTTTTCTGTTTTATTCCCTACTGCCACTGCGATCGGTACAAAGATTTCAGAAACCAGCGGTTCAGCGTTGGGCCTTGTCTATGTGGCTTCAGGCATAGGCGGAGCTTTTGCAGGCTGGCTCGTTGGTGCGGTCTCTGAAAAATTCGGACCTTCTGATGGATTTAACCTTCCAATTATCTTCCTGGCTATTTTATTGGTCATCTCCTTCTTTATCAAGGATGTACCTGACCGGGAACAGACAAAACCAGTATAACAAAAGTCCGGCCATGTGGAGCCGGACTTTTTATATTCCAGGTGAAAGCAAATCCGTATGCTCGCTTGGACCATCCAACTTTCAATTCCCCCTATATTTGCCGCTGGCTATTAACCGTCATCTTTAAAAGAAGATTGGCAAGCAGTTGCATTAAAGCTAAACTTAAACTATACGAAATACTACATTTATTTTGGTAAAAATACGGGAGATAATAATATAGGAGGTTATTTTTTGCATACTTTAAAAAAACTTACCGAACGCTTTTGGTATCTTCCACCTGTTTCCGAAACAGACCGGCCCATTTTGGGTGCAGTTGTTGGAGATACCTATACATTAATGATAGATTCCGGTAATTCAGAAGCCCATGCTGCCTACTTTTTAGAAGAGCTGCATAAACACGAAGTCCCGCTCCCACGCCTTGCTATGATAACCCACTGGCACTGGGATCATATTTTTGGCTTATCAGCTCTGAATTTCCCTTCCATCTCCTCCTATAAAACTAAGCAAGCTATAGAAAAGCTGCTTTCTTATTCTTGGAGCGATGAAGCTCTGGATGAAAGAGTAAGAACTGGACTGGAAATTGAATTTTGTGCAGACGCTATCAAAGCTGAATTTAAAGACAACCGAAACATATCCATTACAATCCCTGAAATCACTTTTATCCATCAACTGGAAATAGATCTGGGTGGCGTCACTTGCATTCTTCAGCATATTGGCGGTGACCATTCTCCAGACTCTGTGATCGTCTATATCAAAGAGGAGAAAATATTATTCCTGGGTGACTGTATTTATCCTGATATTTACTCTAAAAATCGGAAATACACGGTTGAAACCACTCTTCAATTATTAGACAAATTAGAGACCTTTGATGCAGAAACCTTCATTCTTTCCCATTCTCCCGAACCCCTTACCAAGGATGAGTTTAACCAAGAAACTCGACTTTTAAGAAGCGCCGCAGACTATACACTCGAATTCGGTGGAAACCTTGAAAAAATCCAGAAAGCATTTGGCCGTCCCCTGTCAGAAGATGAGCAGGAGACGTTAGAGTATTTCGTTAACGGATACAGTGATTAAAGGTATGGATTTAAACAAATTCCTTTACGTACTGCAAAATAAAAGATATTATAGGGGCAATTACATATACATCACACTACTAGGGGTGCCCAAGGATGGGCTGAGAGAAAAACTTCGGTTTTTTAACCCTTCGGACCTGATCTGGATGATACCAGCGTAGGAAAGTAGTAAAGGTAAAAATTTGAACGTTTTTACTTTATACTGCCCGCGAAGCCAGGTCCATGATTGGATCTGGCTTTTTTATATTTGGCTGGTTTCTCAAACTTTGTTGCTATTGAACATGAGGTTGATTGGAGCGTAAGGCATGCTCGCTTTCCGCGCCAATCGACCTGACTGAACAATAGGGTGACGCAACAAAACTTATTAAAAACAACAATCTTTTAGAAAAGAGCCTTATATTTAGAGGAGGATACTTATGGAAATTAGCAGCCAGGTAGTATTAGTGACAGGAGCAAGCAGAGGTTTAGGACGAGATACGGTAAAGGCTTTTGCTAGGGAAGGCGCGAAAGTGGTTATCAATTATTATTCCAGCAGAGAAAAGGCAGAGAAGCTAAAGGAACAGATTGGGGAAAACGCAGTGGATCTGCAAGCAGATGTCCGGGATGTTAATCAGGTGAAGGATCTATTTCGTAAAGCACATGAGTACTTTGGCAGGCCCATTACCACCATTGTCAATAATGCCCTGGTCAACTTCCGCTTTGATCCAGCTGCAAAAAAAGATGCATCACAAATTGGCTGGGAGGATTATCAGACCCAGCTTGAAGGTTCTGTAAAAGGGTCTTTAAACACCATACAGGCTGGAAATCCTAATATGAAAGAAATGGAGTTTGGAAGAATTATCAACATAGGAACCAACCTCTTTCAGAATCCAGTAGTACCTTATCACGATTATACGACAAGCAAAGCTGCCTTATTAGGAATGACAAGAAATATGGCTCAGGAATTAGGACAGTACGGGATTACGGTCAACATGGTTTCAGGAGGTCTATTGAAAGCTACTGATGCAAGTTCGGCAACCAGTCAGGAAGTGTTCCAGCTGATAGAAGCCTCTACCCCGCTTCGAAAAGTTACCCAGCCATCAGAAGTGGCAGATGCCATTTGTTTCTTCGCATCACCCTGGAGCCGCGCGGTTACGGGCCAAAACTTGGTTGTTGACGGTGGATTAGTAAAGAACTAGAACATATTGGAGGTATGGATTAAATGGAAGTGAAAAAGATTGGCAGTTTGTTAGACTCAGTACGAAATACAAATCCCCTGGTGTTCAACATAACCAATACGGTTGTAACGAATTTTACAGCAAATGGTTTATTGGCACTTGGAGCATCCCCGGTTATGTCTGATGCAGCAGACGAAGCGGCTGATATGGCAAGTATTGCAGGTGCTCTTGTTTTAAATATCGGCACTCTGCATCCCGGGCAAGTGGAAGCCATGATTCTTGCCGGAAAATCTGCGAACACTCATGGAATCCCAGTCATATTTGACCCGGTAGGTGCTGGAGCGACAGCATATAGAACCGATACAGCAAAGCGGATTTTACAAGAAGTCTCTGTATCGGTGATTCGCGGGAATGCCGCAGAAATTGCTAATGTATCAGGTGAATCATGGAGCATCAAAGGTGTGGATTCAGTTTCCACTGATAAAAACATTTCTCTTTTAGCAAAATCAGCAGCAAATAAGCTAAAAACGATTGTTGTGATAACAGGGCAAGATGATTTTGTATCGAATGGTGAAAACACGTATCTAAATAAAAATGGGCACCCCATGCTGACTAAAGTGACGGGTACTGGCTGCCTGCTGACTTCGGTAATTGGAGCTTTTTCTGCCGGTCATCAAGATCTATTTCTTCCTTCCCTTTCTGCTTTGACTACATATGGAATTGCGGCTGAACTAGCCATGAAGAAGCATTCAGTAATCGGCCCCGGAAGCTTCCTGCCCGCATTTATTGATGAACTTTATAATATCTCCCCTGCTGACATACAGCAATACAGCAAAATAGAAGAAGCTTAATTAGAAAGGATCGATAAACTATGAAAAAAGCACTGACGATTGCAGGTTCCGACAGCGGCGGCGGAGCAGGCATCCAAGCAGATCTAAAAACATTTCAAGAGCTAGAGGTTTTTGGGATGAGTGCCATTACAGCTGTGACCGCACAAAATACGTTAGGGGTCCAGGGTATCTACCCTATGACTCCTCAAGCTGTGGAAAACCAGATCCAATCGATCGGACATGACATGGGTACTGATGCAGTTAAGCTGGGGATGCTCTTCAATGCGGATATTATCCGAGTAGCAGCTGAGCAAATAAAACATTTCCACTGGAAAAACGTAATTCTAGACCCTGTAATGATCGCAAAAGGCGGTGCTTCCCTTCTTCAGCAGGAAGCTGTCACTGCCTTAAGACAGGATCTTTTTCCGTTAACAACTGTCCTTACACCGAACATTCCAGAAGCAGAAATACTTACAGGCATGACAATCCGTACTTCCGATGATAAGAAAGAGGCTGCAAAACGGCTTCTAGATACAGGAGTTAAACAAGTCGTTATCAAAGGCGGTCATGATGAGGACCCTCATAAGTCCACTGATTTATTTTATGATGGCAGCCACTTTCGACTCATACAAACTCCACGGATTTCGACCAAAAACACACATGGTACAGGATGTACATTTTCAGCAGCCATAACAGCAGAAATTGCTAAGGGCATGCCTGCTTATAGTGCTGTTGTCAAGGCAAAAGATTTTATCCAGGCTGCCATCGAGAACAGCCTGGATATCGGTGCAGGACATGGCCCTACAAATCACTGGGCATATAAAAAGAAACAGGAGCAATACTCATGAATCCTAACAAGCTAAAAGAATTGTTAAAACTCTACTTTATTATGGGAAGCAATAACTGTTTTGAGAATCCTGCACATGTTCTGACTGAAGCAATCCGTGGGGGAATCAGTCTTTTTCAATTTCGTGAAAAAGGTGAAGGCTGCCTGCTAGACGGAAATAAATATGCCCTTGCTAAAGAGCTCCAAAGAATATGCCGGGAACATGATATTCCATTTATCGTAAACGACGATATTGATTTGGCCCTTGCCATTGATGCGGATGGTGTACATATTGGCCAGGAGGATGAACATGTGTTATCAGTCAGAAAACGAATCGGAGATAAAATTTTGGGAGTTTCTGTCCATACCTGGGCAGAAGCAATGGCTGCTAAGGCAGCAGGTGCTGATTATTTCGGTTTGGGTCCCATATTCCCTACTTCTACAAAAAAAGATGCAAAGCCGGTACAAGGCTTGAGCTTCATCAGGGAGCTCCGAAATAAAGGAATACAAACCCCTATTGTAGGAATAGGCGGCATTAATCAAGAAAATGCCAGTATGGTGATGGAAGCCGGTGCAGATGGAGTTTCGGTCATTACTGCCATCAGCCATGCAGAATCCGCCTTTAAGGCAGCTGCAGAGTTATCAAAACAAACACAGGATCATGACAGATGAATATTAAATGCCAGGGTCCCCGCCTGGCATTTTTTTTGCGGTCCCTCCCCTCCTCTTTCCCAAGCAGTATCTGGCTTACATTTAACTACATTAAATAATTTTACATTATTTTCAATTTTATGAAACTTTTATGAATTTACTTCGTACATTTAGTAAGACAACGAAACAGGGGGATTGATATTTCATGGAGGTATTCGGGATACCCATAGAAACTATTTATCTATATACTCTCATTATTACAGGAGCTGTCACCCTGCTCTACCTCCTCTTTGGAGATTTTGCCCACGGGGCCGCCGAAGCCCTCGGCTGGCTGAACCCCATTCTTTTATTATCATTTATAACTTTTGTGTCCGCAGCAGGCTGCATATTGGAAAATATTACTTCATGGGACAGCTACCTCATTCTCAGTGCTGCCGCAATTATTTCATTCTTCATAACGGTTTTTCTTAATATTTTTCTTCTGATCCCGCTTTCTCGAGCCGAAGAGTCCCTTGTGTACACAGAGGAGTCGCTGAATGGACGTGTAGGAAAGGTTATCCTCACCATCCCACAGGATGGTTATGGAGAAGTAGTCTTTGACAGCTACAGCGGACTGATTGCCAAATCTGCGAGGAGCTATGATGATTCTCCCATAAAGGAAGGTTCACAAATTTTAGTGATAGATGTGGAGAAAGGTGTTTTAGTAGTAAAAGAATACGAACCACTATTTTAAGGAGGTCTACGAATGGATTTCATTTGGATTGTTGCAGCTTTAGTCGTTTTTATTCTATTAGCGATCATTGGTGTTTTTATCAAAAAATACCGTACGGCCGGTCCCGATGAAGCGCTGATTGTAACTGGCAGCTATTTAGGCGGAAAAAACGTACACACGGATGACGCAGGCAACCGGATTAAAATTATCAGGGGCGGAGGAGCATTTATTCTTCCTATTTTCCAGCAGGCTAAACCGTTAAGCCTGCTTTCCAGTAAACTAGAAGTCACAACTCCAGAGGTTTATACAGAACAAGGCGTTCCAGTCATGGCGGATGGAACGGCAATAATCAAGATCGGCGGTTCCATAGGAGAAATAGCTACAGCTGCCGAACAATTTCTTGGAAAAACAAAGGAAGACCGTGAAGGAGAAGCACGTGAAGTATTGGAAGGACATCTCCGTTCAATCCTTGGCTCCATGACAGTTGAGGAAATTTATAAAAACCGTGAAAAATTCTCCCAGGAAGTCCAGCGGGTTGCCTCGCAGGACCTCGCAAAAATGGGGCTGATCATCGTCTCGTTCACGATTAAAGATGTGCGTGATAAGAATGGCTACCTAGAATCATTAGGTAAGCCAAGGATTGCCCAGGTAAAAAGGGATGCAGATATAGCAACGGCAGAAGCCGATAAAGAGACGCGTATCAAGCGCGCTGAGGCTGATAAAAATGCAAAACGATCTGAACTGGAACGGGCTACCGAAATTGCGGAAGCTGAAAAAATAAATAAATTAAAAACAGCCGAGTACCGTCGGGAACAGGACATCGCAAAAGCCCGTGCTGACCAGGCATACGATCTGGAAACCGCGCGCGCTAAACAGGAAGTCACCGAGCAGGAAATGCAGGTCCGGATCATAGAACGGCAGAAGCAGATTGAGCTTGAAGAAAAAGAAATTCTCCGCCGTGAACGACAATACGATTCAGAAGTTAAAAAGAAAGCCGATGCCGACCGTTATTCCGTGGAGCAAGCGGCTGCTGCCAGTAAATCCAAACAAATGGCAGAAGCAGATGCAGACAAATACCGGGTTGAAGCAATGGCAAAAGCAGAGGCAGAAAGGGTCCGTGTAGATGGACTCGCAAAAGCCGATGCGGAGCGAGCAAAAGGTGAGGCAGAATCTGAAGTAATCCGTCTTAAGGGATTAGCTGAAG
Source organism: Peribacillus deserti (assembly GCF_002863585.1). GTDB lineage: Bacteria > Bacillota > Bacilli > Bacillales > DSM-1321 > Paraperibacillus > Paraperibacillus deserti_A. Next base: position 22,916 of record NZ_PGUY01000061.1, on the reverse strand, counting down.
CAGAAGCTAAGCGAAAAATAGCTGAAGCCTTCGAACAATTCGGCCAGGCGGCAGTTCTCGACATGGTTCTCAAAATGCTTCCTCAATATGCTAAAGAAGTCGCCAGCCCCCTTGCTAATATCGATAAAATCACTGTGGTCGACACGGGCAGTGATTCATCCAGCGGAGGTGCCAACAAAATAACATCCTACGCCACGAATCTCATGTCAACCATGCAGGAATCGCTGAAAGCCTCCTCTGGGCTGGATGTCCGGGAACTCCTGGAAAACCTTTCTGGAAAAGGCAATATCCGCGCCAGCATAGACAATCTGGCTAATACCCGCTCATCTATAACTGAAGTGCCCCTTAATGAAGAAAAGTAATAAGAAAAGCGCCTCTCGCTGGGGCGCTTTTGCCATTGGTCATACTGTTACTGCAGTTGGTATGTTTGGAGACAAGAACCGAGTTCCCTAATAAAATAATCCATTTGTGCTGCTGCCAGTTTTTTATGAACTCTGGAATAGTATATAGATCAAAGGTTTCTAGTTTATTCTAGGAAAGACAGTTTCTTTCGAATGGGATGCTTTCTCTATTTCCGCACTTTGCATCCGCCGCTTCCTTGTTCCCTTTAAGGCTTTTACTAGATTTTTTCATTTAAGCACGATTTTTTGATTATATGCTCGATTATTTTCGTTTAAGCACGATTTTTTGATTATATGCTCGGCTATTTTCGTTTAAGCACGATTTTTTGTCTTCTGCTCGATTTTCTTGTCTTATGTTCGATTCTGAAATTTTATCCTTTTTGATCAGCCTGGGGCCGATAATTTGTAATTATAGAATCCCCGTTTCAACTCCGCTGCTTTGTTTCCATAAACTCACTTCGCTTTTTTGATGTAAAAAGCGTTTAATCTGACACCTATTTAGTACCTTATTAGGGAATTAAATGGTGCTTAAAAAACTGTTAATTTCTTTACGGAATAACTCTGCTTCTTCCAGGAAGGGGTAATGGTTACTCTCTTCAAAGACTTTAAGTATGGACCCCGGAATTAGTAATTGTATTTCCTCAGAAAAAGGAAGCGGGCATTGGACATCGTGCTTGCCACATAGTATAAGTGTTTTAACAGTTATTCTATGCAGTTTTTTAGTTATGTCATAAATAACTAGTTCTCTATTAAAATAATCCATTCGTGAAGCGGCCATTTTTTTACGAACTTGAGTATTAAAATATAGGTCATAGTTCTCTGGTTGATACAAGGATAAACAGTTTCTTTCGCGGGTAATGGAGCTGCGTTCTTCATTCGAAAGACCGGTAAGCTTCAGACGTTCAATTAACTCCTGCATTTTTGTATATTTTGGATGGTTCCGATGATAAATACACTTCGATGATGAATTGGAATATTCCCTCGCCGCCGTCCCTACAACTATGAGCGAATCTAAAGAGGCTGATGACCATACTCCATATAACAGACCAATCATCCCTCCCGTAGAATGGCCGGCAAAATGCCAGGAAGTAAAGCCTAGTGCTTCTCTCACCGCCTCCAGATCAAATACTGTTTCGATCATACTCAGCTGGTATGGTTCTATCACTTTCGCTGATCTTCCTGCTTCCCTTAGGTTTACCAGGAAGACCTGATTTTTTTTAGTAAACGTATCTGCAAATAAATCTCCAGTTGCATTAAATTCAGAATAGGTATGAGTCACACATAGCGGCGGCCCCTCACCTTTGAAGAAAACTTCAAAGATTCCCCTGTCTGTATCAACCATTCTCGTTTCCCAATTATTAACCATATGTATGCCTCAACCTCCTGCTCGTCTTCGTAAATAAGATATACTTTTTGGTTCCAGCTTGCCTCCTAGACTTTTCATTTTCATTGTCCCTGTTTACTTGTCAATGTATATAGAAAGCGACTACATCCTAACAACTGTACTATATCGCTCAACAACCCTTCTACTAAAATAAGAAAATCCCTAGCTTAAAGATTCTAGGGGAATTTTTATAAAATTTCTATAGAGCTTCGACCGGTGTATATGGTATGGAGATAATCAGCAGTCTGGTCTTTTAAACAACGTACTAAGGCAACCCCTATTTGCAGCTAGACGGATCCTCGGATCAACTACCCATATAGCACATCGACAATAAAAGTAATAAAAACAAAAAGTGCACTATAAAAAATTGTGGTCCCCATTATCTCCGTGTAGTCGTTCATATTAATAGAGCGTAGGAATTGTTCTCCCAAACCTGGAATACCAAATATCCTTTCAATTACTAAGGAACCAGTCATTGTATTGACTGCGAGTGGACCAATTATCGTAATAACGGGGATTAAGGCATTCCTTATAGCGTGTTTTAGGATAATGTTGTTTCCATTAATCCCTTTTGCTTTAGCAAGTAAAATATAATCAGACCCTAATACTTCCAGCAGCTCTGTTCTCATAAAACGGGAAATGCTGGCAATTACAAAACCGTAAAGGGCTATTGTCGGCATAATGGTATAGCTAAAGCCTTCCCATAAAGCAACTGGCAGCAGATGGAGCTTAACTCCAAGAATATACTGCAAAAAGCCAGCAAATACAAAAGCTGGTATCGAAATACCAAGTACCGCTAGAAAAGTAGATCCGTAATCCTAGATTGTATTATGTTTGACGGCAGCAATAATACCAAGAAGTAATCCAACTGCAGAACACAGAATCAGCGCCTGAAGCCCCAGCTGTGCGGAAGGTCCTATCCTATCAGATATCAGCAGAGAAACCGACCTGTTATCATACTGGAATGACAGACCCAGATCACCCTTTGCTAAATTTGATAGGTTCATATTGAACTGGAAGCGGATCATTTAGGCCATATTTTGCATTGATGATCGTTACCTGCTCAGGTGTCAGTCTATCCTGATTTTTCAGGCAATAATAAATAAAGTGATTAGCATATACAGTATCCGCTGCAATGTGTATCTTATCAGTTCATTGACCCCCGATGACACACGCATTATTTTAACAAATAGAAAGAGTATGTGATATACACATACTCTTTCTATTTTCATTTAACTTCCGGTCATTACTCGATATGAGCCCACTTGTAACCGAAATCTCCACCGAATGGATGTTCAACAATTCCTTTTACATATTCACGTTGAAGGAATGCAACACCTCTTTGGTACATAGGAGAGATTGCAGCATCATCCATTAGGATCTTTTCGGCATCTAATAGAGCTTTCCAGCGAGCATCAAGGTCTGAAAGAAGCGGACCTTTAGCATCAGCAACCAGCTTGTCATATTTAGGGTTAGAGTAGCCCATTTGGTTGTGAGCTCCATCTGTTACGAACATATCGATGAAAGTCATTGGATCTTGGTAGTCAGGACCCCATCCAGCGAATGAGAAGTCATAATTACCTTTAGATTCAAGATCAAGTTTTTGCTTAAATGGCTGTGGCTTAAGTGTAATGGTTAAGCCTTCTAGATTTGTTTCTAGTTGTTCCTTAATGTACTGACCAATTTTTGCGGAGCTGTCATCGTCATAGTTAAGCATTTCTAGAGTAACTTTGTCGAATCCAGCATCTTTTTTAGCTTTTGCCCAAAGCTTTTTAGCTTCTTCAACATCGTATTTAGAAAGATCTCCATTTGTTTCACGGAAGTCTTTACCGTCCGGACCTGATGTGAAGCTGCCAGGAACAAGGTAATTAGCCGGCTTAGATCCGTTGTTAAGGATTACATCGACAAATGCCTGTTTATCCCAAGCCATGTCAAAGGCTTTACGTGCATCTCTGTTTGCAAGTACTTTGTTCTTTTCATTTAATCGAAGGAAGTAAACTGCAGTATCTTCTGAAGTTCCAAAGTTTGGATCAGCCTTGTATTTATCAACAAATTCAGCAGTCAGACCGACACGGTCAGCTTTTTTCGTTTCGTAAAGGTTAACACCAGTTGCTGTGTCTTTAACAATATTGAAGTTGATTGTTTCAAGCTTTACAGCTGCACTATCCCAATATGTAGGGTTTTTCTTAAGCTGGAAGCTTTGTTCATGTTTCCATTCGCTTAAAGTGAAAGGACCATTGTAAACTGCAGTGTTTGCTTCTAGAGCATAGTTTTTACCCTGTTCTTTAACGAATTTTTCATTTTCAGGGAAGAAAGTCGCAAATGATAGTAAGGATTTAAAATAAGGAATATTGTTTTTCAAAGTGATTTCAAGTGTTTTATCATCAATTGCCTTAATTCCTAGAGTGTCAGGTTTAGCCTTGCCAGAGTTGATTTCTTCTGCACCTTTCACATCATAAAGCATGTAAGCATACTCAGCTGCTGTAGCAGGATCTACAGCACGTCTCCACGAAAAAACAAAATCTTGTGCTGTAACAGAGTCTCCATTAGACCATTTTGCATCACGAAGTTTAAAAGTGTACGTCTTTCCATCAGCACTTACTTGAGGCTCTTCAGCTGCCATACCAAGTGTCGGCTCATTTTTCTGGTCTAAGCGGTATAGACCCTCGTAAACATTGTTCATAACATTGAAAGATACAGAGTCAGTCGCAAGAGTTGAATCCATAGATGGAATCTCGGAACCTGCAATCAGGTTCAACACCTGCTCTTTAGCCTCAGCTGCCGGTTTATCACCGTCTTTTTCATCCTTTGGCGTAGTTGATGAGGTGTCTTTTCCGCTACACGCTGCAAGAAACGTGCTTAAAGCAAGTACTAAAACTAAGAGAAACGAAAACTTTTTTCTCATTCACAAATGCCCCCTTTTTGAATAATCTGAAGATTTAGTCTTTATTATATATGTATTTATAGATTAATCAATACATTTTTTACAATCTTTTTACAGAACAATTACAGAAGGCTTGTCATTAGTGGATTTTTCAATAAAAACTTTTTGGGTAAATTATCAAAACTACACGCATCCTCTGGCCTATACCAAGAACAAACTCTAGTAATAAATCAGGAGAATAGACTTACGTTTTACTCTCGACTAAACGAATAAAGCTACAAAATATAAGAGCGGAGAGTTTCTTAAACGTGGCTCCCTAAAAGAGAGTTTGAACGGAATTAGCCGGTATATCTCAATTTTACTTATCGAGGTGTGTGTCGACAGAAGAGTATGTGAACCTTTTTGAAAAAATGTTGGGAAATAACTGCGGTTCTGACTAATTGTCAACCTATTAAACTGTTATGTTTTGTAGCAGCCAAGGAATTCTCTTATAACGGCAGAAATTTTCAGCGACAATATGGATAACGGAAGATAGAACCACCCTTCAGTAATGTATTGACTATCTGGGCAAGGTCTTTAAGGGCGAAAAAGGATAAAGATTAGAAAATGAGTTCGCGTTATCTCTACTTTCTTTCTGTTATAAAGGACAAACCTACCCAAGGCAGTGAAAACACATTTAAAAAGCTGATGTAAGACAAAATCAGGTGAATGCGTTCGTGATAATGTCCTTCAACTGTGCGATGAAGGCCAAAACTTGTATCCGGCGGCCTTAAAACGTCCTTCATAAAGGCAATGAAAGACGAAATCAATTAATAACTTCATGAAAATGTCCTTCATCCGGGTGATGAAGGACATAATTTGTATCCGGCGGCCTTAAAACGTCCTTCATAAAGGCAATGAAGGACGCAATCAATTAATGACTTCATGAAAATGTCCTTCATCCGGGTGATGAAAGACATAATTTGTATCCGGCGGCCTTAAAACGTCCTTCATAAAGTCAATGAAGGACGAAATCAATTAATGAGTTCATGAAAGTTGTCCTTCATCAGGGCGATGAAGGACAAAATTTGTATCCACCGGCTTGAAAACGTCCTTTATCATTGAAAAGACAGACACAACTTGATTAAAGCGTTAGTCCCCCCATTAAGTGGAAGGAAGGGATTACGGTCAAGGCAGTTCCTTATTTTTTCTACATATGTAAACTTATGAATCACTCACCATTTAGTTCCTGAAAAGAAAAATAGCTGGACACCCCTGTCCGCTATTATTTCCAGTGGGGGCAGTAACCTTATTTCATGACCCAATCCCATGCTTCTTCAATCTGGTTTTTATTAAAATGCTCGGATTTAATTCCTGGGAGGATATTTCCCAGTTCCGCTGCGTTCTTCAGCCAATTTTTTTCACTTATGACAGCGAATTTGTTGAATTGTTTCCAGCGCTTCGCATCAAATTTAAGTCCATGTACCAAGCCTCGAAGGGTTGATCCTTCTACTCCGTGCATCACAGCCAATATATTAAAATGAGTTTGCTCACTATATCGCTGCTCCACAAATTGATCCAGTTTTTTTGCATCTTCCTCCGTTGCTTTCCCGTCGAATTCTACTGCAATCGTGAATTCATCTTTACTTTGGAGAAATGTAAGCATCCTCCCGCCTCCTTGAATGATGGTTATTTGAAAGCTGTTTAATTGAAATTACCCCTATTTCTCTCTGCAAAAACGCAATCACATTTGGAGGTTTTTGATTCGTTCAGGGTGCGTATAGATGTTGAGTGAATTATTTCTGATAAAACCAACTGTGGTGATTTCCAGATGATCTGCAAGCTCGAGCGCCAATTCAGTTGGTGCGGATTTGGATAAGACAATTCCGCAGCCTATTTTAGCTACTTTCAACAGAATCTCTGAAGATATCCTACCGCTGAAAACAATGATTTTATCTTTAATTGTTATTTGGTTTTTAAGGCAGTGGCCATATATTTTATCTAATGCATTGTGCCTTCCGATATCCATTCGGCTTAAAATAATGCCATTTACGTCACACAGTGCTGCATTATGGACACCGCCTGTATTTTTGAAGGTATCTGCCTCATTCTGCATATCAGACATCAGCCGGAAACAGTCCTCAACCTGAAGCTCTGCCGTTGCATCTTTCATTTTTTTCGCGGTGAGCGCATCATTTACAAAAACAAATCCCTGTCTGCTCATTCCGCAGCAGGAGGTAATATACCTTTTGCCTGAAAAATCCTGATAATACGGGTTGATTTTAGAAGTTTTCACATGTACGAAGCCTTCTTTTTCCTGGACCCAGATTTCCTCAATATCGCTGTATTCTTTGATCACACCTTCTGAAGCCATATAACCGATTACCATGTCTTCTATGTATTGGGGCGTGCACACCATCGTTACGAATTCCTGCCCATTTATTTTGACGGTGACTGTGTATTCGGACACAATCGTATCCTCTAAAACCTGAATGCGGCCGTTATGGTGCTTCATGATCTTTCTTTTGACCTCTACTGGTTTCAAGACTGCCATCCCCCTTTTCATCTCGCGCATTTATTTTACTTTATTTCCATTTTTCAATAATTCTATTATCAATGGTTTGTATATATAAAACAAACAGCACACCATAATGGTATGCCGCTTGTCCCAACAGCTATTTTAATTGATGATTGGGAGTCCGGTGTTGGAGCTGGTTTTCAGGAAGCTGAGTCGTTCTTTCCAGACTCTCTGTTTCCTGTCCCATCCCTTTTAAGAAGTTGAGCATTAAAGTAATGGAACGGTTGATTTCTGGATCTCTCAAAGACCGCATAAGATCGAATATCCCCGTCTTTTCTTGTGAATCTTTTTCGTCTGCCACTCTTGCAATCCCTGCATTTACTTTGAGCAGGATCGGTTCAAGCTGCTGGACATTTAGAGTTCCGAGAACACCGACCATAAGCAGAAGGTTCTTAAGAGTATTAGCCGTTTCAGGTGTATCGGCTTTCTTAACAAGGATATCCATTACCTTATCACCTTGTCCAAATAGGGCGCTCACTAGTGATAGTACCCCGCGTTCCTGCATATGGTTCAGTGTCTGCAGAACTTCCAATATGCTATCCTTACTATCGATAAGAGCATTCTGCACCTCTTCAAGGTCCTGCTGTCTTTTTTGTTCTTCTGTGATTTCTATCCGCTGAACCGATCTTATCGCTTTTGCCATAATGCTTCCGCTCCTTTTTTAACCAGATCGCCTGGGAAAACGTAATCCTTGCGGGCCCATTTCTTCTGAACCTGTACGCCAATCTGAGGCTGAGGATTTCCATTTCTATGGTTAATTCTAGGAAGCGGACTTACACCTTCCTGCCGCAATATTTCCATTTTTGCGTTGATTTCCTTATACGCAGGTGTATCAGTATCTTTATCCGCTTCACTGCTGGTCAAAAGATTGATGGCTGCGTCGCCGGAATCATTCATTGGAAGATAGACCTCTTTCCCTTGAACACGGTCTGTAATCAGGCACTCTACTTTCACACTGCCAAATGGCGATGTCAGCCTAACAAGTGTGCCATCCCTAAGTCCTCTTTCAGCGGCCAGTTCGGGAGAGACTTCAAGGAATACCTTTGGTGTTTTGGACGAAATCCCTTTTGATTTATACGTCATATTTCCTTCATGGAAGTGCTCAAGCAAACGTCCGTTATTTACATGAATGTCATACTCTTCCGGGAATTGCAGAGGAATGGACCACTTCACCGGAAACAAATTAGCTTTTCCATCTGGAAAATTAAATCCTTCCGTATATAAAACCGGTGAATCCGTTCCATCCGGAGCAACCGGCCACTGCAGGCTTTTATACCCCTCGAGCCTTTCGTAAGTAACGCCAGCATAAATCGGTGAAAGCTTTGCTGCTTCATCCATGATCTCGCTAGGGTGTTCATAATTCCATCCGGCACCGAGGCGGTTGGCAACGGCCATTATGATCTGCCAGTCTGGTTTTGAATCGCCAAGCGGCTCAAAGACCTGGTACAAACGCTGTATTCTTCGTTCAGTATTTGTAAATGTCCCTTCTTTTTCAAAGCTTGGAGCTGCAGGCAGTACTACGTCTGCGAATTCTGCTGTACGAGTTAAGAAAATATCCTGTACTACAAAGAAATCTAGCTTTTCAAAGGCTGAGTGAACATGATTTATATTGGAATCTACAATGCCCATGTCTTCGCCCTTAAGGTACATCGCTTTAAGCTTTCCATCATGGATCGCTTCTACCATTTCATGATTATTTAGACCTGGCTGCTCAGGCAGGCTTGTTCCCCATGCCTGCTCATACTTCTGCCGGACAACAGGATCGTCCACCCGCTCGTATCCGGGCATGTTTGCCGGCGCACTGCCAAAATCGCTGGCACCCTGGACGTTATTGTGGCCTCGCAGCGGATAAGCCCCTGCTCCAGGTTTCGCATGGTTGCCGGTTACAAGAAGGAGGTTGGAAATGGCTGTGCTTGTATCAGACCCTCCTATATGCTGCGTCACACCCATGGCCCACAGAATGCAGGTGGTTTTTGCCTCATATATGGCAGTTGCAATTTGGATTAAGGTCTCTCTTGATAGGCCGGTCTGATCCTCTGCATAGCCTAGTGTGAACCCTTGAAGGCTTGCAACAAACTGGTCGTATCCATTTACTTTTTCATGAATAAAATCTTCATCAGCCCAGCCCATATCGATGATGTATTTAGTGACTGCTGAAAGCCAGACGATATCTGATCCTGGTTTTGGACGAATAAACAAGTCGGCACGGTCAGCCATTTCGTGCTTTCGGAGGTCGGCTACAATGGTTTTCTGGCCATGCAGCTTCTGGGCCCGTTTGATCCTTGTAGAAAGAACCGGGTGTGACTCCGATGTATTAGTCCCAATCATAATTACCAGTTCGGACATTGCAATGTCTTTAATGGAACCAGAATCCCCGCCATGCCCCACCGTACGCAGAAGCCCGACAGTTGCCGGAGTCTGGCAGTACCGAGAACAGTTATCCACATTATTTGAACCTATCACGCCCCTGGCTAATTTCTGCATTAAATAGGATTCTTCATTTGTACATTTGGATGACGTGATAAAGCCCATTGACTGTGGTCCATACTTATCCTTGATCTCTGTGAACTTACCAGCAATCAAGGCAAGCGCTTCTTCCCACTCAGCTTCCCTGAACGAATCTCCTTCACGGATAAGCGGTTTTGTAAGGCGCTCCTCACTGTTAACGAATGACCAGCCAAACTTCCCCTTGACACAGGTGGAGATATTATTTGCAGGGGCCTTCATCTGAGGCTCTACTTTTAAAATTTCCCGATCCTTAGTCCATACGTCAAAGCTGCACCCAACTCCGCAATAGGTACAAACCGTCTTGGTCTTCTTAATGCGCTCGTCACGCATGGCCGATTCCATATCTGAAATCGCAAGAATAGAGCCATATCCAGTTTCTACACCCTTAGTAATTTCTATCATTGGGCGGAGTGTCTGCTTGGCGATCCCTGTAAGGAACCCGGCTTCACCGACCATTCCTTTTTCCATCATGGCGTTACATGGACAAACAGTTGAACAGTGGCCGCAAGAAACACATGACGATTCATTAATTGGAACATCGTCATCCCAGATAACCCGCGGGCGTTCACGATCCCAGTCAATCCTTAGTGTTTCGGTAACCTGAAGATCCTGGCAGGCCTCAACACAACGGCCGCATAGGATGCATTGATCCGGATCGTATCTGTAGAAAGGATGTGAATTATCTTCTTCATATGGTTTATGGTCAAATGGAATGCTTTGATGATTGATTTTCATGGCTTTAACCGTATTATGTACCTCACAGCCGCCATTATTGTAGTCACAGACTGTACAATACAGCTCGTGATTATACAGAATTTTGTCCATAGCCATCGTCTGGGACTGCTTTACATCAGGTGAGATTGTATCAATCCGGTCCCCCGGCTTCAATTTTGTTGAACATGACCTTACTAATTCTCCATTTACTGAAACAATACAGGTATCGCACGTTTCGATTGCTCCAAGAGCAGGATGATAGCAGACGTGTGGGATTTCAATAGAGCTTTCTGTTAAAAACTGAAGAATAGTCTGATCTAATTGAGCAGGTGTCTCTACTCCATTTACTGTTACATGGATGCTATTCGGCAAGCGGCATCATCCTTCCATTATTTCTATAAATTCCTTATAACTTTTTCCCTACCCTGTCCCTAAAAAACTAAAACCTTGAAACAGTGAAAAAACAAGAAGATGACTGTTTTTCAGATAGAAACACAGGCATTCTATCAAGGTCAGAGAATCATACGGGTTAGTATGTTGAACGATAAATTTATTTAAGCAATGGCTATGTTAAAGGTCAATGTTGATTTTGCACGATGTTGATTGGAACGGATATGCGAGACTCCTGCGGGAAAAGCGGGACAAGGGAGACCCCACAGGCATCAATGCCGAGGAGGCTCCCGGAACGCCCGCGGAAAGCGAGTGCCTGCTAGCTGCAATCAACAGCCATGTTTAACAGAGCTTAAGCAATAAAAAAGAGAACTGCCGGGACAGTTCTATTCCAGATTAAGGTTTCTAAGTGTACTTAATGAAACATACGAAATTTTACCGTCGTCATACACCAGGTGAATTTTGTTCTCACTTTGGGTAACGCTGGCCTTAAAGTCTTCCTCACTCTCCGTCCTGCCGTAATCAGAACCCGTACGAATGACTCCCCGCCTGCCCTCTGTGTCAGTAAACCTTTTACCATGAAGCGACTTTTTTAACGTTTCTTCTATATCTGCTAATACTTTATTCACTTCGCTCAGCTGGGAAGCAAGGTAGAAGGCATTATCATGAAGGTTTAGGTATCTGCGAATTAAAGAATCAAAGTTGTCCATTGTAAATTAAACCTCCAGTTTTTTACCCTTTTGATACCCTTAGATAAAAAAAGAAAACTTCCATTTAAAAAAGTGAACAAGAATGCCTCTCAATAAACATAATTAAGGAAAACAGCAATTAAAGCGGTCATCCAGATTGTTTTTAACAGACACCCCCTAAAATCTGATAGCTGACCTGGATTTTGCCAGCAAAGGAATATATAAATATCGATACATCGTTTTTTGATAGGTGGTTAACCCGGGTGGCTGCCCAATGTGTGGTATTGATGCACTTTCCCGGTTGATACTTCCTGAGTTCTCAATAAGGAAATGCTGTTAGACAAGAATTCCTGTGTAAGTATAATGAAGGAGGAAATGAGTGCAGAATTTGAGAACCTCATGGATTTTGTTTTACGTATCGCCAGGTTATTTAGTTAAAAACCCAAATTGCAAGAGAGGAAGCAAAAAGGGGGTGTAGAACAATAGTGAAAAAAAGCTTTCGTAATAATTCTCCTAGCAGGCAGAGGAATCCTATACAATTTGATCCATTTCCTCATATTTTAGATCCCTATGGACGAAATTTCTGCATGTATTTTTTTCTTTTTCGGTTTTTCTTGTACAATAGGTGTATGGTAAAGGAGGATACATATGTTTACTACAATTCCGCCTAGAGGCGATTATTACAAATTCGAAGATGATCAGGATTACTCATTAAAGTTAAAGAATTGGGGATTGATGTCCGCATCGGCTAAGTCAGCTAAGAAAGATTTTCTCTATAAAAGGGAAAACTCTGTATATACCGTGGCTATTTCAGGCTATGAAGTCAGCGGAGACCATGAGACTGCTGTTGTTTCATTTGAAAACGATGCTCTGCATTGTGTGCATCCAGCTTATTTAAAGGAAATGCAAAGTCCCTCATTTGGCAGAGACTCTGTTCTAAACATCAGTGAAACTGTATCGGCAGGCGAGCAATCTGCCTCTGAACCCGTTCAAGAAGGAGATATTTCACAGCTAAAAGCAAGAAAAGAACCTAAGGCAAAAAAGGAAAAGAAACAGCAAAAACCAGCCCTCGACCTGCCTGCAGATAAAGTATCATTTGAAGCTGCTATTAAAGAATTCTCGACCAAATACAATCATTTCAATGAGACGGAGGAAGAAATCATAATATTGGAACAGGTGCGAATCATTGGGGATTCCCCATTAGAAGTAGGAGAAGCTTGGTGCGGGTATAGTAAAACATTAAAAAAACTAGAGCTCGAGCCAGGGAATTCCTTAACATTTGATGCTAAAATCGTTGATAGGAAACTTAACAAAGATATCCGGTACAAAATAAATAATCCATCTAAAATTAAGATAAAAGAATAACCATTCCGGGCGGTCACGAGTGCCGTCCCTTTTAAGATGCGCAGACTTTAATGGTTGTGAGGACTCATAGGGGCTCTCATTTACTACTTTGGGTACATTGTGCCATATTAGGGATTTTAATGCTGGAATAGACCTTTTATGAATAACGCATGTTAGAAATAGGAGGTGAGAACAATGGCAAATCACAATAATAATGGCCGTAATGATGAACAGGGCGGCATTATGGGCGCTCTTTCCCAAGCAACCAATTCTGTTGTTCAGGCTGTAAGAAATATGACAGGTAATGATGACAACGGACAATCACAGAATGGACAACATAATAATTATCAGAATAATCATCACAGAAAAAATAAACACGGCCGCTAAGGCAAAAAAAACGCCAGCTGGCGTTTTTTTTTTGCTTGAACCCATCTTCGCAGATTCACTCAGACTATAGGCATTTCATATCAGCAGGTAATTCCTCACCGCCCCTTTAATAAAACAAGCTTGCTTAGCCGATAAGACTCTTCCCCTTGATACATCTAAACTTACGTAACTCACCCTTGCATCCTGAGTTTCTGTCGACTAACTAATATGTCTCTTTAAATACCGCTTCCTTTTCAAATGCCTCCTGATTTAATCTAATCAGCTGCTCTCATAAGAGTTATAAACCATGTGATGCCGCCTCCTTTATTCATAATCTGACTAGATGAGATTTAGGAACAAAGAAACATTAGGCTAGATAAAATGTGGACTAAGGCATTAACTCGGCAGAAATTATGTGGTTGTTAGGGTTCTACTACCTTCAAAACCTAAAGGGAAAAGGATAGAATGTGCTTATAAAGTAAGGCTTACGGGTATATACTAAAATACAACCAGATTTTACAAAGGAAAAGCCCCATCTCTTAATTGAGAGGGGTATTTTCGATTTTTCCATTAATTCCCTTATCTTTTCTTCTCATCATAACTCCTCTTACAATCCTATGTTCGAAGGAATATTCAATTGGATTTTCCAAAGCATCATTAGCCTCATTTTCAGAAGACTCCTGGCCTCAACAGGGAAAATGACATACCTGTATACAACTTTATTTAGGTTAATACAAGTGGATGGTCAATTTTATGATGAAGTGGAGGGGAAACGCATGCTGCCTTATTAGTATAATATATATAAATTTCTTCGCAGGATGAATTTTATCTACTACTTTAGCCTGAGAATAATTGCTGATTCACAACTGCATCAGAGCTATAGGATCTAGTTCGTGCCGAGGTGTAAAACATCCCCTTTCATAGAATGAAAGAAGCCTGTCTGCATATAATAATCACAAGCAAAGCGGACGATTTAAGTTTTTTAACAAATAGAGCTAACATGTACGCTTACCAGGCATGGGTAAATTCTAGGCAGAGGAGAACTTGAAAATGGTAGATGAAATAGAGCGTTTAATATTCTTAAAAGAACTTGGCAACTTACTTGATGAATATAAAAACTGTCAAAATGATCACGTTCAAAGAAGCATCTGCGACGATATCCTTTTACTTTGCGGAGCTTTAGTCAGCAATCCAGAATAATTCTATGTAGTTCTCATCCACTAAAGCATCTTTTCAAGCCTTTTCTGAAAATGGACAAGCTGCCGCCGCCTTCAACGATCCAGTGCCATTCCTCAAGCAGAGATTCTATTTTTGTAAGCTGTCTAGGGCAGAACATGACCTGAGAATTTTTGTTGAATGCAGCACCGTTCCCAAGACAAAAAGATGCGTTGTGCAGCTATTCCTTCCCGATTGGACCATACAAGGATGTCATTTTCTTGAATTTCATCCGTTATACCGGGATCGTTCAATATCTTGCTATAGCCCCTTGAGCTAATAAGAGCGGAAACGTCTCTTTTGACTGCAGCCATTGATTACTAATCCAATCTGTCCAGTCCTTATTAACGGTAGCACCTGCGATTGCCGCTGCCAAACAGTTAGGACCATTTTTTTCTGCAAATGAGTGTAAGTGATTGAAAATATGAGGAAACGTGTTTTCTATCCTATTTTTTTCTTTTATTGATAGCTGGGACCATAAAGAAATGGAATCAGACTCTGATTTTGCAATTTCAGTAAAAAATAATGTTTTTACTGAAAATGGAATCCTGTCCCATAGGGTTCTCTGAATGGCTGCCATTTTTCCTTCAGGTGTTTCAAATGCATTCTCTTCAAAGATTGTCAGACAGATATCCCCAAGCATGGTCCCTGCTTTTTTCAAGATGGCTTTGATCCACTCATATTCCCATATGAGGCCACGCCTCAGCCTCCATTGTTCATATAATATTTCTGCTTTTTGGGCATCTGCCAATATAGAAAAATGAGAGTTTGGCACGATTGCGGCAAACTTTGCAATGCTGTTTACATTCCATGTTTTAAAGGCGCATCTATTATCTATATTACATAAAACATGATCGTTAATAAGCTCTTCTTTAGAATAAATCAATACATCTCCTGGAAAGACTTTGTTTATTTGGTTGATGGTTTCAAAGTAGAAAAAATCATAATCCGGAACAAAAATAGCATCCCAGCATTTTAATATCTTCTCTGAAATCATTAGATTTTCATTAATACGATACGCCGTTTCGGTACTCATAGCAGTTTACTCCTTTCCATAAACAACTGAAGGCCATCCCTTTCATGCTGTATATACCATCAGCCAGCAGTCACGGTACTCTCCCTCGTGCCATTCGTTTTTGGGGAGAAGCCTGGCCTTTTTAAATCCTGCTTTTTCATAGCAATTTATCGCCCTGGCATTCCAAGTTTGCGGATCCATCACAACTCTGGATGCTTGCTTTTGTTTGATTAAATAATCTGCCATGGATTTGACCAGGTGCTTTCCAATTCCTCTATTCCAATACTCCGCTTCTCCAATAAACTGATCCATGCCGAAAATAAACTCAGATTCCCCATATCCATAATTCTTTTTATCACCATTGTTTAAAGGATAAAATTGTATGTAGCCAATCACTTTGTTCCCGTACTCAATCATGCAGGGAGTATGTTCGTTTTTGTGCCCATAAAACTTCTCTTCTACTTTTGCTATATCAAACGGGTTATCTCTGCCTTCGTAATATGTCAATACAACGGGATCAGACAGCCAATTTGCCAGCATATATTTATCTTCAGGCTGCAATGTTCTAACGGTTAAGTAATCGGACCTAAGAACAATCATCTCTTTTCCTCTTCCATAGATGGAGATAATTCCTGCCTAAGAGCCGTTAACGCTGCTATGACCTTTTTATTATTTTCTTCATTGTTTAAGTGGTTCCTCGCATGAAGCAATACAGGGCGCAGAGATTCTACTGAACGGCCGAAATCGTTCATCCATTCGTACCTGGGCACCATCCATGTGTGAAAATGGTGTGTGGTATCTTCGTTATAAAAGTAATACACATATTCGATTCCTAAAGCCCGTCTTTGTGCGCTTCGGATTGAGGACAAAAGGCTGATATAATCCATTCTCTCTTCCTCTGTTAACTCATCAAATGATTTAATATGACGTTTTGATGCTAAAATGACCAGACCTTCTATAGGGTAAGCAGCATCCTGATGAGCGTGAAAAAAAGGAGTCTCGGCCAAAACTCCGCCATCCGGTTCTAATTCCCCGCTTGTTAATGCACAGCTTAAACACTCTACCTCAACCGTTTTACCATTTGATAACACAATCTTTCTCATAGCCGCCTCCATAGTATTTCACATTTTCTATTTAATTGTACTCGACTGAAAAGTTGATTTCTTAATAAAAATGTAATTCTGTCTCATCCCGGTCATGAAACGCAAAAAAGGATGCGTGCTCAGCATCCTAAGAAGGCATAAATCTAGTCAATATCTTTATTGTGTTTTCCTTTAACAAAGCGGTACGCTAAATAAGCAATGTACAAGGGTGCTGCAATGTAAATAAGATAAGGCGACTGGCCATAGGTCCCTTTGTATAAAAGAAACAATAGACACCCGAGAAACAGCGTGACAATAGTTCCATATTTAGGAAGCGGGACTTCTTTAAGACTGGGAATCCTTATTTTACTGACCATCAGAAAACATAAGCCCGTAAATATCACCGTGGTCACTATATTAGGAATCTTGTCACCAAACAAAGTTAAGATGGCCATAATTCCACCTGCAGCCGTAATCGGGACTCCGATAAAATAATTGATTGAAGATTTACCCGAGCTGATATTGAATCTTGCAAGGCGGTATGCCCCAAACAAAGGAAACAAGCCTGCTATGGCGAGTCCTATTAATTCAAATTGAAAGAAATATGTATAATATACTAAAAAGGAAGGTGCAACTCCGAATGTTACGATATCTGCAAGGGAATCTAACTCTTTGCCAAGAGCACTATCGGCCTTCAGCATTCTCGCTAATCTTCCATCCATACTGTCGAGCATCATTCCTATTAAAATTAACACTGCTGCATTGTTGAATTGTCCGTTAGCAGCAAATCCGACTGATAAAAATCCGCAAAATAAATTTCCCAGTGTAAACATATTAGGAATGCTTTTGGTAAATCTCACGTGATGCCATCACTCTCCATAGAAATAAATAATATATGTCCAATCTAATGGTTTCAGATTAGGCCCTTACATTAATATACCATTATTTTCATTGTTATGTTATTCCCCGTCAAAAATGTCATGTAGAATTTCAGTGAACTACTAAGTTAAGCGAAACCGCTTTAGCCTCTTTTCGTATTGTTACTGTCTCTGTCTAAAAGAATTGTGAGTTTTTTCGGGAAAAGCGGATCATGGGAATACGGAAATCGAGTGCCTAAAGTGAGATCAACATTTCCAAGTTCAAATATCATACAATATAGTTTCTAAAACAGAAAAATGCGGCCAGAGTCATTTCGAAGGGAGACTGGCCGCATCATGAGTAAAAAGAAAACAATTAAAGCTATTAAAATTGTCCTTAATAACATTGTAGCATTTTGTCGAAATTTGTCATTAGTAAATTCATCCATTTTCCAACCCTTGCACGGTCCATATATCTGGAAAAAGTGATTGGGAGGCCTTATTTACAGCTTCCCTTTCAACAATCTCCTTGACTTGCGAAAAACACTCATTTTCTAACCCGTTGATATTTACTTTTATAAATATATATCCTTCTATCATTATGATAGAATACCCCTTCTAACGTAATCAGGAAATTAGAGGCCCCAGCTTTTCTTTCTTACTCATTCTAGTTACTAGTACAATCATCGCTTAATACTTTCCATATGATAGTAAGAGAAAGGTTATTTAATATATCTATGTTAAAGTTCATTGTTGATTTGAATGCTATGTGGATTGGAGTGTTAATCGAACTCCTTTTGGGAAATCCCGGTCCAGACTCTAAAAGTGTAAAATGGCAGAGGAGGCACCGGACTGTCTGCAAAAGAACCAGTTCCTGCAGTGATATCAATAAGCAAATTTAACAGAGAAGAGAAAAATAAAAAGGGAGACCTAAGAAAATGGACCAATTGTTGTTGGATTACGCAAAAGAGGGTATTTTTCTGGCACTTTTCCTTTATCTGCTGATCTGGACAATTCCAAGGATGAAGCAGGAATTCAAGCAAGAGATGAAGGAAATGGAGAGCAGATATATTACTGAAATAGAGAAGATAGAAAAAAGACATATCGAAGAAATGGAAAAACTAGAAAAAAAGGCAGAGGAACGTGAAAGTGAATTGATGAAATTATTGAATATGTTTGAAGATAAGTATGATATTTTAACCTACAAGGCTGAAGAAATTCTGAAAAAAGTTCAGAGTTAACCTGATGAACCTTGATTCCTTTTCTTCAGACATTTAACCCTTAAAACGGATTTTTTTCTGATCCAGTTTTAAGGGTTATTTTCACTCAAAAAAAATATATACCTATCATTTTTATTGGCTGTTTTCGCAAACTTTGCTGCTATTGAACAAGAGGTTGATTTCCTCTCCAGGATGCTCGCGGACCTTAGGGACGGGCGGTGAGCCTCCTCGGCTTCGCCTGCGGGTCTCTCCTGATAGAAAAGCGGAAGCGCCTTGTTCAGACCCGATAAAGAAGACTTGCTGATTGGCGAGCGTTAGCGAAGACAGAAGCTTAGTCGTGCTTATGCGTTATCCAAGCATAAGACAAGCGGGCCGTGGAAAGCGGTTTTCCTTTCCATGGACCGATTGGCTTATGATTCGAGGGTCTAGGCGCTGGAGCCGGACAATGCCCGCTGCTCCCGCAGGAGTCTCGCACCTTACGCTCCAATCGACCTGACTGAACAATAGGGTGCCGTAAAAAACTTTTAAAAAAACAACAATCTTTTAGAAAAGAGCCTGTAAATATCATTGGTGCCATCTGGTTCTAAATCCTCTATCAGTCTTAGTAATTGTCTCGTCGCTTCCCCGGAATGATAACTATGGGCAGTAATTCAAGGACAGATTTATAGAGGCCTGTCCTTCTATTCTAAATGGCATAATACGATAGGTCACTTCCTGTCTACAGAGAACGCTGAAGTTCTTTTCCAAGAAACGAATGTATAAATTCCTTTAAAATGGGGCGGTCTGACGGATTAATCAATTCCGGAAGGCTGTCAGCTGAGAAGAATTGAAGCCCTTTCACTTCATCATGATCTACGGTTAAATCCCCTGTGTAATCTCTGCATATATAGGAAGCGACTACATTATACACTTCGTCACCATTTGGATAAATGTAATGGAACTCCTTACCAGAGAAAATATTGAATAGCGTCAGACTTCCTGAAGTTAAACCTGTCTCTTCTTTCAGCTCCCTGGCTGCTGCTTCTTCGAATGTTTCCCCAAGCTCCAAAGAGCCTCCCGTAAGCCCCCAATGATTGTTGTCTGTTCTTAGCTGCAGAAGGATCCTGTTTTCCCGATCCAGTACAATTACACCGGCTCCCGCCATGATGATCGGCCGGCAGCCAATTACTTTTCTTAAATCCATGATATATCCCATATCTCTTCTCCTTCATCCCTTTTCTGAAAATGATTATTCTCTTTTCTCTATCTGCCATGCGGCAAGAATCTGACTGTAAAACGGTCTAATCTACACCGCCATCGTCGATTTGTATCTTATTCCAGATAACCTGCCATTTTTTAGAATGTATCCTATCTTTATATATCTTTGCTTTTTCCTTTGACTGTGTGTATAGAGGTGTGGGCTTTACCTGTAAATGTATGATATCCTCAATTCCCCAGGGAGCTGCCAAAATTACAGTGTTGCAATCATCCAATGTCACTCCTAATGAAGTAGCTGTTTCGGGAAATTTGGAAATCGCCTCAAAAGAGGAACAATACGGAGGAAGCTTATTAATCACGTGCATTCTTGCCTGATTCTTAACAGACCAAGGGATACCAGGCATGATTTCTCTAAGCTTATATTCCACTTCTTTTTCAGCCTTTTCTTCGGTAATAGCAGAATCAAAATAGATGACATCTATGTCGGGAAGATTGGTTCTTTCACTGAAGCCATGCAGCACATCCCAAATCTTTGCCTGCACAGAGCCACCAATCCGGAAGCTTTATGGTTTTCACTGTATGAAGGATATCCATCATCCATTTATCCTCTGTTATTATTTTCACTAGATCCTCTTCAGTTTGGATGCTCATAAATCCCTCCAGAATGTTATAAATCTATTTTACCTCACGGACCATTTTCTGGATATGCTTTAATAAAAAGGCTTTGTTCTCAAACGTTATTGTTATTGAACAAGGGGTTGATTGGAACGTGAGGATGCCCGTTTTCCGCGGAGCGGGCGCCTAAAGCCTCCTCGGCTTCGCCTGTCGGGTCTCACCTGATCGAAAAGCGGAGGACGGTGCTCTTCAAGAAAAAATCCATCCAAAAGCTGAATGATGATCTTTTTTAAGTAGATGGAAACACTAAAAGAAAAGCAGACACCTGATAAAGAAGACTTGCTGATTGGCAAGCGACAGCGAAGACAGAAGCTTATTCGCCTTTACCATGCTCGAACCCCCACATCCTGTGGCCACGCCTGGCTTCGTTCATCCTGTGCTTCGTGCGTCAGCATAAAACGAGCCGGCTATGGGGAGTGCTTTTCTCCCTCTAGACGGGTTGGCTTATGACTGGAGGGTCTAAAGCCTTGAGCTGGATCAAGGTGTCTCACACCTTCCGTTCCAATCAACCTGGTTAAGTTGGTTCTGAGAACTTATTAAAAACAACAATCCTTTAGAAAAGAGCCAATAAAAAAACGATCCCTTTTAAGGATCGCCAGTTGTATTACGCTTCTTTCTTTTTCATGAAAACAATTTCATTTAACGCCTGCTTCATATTTGCCCTTGTTTTTATTTCAGAAAAATTCAATCCAAGGCTAATAATCGTCTGCGCTATTTCTGGGCGTATGCCGGTTAAATAGGTTTCAACACCCGTTAACTTTAATGCGTTCACAATATGAAATAACTGGTCGGCCACCATGGTATCTATGATCGGGACTCCGGAAACATCCAGAATTATATACCTTAAAGATAATCGGGCGCCCTCAGTTAAGGAAACTTCCATGATCAGTTTAGCCCGATCTGTGTCAATTGAACCGACAAGAGGTATAATCGCTAAATGTTCAGCCACCGGTACTACAGGGACAGATAGTTCTTCGAGGGCGGAATAGGCAATATTCATGAGTTTATTTTTATGTTCCTGATACACCTCACCAATTACTGCCCCTATCCGGTCCAATAAAGGATCAATTATCTTCGAGACTTCCAGCATATTAAATACAGTCAACCGGTTTGAATTCATTTCCTCGGTAAAAATATCCCAGATTACTGTACGGTAAGTGCCCGTTACACGAAGTGCATCACTGATTGAAAGATCGGACTGTATGGCGATTTCTGCAGCTTCTTTGCTCCATGCAGTAATGTTTCCTTGGGTTTTTTCTGTATCTTCCGTAAACAGCGCTTCACCCAGATATTTAAACACCTTTGTTCTATAATCTATGTGGATCATCGAATGAAGCCGTTCTAGGTGACCATTTCCAAGTTCAGTGGTTCTTACATCAGCAACCTTATGTGCTAATATTTTAGCATTATCTATAATTTTTCCGCCTATATAATGTAGTTCATCCCTCAAAATATTCACGCTCCTTTACATACTTCCACTGCCGGCATGTTTTCAACCAAAAACGAATTAGATTCTATTTTCTACGGGGAGCAGGTTTTTTATACTGCATGGGAGCCTGTAAACTCTTAGCTTGCATTTTTAGCGGTAAACTTCAATGGTATTAAAAACTATTATACTCTGGACAAGGTCTGATTTTAAAGCAGGACTTTTATTTCGTCACCATTTACCGGCCTGCTGATGATGGACAAGGCTAATCCTGAGGAAATAATGGCCGGAAATATTGAGCCGATAACCAAGGGAGTGCGGTATGTGACCGGGTTCGACAAATGGAAAGCAAGCATGGCAATAAAATGCCTAGTCATATGCCCAAACCGAAGACAGCACCTGTATAGAGCCAAATATAACGGGCCATTCCTTTAGCTTTAGTTATGTGAATCCCTATATCTAATTCAGCAAATGACGCCACGATAGCGATTATAATAGAAAGACAAACAATTGAACCTTGATAGGTACTCGTGACTGCTCCCACAATACAATAGCTCCTTGTCAGACCTTAAAATGATGTTTTAAAACATTATCCTGAATACTCAAAAAGACTCTCCGTTCCTTTTGGAGAGTCTTTTTAAATCCGTATTTGTTTTACGTATTATAGCATAAAACCATTTGAAAAAATGGTATATATTTTTAGAATCTAAAAGATTTAACAGACGATCATTATAAGGAAGGGATATCTAAGTACGGCCTGTTTATTGTAAAGCAGAGCTTTCTGCTTCTGTTCTTCATCCGTAAGCATAATCCAGTTTAGGCGCCTTGAAGGTAATGATTCGTGTACACGGAAAAATAAACAGCGACAGATGTAATCTTTGTTAAAAAGAGAGTATTTTACTTAATGTCTCTTTTTTAAAAGATTGTTGTTTTTTTAATAAGTTCTGTGAACAAACCCTATTGTTAAACAGGTTGATTGGAACGTAAGGTGC
>NZ_PGUY01000060.1 GCF_002863585.1 Peribacillus deserti | reverse complement strand
CTCCTCGGCTTCGCCTGTGGGGTCTCACCTGTCCCGCTGCTCCCGCAGGAGTCTCGCACCTTACGTTCCAATCAACCTGTTAATCAATAGGGTAGGATCACATAACTATTAAAAAACAACAATCTTTTAGAAAAGAGCCTTTTTAAAAGACATCTCTCAGCACATTGACAGACTGTTTTCCAACGCGGCCGTGCTCTCATGGTAAACTTATTTTTCAGCCTGCTGTTTCTGCTCCTCAAGAAAACTCCTCAACCTATTAAGATATTCGGGAGCATCCATTGGATCCTCAACCAACAGTTCAATCAAGCATAACCTTTCCGCACATTCTTCCCCTGCCTTCATAATGGCTGTTTCAAGATCAGAATTTGTACGCACCTCAGCAGTGAATGCTTCTACATTAAACAGATCCGGTAATTTTGTGTACTGCCACACAGGAATTTGATTATATTTTTGTTCATCTGTTTGGACATTCAATATCTTTTCAATCGTATATCCCTTATTGTTCAAAACAAATATAATCGGTTTACATCCGTTCTCAAGCATGGAACTTATTTCTTGAAAAGTCAGCTGAAGGGAACCGTCCCCAGTGAACAGCACCACTCGCCGGTCTGGTGCTGCCATACTGGCACCAAATGCAGCGGGAGCTGCATACCCAATGCTCTGCCACCCGCCCTGTCCGATATAATCAGCTCCATGAGGCAGTCTGACCTGTGACATTCCGTAAGTAAAAGTACCGGTCTCCACTACTACAATATCGTCCTCTCTAAGCATCTTCTGAAAGCGGGGATAATAAGATGAAGCAGCAATCGGTTCTCCGGGCTCCCCCTGCAGTTCTTCATATGGAAAAGATACGGTGAATAATTCTTCCTGGCGATATTCGATAGAACGCAGCTCTTTCAACAGGTCTTCGGCCTTTATATTCATGTACTGCGCTTGTCCAACTTGGACTGAATCCGGCTGTATGATAATCATTTTTAACGGATCGAGTTTTGCTGTATATTTAGACAAATTCATATCCGATTGTAATAAGCCCGCTGCAATAATGCAGTCAGCTTCTTCAATGATTGTTCGTACCTCATCACTGCCGAATGCGCCTCCATACATCCCGATATATTGAGGATGAGTCTCATCAAAACCACTTTTTCCCTGCATAAGAGATGCTGCAGGGATATGATACTGTTCAACCAGTGCCTGAACAGATTCAGAAAGATTATGACGAAGGACAGCCATATCAACCAGGGCAGCGGTTTGGCGTGAATTGCCCAGCATTTCCTGTATGTGCCTTAAAGCAGCCTTTAAAGCATGTTCATTTGTTTTCTCGGGACCTGGTTCCGGCAGCTTATGGCTTATGATTTGCTTTGGTACGAGGTCAATCGCAACCATTATATACACCGGCTTTTTCGTCTCCCTGGCAATGCGGATCGCCCTCGGTATTTCCATTTCAGCATTTTCCGGCGTAACAATGGCCGTATATCCGCTGATTTGTTCATAAACCTTTCGAAACACATCATAATTCCCGTCCATCAATGTATGATGCAGCAGCTTTTTCCCCTTCTGCTCAGCAGACTTTGGAGAACCGACTATATGTATGATCGGAACATTCTCACTGTAAGCACCCGCTACCGCGTTACAGGCACTCATCTCACCTACCCCAAATGTAGTGATCAATGCGGCCATTCCCTTCACACGTGCATACCCATCAGCAGAATATCCTGCATTCAACTCATTCCGTCCATTAATAAAACGGATACCATCATACCTTTCAATCGTATCAAGGAGCGAAAAATTATAATCACCTGGTATTCCGAAAATCTCTGTGATACCTTCTTCCATCAGTCGGTCCAACAAAAATTCCCCTACTGTCTTTTTTTCTGAACCAGCCAACATAATCCCTCCACTTCGTATAATTGCTACTATCATTTTATACCCAATGCCATTTCTTCTAATCAGATCACTTTCTGGGTACTGCTCCATTTGGGCATGATGCTTTATAACTAGATTGGCTGCTTTTAATATCATTTCCGCGATTTCTATCATCAACGAGATTGGGGACTTTGATTAGTTTTCCGACGAGGATAATGAGTACAAAGCAAAAAACGTTCGTTTGCTACTGCTGAACGCTTCTCTTAGGTGGCTGACATCCTAAAACTGGTTTCCAAAGGTGAACAGTGTTCGTGCTGATACGGATAGACGGTTTTCGATCACCTAGTGGCCTATGTATATTCAATCATATGGATTTTTTTTTACGAACAACCCAAATAAGAATAAATGTAGATACTTTCTGATACTTTGGACAAATTAGCAGTCCTCCTTTTTCCACACATAGACTTCCGTCTTTAAGAGTTTCTCCGTTCAGATTTCAAGAATACACATGATGCTGCTTTTAAAGTATGGGGTAAAGTCAGTGAATATAAAAAAGAGAGAGATCTTTTTAGATATCCCTTAAACTTCTGCAGTTAACATAATATTTTTATATTAATACTCATTCAAAAAAGAACCAATCCGTTCATATACATCTTTGATATCTTCTTTAGAGTCCATAATACCAAATAAATTAAAGAAACCGTGAATCTGCCCTTCTTCCCTCCTGATAACAACCGGCACTCCTGCTTGCTGCAGCTTTTCTGCATACAGCTCCCCTTCATCCCGCAGTGGATCATATTCTGCCGTAATAACGAGTGCTGGCGGAAGCCCGTTTAAGTTTGAAGACGTAATCGGTGCTGTATAAGGGTTATCAGCATGCTGTGGGTCTTGGACATACTGCCGCCCGAAAAATCCCATCGCATCTGTTGTTAAGAAATAACCGCTCCCATTTTCTGTATAGGAAGGGTATTTTCCGGGTTGATAGCGGTCTGTTACGGGGTAAAGCAATACTTGTTTAGCTATTTCTAAGCCGCCCTGTTCTTTTGCCATCATCGCCACAACTGCAGCAAGATTACCACCGGCGCTGTCACCAGCTACAGCTAACTTGGTGCGTTCGGCATTCAGTTCTTCCGCATGCTCATACACCCATTTTGCAGCTGCAAAGCAATCGTTTGGCGCAGCAGGAAACGGATGCTCTGGAGCTAATCGATAATCCACAGCCACAAGCAGTTGATTCGAAGCTTTTACAATACTTCTGCACACGGAGTCGTGAGTCTCCAAATCACCATACACAAAACCGCCCCCATGAAAAAAGACCACAACAGGAAAAGGCCCTTCTCCTTCGGGAGTGTAGATCCGGACTTTGATATCACTCTCCGGGCCGCTGATCACCCGATCCTCCACCTGGTGAACCTCTTCCACAGAACCTTTTGGAACATCGCTATTCCTCGAGCGGATATCCTCAAGAGAAGGAACATAGCCCTCCGGAATTGGAGTAATTAAATTCTCAAGGAAAAATCTCATTTTTGGATGTAAAACCGCCAAATAAATCCCCTCACTTTCTCACCGCAAATAATATATATTGCCTTACTTATATTCTATTAACTCTGTTAACAATCCTTTAGACGATAAAAAAACTTTCAGAAGGATCTCACCCACAGGCTTGGGGACTGTCCCCTATTTCCCGAGGCAGGATGTATTGGTACCACTGGGTTTGTGCGGGGACAGTCCCCCATTTCCCGTTCATTTCCCCTGAGGACTGATCAGTCTTAAACAAAATGATTTTTCCGTCCGGGTGATTCTTATGTCAGAGTTTAGGCACTAATAATGAAAAAAAAGATGGTTTTTGGCTCAAAACAGGGCTCAAATACCATCTTTTCTCTATTTTCTAGTCGTAACCTGTTACAATCAGGAGAGTTTTTAAAGCTTTTGAGGGTACTAGAATGTTTCTTGGGGCCGGTCTTGTAATTTATGCTTAAGTTTGTAAGGTTTATACTTAAGTTTAGGAGTTTTATGCTTAGGCTTCCGCCATTTACGCTTACCTTTTTTGGGTTTATGCTTATCCTAAAATTTTTATGCTTAAGTTGATAAGAATGCGCTTTTATTTTATTGGTTATGCGTATACTCCTTCACATATGCTTATCCCCATTGATTTATGCTTATCTACTACCCCAGGATAGACCCCACTTAATACCCTTTCCATTAGGAAACCAGCTCGCAAGCTAACCAGTTCCAAAACAAATAATGATTGTAACTTCTAAACATTCTCATTTCGGTATTGGAAAAGGAGCTTGATTTTCTCGGAGTAATGACAGAATGTATGTCCTATCATATGGCTCCCGTGGTTAAGAGGGCTGCAGCAGATTAAAGGGTATCCGCTCAATGCAGGAATACCGCCAGAATTAAAAAAGGGTATACACTGTATCACGTATACCCTCAGGAAAAATTGATATCAATCTGTAAGATTTCGGAACGGCTCCCTATCCGGAGCGGCGGTCCCCAAAAACCGTAACCTGAAGATACAAAAGCATGCAGATTTCCTTTTTTTAGATATCCCCAGTCAAGCTCGTATATTTTCTTAGTGATCAAGTGATTAGGTGCCATCTGCCCGCGGTGGGTGTGACCTGACAAAAGCACATCCACTCCGCTTTCTTCGGCCTGTCCCAATTCATATGGCTGATGATCCATTGCAATGACCGGGCAGGTTTTGTCTAAAGTGCCGGTGAGCTGATCAAATGGCAGCCGGTTTCGATCCATACGATCTTTTCTTCCTACCAGATAAAAACTCTCTTCAAGCAAGATCGCTTCATCCATCAGGAAACGGATATTGATACTTCGCATGACCTCCAATAACTTCTCTAGGTCCCCTCCGTAATAATCATGGTTACCAGGAACTCCGTATACCCCAAGAGGAGCATGCAGATCTGACATAATCCTGTGAAATTTTTTTCGGGTAAATGGCTCAAGATCATCGTCTATGATATCACCTGCAAGAAGAATGATATCTGGCTTCATACCGTTCACTTTTTCAATCAGCCTTTTTGCATGTCCCACTCCCGACAGTCGACCAAAATGCATATCTGAAGCTACTGCCAGCCTCATGGATTGTCGTCCGTTCAATGGTTTAGCAATTGTTATCTGGTGTTTGCGAATGATAGGCTGATAAGCGTTAAACATCCCATAAGCGAAAAGGACGATATACAACGAAATAACGACCATCCCGGTATAAAAAATGGCGCTGTTCAGGGAAACGCCGCAAAAGTATGCAGCCAGTACAGCCAAATCTGCAGCTGGAAAAAGGAATACACCGTACTGGAAAAAGCCAAACCAGAAGGAACCGATGGCCCTGAATATATCCGATCTTTTCCTAAAAAAATAAGAATAAGATATGAAGCCCCAGATGCCCCAATACAAAAAGGGCTGGGCAAAACCAAAGGAAGAATGAAGCCAAACCCACCCATTCCATCCCATAAATATAATTAATCCATTAAAAATTAGAAGAAGTAACAAATAGCGAATATACCCGCGTCTATTCTTCATTTATTTTGCGCTCCCTTTGTGGCAACTACATAATCATTATAATACCTTCAAAACTGCATTATATAACCAGAAATAAAGACTTATTCATACAAAGTACGCCTGGACACTTTGAAGCCAGGCGTACTTTATCTTATTGTGGTTAATAGTAAAAGCGGATAGTAATATTAACATACATTTATTCTAAAATTGGATGCCGGAGAAAAACATAGGAGCTCTTGGCGGGTATTGCCTTTAGGAATCTTCCAAACCGGAGGCATGAGCCGAAGATCTTTACGCCAATATACCTTCAATTTGCTCAATTACTTCTGATGTCAAGGACACATCTACTGCTTTGATGTTTTCCTCCACTTGTTCCGGCTTGCTCGCACCTATCAAGGCACTTGCCACATTTGGCTGGCGCAAAATCCAGGCTAAGGCCAGCTGGGATATTGTGATATCCATTTCTTTTGCGATTTTTTCCAGCTGCTCTACCTTAAGCAGCACTTCATCCACAAGAAGCTTATCCATGAACATGTTGGACTTTGCATCCGTTGCCCGGCTTCCTTCCGGGAAATGTGCCCCTCGTTTATACTTTCCAGTCAGTACTCCTTGAGCAAGCGGGGAAAATACAATCTGGCTGATTCCATTCTGCTCGCTCAAAGGAATGATTTCTTTTTCAATATAACGCTGGAACATGCTGTAATTCGGCTGGTTGACTACGATCCGGTCCAACAAATACTTGTCTGCCGTGCCGAGTCCTTCCTGGATCTGCTGGGCAGTCCACTCACTTACTCCGACATATAATACTTTTCCCTGGCGCACCATATCATCAATAGTTCGGAGGGTCTCATCTATTGGAGTTTCAGGATCAAATCGATGGCAATAGTAAATATCTACATAATCCAGCTGAAGACGGCTTAAGCTCGCATGAAGCTGCTCAAAAACATGCTTTCTGGAAAGACCTTTATCATTTGGCCCTTCGCCCATCTGCCCAAATACTTTGGTCGCCAGGACATACGACTCTCTTGGATATTTCCGCAGTGCTTCACCGACGATTTTTTCAGCTTCCCCTCTTGCATATACATTAGCCGTATCAAACGAATTGATTCCTGCATGATAGGCTGCATCAATCGTGGATTCTGCGGTATTCTTTTCCGTTGAATTTCCATATGTAAGCCAGCTGCCTAAACTAATTTCACTAACCTTTAATCCTGTCCTGCCCAGTCTGCGGTATTTCATATTTTCTTCTCCCCCATCTGTTACTGTGCTTTCAAACATATAACGCTTACATAAGTGTATCTAGTTACACTTCCTTTTGTCTAATCACAGGTTCTGATTCTTTTAAAATGATAGCTGATAAGGCATATATGCTATGATTGAGAAAAAGTCATTTTTAAGGGGAGAATGTAATGAACAGATGTGGATGGGTCAATCAGGATCCGCTTTATATGAATTACCACGATCACGAATGGGCAGTGCCCATCCATGACGACCGCCTCTTGTTTGAATATCTTAATCTAGAAGGAGCTCAAGCTGGTCTGAGCTGGTACACGATCCTGAAGAAACGGGAAAATTACCGTATAGCGTTTGACAATTTTGATGTTAATAAGATCCTAAAATATGATGAAGAAAAAATCGAACTGCTCATGAACAATAAAGGAATTGTAAGAAACCGATTAAAAATACGGGCAGTTATATCGAATGCTGAAGCTTATCAAAAGGTCGCAGCTGAATTCGGGTCTTTCCATTCTTATATCTGGTCGTTTGTCGATGGAGAACCCATTCAAAACCATTATAAGGAATTAAGTGAGGTTCCGGCAGTCACCGAAATCAGCGACAGAATGAGTAAAGACTTGAAAAAACGCGGGTTCAAATTCGTTGGATCCACGATTTGCTATGCGTTTATGCAGGCAGTGGGGATGGTGAACGATCATTTGACAACCTGCGGATGCTATAAGCAGGTGAGTGTCAATAAAAGCGAGGGGTAATTTAAATGAACTTGGCAGGTATGAAGATTTTAGTAACTGGTATCACTGGAACTTTAGGTGAAAAAGCAGCTGTGCGATTTTTAAAAGAGGCTGCCGAAGTAAGAGCTTTAATAAGAGATTCTAAGTATATGAACAAATTTCGAGAATTAGGGATAACCCCTGTATTAGGAGAATTAACAAATCGACCTTCCTTGGAAGAAGCTCTAAAGAATATTGATATTATCATTCACTGTGCGGCCTATCTAGGGAATGAGTTAGAAAAAGCTGTGAATTCTAATGTAACAGGTGTAGATCTATTAGCCAGTGTTTCAATGAAAGCAGGAGTAAGAAAGTTTATACATATATCAACTCTGTCGGTTTATGGCCAGCCTGAAGAAGGATTCTTTGACGAAACCACTCCCCTCGTACAAAAACACGAAGAAGTCTATGTAGAGACAAAGGCAGAATCAGAGAGAATTCTTAGCAAGTATATGAAAGAAGGTCTTGACGTCGTCATACTTAGGCCTGGGGCAATCTGTTCAGAAGAGAACTCCTACTGGGGAGACAGACAGGTATACCGCATGTTAAATACTGACACGGTTGATTGGGTACACCCAGACGATATGGTACCTTGGATTCATGCAGATAATTTAGCAGAAATGATTCATTTAGTCCTTGCCAAAGGAGTAAGTAACGAAATATATAACGCCGTTGATGGGAATTTTCCTGAAAGTGACTTTCGAGTTAAACTGATTAACACCCTTGGCAAGAATCTTAAAATACCTGGCCGTAAAAAAGAATGTGCACTATTCTCCAACTCGAAAATCAAAGGATTAGGATACCGGCCTGTCAAAACATTTCAAGAGACTGTAACTAATCTTGATAAATTAGCGGTAAGCCAGTTGGAAACATTAGATATAAACCATTAGCCTGCAAAGCCCTCCATCTTTTGGCGGGCTTGTTTCTTCGATAAAAAGCTTTTAAAAACGTTCATTCTGCCTCCCTATCGCATAATACAAAAAAATGTTATTGTCATTCATATATTAATCCGTGAAGAAATAATTCGAATTTAATAGAATAATGGTGTATGGGGCCTTTCCTTCATAGGGAGAAACTTGTTGTTCAATTCTATGGTACGGGGCTGTCCCTTTCTCCTGGATTTTTGAGCTATAGCGGTTTCGCGCTCGGAGATGCTTATGATCAGGCAAACAACGGCTACAAATCTACCATTCATTGGGATAGTGTGCTTTTATTAGAGAAACAGTACGGCGGCAGGGAAATCTATTTTGACGATGTATTACCTTAGTAAAGATGGAAGGTTTGTATTGGAGTCGTTACAAGGTTTAAATCCTGAAAATCTGACCTACTGATATAAAAAAAGGACAGCTCTGCTGCAAAGGTACAGAGCCGTCCCTTTCTTATTTATTGCTTTCCCTCAGTATGAACCTGGAAGGTAATCCCAAATTTGTCTGTTACGTTCCCATAGGCCGGGCTGAAAAACGTTTCTTGAAGCGGCATGTTTACTTTTCCGCCCTGTTGTAATGCATCAAACATTTTCGTTGCTTTTTCTACGTCGTCTGTTGAAATGCAGACCGTGATTTGATTCCCCAGCTGATACGGCTGCCCAGGGAATGTATCTGAGAACATCATTTCAGAATCCCCGACTTTAATAGTCGCATGTGAGATCCGGCCCTTTGCATCTTCAGGAAGGGGGTATTCTGGATTTTCCGGCATTTCTCCAAACGTTTGGCTGAACAGGATCTGTGCATCCAGTGCCTGTTCATAAAACTTAAGTGCCTCCGCAGCATTTCCATTCATTACTAAATAAGGGGTTAAGTATACTGACATAAATTCCAGCTCCTTTTCTCTTTTTCATATGTATGTATGGCATGAGATCCATTCGATAAAATAGGAAGGGCTTAATCCCTTCCATAATTATCCTCTGACCATATTATAAAAGAAAGAACATATGTTTGCAACTTGTTTTTAAATGCATGTATTCTGAAACATAGGTAATCAGGCAAACTATGCCTTCACAGTCGTCAAAGTTCCCTCCGTCGGATATGCCCCTACTTCCCGGCAACCCAGATTCGGATGTTCCCTTCCCTTCTGGTAAACTTCACCTCATCGAGCTTTTCCAGGTAAGGGATGATATGCTTACGGGAGAGACCTAATATATCTTTAGCCTCACCAACTTCAAAGCTTTCAGCAGTTCCTTTTTTAAGTTCTTGAACACCCTGATTGAATGCTTCCACGTGAACCGATAACTGATCATCTATAGGCACAAGAATGTTCTGTTCAGTGTAGAAGCGCATCATATCTGCTTCCAGCAGCTGAGGCAATCCAGCTTCCGTAAAATATTCCTTGAATGGCCTGACTTTCAGTCTGTCCTTTCTTACCGCTTCTATCATTGATTCTGACCGTCTGCACCAGCCTGAAGGAATATGAGGCACAAATTCAGCTGAAGATAAATATGAGCCTTTCCGTATCCACAATTCCTTTTCTTCTCCATTAGAAATGAGATATTCGGCTAACTCCTTAGGCATTCCCTGTACAAGGTCTGATACTAGTTCTGCCTTATTGATACCGGTTTTCAATGAATTTTGTTTGTGAAAATCCGCAATTGTTTCCTTTAGCTTTTTCTGGATGGCCACTGCCACTTCGTAATGAGTCACATGACCTGGCCGATAGGATATAAATGCTGGATCAGCAAGTACTTCATCTAATTCTGCTGCAGAGAGGGATGTTTCCTGCGACAGAGCTTCTTTAGATATCCCTTTGTCCCGCTTTATAGCATCCAGGACTCTGTCCGCGGGACTTCCCTCTTTTTTCTTGATGAGCTGTTCTATTGTTTTCTTTCCAAACCGGTATTTTCCGCCAGCTGGATCGATAACCCATCCTCCTCCGATGGTTTCAGCAGGACTCGGGCGGCGGAGGATGAACCTATCCCCTCTTCTTGCTGCAATTTCGCGGTCTAGCCGCAGCTGGCACAGAATTCCTTCTTGACCAGAACCTAACTCATTGCGATCAAAAAAGATTATTTTTCCCATGACTTCCGAAGTACCGATATAACACTTAATGGGCATACGCTGCTTGAGTTCCTGTGTTAAGTCCTGAGTGGTTGACAGCGCAACATCGATTACGTCAGCTGCTTGAAAATCGCTGGTTGAAACAAGAACATCCCCTCGAACCACTTCTTCATTGGAAAGTCCCCCCAGGTTAACAGCTGCCCGCTGCCCTGCAAAAATCCGGTCTGCCTGCTTATTGTGCACTTGAAGCTGGCGTGCTCTCGTTACTAACCTTTTTGGTATCAGATAAAGAGTTTCCCCTTCTCGAAGAGAGCCATTATATACCGTACCCCGGACAACGGTACCATGTCCTTTCACGGTGAAGACTTGATCGATTGGCATCCGGAATGCATCATGATTCTCGCTCACTTCCAGAGTCTCGAGCTCTTTAAGAATCAATGCTGTCAGTTCATCAATTCCCTTATTTGATAAACTGTCCACGTTAATAACCGGACTGTTTTCAAAGATGCTCCCTTCCAGCTCGAGAGCAATCTCTTCCTGAACAAGTTCCTGGAATTCCGGATCCACTTTATCAATTTTAGTTATAGCGACGATTCCTTTTTTCACTCCAAGGAACTGAAGGATTTCCAAGTGTTCCTTTGTTTGAGGCATGACTCCTTCATCAGCAGCCACAACAAGGATCACAAGCTGGATTCCTGCAACTCCAGCAATCATCTGACGGATAAAACGCTCGTGTCCAGGAACATCGACAATGCTTACTGTCAGCTTATCGTCCTCATAGAGCGGTGCAAATCCGAGTTCGATTGAAATCTGCCGCTCCTTTTCTTCCTTCAGCTGATCAGTATCCACATTTGTTAAGGCCTTTGTTAATGATGTTTTCCCATGGTCAATATGGCCGGCCATACCTATAGTAAAATGCTTTTTCATTTATATTCCCTTCCACAGCCAGCAGATCTGGCATAACTTTTCATTAAATATACCTCTGCCTTTAGTATAATAGAGACAGGCTATAATTTCTAACAGGACCGCCGCGTGAGGACATAATAATATGATACCGGAAGGATCGTGTTAAGTGATGAAAGCACAAATCAGATTAGGAAACGAAGATGATATCAAAACAGCATATAAGCTGATGAGAGAAGCTTTTGAAGAATACCGGGTTCTGGAAATCCCTTCCAGCGCGATTGATGAGCCAGTGGATTTTCTTCTTAACTCCTTCAAAAACGGTACAGAAAAAGTCATCTTATGCTTGGTTAATGGGATACCTCTTGGTTCTTCTAGATTTACGCTAAGAGAAGACTCTCTATATTTTTCAAGAGTATCAGTACCGCCTTATGCGAGAGGTAGAGGATTGGCAAAGTCGATGTTATCGTGGCTTGAAAATCATGCTGAGGAATAGGCGAAAATAAGCTAGAATGCAGGGTCAGAATGGGTTTAGAACAAAATATCCGTCTCTATCAGTCCTTGGGTTATGCTGTTGTCAAGGTTGAAGATGTAATCAATGCAAACGGATTTCAGGTAAAAACCGCCGTTATGGAAAAAGTTATAAACAAATTGGGTTAATATTCTCCTTCATATAAAAAACTCCCTGCAGCACTGCAGGAAGCCATTGTCGGGGACAATCCCCATTAGCCGGATTATTTCCCGAATCTTTAGAGTCTATTGCTTTCAACCAATATCCTAGTAATGAAATAATCCAGGTTTTTTCTGTGGTACCGTTGATTTGCAAAAGAAATAAGCAGAAGCAGCGCATTTATAAGAAAAAGAAGAATCGTGCCTGTAGTCCATGAGTGGGAATAGAACAATAGAATCAAGGATATGCAGGATAAAATGCAGCTTGCGTTAAGTGCCCGTAAGGACTCTACTAATGCAAGACGGCTGCTGTAAATCCGCAGTGTTTTCTCACCGTTTGGAGCATTGATAATGATTTGGTCCATCCTGAATTCATGGCGGAAGTAGTTTTCCCATTTATTCCAAATCACAAAGCCAAACAATACACTCATCTGGTATATCGCATACCCTAAAATGATCCCGAATCCTAATAATACTGTGATAAATCCGCCAAAAGAAATATCATATCCATGTATATATCGAATGAATGATTTTCTATCATCCATAAGAAAATAACTTAATAGGACTGTAATAAACAGCCATCCGGGTATCCCCCATTTTATTAGATCTCTTACTCCAAAATTCATATGTATATCTTCCTTCCCCGGGCAGTTCTTCAATGTTATCTTGTTATCTACTATAACATCATCTTTCACTAAATGCTTTTCCCTTCTGAATTGATGGCAGTCAATAACTAGGAAAATTCATTAAAATCCCCTTTTTATATTAAAAAATGAATAAACAAAAAGGCGATAACATAGTCATTTATGATAGAAAAACATAGATTAACAGTATCTGATATAGAAAGGAGATAAATTCAATGGGAAATAGAAAGAAGATAGAAAAACTTGTGAAAAAAATCCTCAAAAATAAAAGAAAGTGGATAAAAGTTGATATGAACGTTTTCATGCAGCAGCCCGTAAATAAAGCGGCAACGGTTAATGCGCTCCTGGCAGAAACCGCGGGAAAAGCAGGGGTTGGAAAGGTAAACCAAGGTCCTGGCGTAAACCAAGGTCCCGGTGTAAACCAAGGTCCTGGTATCAACACAGGCCGTAAAGCCGTTACTGCTGTTGAGCTGGGAATTGATCAACAAGGCTTCCGGATGTGAATTCAGGAAGTAGTGAATACACGTAAGCCAGTTCTGGCATAACGTATAAAAAGGAGGAATTTCATTAGTGAAATTCCTCTTTTTATTATATTTCAGTCAGCAAGTAAAGCACCGATTGCCCCGCTGAATTCTCCATTTTCAAGCTCATGATAGGAAAATCCAAAAGTTTCAGTTGTCTGCTTTAAAAATTCTTTAAATAAGCGGCTGCCATTAAGTGTGTTTCCAATATACATGATATCCTTCACACCTTTAACCCCTGCATTATGAGTAGATAGCAGTGCTACAGTTTCTGTAATCATGCCCGCCAGTGCGGCGAGAATATCTTCCTTTTTCATGTCGCCCTGCATCGCTTTGCCAAAGTTGCTGGCGGTAAAATGACCAGGGATCGGAGGCTCTGATGGCTCATAAATGTCCTTCACCTGCAGGTCAACCCTGCTTCGGTCACCAGCTTCAGCCAGTCTGCAGATTTCGTTGAAGTCTTTTTCTCCTGCCAAAATGGATGCAAGCCCCATAAGTGTCCCTCCGCCGACTCCTGACCCAGCCATCCGGACAGATTCTTCCCTGGTCATATAGTGAATCGATGTACCAGTCCCGACATTGGCAAGAATAAAACCGGACGCGAGCAGCGGATGGGCCGGGTCCAGCAGATAGCGGAAGCCTTCTGTAACAGCCCTGAACTCATCCACCCCCCTGAATGATGCTCCCTTCAGCCTTTCCTGGATCCATGCGGTTCTTCCACCAGTCAGCGAATAGCGCGCACGTGGAGCAGTAAACTGCAGCCATTGCAGGAATGTGTCAAAATTTTCATACGAATATTTTTTCAAGTGCAGCCTGCCATTTTCAAAATAAGCTGCTTTAAGCAGCGTTCCCCCCGCATCCAATCCGATCTTCTGCTGTCCTGCCATGACCATCACCTCACTACTTTAATCTTTTCACCCTTAATTCATAATCTTAAATTCTGTAAAACTGCCATTCTGTGTGGCCGTTACCTCAAGTCGGGCATCTATCCGTTCTTTCAGCTCCGGCACATGCGAAATGATCCCCACAAGCCGTCCGCTGCTTTGAATATCCACAAGTGCTTCTATCGCGTTATCTAATGATTCGGGGTCAAGTGTCCCAAATCCTTCATCAATGAACATAGTCTCCAGCGAAACCCCGCCTGAATACTGCTGTACCACATCGGCAAGTCCCAATGCAAGCGCAAGCGCAGCTTTAAAGCTCTCACCGCCAGAAAGAGTCTTAACATGGCGCTCCTGGCCGGTATATTGATCAAACACGGAAAGCTCAAGCCCGCTCTGAATATTCCTCCGGGTAGGATCCACTTTCCTAAGCAGCTGATATCTGCCGCTGGTCATCTTCGTCAGCCGCAGATTCGCTTCCTGCAGGATATCATCAAGGAAAGCCGCTAGAACAAATCTTTCAAATGTAATCCGGAAAGGATTCTGGCCGCGGGATACTTCATATAAATGACCGATTACTTTGTACTTTTCATCGAGGTCTTTCTGTTCTTCGAGCATTGCCTGAAGCTTTTTATGGATCTGCTGATTTTTCTGGAGCTGGACGATCACATTTCTGCTTTCGGCCCTATGCTGCTCAAGCTCACTGTTTATGGCTGCAAATGCTTGTTTAAGAGCGTCCAGGTCAGGTTTTTCCAGGCCTTTCAGCTTCAGCTCCAAGTCATGAAACAGCTCTTTCACTCTGTTGTAATCCTTCTCATACTCAGCAATTGCAGCTTCAAGTGAGGTAACTTGCTGCTCCGTTTTTTTAGCTCCTCTGTAGTCACCATACTTCTCAAATCCCTGGTCCTGCATATCTGCCACAAAGCGGGAACGTTCCTGCTCCAGCTCTGCCTTTAGCTCTGCAAGCCGTTTGTCAGCAGACTCCCTAAGGGCTTGAATATTGGATTCCTGCCGACTGGCTTTCTGCAGTTCCTGCTGCGATTTCTCGAGCTCATCTTGCAGTTTTTGCTGTAATGAAGCTGCCAGTTTTAGTGCCGATTCATACGCACTCATAGATCGCAGCTCTTCAGGCAGTGATTCCTGTATACTCAAAAGCCTTGAACTGGCTTCTGCATAGTCCCTGCCTGCCGCTTCCTCTTCTCCAGCAAACATTTTAATTTTTTCTCTTATATTATTCTTTTCTCCCTTTATCTTTCCTAACTCCGCTGTTATAACAGGCTGCTGGCTCTTCTTTTTGCCCAGGAACTCAAGCTCTTCTGCAAGCGAGGTGAGCTGATGCTGAAAATCAGCAGTATGGAGCGGTAAGTCCCCGAGCTGGAAGTCGTGGAGTATTTCCTTTATGCTGCTTACTCGATCTTCGAGCAGCCTCCTGGCTCCTTCAAATCCAGACTTAGCCTGATAATATCCTGTTTCGGCCACACTCTTCGCTTTTTCGGCGGAAGACAGCAGTTCCCTTTTCGCATTCAGCTCGTCTTCAGTCGGCATATCCCCAAGGGCAGCCGCAGGAGCGGGATGGGAGGTAGAACCGCAGACAGCGCATGGTTCTCCTTCCACTAAAAGAGAGGCAAGAATTCCAGCATGCGAATGTCTCCACTTATTTTCAAGCTGATTGAGAGTTTCCCTTACATGTTCTAACTCCCGTTCTTTTTGTTCCAGATTGGTTTTCTTTAATACATAAAGCTTTTCATCATTCATCAGCTCACTCTGGCTCTTTTTGATCCGGTCAAGATCTGTAAGCATTCGTTTTACAGTCTCAAGTGCTCTTTCCTGCTCTGAAAACTTCAAGGCCGCTGCGTCACTTTCTTCTTTCTGCAAGTACAGCTTCTCTTCTTCTTTCTCCAGGAAAACAGCCCTGCTCTCAGCCTTTTGTTTATGATCTTTAGCCAATTTGAGCTTTTGATGAAGCTGTTCTGTTTCTTTCTGAAGACCGGAGAAAACAGACACTGATTCACGAAGACTCTTAAGGCGGTGAACCTCAGCTGACGCTTGTTCACGCTGCTCTTTCTTTCCAAGCTCCTGCTGATATCTCTCTTCTGCTTTTTGGACTTTCAGCTTCAGCTGTTCAGCTTCAATTGATAGATTAGCTGCTTCTTCCTCCGTGCTTTTTACCTGCCTGCCTACTTTTAGATAAAACTCTTCCTGTTTTTCAAGCTGTGCAGCTTTTGCAGCAAGAAGCAGACTTTTTTTTACGGAGTCAATTTCACTTTTTTTCGCTTCGAGCTCTTCCTTGTTCTGCTTAAGTCTGTCACGTTCCTTCAGCTTTGATATCAATTCTTCGGCCTGATATATTTTCTGCTGAATGTGATCCCTTGTCTGCTGCTTTTGCTTCTCTTCAAGTTCCAGGCTCCTGCTTTTATCTTTCAGTGCCCTGTTTAGCTCTTCCAATAAGGAAAGAATCCGTATCTCGTTTGGATCATCCAGATTCATTTCAGATTGAAGTTCTTCATATTCCCCTGCCTGGATGTCTTTTATTAAAGCTTTTCGTTCATTTTTATTGGCATCGGCCTGCTTTTTTAAAAGAGTTGCTTCTTCTTTCAGCTTTTCTTCTATCCTTTTATAGATTTCTGTATGGAATAAACGCTGCAGGATCACTTCCTTATCTTTACTTTCGGAGGTAAGCAGCTTTCTGAACTCGCCTTGAGGAATCATAAGGATTTGTCGGAACTGGTTAGCATCAAGACCGATGATTTGTTTGATTTTCTCATCTACTTCACGTACATTGGCACCTATTAGTACTCTTTCGCCGTCTTCATTGACCTCATAAAGCTCAGCCTTTGCCGTTACAGTCGTGGTTCCTTCACCAGACTTCTTCTTACGTTCCTGCTGGGGTGAGCGGTGTATGTAATACACTTTTCCTCTTAACGAGAATTCTAAAGAAACTTCTGTAAGAGAGTCTTCATCGGCAAATTGGCTTCTTAATTCCTGGCCGCTTCTGTCTTCGCCGCTTGCCTTTCCATAAATGGCAAAGCTCAGTCCATCAAAAATGGTGGTTTTGCCTGATCCTGTTTTCCCTGAGATAACAAACATAGTCCGGCTGCCAAGAGAGGAAAAATCAATCTCTTCCTTTTGTGCATATGGACCGAATGCCTGCATGGTGATCCTCAGCGGTCTCATCAGAAATCACCCTCCCTTTTTGTCTTTTCAATGACCGAAGTCATGACAGCAAGTTTTGAATCGTCAAAGCTTCGGTCTGTCATATTTGAATAAAATGTCTGGAATAAATCCAGCTCAGACTTCTTCTCGTCTCTCTGTGCCGAATAAGATTGTTTCCGCTTCAAATCAGTGAAATCCCATTTTCGCTCAAGGTGCAGGATATTGGGATATACCTGGCGCAGCTTGCCCATTGGGTCAAGGATCGTTCCCTCATCAAGCAGAGTGACTTTTATATAATCCTGGATTCTTTGAGACTGATAGAATGAGGGATCCAGCAGTTCTTCGAGGTATCCGGATAATTCCCTCATATCATTGCGCGGCTTAAGGGAACGGCATTGCAATTCAAACGTTCCATCTTCTTTCATTTCGATAACGGACACAGCCTTCTTCTGCTTAGCCTCAGAAAATGAATATTTCATCAGCGATCCCGAATAATATACTTTTGGATGTTTAATAGCATCAGGACTGTGGAGGTGGCCCATGGCTGTATAATGGAAGCAGTCAAAAAGATCGGCAGACACACAGCCCGAACCGCCGACAGATAAGCTCCGCTCTGAGTCAGAGGTTTTACCGCCAAGGACAAATGCATGTCCAACCAGCACATTTGGCTCATTTGGATTTAATTTTTCTTCAATTTTTCCAACCAAAGCCTTCATTGCATCCTGATGGGAATGGATGCTGCTGTCATCCAGCAGGTAGCGGACCGTTCCCGGCTCTGCATATGGAATACTGTAAAAATTTACCCCACCAATCTGAACAGGCGTAAAATCTGCAGACAGCTTCCCCTGAATGAATAGCCGGCTCTGCTTATACCAGCTCGTCCCAAAGGAAAGACGCTCTGCACTGTCATGGTTCCCTGCAATCGCCACTACCGGGATTTTCATCTCTACATTAATTTTAAAAAGAATTTCATCCAGAAGTTCCACAGCTTCAGTCGGAGGAACGGAGCGGTCATATAAGTCCCCGGCAATAATGACCGCATCCGGCTGTTCCTCCTCCACCAGCTGAACAAACTGGACTAACATTTCCCGCTGCTCTTCAGTCATATGAATGCCGTGCACAATCTTTCCTAAATGCCAATCGGCAGTATGTATAAATTTCACTATCTTCACCCCGTACTGTGGTTTATCCATCACAATTTTCGTTTAACACCTATTATATCAAATAGATATTGTTTTCACAGTATTAATCACGAACGCACGTTCCAAATCATTCGACATTTCTATTTCTAAAAATGGCTGTCTCTGGAACTCATTAAAAAAGAACCTTGTAAAAAGGTCCATAGTGACTATTTATATAAATCCTTTTTTAACAAAGAGCAAACCACTGCATCGCAAAATCTCCCTTTTTCAAAAGACGATTCTCTAGACACTCCTTCAATCGTAAATCCCTGTTTCCGCAATGTGCCTTTTGACGCAATGTTCCCTGGGTGGTACCTTGCTTCAATCCGGTTTAGGCCCATTTGATGAAAGGCGTAAGAAATAACAGCTGGAAGAATCTCGGTCATGACTCCCTTCCGCCAATATTCTGGAGTAACTTCAAAACCAAGCTCTGCTTTGAAATGTGACTTTTCCCAGCTATGGTACCCGGCGCTTCCTATTATTTTATCTGTTTCCTTTAAAGCAACCCCCCATCTAATCCCCTCGTTTTTCTCGAACGATTCCTGCAGACCGATAATTAACTCTGCCGCTTGGTTCATACTTGTTAACGTATCAAGATCATAATACTTCGTAACTTCATCTTTGGAAAAATAGTGAAATAGTTCTGGTGCATCGCTGGGAATGATCTTTCGTAAGATAAACCGCTCTGTCTCCAGAACTGGAAACTTCCGTTTTTTTTCGGTGGTTTGTGACATCTAACATTCTCCTTTCCTTGGCATCCTTTCTAGTATTCTGCGTTAATGGTAAAAAACCTATCTAAATTTACTAGTTTTGAAAATTCACTTTAGTGAAATAATATGAGAGAATAATAACTAAACAGAATACGCTTTCATATCTTCTAATTCTGTTTTCATTCATGCACATCTCCGTGCAGCGTAAACATCCATCAGAATACATAAGGAGGACAAGTATGAAATCATCCGCAGAACGAGCAAACTCAAGGCGGATCACCGCCAATATCTTCAAGGGGTCGGTCGGTAACCTGATCGAATGGTACGACTGGTATGTCTATTCTGCCTTTGCTGTTTATTTTTCGGCAGAATTCTTCCCAAAGGGAGATCCTACTTCTCAGCTGCTTAATACAGCAGCCATTTTTGCCGTAGGATTCCTCATGCGCCCGATCGGCAGCCTGATAATGGGCCGTTATGCTGACCGGCATGGCAGGCGGGCAGCACTTACCCTATCAATCACCATAATGGCCGCGGGATCACTGGTCATTGCCCTGACACCGAGCTATCAATCAATCGGGGTATTGGCACCGATCATCCTGGTGCTTGCCCGCCTATTGCAGGGAATTTCATTAGGAGGAGAGTATGGGACATCGGCCACTTATTTATCCGAAATGGCGAGCAGCGGCCGCCGCGGGTTCTACTCAAGCTTCCAATATGTTACTCTTGTAGCCGGCCAGCTGGTGGCACTAGGCGTTCAAATTATCCTGCAGCAAATCCTAAGCGAATCAGAT
Organism: Peribacillus deserti; assembly: GCF_002863585.1. Classification (GTDB taxonomy): domain Bacteria; phylum Bacillota; class Bacilli; order Bacillales; family DSM-1321; genus Paraperibacillus; species Paraperibacillus deserti_A. The sequence goes on along the minus strand of NZ_PGUY01000060.1, from coordinate 17,397 downwards.
ATGAATTCCTGGGGCTGGAGAATACCATTTGTCATAGGAGCACTAGGTGCATTAGCCGTTTTATGGCTCCGCCGCACGATGGACGAATCCGAGCAGTTCGAAAAAATGAAAACTACCAACAGCGAAAGCGCAGGGACGCTTAAAATACTGGTCAAGTATCCAAAAGCAGTCCTGACCGTAGTCGGCCTGACTCTTGGCGGAACCGTCGCCTTCTATACGTATACAACCTACCTGCAGAAATTCATGGTTAACACAGTCGGCCTTGAAAAAGAGCAGGTCAGCTGGATCAACTTCATGGCCCTGCTTATATTCATTGTACTGCAGCCGCTAGCCGGGGGGCTTTCCGACCGGATCGGGCGCCGTCCGCTGCTTATGGGCTTCGGAATATTCGGGACGCTTCTGACTGTTCCACTCTTCATGCTTATGGAAAAAACCGATAGTCCGATGGCAGCTTTCCTGCTCATGATGGTTGGGCTTGTAATAGTGACTGGTTACACATCCATCAATGCCATTGTAAAAGCAGAATTGTTTCCAACTAAAATCCGTGCTCTCGGCGTAGGCTTTCCTTATGCCATCACCGTAGCAGTATTCGGAGGTACCGCAGAATTCATCGCACTCTGGCTGAAAAACATCGGACACGAATCTCTCTTTTACTACTATGTAGCAGCATGTATTGCAGTAAGTCTACTAGTATACTGGCGTATGACAGAGTCTTCGAAGGAATCGAAGATTGAGGCTGATGAATAAACAGAATAAAAACCGGCTCTTTTAGGTCTATCAGGCTGTCGAGAAATGTCTCGGCAGCTTTTTTTAAATGTGTTCGCTTCACATACCAATGCTTCTGTTTTCACCGGTTAGCGCATCCCCCATCATCAAATGCTTCTGTAGTGTGAACAGCTTTAAGCTAATCTTCCATAGAATATGCCGACTACCGATCCAGGATCTGTCTGATACCAACTGGACCTCTTAAACAGTTTAAGGAAGACGAAGGCTCTAGCTGAAAACAGAAGCATACTTATCCGACGCTGCTATCATCTAGAAGACTTGGCAATAAGAACATTCCTTGAAGAACAAATCTATGGAGTTAAACATGCTGCGGCCTATTAGGTATAGATAAATCGTAAACATAAAATAGTCAGGAAAACAGACAGAAAACCCCCGCCCTGCAATAAGCATATCCTATGTAAGATAAGCATAAATCGAGGTGGATCAGCATAAATCACCCTGCATAAGCATTGGAGAAAGTGAGATAAGCATAAAGGTTCAAAACATAAGCGTAAAACCTAAACACATAAGCATAAACCTTCTGAACATAAGCATATTTCAGAGAAAGATAATCATAAACCATGCTGGACCATACTGCATGCTATACATTTAGTAAAAATCTCTATTAAAAACATGATTCAAGGGCAGCAAAATCCTATTTTACATCTCAATTACTTAGTTCAGCCTCCAAAAAAGCCTTTTTTATAAAAAAATGGTTAATATCTCACTCACTGTTTTCCGTCTGCATAATGGGTCATATCAACAAAAATAAGTGCATCTGCCAGCGAGTAAAAATTTGACCAAAATCTTTGAAATTTACTAAAACAACATGTATGAAATATACAATCGACGAGAGAGATGATCTGTACTCTGGTTAAGCAGGATATTACGAAACTTTATCTCTTTTTCTTTTGGACTTCTGGCTCCATAAAGATCAGGCACCACCTGTCAGTTTTGTATAAGCCTTTTACACAGCTAGTCTATATCCACGGGCGCACAATCAATCCTCTTCTCTGGGAAATGACAAACGCCTGGTGCGGATTCATTCATTCTTCGCGTTATCCTGCCTAAATTCCCAATGCAAATATAACCCCATACAGAGGTTACAACAACACAACTCCCTATTAAAAATTCTACAAAATATTCCTTTAAACCCTATGAATCTATGCTATGATGTAGAAAATATCAATGTAATGAGGAAAGCCCTATGAATGTTTCAGGACAAATCATTCTCGTCTTGGTTTCTGTATTGTTTACTGTTTATCAAAAAATCGTTGATCAAGAGCCTTTTATCACATTCGATTTTTTAATTTTCACCTTGATTGCATGGCTGGTTGGCTGGCAATATGATCTGGCCAGATATTATGCCAATAAAGCAAAGAACAATGAACTAAACTACAAGCAATTATTAGATTTACTTCCGGATACGGTTTATATTCACCGGGACTTCAAGGTGATTTATGCGAATAAAGCGGCTGTTCACCTTATAGGAGCTTCCGGCAAGAAGGATGTAATCGGCAAATGCCTCCAGGACTTTATCGTGCAGGAGTACCATGCCCGTTTAATGGAAAGGGACAAGCAGATCAAGAAACAAAAGCAGCCCATCCACACAATTGAATACAAGATAAAGCGGTTTGATGGAAGTTCACTGATCTTTGAAGCATCCTCCATTGAGATAGTTTTCGAAGGAAAAAAAGCCGTACTGACCATAGGAAAAGATATTACAGAAAGAAAAGCTGAAACGGAACGGATCATCCAAAAATCGGAGAAGCTCGCGCTTTTAGGACAGATGGCTGCAGGGATCGCTCATGAAATACGGAATCCCCTCACCTCTATCAAGGGATTTATACAGTTGTTCCAGGCAAGCTATCCCAAGGAAAAATACACAGAAATCGTATTATCCGAGCTCGAAAGAATTAACTCCATAGTAGGTGAATTTCTGGTGCTTGCCAAGCCGACCGCTGCCGTCTTTGCAGAACAAGATGTGAAGATACTAATCAAAGATGTTGTTACTTTAATAAATAATCAATCCATGCTGAACAATGTTCAGATATTCGTGGAATTTGACAGTCACCTGCCAATGGTGAGCTGTGAAGAAAAGCAGATGAAACAAGTCCTGCTTAATCTTCTCCAAAACTCCATCGAAGCGATGCCGAAAGGTGGCAATATCGATGTGAAGGTAATGAAAAAAGAAGAAGGTAAAATCTCTATCCAAATTATTGACCAAGGAATCGGCATCCCCAAAGAACGCATCCCTACCCTGGGCGAACCGTTTTATACAACAAAGGAAAAAGGAACCGGACTGGGTCTGATGACGTGCTATAAGATCATAGAAGGCCATAACGGCGAGCTTAAGATCGACAGCATTGTAAACGTAGGAACCACAATTGAAATCATTCTGCCAACGATTACTCAGCCCTATTTGCAAGGGAAGTAAACCATAGGAAAATATAGAAATAAAAATCCGGTAGACATAAAGTCTATCGGATTTTTTTGGGATCATTATCTTTTTTAGTTTTAAATTATGAAAACTTTTATATGAATAATAATGGCTAGCACAGGATATATTTTTTCAAATCAATGAGTATATTATATAAATTTATTTTTAAGCAATCAATCTCCTTGAAATAATTGTTTCCTCCCTCGTTATTTGCACATCTATGTTACAGCATAAAATTCCTTACTATGTTGAACGATATTTGCCCGCTCATACTAAGTAAATTCTAACCCCATGTAAGTCAGGCGTCCTTTTAAATGCTAAGCTGCCTTAGCAGCAGGTTACATAACCATTATTCTTAACCATCCTGGAAAATGTAATAAAAGGGGGTGCATATATGACTAAACTAAACTTTCATCTGATTTAGAAATTATTTATCTTTTATCATGTTTAGATGGTTCATAACTAAAAGAAGGGGTGGACATATGGATAAATTAATTGCTTTATTAGACAAGTACCTGGTTCCTATTGCAGGAAGAATAGGATCTCAAAAGCATCTTGTTGCCATTCGAGATGGTTTCGTTAGTGCATTGCCTCTTATCTTAATTGGATCTATTGCCGTATTAGTCAATAATCTTCCGTTTGATTGGTTCCAAGATTTCATGAAAAACCATGTTTCCGAGAATTGGCAGGACTTTGGGAATTACATTTGGAATGCAACCTTTGCCATATTTGCTATTTTTATAGCTTTTTCCGTGGCTTACAATCTTGCAAAAGAATATGAAGTAGATGAGTTATCCGCGGGTTTTGTATCTTTAAGTGCTTTCTTACTTTTATCCCCTTTGACCGAAGATGGTACTGGTATCATGACAAACTGGATAGGTTCTAAAGGTTTATTTGTAGCTATTTTTGTTGCTGTCATTTCTACAGAAATATTTCGCAAACTGATCCAAAAGAATTGGGTCATTAAGATGCCTGCCGGGGTTCCGCCTGCAGTTGCAAAACCATTTATGGCATTAATACCTGCAGGAGTTGTATTAGTATTAATGGGAAGTATTCAATTTTTCTTTGCCCATGGATTAGGTACAAGCTCTTCTGAATTTTTGTATTCTACTTTGCAAAAACCGTTCCAGTCACTTGCAGATTCCTTACCGGCAGTAATCTTTCTTCAATTCAGCAAATCAATTCTATGGTTCTTTGGGCTGCATGGCAGTAATATTCTAAGTCCAATCGTAAATAGCGTTTACCTGCCTAACTTGGAAGAAAATATTGCAGCATTTCAACAGGGTGTCTCTGCTGGTGATCTTCCAAATATCGCTACCACTACTTTCTTTGATGTGTTTGTCAGCATCGGAGGAACTGGAAATGGCCTAGGATTACTTTTTGCAATACTGATTGCAGCAAGACAGCAGCAGCTAAGAGGAATCGGAAAATTGGCTGCCCCAGGTGCGTTATTTAATATTAATGAACCTATTATGTTCGGTATACCGGTTGTCTTGAATCCGATACTGTTTATACCTTATATGTTAACCCCAATGGTTCTGGTTACCATATCATACCTTGCCACAGCAGTGGGATTAGTACCGCATACGACCGCACTAGTGCCCTTTACCACCCCTGTTATCATTGGAGGATATTTAGCAACGGGCGGATCAATTGCAGGGGCTATTTTACAAATCGTAAACGTAGCTGCAGCCTGTTTAATATATCTTCCTTTTATTAAGGCACAGGATCTTTATTCCGCTAAACAAAATATATAGATAACTTATCTTTATCAATTTGAAAAAATAAAATAGCTAAACAAATTTAGAGTAAGGAAAAGTGTTGGATGTTGTAACTTTCAGGTTTTTTCCTTGAATTTCAATATAGGAGGCAGTGAAACAAGTGAGATTGATTGTAAATGCGGATGACTTTGGCTACACTCGTGGAGTTACTTACGGAATTCTTGAATCTTTTAGACAAGGTATTGTAACATCAACCACAATGATCTGTACTACTCCATGGATGGATCATGCAGTCGAGATTGCGAAAGCGCATCCAAACCTAGGTGTAGGCGTACATCTTGTTTTGACCTGTGGTAAACCTCTTAGAACCGATGTCCCATCTTTAGTTAGAGAAGACGGAACCTTCCATCGACAAAGTGATTTTATTCACTATGTAAAAGAAGATGAAGTGGAACGTGAATGGGAAGCTCAGATTCAACGTTTTATTTCGAGCGGATTAAAGCCCACTCATTTTGATAGTCACCATAACGTTCATGGAAGAGAACTGATTTTACCCATTGCGTTAAAATTGGCAAGGAAATACAATGTACCCTTGCGAAAGTCAGATGCTGAAAACAATCCTGCCAACGATAAAAAATATGGTTCTGTCCGCCATACGAATTTTTTATATCGGGATTTTTATGGCGACGGATCAACATTAGAGAACCTAGCTGGCCTAATAGAAAATGCCGCTATTAAGGAAGGAAGCTCTGAAATTAATTGCCATCCTGCTTTTATAGACAGTGAATTAGTGAGAGCCAGCTCTTATACGGCACCACGGCTTAAAGAGTTTGACATTTTAACGTGTGATGCGATCAAAGACATAGTAGAAAGAAACAACATTCAGCTTATTCATTATGGCCAACTTTAATCTAAGAAAGAAAATCTCCGCATATGCAAAAAGGAAGCTCTCGATCCTTGAATAAATCTCGTACTGTGCAACATTTTTAATGACGGCCTGCTTATCATTCTTGTGATTACCCTGCCTCGGTGAAGTATTTACAATGGCAGCGCGTTTCATTAGCCATTTAAATCCAAAACAAACGGCATATATATGTGATATGAAAGCCCTGTAAAGTTACCAGGGCTTTTGTTTTCTTATCAACTGCACAATGAAAGAATGGACCTTTCATTTTGCTTATCTTCCAAAGAAGAGTAAAAAAATGCCGGATGACAAAAGTAAATGTCACCCGGCATTTTATCAACGTACTGTCAAAACGTCCCCTCACTAATAACATCTTCCAACGGCTTTCGGCTGCTTGGTATTTCACGCTCCTGTAAACTTTCGCTCAAGGATTCTTTTTCGCCGCGATAGCCAATGGCAATGACAGCGTGGAGCTTAAAGTCAGCTGGCACTTTGAGAATTTCACGCGCAAGTTCCCGGTCAAAGCCGCCAATGGCATGTGTACTTAAGCCAAGCAAAGTCGATTGAATGGCCATGTGGCCCCAGGCTGTTCCTGCATCAAATTCATGTGCAGTGTTTGAATCACCATTTTCTCTTTTCGTATCAGACGCCACCATTACAAGAACAGGTGCCTTTTCTGCCCAAGTCCGATTGAAAGGGCTTAAGAATTTATTGAAAAGCTGCAGATGTTCTTCTGTTTTTGCCACAACAAAACGCCATGGCTGGTCATTAAAGGAAGAAGGAGCCCAGTGTGCAGCCTCCAAAATGCTATTCACATCTTCATCAGTTACCTTTTGGTCCGAAAAAGCACGGGGAGACCATCGATTTAAAAATACCGGATCAACCGCATGGACTGCCTTCCGATGCTCTTTTACTACGTTTTCCAGCTGGCTGTCTTTCACCTTCATATATATACCTCATTTCCTATAGGAGTACATATCTATGATATCCTTATTAGTACTTTTTTACATTTCTGAAACATGATGTTTAATGAAATTAGTATTATTATACTAGAACAAAGAAGAAGCATTCTTTCTGAATGCTTCCTTAACATAGGCTTTATACCCTTTTATTCAATCAGGAGAGGCGAAGATTAGAGTCCTTTACTCCTCCTTGCTTAAGAAAATCTGATAGAGCACACATAATATAATTTTCTATTTAATTTTTCCTTAATGCTTTTGCTAATTGTTTGAACCTAAAACACCACAAAGGGAACAAGGGCGTTGTACCTCCCCTTGTTCCCTTTGTGTATTAAATGGCTTTATTCGCCCTCGATTAATTTTGCAAACTCCCCAATTGTTGTTGAATATTTGATATAGATTCGAGGCAAAAGATACAGCTCATCTTTACTGCCCTTCTGATAAAATGGACCAGGGGTTGTCGTAAGTCCAAACAAATAGGATTTTTTCGTTTCATCTATGACCTTCTTATCAGTAATTCCGTAAGGGTACGCAAGAGCAATTACTGATTTGCCCGTTATTTTTTGTATTTTATCTTTGGACTCTCTAAGTTCATAATCGTATCGATTTAATTTCGTCAAATCAGGATGTGTGGCCGAATGAGACTGGATTGAAATAATGCCTGTATCTGCCAGCATTTTCAAATCGGACTTCGATAGTCGGTTGGAACGACCAATAAAATCTGAAATAACAAAGAAGGTACCCGTTGGCTGAAAATGTGGTTTTTTCAGTTTTTGAAAGATTTCAAATGCATGTAAATTGTTTTTGTAACCGTCATCAAAAGTAATGAAAATAGGTTTGTTTATTTTATTAATGTCCTGCCACCGTTCAAAGGTCAATAAGGTATAGCCATGTTCTCGCAAATAAATCATTTGATTCTCGAAATTTTTCGGTGTTACATATAGCTCCCTAGATCCCTTTCCCTTAAACTCATCGATTGAATGATAAATTAAAATGGGTACTTTTCTTTGGGCAAAAGCTTGTGATGGAAGAACTATGATAAGAAAACATAAGAAAGCCATTGCAGCCTTTTTCATAAAACTCCTCGCTTCATTTACAATTTATATCCTTATCATTTTACAGTTCCTCAATATTTACCCAAAGAAGATGTGTAATAATGGAAGAAAGAGTATTTGCTTCTTACCCAATTTCCTCTTCTATAAATAAATGATGCAGGCTTTTATTAAACACACTTTCTGCATCATCCCCCACACTGACAGAAAGCTTTTTCCCTTTCCACAATTTTGTGCCGCAGGTAAAGAGCTCATCTTCCTTTTTCACAAGATACACTTCAACAAATGAATTTTTATGGAATAATAAATTGAACTTCACAGGGATCATCCCCTTCTTCATCCTCGGATTTCCACAGGAGACTTCGGATTATTCAGTTATTCCTTAGGCGGGGGGCACAGCTGGCTGCTACATGCTTTTAATTTGTTTTATACTCCAGCAGACCGTCATTGACCACCTTCCCTTTTCTAACATCCAGATGAGCCTTGACCGAGCCGTCTTTTGAAATAATATGGACGATATATATTTCTTCCCCGGGATAATAAGCAACATTAGTTACAATAAACGGCTGTCCAGGATAATGATCTTCAAGATAATCCCTTGCAATTTTCTTACTTTCCATCTTGGTAATCAGGTTACCATAGAAATAGACAAGCACAATCAATACGGCTGGAATCGCCGCCAAAGCTGCCGGAAACCAGAATTTAATTCGCACTATTCATCGATCTCCTTTTAGATTCAGCTTAATCTTGATCCGTGAAAACAAAAATTAAAGTACGATATTATATTTTTGTGTGAGAGATATTATACCCCCGGACTTTTGCATGGAGGGGGTAAATTTGCTGGCAAAACATATAGGTCAATGATCAAACCAAGTGTCCATCAGAAAATAATCTTTTATTTAATTTTCATCCCTTAATTATTGACATCAACCAATTAATAATGATAATATAGAAAATTTGATTATACACACACTCCGTGATATGATTAAGATTAGATACATGGAGGTGGGTAAATGTTTGAAATTGGAGATAACATTATGTATCCAATGCATGGTGCTGGGGTCATTAGAGGAATTGAAGAGAAAGAAATTCAAGGAGTAACCCGTAAATACTACGAGATTCAACTTCCCATGCATAACATGCAATTACTTATCCCGATTGATCAGGGCAATTCCCGAATACGCTTGGTAGCCGATGCCCTTTCCATGGACCTTGTATTGGATATATTCCATCATGGTGAATCGGATCCATCATTAACCTGGAAACAGCGTTATAAGATCAACTCCGATAAGATGAAAACAGGAAGTCTCCAAGAGGGTGCTGAGGTTGTCCGTGATTTAAGGAGAATGCAAAACGAAAAAAAGCTGAGCTCTAATGAAAAACACATGTTGGATAAAGCCAGTCTCATACTGATTGAAGAATTAAGTTTAATCATGGGCATTACTGAAGGCCAAGCGGCTGAATTGTTAAAGATCTAGATACCCTGTTAGATCTCCGTCTTAACTCCGCACCATATTCCCCCTTTGCCCATCTAAAACAAAAATCCTCTTCTATCTCGTTAAGTGAACAAACCCTTAAAACTTACGAACTTCTATAAAAAAGGATTTAAAGAAAATAACATCTAAGGAGCTGCTTATCTTGAAGTATTTATGCATTAAGGATTGGGAAATGAACGGCACCATATATTTCAAAAAAGATAAAAGCTATAAAGGAAGAGAAGTTAAAGCATCTACGGACAATCAGGAAAAAAGCGTCAAAATGGTTGGAGAAAACAATTTGCGAATAAGATTCCAAAAAGGCAGCGGATATTTTATCGCCATCTAATTTTAAAAATGGATTAGGATTTCGCACAGAAAACCTGCTAGCGGGCGTTAGCGGGTTTTTGTACTTCTTTTTTTAGCACACAAAAAAAACAGACCCTGAAAGGATCTGTTTTAACTTACAGTATATTACGCTTTTTGAACGTTAGCTGCTTGAGCTCCACGAGGACCTTGCTCAACGTCAAAAGTTACTTTTTGACCTTCGTCTAGTGATCTGAAACCGTCGCTTTGGATTGCAGAGAAATGTACGAATACGTCGTCTCCACCTTCACGTTCGATAAATCCAAAACCTTTTTCTGCGTTAAACCATTTTACTGTACCTTGTTCCATTTTTGTTGCCTCCTAGTGCGTTGAACGCACAATGTGTTACTATCCTTGCATAGTGATCATCAAGACGAAAAGTCGGTAACTTATACAATCCTTTACACCGAACAAAAATAATTCTTACTTAGAATAACATGCTCTGAAGATAATTGCAAGCGATATTCCAATAAAAAAAATTTAAATGTTTTTTATCTATATCTCCAATCAACATTGAAACTTTACCTATTCTAAATATTTAATTGTTTGAACAAAGGAGAAAAAAGGATAAGTGTCGAAAACTAACATATAAGGAGTTGACTCAGGTGGATAAAACGAAACTAATCAAGATCATGCAGTCCGTTAATCGAGGTAACTTTTTTGAAATAGAGATACCAATTTCTTCTGTAAACGAAGAAAACATGATTAAAGACCTGGCTAAGGAATTAGAAAGTGAAGGAAAAATTAAATTAAGAGAATGCATCCCCAGAGAATATTCTGTTTATCTCCAGGGAATCATGAAGTACTCATAAGAATAAATAAGACAAAAAGCGGCGAAGCCTGGGTTAATTTAGCACTCAGGTTTTTATACATTCTTTTTTACGGAAGTTTCCGGACCTGGTTCCACATAAGCCTTTCACTCATCCTGGGTTCTATTTCATTCAACAAAAAGAAGCATCCTAATCGAATGCCCCTTACTGAAACAGATGCTGATATGGAGCCACATCCACCTGTCTCTGATTTAATTTTTTCAATAAAAATTTATGGTCTCGTTTTGGTGTTGCCATTATGTAACCTCTAATGATCAGGTCTTCCGTAATGCGCGGTGCCTTTTCTTCTATAGCAAGCTCCCCGATCTTCCCTGCAATTTTCTGCCGGGCCACGTCCCGGAACAACTCCGGTACAGGACTTACTAGATCCTCAAGCAGCTCCTTCTCCGGCTTCTTCCAGAGACTTCGCGTCTGCTTCACATAATGTTCTTCCCAATCCAATATCGAACGTCCATCTTCCTTTGGAAGCCGCTTCAAGAATTTACGGAACATAAAAAATCCGCCAATTGCAAACATGCCGACTAAAAACACGACCCAAAAAAGGATAAACCATAAAAACCAGCCACCCAGCACTGTGTTCACCCCTGTTTTATTTTCAATGTATAATCTATTATAGCCGCGGAGAGTAAGCATTTACAAGAGTAATAGACAGGTTAATGGCTTCTTATTCATGAAGAAATTTAATACTAAATGACATATCATGCCGAAAACTGGTGTTATAAACTTCCTCTTTCATTTATTTGATTAACTAGAAAAGCACTGGTATACTGATACTTTGTATGGGGCTGGAAGGGTAGCTGGTGCGCTCCTCGGTCTTCAAAACCGCGTGAGAGGCGCGTGTCGTCTCTGGTGGGTTCGATTCCCACACGGTCCCGCCACAAATGTTGATATATCAATTATATTTAAACAGTAGGTTTACAACCAAATTAAAAAAACTAAGAACATTAAAAAGAATCGTAAAAAGTGTTTCAAAAACTAATCCTCCAAAAACCTAATGAGTTTTAATAATATTTCAATAACACAATCACAAAATTTCCATTCCTTCTTAAGCTAACCTGCCCCGAAAGCTTAATAATGGTCAGGAGCAAACACAATTTCATAAACTGGACCTAATTAAATTTTTACTTTTTTGAGTAAGAGCCATAGATATATCTGTGGTCTGTTAAGTTCAATATTGATACTGTAAGAGATAAAACAGCTGATATAAAAATTGAAATTCTTCCCATATTTTCACCTTCACTTAGTGTAAAAACACCACTTTTTGTTGAACCCGCGGGCTGGCTTTTTTAACTTAATACTCAATTATAGAAAATCCATATGCATCAAGGGCAAGGGAGGTGCCGGAAGAGCTTTTTCCGTTCAGCAGGTCGGTGCCTGTTCGCCCGGCAAATTCTGATGGAAGGCTGTATTTTTCAGCTTTGTCAGATGCATTCAGTACAACAAGAACAGCCCTTGTTCCATCCGTCCTTTTGTAGGCAAGGCAGTTCCCCCCATCTTCAGGCTCCATGAGGAAGGTATCCGAATCATTGGCGAGGACAGGAAGCTCCTTCCTTAAGGATAGCAATTTTTTTACATGGCTGAACAATTCCCTGTCCTGCTGGCCTTCCTCCCAAACCATGCATTTACGGCAGCCGGGGTCTGGCCCGCCATCCATGCCAATTTCATCACCATAATAAATACACGGCGACCCTGGAAAGGTCAGCATGAGGGTGAAAATCTGTTTCAGCTTTTCCTTGTTCCCTCCGCACACAGTCAGAACTCTTGGAGTGTCATGGCTTCCAATTAGATTGAAGGCGACTTCATTCACTGGTTTGGGATACATATGCAGAACGGCGGTGATGCCTTCCACAAATTCCTTCAATGTAATCTCCCCTTTGGCAAAAAGGTCAAGCACATTGGAGGTAAATGGATAGTTCATAACGGCATCAAACTGGTCGCCACGCAGCCATGGCATCGAATCATGCCAAATCTCCCCGAGGATATAAAGATCTGGTTTAATCTTTTTCAATTCGGAATTAAAACGAAGCCAGAATTTAGGGTCAACCTCATTCGCAACATCCAGCCTCCATCCATCAATATCAAACTCCTGGAGCCAGTATTTTCCGACCTTGATTAAATAATCTGCTACCTCAGTGTTATCAGTATTGAGCTTTGGCATCTCGGGAAAAAATCCGAAAGTATCATAATTGGGGCGCGGTTCCGTTTTAATCGGAAACTCCCACAGATGGAACCAGTCCTTGTATTTTGATTTCTCACCATTTTTAAAGACATCCTGGAACTGTGGAAAATAAAAGCCGCTATGGTTGAAGACGGCATCCAACATGACCTTAATCCCGTTTTCATGGCAAACGTCAATCAGCTTTCTAAGCGTTTCTTTTGTACCGAAGGAAGGATCAATTTCCAGATAATCAATCGTGTCGTATTTATGGTTCGAATAAGCTTTAAAAATTGGAGTAAAATAGATGCCGCTGATACCGAGATCTTTTAAATAAGGAATGTGATCAATGACTCCCTGAAGGTCGCCGCCGAAAAAGTTGTCCACCTCGGGCTCATCGCTTCCCCAGGGAAGAGTTCCTTCCGGGTCATTTTCCTTGTCGCCGTTCGCAAAACGCTCAGGGAAGATTTGGTACCAGACGGTATCTTTCACCCATTCCGGAGCACGGAAAATCAGGGATGGATGCAGGAATGGAATCGTAAATAAGAAGGCCACATCGGAAGGAACCTCATCTGTATAGCCTCTTTCGCCATAGATGGCCGTTTCGGTGCCATCGCTGATTTGGAAGCCATAGCGGATTCTCCGGTATGCCGGTTTTACTTTGGCAAACCAATAATCATAAAGGGAATCTGTGCCTGATCTTATCATTTCGGTTTCACTATGGATCCATTTTCCGTCTTCAAATTCATAAGGATCCCCGTGCAGCAGGGTAACAGTGGAAATATCTTTTTTGCCTGTTTTCAGACGGATATGGACTTCGTCTTCGCCTGACAGATAGGCAAAGTTATCAAGCGGGCGGTGGTAAATGGCTTCTTTAAGCAAAAAAACAGCAGCTCCCTTCTTTATCAAAAGCTGACGGTCAATAAAGCCGCCAGATGTTTGATCTCATCACCCTACTTATTTAACCAATTATGATAGGGTCATAAACAAGATAGGGGACGAAATTGTCCTGAAAGCTGACAAAACTGTTCTGTATGGTACAATATTATATGAAAATAAGAACAGCGTTTAATCAAAAAGGGGCGGTCGGCTGCCCCTTTATTTACGGGGTAGGGATATGTACTTATTTTACTCCAACTAGAAGGACCTGATTTTAAGCCATGTACTACCAATTTTAGATCTAGCTTTTATGAGGCCTAGCCTCTTTTTAAAAACTGGTTTTTCTGGGTCAATTTTTGTATGCTTTTTTTAGTTTTTATTTTCATGGGAGTTGAGTTTAATTTGGAATACTAGATTATGAATTAAATCAAATAGGAGATTAACTTCTATTTCTATATGCTTGATACCAATGGAAAGGCTGAACTTCATCTAATGTTTTGTATATAAGATCACTTTCTGGGTTATAAACTGCAACTTTCACTTGCGGTCCCCAGTAGAAAAGCCTCTCTTGACATATTCCACAAGGTGTTAATATTTTTTAGTCCTCTTTTTCATTATCCTTAACCACACAAATAGAATGGGTAATTTGTGTAGCTAACTTATGTGCCTCCAATATTGCTCCCGTTTCAATACACAAATCAGTTGATGCGTTTATTATATCGGGTGTGACACTTGTTAAGATGTTTCCATCAATTGTGTACATCGCCGCGGCTTCACCCCAACCAGCCGGGTATCTTTTTTCTATTAGTGCAACAGCTTCCTCAAAAAGTCTATAAAAATGAATGTCCACACTAAATTCAAATAAAATACCGAATCACTACAACCCTGCGTCCCACATTCCGTTGCACGTAATCCTCTTTCACTTATGGCTGAAAAATAACCAGTTAGTCGTATACCGAATAGAAAAAACCCAACTAGAATAGTTATTATAATGAGAATTAATTTTCCCCTCGTTCGTATTTGTTCCATATCAATAACCTTTCATTTTTTATCACTTATAGGTGTCCAGTAAGGGTCTTTGATATCCTTAAGATTTGGTTTCCTAACATGTTTAACGCTGCCCTTATCACATGCACCATATATTATAAAATTTTGTTGTGCTTCCCTAAATGAGACGCTATTCGCACCACCTACATAATCTGGGTCATTGAATTGGACTCCATCGTCTTCCCAACAACATATATCACAAATAAAGTATGTACCTGGGGGTTCTTCGTCTAATGTTTTATATCCACAACAAGGACAAGTATATTTCATGTTTTACCTCATTCTTCAATTATTAAATGTATGATAAGTGTTCTTTAACTGTTTTATTAAGATTCCCTTTCCTCTTTCGAGAAAATCAAGTCGAAAAAGGCTAAGCTTACTGATATTCCCAACGGCGTTCCAAAATCGTATATATCAATTTTAGAATGCTGAAAAATATATTTAAGTAAATATGTACAGGCACTAATTACAATAAAATATATTACAAATTTAATTACTCTTTTTCTTATTTCTAACCATTTCAATTTCCTCATATTATATAAAACTAAAACAATGAAATAAATAAAAGATAAAAGAAGGATAATAAGAAATCCAATTATAAAAGCAAAAGCAAAATCATTATTAATATCTTTATAAACAATAAACAACATAATAATAGTTCCAATAAAAACACTAGTATATATGATGTATGCTAAATTGTTCTTCATTTTTAGTCTCCGTTTCAGTACGCCGAAAGCATATCTTCATATTCAAATACTGTTGGTCTAACAAAAGATGGGAAGGTTTTACCGATATTTTCATAGGAAGAAAACTTCTCACTATTCGAAATAACAACGATACTATCTCCGTCATGACCTATTCAAAAGACATTTGTATCCTCATCTACTGTTACAACTACTGCGTCCCGAATTTCCCTTCCCAATTGCCTTGCCATCGTCGTTCTTCTACACGAAAAGAATCCCTTTTTGTCGACCAGACTACGAGGTCATTACTACTGCCAATTTGAAATATAAACATCTAATAATTTTCGAAGTTGATTAATGTTTTTAATGTCTGTAACTGATATTGCCATTTCCCCATTAGATTTAAGATATTTATATACAATATCCTGTTTTTTACACAATTTCTCATAGTTTCCTTTCCTATACGAAGGAATTTCAGCACAAAAATATATTGGAAATGCTTCTATTTGTTCCATCCATAAAGGTAAAAAATTCTCGTTAATTTCAGGCAAATAAATACCGTCATTTTAGAATACGTATTGCGGATTGTAGACGTCAAGTCGAATTTTACACTTTTTGCTCATTTCCTTTTTACACTTCTGCTGAAAATATGCTTTTCCGATTTTTCATACGATGACTTTCCTCATTCTCTCCACCATGAATGACTTCCACATGATGAAGTAACCGATCCAAAATGGCCGTTGTAATGCCTTGATCCCCAATTAAATTACCCCATTCATCTGGACTTTTATTTGAGGTGAGAATGATCGAACTTCGTTCGTATAGATGGTTGATCAAATGAAAGAATAGGTTTGCTTCTCTCTGATCCATCGCCATATACATCAAGTCGTCGATAATGACTAAATCGGCACTTCTTAGCCGTTTGAGTTGTACCTTTGATTTGTTCAGATATTCTTCCGTCTTTAAGAGCTGTACAAGCTCACCCATTGTGACGAAATAGACATTGAATCCTCTGTGAACAGCTTCGAGCCCAAGCCCAATTGCTATATACGTTTTTCCAATGCCAGGTGGACCTAATAGGATTAAGTTGTACTGTTGCTCCAGCCAGCTTAACTCTCTGAGTTGTGTTAGCTGACGGGCAGTCAGAACGTTTTGACCTTTGAGTTCAAACTCATCTAATGACTTCACGAAAGGGAAGCGTGCCCTTTTCATTCTTTTTTCAAGGCTTTTTGCTTCACGCTTTGCTAGTTCATATCGCGTAATAGACTCTAAAAATTCCTGATTACCAATTTCTTATTGGTTCAATTGGTCGGACTGAAACCGCTGCACCTGGTTCATTTATATCTCTTTTCTATTTTTACGAGTTTAGTGTTTATGGCGACCATTTAAATCCTGGTCACAGCTGGTGATAATGCAGGAAGATTTATTTGTATCATCCTGCTCGTTCTTCAATTCACACCGAGCGCAGGCACCTTTCCTGTGGAACTGGTGCCTACTGCCCTTCAGAGGCTTAACTATGTATATACCCTACAAGGATTTCGAACTCTCATTTCCACAGGGGATTATGAAATTCTCCTCCAAGACATTTTAAGGCTTATGGTCTTTCTAGTCGTTTTACAAAATTGGTGCTAAGCATCCATAAAAGAAGACTAAAGGAGTGAAAAACAAAACCTCCTCAAGAAATGATTGAGGAGGTTTTAACGAACATTTTTAATTAAAACTCTGAACAAAATTGCTCCTAATTCAAAATGAACAAATGGATCCCTTAAAATAAATAAAATGACCAGTCAATATTTATAATGAATGAGCCTTTTTATTATTGATTAGAAGTATATGTTATTATTTTATAACTTCTATCGCTTTTAAAACAGATCCATATGTCTTAATCGATGAAAAGTCGATTCCGGCACTAATAGATTTTTTTGCTAAATCGGTACGAATACCAGTAAAAACCATATTTACTCCCAACAACCGAAGAACATCATTTATTTTAAATAACTGACTTGCAACATATGTATCAATAGTAACAATTCCGGAAAAATCCATAATAAGGTATGAAAGCTTTAATCGAGAAATTTCGGGTACAACCCAATTAAAAATATGTTCAACTCTTTCAGATTC
>NZ_PGUY01000006.1 GCF_002863585.1 Peribacillus deserti | reverse complement strand
GCCAGCATCCAGCAGGTACAAATCCTCCCTTCCAAAAAAACGAGCCAGCAAACAACAGATACAAATCCCCCCTTCACGCCCCAGAACTGCACATTCATTCACCACTACCCAGCAAGCACCCCAACCAGCACCACTAATCCCCCCCTTATGCTCCCAAGCCATTTCTCCATAAAAAAGCCAACCTCCCGAAGTCTATTACAACTCAGAGATGGTCGGCTCTCTTAAATCAGTCTTCCATTGTTGAAAGGTCGCCTGTCGGGAGGTCAAGTTCCCAGGCTTTTAAGACGCGGCGCATGATTTTTCCGCTTCGGGTTTTTGGAAGTTTGTCGCGGAATTCGATTTCTCTTGGTGCTGCATGGGCGGCCAATCCTTTTTTGACAAATTGGCGGATTTCTTCAATCAGTTCATCGGATGCTTCGTACCCGTCTCTTAGGGCGATGAAAGCCTTGATGATTTCTCCTCTTACCGGGTCCGGCTTGCCAATAACCCCGGCTTCGGCTACTGCTGGGTGTTCGACGAGCTTGCTTTCTACTTCAAATGGGCCCACACGCTCACCAGCAGTCATGATTACGTCATCAATTCTTCCCTGGAACCAGAAATAGCCGTCTTCATCCTTGTAGGCTGAATCTCCTGATACGTACCAGCCTCCCGGCATGAAGTAAGACTCGTATTTCTGCTGATTATTCCAGATCGTGTGCATCATGGACGGCCAGCCTTTTTTGATGGCAAGATTGCCCATGCGGTACGGCGGCAGTTCATTCCCCTGATCGTCCACGATTGCAGCCTGTACTCCTGGAATCGGTTTGCCCATTGATCCAGGTTTGATTTCCATAGATGGATAATTGCAGATCAGCTGTGCTCCTGTTTCGGTCATCCACCAGGAATCGTGTATCCGCTTGTTAAATACTTTCATTCCCCAGCGGACAACCTCTGGATTCAGCGGCTCCCCTACACTGATCAGGTGGCGGAGTGAGCTGAGGTCGAACTTCTTGATAACTTCATCTCCAGCTCCCATTAACATCCGGAATGCCGTTGGAGCACTGTACCAAATGGTCACACCGAAGTCTTCGAGAGTCTGGTACCATGATTCAGGACTGAACCGTCCCCCTACGATTACATTGGAAGCTCCGTTAAGCCACGGGCTGAATATACCGTAGGAAGTTCCGGTAACCCAGCCCGGATCAGCTGTACACCAGTAAACATCATCCTCCTTCAGATCAAGAACCCATTTTCCCGTCTGATAGTGCTGGATCATCGCATTATGTACGTGCAATACTCCCTTTGGTTTTCCAGTAGAGCCTGAAGTATAGTGAAGGATCAGTCCGTCATTCCGGTCTACCCATTCTATCTGGAAACTCTTGCTCGCTTCTTTCAGCCTTGCATTAAAATCCACATAGGTTTCATCTTCCTCGACATTTTCCCCAACAAGGAAAACAGTTTTCAATGCAGGAAGTTCATCTACCGGTACCCGGGAAAGCAGTTCAGGAGTGGTTACAAGAACCTTAGCTTCACTGTCCTCCAGACGGTCACGGACGGCTCCTTCCATGAAGGCTTCAAATAATGGCCCGACAATGGCACCAAGCTTAACAGCGCCAAGAAGTGCAAAATAAAGCTCCGGAGATCTAGGCATAAAGATAAATACACGATCGCCTTTTTCTACATTCCCATACGTCTTCAGCACATTAGCCGCTTTGTCCGTGTATTCCTTTAACTCTTTAAAGGTATACTTTTCATTTCGTTCGGCATCCCTGTAGTAAAGTGCAACCTTATTTTTTCTGAAGGTTTCAGCGTGCCGGTCAATCGCCTCATATGCGAGGTTCACTCTGCCTGTGTCAAACCAGGAAAATTCCTTTTCTGCTTCTGACCAGTCAAACGTTTGATATGTATCTTCATAGCTTTGAAGATTATAGCTGCCCTGGATAACTGATAACGCTTCCACTTTCATGTTGGCTTCCCCCTTTAAGTAAGATATACATCTATAATTATAGTATAAAGAAAATTTATTCTCAATTTTTAGATAAATTATCATAGGAAGCTCCATTGCTTTTATTGTTCCCAAAAGATAGCATACAGGAAAATGGAGTGAAATAGATTGCTAAATTGCTATTTTATGTATAATAAGAAGAGAGTTAAAATAGGCGGTGAATGAATGGACTATCAAAAAACCTATAATGCCATGGAGTTAAAAACCAATCATGGAACTTTGATCATTGAAGGACCCGTAACGGGGGAAAAGCTTAAAGCCTATGATTTCCACGAAGATTTGACCGCTTTCCGGCCAGCTTTCCAGCAGCACAAGGCACTGATAGACATTGCTGACCTTCCCGAAGGAAGAATCATCCTTGCAAGACACATGGATACGGTTGTTGGTTATGTAACCTATTTATACCCCGATCCTCTCGAAAGATGGTCTGAAGGAAAAATGGAAGATTTGATAGAGCTTGGGGCAATCGAAGTGATCCCTCAATTCAGGGGGGCTTCTGTCGGCAAAAATCTCCTTAAGGTTTCCATGATGGATGATGCCATGGAAGATTATATCATCATAACCACTGAGTATTACTGGCATTGGGATCTAAAAGGGACAGGGCTGAATGTCTGGGAGTATAGAAAAATCATGGAAAAGATGATGAACGCAGGAGGCCTGGTATACTATGCCACTGACGATCCGGAAATCAGTTCTCACCCAGCTAATTGTTTAATGGCCAGGATAGGCAGGAGAGTAAGTCCCGACTCGATTCAGCAATTTGATAACCTGCGCTTTATGAATAGATTTATGTACTAGAAGTATGCAGCTGTAAGGGGGAACTCGGATGATTTTAGAAGAAATCATGAAAACTGAAGTTATAATACTTGCGGAATCAGATACGATAAAAACAGCCATACAGACTGTAAATGAGAAAAAAATACGTCATATTCCTATCGTTAATACAGACGGCCACGTAGTAGGGCTGATCACCGATAGGGACCTGCGGGATGCCGCACCATCCATATTTCGTGCAGAAGAGCATCAAGAGGACCTTGAACGCCCGCTGAGTTCTATCATGCAGAAGCAGATTATTACCGGCCACCCCCTCGACTTTGTGGAAGAAGTTTCTGCCCTATTTTATGAACATCACATAAGCTGCCTGCCGGTGATCAAAGAAAAGAAGCTGGTTGGTATCATTACTGAGACAGATCTTCTTCATACACTTGTTGAGCTAACCGGGGCTAATCAGCCCGGATCGCAGGTAGAAATACGGGTGCCCCACCGTACGGGTCTGTTAAGTGAAATTGCGACACTGATAAAGCGAAGGAATTCTAATATTAACAGCATTCTCGTTTATCCGGATAAAACGGATCAAGCGTACAAAGTTCTTGTTATTCGTGTACAAACCATGAACCCCACAGCAGTGGTCCAGGAACTGCGCGATGCAGGGCATGAGGTTCTGTGGCCAAAATTACCGGGGGCATCTTTATGAAAAAAGCAGTTTTTGTCTATTCCGACCAGTTTTTAAGCTATAAGTTTAATAATGAGCATCCCTTTAATCAGCAGCGAATCCGCTTGACATTAGACCTGCTTGAGAAACACGGTGCCATTACAGATGAAGACATCATTCCATCAAGAATGGCATTAGATGAAGAGCTTGAACTAGTTCATGATCCCGGATATGTAAACGCTGTCAAATTAGCTGGACAAGGTCTGCTTTCTTCGGAAAAAGCACAGAATTATGGGTTAGGTACCGAAGATACACCTATTTTTCCTAACATGCACGAAGCGAGCGCCTACCTGGTCGGCGGCACACTCAGCGCTGTTGACCAAGTAATGACTGGGAAAGCGGAACATGCACTGAATCTTGGAGGAGGCCTTCATCATGGTTTCCGCGGCAAGGCTTCCGGCTTCTGCGTTTATAATGACAGCTCGGTGGCTATTAAATATCTGCAGGAGAAGTACGGTGCCCGTGTACTCTATATTGACACGGATGCCCACCATGGCGACGGGGTCCAGTGGACCTTTTATGACGATCCAGATGTGTGTACCTTATCCATTCATGAAACGGGAAGATATCTATTCCCGGGAACAGGAAGTGTTAACGAAAGAGGTCAGGGAAAGGGATACGGCTACTCCTTTAATGTTCCACTTGACGCATTTACAGAGGATGAATCGTGGCTGGATGTCTATCATCAATCATTCAAGGAAATTTGTGAGTTCTTTAAGCCTGACGTGATCCTGACGCAGAATGGAACAGATGCTCATTATTTTGACCCATTGACACACTTATCCGCGACCATGAAAATTTACCGGGAAATACCAAAACTTGCCCATGAGCTTGCTCATCAGTATTGCGGCGGCAGGTGGATTGCTGTCGGCGGGGGCGGTTACGATATTTGGAGGGTCGTTCCCCGGGCATGGTCTCTGATCTGGCTTGAAATGACTGATAATCCTAATAACAAGGGCCCGCTTCCTGTCAGCTGGATTGATACCTGGCAGCAAAAGGCTCCCGTATCCCTCCCTGCTGCCTGGGACGATCCAGAAGGAATGTATACCCCCATCCCCCGAAAGCCCGAAATAACAGAGAAAAATGAACTGACTGTGGATAAAGCCCTTTATCCAATTCGTTCGATGAACAAACAAGATGCAGCCAGTCAGATATAAGTATTAAAAAAGCCGGACCTGGCAATATGCCAGTCCGGCTTAAATTGTTTATTTAGTTGAATCGCGTTCCTCAATACGGTGAGGAAGAATAACGGACTGCTCAGTCACTTCTTCCTTATTCATCAGCTTTGTTAAAAGCCTCATGGAGACAGCGCCTATATCATATAGCGGCTGGACGACCGTTGTTATGCGAGGTCTTACCATCATAGTTAACCTGGTGTTATCGAAGCTGATGACTTCAAAGTCATCAGGCACATTCGCGCCCTTATCCTGGGCAGCATGAACGACTCCAAGGGCCATTTCATCTCCGCCCACTAATAGAGCTGTAGGTTTATCATCATTTTTCATGAGTTTGTCAAAGGCTTCCAGGCCGGAATCGTACGTATAGTCGCCGTCAACAAGAAAATCTTGATTCAACGTAAGACCGGATTCCTCTAAAGCTTTTCTATATCCATCAAGTTTCTTCTCCGTTGTCGGTTCCTTATGTACTCCCGTTATGAAAGCAATTTTTTTATGGCCTCTGTCTATAAATAATTTAGCCGCATCATAAGCAGCCTGCTCATTGTCTATATTAACAGAAGGAATTTGCCCTGACTCCTCGATCGTGCCTGCCAGTACAATCGGTACAGGAGATTTCTTAAATTCCTCGATATGTTCCGGCGTAATATTAGATCCCATAAATACAATTCCGTCCACTTGTTTTCCAAGCATTGTATTTAATAAATGCAGCTCTTTTTCCGTATTTTGGTCTGAGTTGCTCAAGATGATATTATACTTATACATCGTAGCTATATCCTCAATACCTCTAGCTAATTCAGCAAAGAAAATACTGGAGATGTCGGGTATAATCACCCCTACTGTTGTCGTTTTCTTGCTGGCAAGCCCTCTGGCCACGGCATTAGGGCGGTAGCCCAGCCGGTCAATTACTTCCATTACTTTTTTTCTGGTAGCTGGTTTAACATTTGGATTTCCGTTCACAACTCTTGAGACTGTAGCCATTGAAACATTTGCTTCTCTTGCTACGTCATAAATGGTTATGTTCATAGTCACCACTCCTTATTATTCTTTTTCCCTATAGAGACTAGGTTTATTTAAAATTAATTCAGCTAATATGAACAGAACATAGTTATTCTGGTATAGGTAAAATAAAAATCAATATATTCAAGGCCGTACCTTCATTGTCCTATTTACCGCTAGCCTTTAATTTAAACATTTGATGGAATATATATTTTGTCCAATCTATATGTATTTAATATTACGATACCCTCTTCTATTCCGGCAATGATAAGCATAGTTTTTCAGGATAATTTATTATGATAGCGTGCTATTTACTAAAAAACAAGCAAAAAACCTCCCCAAGGGGAGGCTGACTTAGAAAATTTATACGGTTACCCAATTTAACTTTTGAATTTCTTCCCAGAATTGATCAAATTGTTCAAAGTCCATCTGCTGGGCCGAATCTGAAAGTGCGACTGCAGGATCCGGATGAACTTCAGCCATGACTCCGTCAGCGCCTATAGCTAATGCCGCCTTAGCTGTCGGAATCAGTAGATCTCTGCGTCCGGTTGAGTGAGTCACATCGACCATTACTGGAAGATGGGTTTCCTGCTTAAGAATAGGTACGGCTGATATATCCAATGTATTTCTTGTCGCTTTTTCATATGTTCTGATACCGCGTTCACATAGAATAATGTTCCCATTTCCCTGAGACATAATATATTCTGCAGCATGAATAAATTCATCAATAGTAGCTGCCAGCCCGCGCTTTAACAGAACCGGTTTATCGACTTGGCCTGCTGCCTTAAGCAATTCAAAGTTTTGCATGTTTCTTGCCCCGATTTGGATAACATCGATGTAATCAACAGCTGTTTCAATGTCTGCCGGATTTACAATTTCGCTGATAACAGCTAAATCATATTCGTCAGCTACTCTCTTGAGTATTTGCAGGCCCTCGAGACCGAGTCCTTGGAAATCGTAAGGAGAAGTTCTCGGTTTATATGCCCCGCCTCGCAGCAGCTTTAATCCTTTTTTCTTTACAGCTTCAGCTACAATAGCTACCTGGTCATATGATTCTACTGCACATGGGCCAAATACAAAGCTTGGAATCCCATTTCCAATGATTTCGCCTTTTAGGTTAATCAGTGTGTTTTCAGGCTTTTTCTTTCTAGATACAAGAAGAGCTTTTTTCTGCTCGCTTTCCTGGAGTCCGAGGCCGGCTTTGAAAATTTCTTTAAAAAGCTTTTCAATCGTAGAGTTTTCAAATGGACCATCATTATGAGCTTTAATAAGGTCTAGCATTTTTCTTTCACGGACTGGATCAAACTTATTTACGCCCTGCTTCTCTTTTACTTTTCCAATTTCCTGTACAAGTTTTGCTCTTTCGTTGATAAGCTTTAATAAATCCAGATTAATATCATCCAATTTATCCCGCAATACATCCAATTCCTGGTTGCTCACTATTCCTTCACCCTTTCATGGTATCTAAATTCTTGGCATGCCTGATTCTTTCCTAGCTCAAAAGTCCAAAAATGAACGATATATCCCATATTCATCATCAAATGGAATCTTTTGTGAAAAAAGAAAATGTGGTACATTGATTAGTAATTAGTGTTCATTATAAATCATATTTTTTTAGATGTCACGAACTTTTTCTTTAACAATAAAACGCTTTTAAGCGTTAAAGCATAAAAATATAAAGTAGGTGTGTTCATTGCCCGAAAAGATTTTTGCTCTCGATATTGGAACACATTCAGTAGTAGGTATCATATTAGAAAAGCAGAATGGTCATTATCATGTAATAGAAGTACTGGCTAAAGAACATACGGAACGAGCCATGCTTGATGGACAAATCCATGACGTCCTTTCCGTCTCAGGGATCATCTCAGATATAAAAGAAGAATTGCAAATAAAACATGGCCCCTTACAAAAAGTGTGTGTAGCTGCGGCAGGAAGAGCACTTAAAACAGAAAGAGCCAGTGTTTCGATTGATATTACCGGAAAGCCAATGATGCTCCGGGAAGATATTCTTCATCTTGAATTATCAGCTGTCCAGCAAGCTCAGTCGCAGGTTGCCGATCATGCCGGTGAGCATAGCTACAATTATTATTGTGTAGGCTATTCTGTCCTTTTTTATCGGCTCGATGGCCATGAAATTGGAAACTTAATTGACCAAAGCGGTTCTGAAGCATGTGCTGAAATTATCGCCACGTTCCTGCCAAAAGTCGTAGTAGAGTCACTGATGGCTGCTTTAAAAAGGGCGGACCTTGAGATGCAGGCCCTGACATTAGAACCGATTGCGGCCATTAATGTCCTTATTCCCCCATCCATGCGAAGGCTGAATGTTGCATTGGTGGATATAGGTGCTGGAACCTCTGATATTGCTTTGACTGATTTGGGAACAGTGATTGCTTACGGGATGGTGCCTGTGGCGGGCGATGAAATAACAGAAGCGATCAGTGACCAATTTCTGCTGGACTTCCCGCTGGCGGAACAGACTAAACGTAGACTGAGCGAAGCCGACTCTATAAAAGTGACAGATATTTTAGGTTTTGAAACAGAAATTTTTAAAGCGGAAGCGATTCAATTAATATATCCTTCTCTTCATAAACTTGCCGATACGATAAAGGATGAAATATATCGCTTAAACAATCAAAAATCTCCCAAGGCTGTCATGCTTGTCGGGGGAGGAAGTCTGACCCCGGATCTCCCAAAACTTTTAGCCGAAAAGCTTAATCTTCCCGAAAATAGAATTGCCATCCGAGGAACAGAAGCGATCAGCCAATTAACGTTTGCAGAAGGAATAGCTAAAGGTCCGGAACTGGTAACACCGATCGGGATTGCCATCTCTGCTTTGAATAATCCAGTACAGTATATAAATGTATCGGTAAATGGCCAGACGATCCGTCTGTTTGATATGAAGGAACTAACGGTTGCGGACTGCCTCCTTGCATCGGGCATCAAAATCAGCAAATTGTACGGAAAACCAGGTATGGCCCTTATGGTAACAATCAATAATCAGCCGTATACTGTCCCCGGCTCTTACGGTTGTCCCCCTGTTCTTTCCTTAAACGGGCAGCCATGCACGATTAATACCCCTATAAAAAGCAATGACTCGATCACGATAGAAAAAGGAACCGATGGCAGGCCTGCTGATGTAAAAATAAGTGAGCTTTTAGATGATTTACCGCAGAAAAGGGTGAAAATAAACGGTACTACATATATGGTGGAAGCGGTTATAAAACGGAATGGGGCTGCTTCAGATGGTGAAGAACGAGTAAAGGACCGGGATGAAATTATATGCAGGCTTCCGGATACAATTGAGGCCCTGCTTCAAGCGCTTAAATTAAAGCCGCTGTGTACTGCCCTGCAGCCTTTTAGATTGATAATAAATCAAAAACTTTACAGCATTGAAAAATCATCTGGCAGATTGTTAAGAAACGGAATAGAATGCACTCCACATTCACATTATGAAAATAATGACGAATTATTAATAGAAAAATCAGGGCAGCTTACATTAAGAGAAGCTGCAGAGAACTTAAACTTTCTTTTGACTTACTCTATCATGGTTACTTTCAACGATGAAAAAATAGTGTTAACTAAAGAGGTTAATGAATTCTATCGTGGTGAGCATAAACTATCGGAACAGGATATCCTTTACAGCGGAGAAGAGCTCCGAATGGCTCAAAGAAGAATAGAGCCATTTATCTTTCAGGATATTTTTAACGCTGTACATATCGAAATGCCCTCGAACCCGAAAAGCAGGTTTCTTTTGTTAAAAAATAACGAAGAAACTGCTTTCCATGAACAAATAAAGGCCGGTGACGAACTGAAGCTTTTTTGGCCTGCTGCCCAGGCAGTACCGCCGTACCATGATTAAGGAAGCCTAATAAAAAGAGCAGTCCAGATGTTTAAATGGACTGCTCTTTTTTGTCACTACGCTTGAACTGCTTCACGAAGTGACTTATTTGTAATTTTCCAATGAGATGCATGCCAGGCTACTTCCCCGTTCTTGAATAAAATAGCTTGTGGGGACTCATGCTTCACTGAGTATTTTTCAGCTACGTAATTGGAAAGCGGGCGTGCTTCCTGAACAGTGAGATAGGCTGTATTAACATCATTAGCTTCCGCAAACTCCTGATATTCTTCAAATGCCGCCTGGCTGACTGGGCAGGTTAAGCTATGTTTTACTAACAAAAATGATTTACTTTGTGCCAATTCATCAAACTGTTCTTGTGCTAGAATTTTCTTTAGTGTCATTTTCATAAGCTCCTTTTTTTCTTTTTCAAATAAAGAAGGCGATGAAGCAATAATACCACTTCGCCGCCTTTTATGCCAAAAGCTTACTCCTGATTAAAAACCGATTTGCTGGTTATTTTTGACTGGAAGAGCTATTCTTCTGAGAAGAATTTTTGCTTTCCTTGCTGCTGGACCCGGATCCTGTAGAAGCATAAGAGCTGCTCCCTGTTGTATCTGTTGTAGTTTCACCCGTTGTTTCAGCAGTAGTTACGCTTCCTGTAGTTGTTGTTGCATCTGCTGCAGAATCAGGGGCTGTTAAGGTTGGATCTAATCCTTCAGCTGCGGTCATATCTGCTGAAGTAAGAATGTCCTCTTCCAGACCATCTGTTGTATCTGCATAGTCAGCAGGTACTACAGCCTTGATAGAGTCTGCTGTATTGGACAATCCATAGTCTTGTGAAGAGGTTTCTGTACCTGTACCTTTGTCCTTGCCTGTCATCGTTTTAACTTTGCTCATTAGGTTTTGAGATGTATTTGTAACGGTCTCTGTAAGCGTGTTTGTACGGTCTTTGGCAGCCCCGGCAATTTGTGTGCCTTTTTCCATTGCTGTCTGGCGGAGTTTTTCTGTTCTGTCCAGTAAATTAGTCGTCTGGGTATTAATATCACTGCGTAATTCCTTACCGGATTTTGGAGCCATAAATAAAGCTGTAGCTGCACCTACGATTCCGCCAATAAGCGTACCGATTAAGAAATCCTTTGTGTTAATGTTCTCTCTGTTATCACGATACTCCTGATGCAATTGGTGATTTTCACGGTACACCTGACCATTTTCCCTGAACGCCTGTCCATTCTCTCTAAATGCTTGATTGTTTTCTCTTTGAGTCATAATAAAATTCCCCTTTCGATATTTATATTAAATAAAATTTAATAACGGGATCTTAGAAATCTCTTCTTCGGAAGGTTATCGCTTGCTTGTGCCTGCACTTCAATTCCGCCGGCATTTGTTTGTTCAACATAAGCATTTTTGTTTTTCCATCTATCACGGAGCTCCATTATTGCGTTGCTCCATTGAATGATTTGAGCGATTTTATCTTCATTATGCTCTAACTTGTTCTGAGCTTTAGCTGATACTTTTTGCAGAGTCGAATTAAACCCTTGGATGGAAGTACCAACATTCTTGACGGCAACAAAAACCGAATCAAGATTTTCAGATTTCTTCTGGATATTTTCAGCGAGGGTATTCGTCTTATGTAACAGCTGGGCTGTTTCCTGCGTTACACCCTGGAGCTGGCTTTCCAGTCCTGACAGCGTCTGTGAAACACTGTCCAGCGTACTTTGTAATGACTTCAATGTTTTTGCGAGATACAGTACCAAGATTAAGAATGCTATTGCGATGACTGCAACGCTTAAGTATAGAATGATTCTCACCAGAACACCTCCTTGTGTATACAATAGTTTAATTACCCGGTTGATACCATTATAAACTACTAAGTATTTTTTCAATATAATCTTAAAAAATTCCTGCTTTTCTAAGAATGAAATAAAAATATTATTTTCGTCCTGCATATAAGTCTTAAAATAGTAAAAATTTTTGGAGATTTCGGTTACAATAAGAATGGTGAAAAGAAATTTTTGGAGGAATACATATGAAGGATCCTAGAATTCAAAAGCTTGCGAAGAATTTAATCAATTATTCTGTACAGCTTAAAAAAGGCGAAAAAGTCCTTATCGAAAATTTTGGGCTTCAGAGAGAACTTGTTACAGCTCTTGTAAAAGAGGCATATGAAGCTGGAGGCTATCCATTTGTACTATTGAAAGATGCACAAGTGGACCGTGCAATGCTTTTAGGGGCGCAGGAAGAACAATTTAATATGATCGCAGATTTTGAAGCAAATGTTATGTCCAAAATGGACGCTTATATCGGCCTTCGCTCTGGCGACAATATCAATGAGCAGGCTGACGTACCGTCTGATAAGCTGAAGATCTACGGTGACACAGTAGGTAAAAAAGTCCACCGTGAAATCCGGGTCCCTAAAACAAAATGGGTTG
The DNA here is from genome assembly GCF_002863585.1 of Peribacillus deserti. GTDB lineage: Bacteria > Bacillota > Bacilli > Bacillales > DSM-1321 > Paraperibacillus > Paraperibacillus deserti_A. Next base: position 17,205 of record NZ_PGUY01000006.1, on the reverse strand, counting down.
TTCTCCGCTACCCGACTTCATCAATGGCACAGCTTGCCAAAATGAGTACAGAAGCTTTTGAAGATTTCTATTTTGATGTATGCAACCTGGACTACAGCAAAATGAGTGAAGCTATGGACAGCCTGGTCGATCTAATGAATAGAACCGATAAGGTACGCATCACAGGCCCAGGCACCGATCTTTCTTTCTCAATTAAAGATATACCTGCCATTAAGTGTTCAGGTGAAATGAATATTCCTGACGGCGAGGTCTACACAGCTCCTGTTAGAGACTCTGTAAATGGAACAGTTACTTATAACACTCCATCTCCATATCATGGCTTTACCTTCGAAAATGTGAAACTAACGTTTAAAGATGGTAAAATTGTAGAAGCAGAAGCAAATGATACAGAGCGCATCAACAAAATCTTTGATACAGATGAAGGCGCCCGCTTTGTAGGTGAATTCGCAATCGGTGTCAATCCGCACATTCAGACGCCAATGCAGGATATCCTTTTTGACGAAAAGATTGACGGAAGCTTCCATTTCACTCCAGGGCAATGTTACGATGAGGCATTTAACGGCAATCATTCTAATATCCACTGGGATATGGTAAATATCCAGCGTCCGGAATATGGCGGCGGGGAAATTTACTTTGATGATGTATTAATTCGAAAAGACGGGCGTTTTGTCCTGCCAGAATTAGAAAAATTGAATCCTGAAAACCTAAAGTAATATACAGCAAACGACCACATTCATTGACTGAGTGTGGTTTTTTTAAGGCTGTTTTCGCAAACTTTGTTGTTGAACAAGGGGCTGATTGGAACGTGAGGATGCTCGCGGACCTTAGGGGCGGGCGCCCGAGCCTCCTCGGCTTCGCCTGTGGGGTCTCACCTGATCGAAAAGCGGAGGACGGTGCTTTTCAAGAAAAGATCCATCCAAAAGCCGAATGATAATCTTTTTTTTATAGACAGAACGCTAAAAGAAAAGCAGACACCTGATAAAGAAGACTTGCTGATTGGCAAGCGACAGCGAAGACAGAAGCTTAGTCGCCCTTACCACGCTCGTGACGCCACGTCCTGTGGCCCCGCCTGGCTCGCACATCTATGCATTGTGCGTTAGCCCGGCATAAGACTAGCGACAGTAAAAGGCCGATTTTGCCTTTTAATGGCGATTGGCTAGACCTGCGGTGTCAGTCCGGAGCTGGACAAAAAGAAAAGCGGAAAGCGGTGCCTTGCCCGTTAACATTGTTTATGAACTCTCATGATAAGCTCATCTTTTATCAACATAAAATTTTAGGGAAGGCAGAGACCTAAAAAGCATAAGACGAGCAGGCCGTGAGAAGCGGTTTTTCTTCTCATGGACTGATTGGCTTATGACTCGAGGGTCTAAAGCCTTGGAGCTGGACAATACCCGCTGCTCCCGCACAGAAAAGCGGAAAGCGGTGCCTGTCCAACATATAAATATTAAAAGATCAGTGTTAATCCCAATAGATAAAAGTTGCAAACAAAGTGGCAGGCAGAGACCCGATAAAGAAGACTTGCTGATTGGCGAACGACAGTGAAGACAGAAGCTTAGTCGCACTTACCACGCTCGAACGCCACGTCCTGTGGCCACGCCTGGCTCGCACATCCTGTGCTAAGTGCGTCAGCCAAGCATAAGACGAGCCGGCTGTGGGGAGTGCTTTTCTCTCCATAGACGGATTGGCTTATGACTCGAGGGTCTAAAGCCTTGTAGCTGGATCAAGGAGTCTCGCACCTTACGTTCCAATCAACCTGTTTAACAATAGGATAGGTTTACAGAACTATAAAAAACAACAATCTTTTAGAAAAGAGCCTTTTTTAAAGAGGCGGCGGTCTGATTAAGAGGTGCTGTCCAATTTATAGGTATCCCTTTTTTGTAGAAATTTTAATGTAAGTACCTTTGACTATATCAACCTTAGTACATAGTTTTTAACGATATTAAATGGGAATTTAATTCAATGATCTATGCTGTGATTTTAGATTTTCCCGTTATGCTCCTCCGGCAGGCATTACTTTTCTTTCCGGAACATATGCTTATGCTTGCAGAAAAGCAGCATAATTTGGGAACCTCAGTACTCATATATTGCCAAAAATGTTATCCAGGGAGCGCCGGGTCTTTCTGGCAGTAAAAAAAATCCACATTCAATAACGGAATGTGGATTTTTTCATTTATTATTTTGAGACTACTAAATCCTCATAGGCTACCTGGAATTTTTGAATATCTCCCGCTCCCATGAACAGGATAACGGAATTCTGGTGTTCCAGTAAGGGTGCAGTATTTTCTTCATTGAGAAGCTCAGCACCAGGAATTTTTTCCCGTAGATCCTCTATTGTCAATTTACCCTGGTTTTCACGGGCAGATCCAAAGATTTCACATAAGTACACTTTGTCAGCCAGGTTCAGGCTGCCTGCAAAATCAGACAGAAATGTTTGTGTTCTGGTGAAAGTATGCGGCTGGAATACAGCAACGATCTCTTTATCTGGATATTTCTTCCGGGCAGAATCAATCGTCGCAGTGATTTCTGTTGGATGGTGTGCATAATCATCAATAATCACTTGACGGCCCAGTTCCTTCTCAGAAAAACGGCGTTTAACGCCGGTAAAGGTCTTGAGCTGCTGTTTAACAGCTTCCACTTCAACTTCTTCATATTGGCACAAGGCAATGACAGCGAGTGCGTTTAATACGTTGTGGTTTCCGAAAGTAGGAATGGAGAAACTCTCATAGTAAGTATTCCGGACATACACTTCGAAGGATGTACCCTCTTCTGAAGTGGTTACATTTCTTGCTTGGAAATCATTCTCTTCACTGAAGCCGTAAAATAGGACAGGGACCTTTGCTTGAATCCGCTGAAGCTGTTCATCATCGCCACAGGCGATGATCCCTTTCCCGACCTGCAGGGCCATCTCCTGAAATGCTTCAAACACATCCTCGATGCTTGAAAAGTAATCCGGATGATCAAAATCAATATTTGTCATGATCGCATAATCAGGATGGTAGGATAAAAAGTGGCGGCGGTATTCGCAGGCTTCAAATACAAAATATTGTGCGTCTTGATCGCCTTTGCCCGTACCATCTCCAATTAAGAAAGAAGTCGGCTTTGCCCCGCGCATAACGTGAGCGAGGAGCCCTGTCGTTGATGTCTTTCCGTGTGCCCCCGTAATTCCTACACTTGTGAAATTCTTCATAAAGTCACCTAAGAAGCGGTGATATCTGATAACCGGGAGACCAAGTTCCATTGCACGCTGTATTTCCATGTGACTATCAGGGAAAGCATTACCTGCGATGATTGTCATGCCTGGTTCAATATTTTTTTCATCGAATGGCAGTATTTTAATTCCAGAACGTTCTAATCCAGCCTGGGTAAAGAAGTATTTTTCAACATCTGAACCCTGCACTGAATAATTCATATCATGAAGGATCTGAGCCAGCGCGCTCATCCCAGATCCTTTTATTCCAACAAAATGATAAACAGTCATAGAGAGAACCTCCAGCAATCGTCTACTGTATGACAGTAAAGGACGTGATCTTTTTTATTCTGTAGTTGTTGTTCGTTAGGACAATTATGCTCAGCTTGTTAATTATAACATGTTAAAACTCTCTCATCCATGAATAGCATTATACCATAGTTTAAACGAAATATAATTGAATCAATCATGCCGAAGGCCGCTGATTTCTTTTTTCTTTGAAATGGCCATAGTTTATCTTCCCCTAAAAGTCCCGAGGCCAGCTTCGTTACCATAGCTTAAAGACGACTCGTGGGCAGTCAAATAGGGTTTTAGATTATTATATACATTTGCACCCGCTAACGTTCTTTTGGACAGCCAGGAGCCTGTACGGGCAGGTGTATGGTCCGGCGCGTCCTTCTGTTAAAAACGAAACGATCAAGCGTATATGTATGATGAAAGGAAATACAAGATCCCTGTTTACAATTCCTTCACAGGTTCTCAGAAAGAATACCATGGGACTATGCCATGGTATTCGCATTGATATATTCCAGTTCATCCTCAGAGATTAACACATCCCGGGGTTTGCTGCCTCTGGCTTCAGAAATAATCCCTCTCGATTCCATCATTTCAATTAATCGTGCTGCGCGATTATAGCCAATATGGAATCTTCTTTGCAGACTGGATGCAGAGGCCATATTCTGATTCACTACAAACTCACAGGCATCAAAGAACAGTTCATCAGCTTCCTCGGCAACCTGAGTTTTTTTCATGAGTTCTTCCTGTTCAAAGAGATACTGTGGTTCCTGCTCCTGCTTAACATGATCGACAACCTGGTCAATTTCATCATCGGACACAAATGTCCCCTGAATCCTTACCGTTTTAGATGAACCATTTTCAGCAAACAGCATGTCTCCTCGTCCTAGCAGCTTTTCTGCTCCCCCTGTGTCAATAATGGTTCTGGAATCGATTTGAGAGGACACAGAAAACGCAATTCTAGTTGGAATATTAGCCTTAATAAGACCGGTAATGACATCCACCGAAGGTCTTTGGGTGGCTAAGATTAAATGGATCCCGCAGGCACGGGCCTTTTGTGCGATCCGGCAGATAGCTTCTTCTACCTCTCCTGGAGCAACCATCATTAAATCCGCCAGTTCATCAATAATAATCAGGATTAAAGGAAGCTTGTGAGAAAGCTGGCCGGCTTCTACGGCTCTTTGATTAAACCGGTTGATATCCCTTACACCCGCATGAGCAAAAAGCTCATATCTGCGCTCCATTTCATCCACTGCCCATTTCAGGGCTGCAGTAGCAGCTTTAACATCCGTAATGACCGGGCTGACTAGATGAGGAATTTTATTATACGGTGCAAGCTCCACCATCTTAGGATCAATTAATAATAATTTTAGATCCTGTGGAGAGGCCTTATATAAAAGACTGACAAGCATTGTATTAATGCAGACACTTTTACCTGATCCCGTAGCTCCGGCAATCAGCCCATGCGGCATCTTCCTCAGGTCCGTTACAATTGGCTCACCTGAAATGTCTAAGCCCAATGCGACAGAAAGAGGGGAACTCTCATGTTTGAATGCATCACTTTCAAGCACTTCCCTTAAAAAGACCGGTTTACTTTTTCGGTTAGGTATTTCAATCCCAATCGTATGCTTTCCCGGAATTGGAGCCTCCAAGCGGATATCCCTTGCGGCAAGACTCAGTTTGATGTCGTCTGTCAGATTGGTTACCTTATTAACCTTCACACCCGGCTCCGGCTGTACTTCAAATCTTGTCACGGCTGGGCCTTGGGTCACATTCACAACCCTTGCTCTTACATTAAAGTTTATGAGAGTCTCATTCAGGATCTCTGATTGCTCCCTCAGCCATTCCTGGTCATCCTCAACATAAGCAGCAGGAGTCAAGAGGTTTATGGAAGGAAAGGTATACCTTCCTGCCATATGAGACAAATCTTCTCCCTCATCATTTGTAACTTCAGGCCTGGCGTCTTTAACGGCACGGTGCTCCATTTTTGCCATAATCGGCAATACGGTGCTCTTTTGGCTGGTGTTAGTTTTGGCAGGTATATGTTTATTCTGAAGCTTTTTCTTATCCTGTTTAAGCATCACCACATTAAAGGGGATCGTCTTGCTCTTCTTTGCCGGTTCAGCTTCTCTAGTAGCAGCAGCCTGCTGTTCATCCTGTTCAACGCCGATATAGGTATCATCCGATTGTTCTACTTCGTCAGGACCGCTCACTGCAGGCCGCGCAAGCATTGCTTGGTCTTCCGCGCTGGACTGCTGCTGAACAGGAACTTCAGGCACCTCGGCATATCTTTCTTCGTCCTTAATCACATAGTCACTCTCTGGAGCATGCGTAATGATCTGAATTGCTTTTTCATCTTCCTGTGTGTGAACGTGAATACGTGATGTTGGCTTTCCAGTAAACTCCTCTTCTGACGCCCCCACCGGTTCGTTCTCTGCAGCCAGCTTGTTCAAATCTGCTTCTTCATGCTGCCGATTCTTTTGAACAGCAGCGGCAGGCTGGTCAGTAAATACCTCTTCTGCCGGCTCCACTTTTTCGTTTTCAACAATCAGCTTGTCTGCTTTCCGGTGCTCTTGAGTAGCTCCTGCGGCTTGTTGATTATATGCCTCTTCTGTCGGCTCTACTTTTTCTTTCTCGCCAATCAGTTTGTTCTGATCTGCTTCTTCTTCCTGCGGGTACTCTCGAACAGCGGCTTCGGGCTGTTCATTATACTCCCAGGAGGGCTTCACCTTTTCGTACTCACCAATCAGCTTGTTCCGGCCTGCTGCCTCTTTCTGCGAATGTCCTCGAATAACTGCTGCTGGCTGTTCATTAAATACTTCTTCGGTCTGTTTAAAAAAATGGCTGTCAGCTTGTACAGTTTCGTTCTTTTTTATTGGATGCTGGTCGTGATCAGGTATTTGATCTGTCTGCTCAGCCAGGTGACTATCGGGATTTTTATAACCTTCCCTTATCTCCAATTCATCAGAATTATGTACAGGCTTTACCGTATAACGATTGCCATTTTCCAGCTGTATTTCATTACCGTCCTGCTCTGCCTCGAACTGTTTAGCTTCTGTATCCTCTTCGAAAGAAAGACGTGTTGATGGGCGATCTTGATTTTCATCATTCATTCTAACATCAGGAGATAGCTCCTGACCGGCATGTTTATTTAATATAGAAATGTTATCCAGTAAATCCTCAGCAGCCTGATTTTCATAAACAGGCACTCTTGGTTCGGATGTACTTTTGTCTATTGGCGGCCGCTGCTTAAAGCCGTAAATAGGGGAAGGTATTTCCGTTGGCCTGAATGGGCGCTTTTTCACTTCAACTTTGCTGGAAGAATGGCCCCTGTTCCCCCCCCTGGAATTCCGGCTCCTGTTTGTCCATCGTATTCCGTTTGATTGTTTGTTTTGGTCTCCGCCGTTCTTGCTCCCGAGATACCGATTTTCTTTTATGCTGATTTTCCTTGTCAGAAATAACTGGAAAGCGGAATTGTCCTTTGGGATATTGATATGAAATTTTAGCGTCCACATCCCTGCTATGTCTTGAAGCTTCACCAATAATAGGAACAATCGGTTTATACTCGTTATGCTCTTTCAGCACAGCTTCTTCAATAACTGGTTCAGGAATGGATGTTTTTTTCCTTCCTTTTGATGCCCCGCCCTCTAATACCTTGGCTTTTGCTTGTTCAATCTTCCGATGCAATTCCTCTTCTTCCATAGAATCATCTACAACGATCTCCTCTACCTCAATAATCTCTTCTTCATGATGGAAGAGATTTGAAAGTTTTTTCATTAGCCACTTCAATGAAATCACTCTTTCTATTTATGTCTTAGTCGATTTAGGTTATATTACATACAACCGGTAAAGGCTGTAGTTTCAGGCTTATTTGAAGGCCAGCCTCATTTTATTAAAAACCTCTTGATTGCAGCGAAGGGCAATCGCTTATTCGCGGTCGATCCGAAAGGATTTCACTTGCCCAAAGGCTCCTGCGGGAGTCTTGGGGGCTGCAGCGAAGACAACATAGTGCCGCATCAATTATGTCTGTAACCTTGCCTGCTGAAATACTCAAAATCTGTCAGATCTTTACTGACTTTGTATGCTTTTGTTCTAGTTTAACAGTATTTTAGAAAATTTCGAGTAAAATTATAAGATTAGTAAAATGTATATATATAGAATGGTTTTATCTGGATTAATCTCGTGCCTGGCCCCCCTGTTTAACCCGCCAAAACTATTTTCCCTGAACTCGGTGCACTTAAACTGAGCTTTTAGACTCTAGTTTTTTCTAAAATATCCCTCTGTGCATATTTCGGCAAGAATGGTAATAGGCTTGAGTGCCGGAATGAAAGAACCTTTTTCTCTGTTTTCCAAAGCTATGTTAAAGAGTTTTTTGATTGGTGGGAATTTGCGGGACTCCTTCAGGAAAAGCGGGTCAAAAGGTACTCTAGAGGAGTAAACGCCGAGAGGTACTCAGAAAACGCGGAAAGCCAGTACTGCAGCTAATCCCAACGAAACATTTAGCAGGGATTTCCCCAAAAATAAAAAACCGCTGCGGGCGGTTTTTTATGTGTTCGTATTATTCTCCTTAGGCCGGTTCTTGCCGAGAATAAAAATCGGTTCTAACTCGCTGTCTTCATATAAGAAAGACAGCGCCGTAATAGGAACATGTCCGCTCGCAAAAAAGCTCATGGCCATTTGGGCTAGTATATCATACCCAGTCTGGTTCTGGATGTCAGCAATGATCACGACATCCTGATGGGGGACAGCCAGTGCCATCGTTCCTGTAATTTTGCTTTTAAGCGTATCAAGCCACGCTGTGTTTAAGATCCTGCTGGCATCATAGCCATCATTCGTGTTCATAAAGTAAAAAATATTTCCTGCAACTCTATCTTCTTTTAATGAAACAGAGAGTGACCTCACATTAAAACGGGCAATTTCTCTGATACGTTCCTTTTCCCATCCCTCTTTTTGAATTAATTGTTCATCGATGAGACGGTACGTTTTCCCCAAATCCAGAGCGTAGTAAATCCTGGTCTCCGCTGTGTGGCTGTCAAACAGAAAGGGTACTCCTTCTCTTGAATCCTGTGGAAATGAAGCAGACCGGATGACAGGCAGAATCTTCTTTTCATTTCCTTGAAGGGAATGCGCTTCACCCATAACTGATAATCCTTCGTTTACATAATAAACTACTTCGTCAATTGCCTTTTCTTTACCAGTCTCCCAATTAGCAATAATCCCAGAAAGAGTAATCGTAATCCCTTTTCCCGTTTTATCATTGACAATCCGAAGAGTGTCCTTTTCCTTATCATATTGGAAAGAACGCTCAGGGTCCTGCAGCCTGTCTATAAGGATATTTTTCATTTTGATAGCTGTCATTTTCACCGCAACCTACCTCCTAGCCGGTGATGTAGTTAAAGCAGCCTCCTTTACCGTTTGGTTACAAAGGAAGCTGCTAGGTTTTTTCTTATAGTTCTTCAATGAATTTTTCGATTTCTTCCTGGGTTTTGCGATCTTTGCTGACAAACCTTCCAAGTTCATTGCCGTTCTCATAGGCAATAAAACTAGGAATACCAAACACATCGTTTTCGGCGCAAATATCTATAAATTGATCTCTATCTACGTATACAAAGGTGTAATCTTTGTATTTTTCTTCTATTTCAGGCATAAACGGATCAATGAACCGGCAGTCTGGACACCAATCGGCCGAAAATAAAAATACTGATTTCCCCTTATTTTTTAACTCCTGGTATTGTTCAACTGATTCAAGTTTTTTCATCTATAAAACTCCTTTAATATTGCTGTAGTACACTGATTATTTATATATAGCCTGATAATATCAAACATTACAGAGATAGACTAATAAAAAGTATCAGCCTCACATTCCACTCAAGATTGAAAAAATTTGTTGTGAATTGTCTAAAAATAAATTAAATTTAAACAAATAGGAAGATTAACCCAGGTCATATGGCAATAGACAGGAGGATTCCATGAAGACGATTAGGGCAAAAGTTCGGTTAATACTCATTATTTCTTTAACAGGATCTATTTTACTCGGCATCATCAACATTATTTCCAATACCATACAAAACAACTCAAAACATGAGCAAATGTTATTATACAATGCAGTTGGCGCAAGCAAGGACATTAAATATAATATGGCACTGACCCGCAAGTTCGAACAGCAGTATCTTCGTGAACCTATGCAGGTCACAGCCGATATAGCCATAAGAAACAATTCACAAATCCGTACTAAATCTAAAGAATTGGCCGGAAAGTACCAAGACTATCCCGAGATTTCGGCGCAATTTAAAAAAATCCAAGAAAATGCATCCAGCTATCGTGACCAATACATTACTCTCATAAAAATGTATGAGGAGATCGGCTATAGGGAGAATCAGGGATTAAAAGGAGAAATATCTCAGTCAAAAGAAGCGATTGTATCCTTTCTTTCAAAAAATAAAAACGGGTCGCTTTCCAGACAGTTTGATACTATTACATTATATGAAAAACAATATCTTGCCACAAAAGATGATGATGCATATAAGCAATTCCTGCTTCTATCCAGTTCATTTAAAGAAAATGTCTCCAGCTCCAAATTAAAGCCTGATCAAAAAAAGACTCTGCTCGGATTATTTGAAACCTTTCATAATTCTACTAAAATCATGGTGGCAAACTACTATATTACAGATGATTATATTGAATCCTTCGACAAAGCTGCCACTGCTATTGAAAATGCTGCATTAGAAGTAGACCAAAAAGTGGGTGCTGCTCAACAAAAATTAAATGACCGTCTGAATGAACAATCTGCATTTCTATTTTTCAGTGCACTGGTTATGAGTTTACTTCTTGTGGCCGTACTGCTGACTGCAGGTATATTCTTAATTAGAGCCATAAGCACCTCTATTGCTTCCCTTAAAAGCGGGGCAGAAAAAATTGGTTCCGGCGATTTGACTTACCGTGTTAAAAGACACGCAAATGATGAAATGGGAGAGCTTGCTGATACCTTTAACCAAATGGCCGAAAAAGTATTGGTTTCCCTAAAAGATGTTATTCATTCGGCCGACAAACTAAACTCTTCATCACAAAACCTTGCAGCTATATCCCAGGAAACTTCTGCGCAGTCAAATGAAGTCAATCAGGCTATAAGACAGGTGGCTATTGGCGCTTTTAATCAAACCTCGCAGCTAGAGGAGAGCAATACTGTCATAAAGAATGTTACTCTTTCTATAAATGAGTCTGAAGAACTGACACAGGATATTGCAAGGGAAGCAAAAAGGACGGAAATGGAGGGTCATTCAGGACTTGAGGTGGTTCAGAGCCTTCAACTGACTTCAAATCAATTTCTCGAACTGGCCAACCATCTTACTGCGCAGGTCCGTAATGCTTCCAGACAGTCAGAGGAAATCTCAAGTATTGTAGGAACTATTCAAGAAATTGCTGAAAATACAAATTTACTTGCGTTAAATGCAGCAATCGAATCGGCACGAGCTGGAGAAGCAGGCCGGAGTTTTGCGGTGGTCGCCAGTGAGGTTAGAAAACTTGCGGAACGTTCAAAATCCGAAGCTTTAAATATTCAAAAGGTGATCAAGAATATGAACGGGCAAATGGTAAAACTTATGGATGAAGTAGAGAATTTCAATGAATATAAAGAAAAACAAAGCTATTCCGTTAACCAGACAAAATCCGCCTTCGAAAATATCGTACAGAATGTCATCAGCATAAACACGAAGATTTCGTCTGTTCAGAAGTCTATAACTGGTATTCAGCACTCTAACGGAATACTCTCTGAAAAAATGGAAGCGGTATATGAAATATCCGGACAATCTGCAGCAGTGTCTGAAGAAGTCAGTGCTTCAAGTGAAACACAATTAATCGCAATATCTCAAGTCAATGAAGCTGCATCAGAGCTCAGCCTGATAGCATCCGACCTGCAGACCATTGTATCCCAGTTCCAGCTTGAAAGAATGGACATGGAAAGCCAGTCGGAACAAGCATCCATAAAAACAACTAAGAGAAAGTTTAAAAAACGTCCGCGTCTCTCTAAAAAGAAAAAAGCTGGATAAAAAGACATCCGCGCTATATGTGCCATAGCGCGGATGTCTTTTAAATTAAAAGGCTCTTTTCTAAAAGATTGTTGTTTTTTAATAAGTTCTGTGAACCTACCTTATTGTTAAGCAGGTTGATGGAACGTAAGGTGCGAGACTCCTGCGGGAGCAGCGGGACAGGTGAGACCCCACAGGCGAAGCCGAGGAGGCTCAACGCCCGCCCCGCGGAAAGCGAGCATCCTCACGTTCCAATCAACCCCTTGGTCAATAACAACAAAGTTTGCGAAAACAGCCAATTACTAAAAGGTTGGCTGCTTATTATTTGAAATACCAGTTTTATTTTCCTTCCTGGCTGTATTCCCACTGGCCAATCAGCATTTTCACGATATGGCCAAACATTTCCGATCTTACTAGCCGCTCATTTGTGAATGTGCCGATAGCCCCTTCTTTTCTCCGTACATTATTCTTTTTTGTGAAGTCTTCCATTATAGGTCCCAGTTCTTCTCCCTGAAGCAGTCTATCTGCAACTTCTGATGGCAGAGGTATCCGGGCGCCTCCAGCAATGAAGGTTTCTCCCTCTTTTGTTACAAGAGCCCCCCAATTACATACAAATACCCCGCGCTCTGTTTCAACCACTCCGCCTTCTAATCCAATACCGATATCAGCCTTCTCATGTTCCACACAGTATGAAGCCCTATTTATCGCTCCGCTTATTGTTTCTTCGTCAGAAAAAGGCTGCTCTGAAACTCTGGATTCAGCATTCAGAGCGGTTAAGCTGATTAAATGGCGGTCGATCACATCTTCTACCGCCTTCACTTTTGCGGGATTCCTGCTTCCTATCGCTGCTTTTATCAAAGTACTCATCCTTCATAACTAATGTATGTAACAGTTTGTCTAACGCAATCAAACGTTTCTATGAATGGTGTCCACCATCGTCTTATCAGCACTTTTCACCAGCTTTATAAGGAGCTCTTTGGCAGCTGCATAATCATCTACATGAATCATAGAGGCTGCAGTGTGAATATACCGGGAACAGATGCCGATCACAGCACTTGGAACACCTTCACCTGATACATGTACATTCCCAGCATCAGTACCGCCGGCAGAAACAAAATATTGGTAAGGAATATTGTTGTCCTCGGCGGTTTCCAGAATATACTCTCTCATTCCCCTGTGCATAACCATCGTACGATCCAATATACGCAGCAGCACGCCTTTTCCAAGCTGGCCAAACTCATTCCGGTTGCCTGACATATCGTTTGCAGGACTCGCATCAAGAGCGAAGAAAAGATCCGGTTTAATCATGCGCGCAGCTGTCTGTGCCCCGCGCAGTCCTACTTCTTCCTGTACGGTTGCACCTGAATATAGCACATTTGGGAGAGTTTCATACTGCAATTCTTTAAGAAGTTCAATAGACAGACCACAGCCGTAACGGTTGTCCCAGGATTTTGCCAAAACTTTCTTATCGTTGGCCATAGGAGTAAATGGACAGATAGGCACGATCTGCTGGCCAGGCATTACACCGATTCTTTTAACATCATCCCTGTCATCTGCTCCTATATCAATAAGCATATGTTTCATGTCCATTGGCGTATTCCGCTGAGCGTCCTGAAGGAGATGCGGCGGAATTGAACCTATCACTCCAATTACAGGACCTTTTTTTGTAATAATCTGGACCCTCTGTGCAAGCAGCACCTGGCTCCACCATCCGCCAAGCGGCTGAAACTTAATCATTCCATTTTCGGTAATGCCAGTTACCATAAAACCTACTTCATCCATGTGCCCCGCTACCATAATGACTGGTCCGCCTTCATTGCCTTTTTTGACCCCAAATATACTGCCCAATTTGTCTTGAACTACTTCATCCGAATATTTCTCGAGTTCGCTTCTCATATAATCCCGAACCAAATATTCATTTCCGGGTGCCCCTGGCAGTTCAGTCAACGTCTTAAACATAGACAATGTTTCCTGATTCATATTTACAGCCCCTTAAATATAGATTGATATGTACAGTGCAATTTTACAGAAACTTAAGAACTCTTACCAATATCTTTGCCTAACTTCAGGTAAAAATTGATATACTAAGACATAACTAAGAAATTCCACAATTTAACGCGAGGTGTGATCATGAACTGGAAATCATTGCTACTGGGAATCGGCGCCGGCTTTGCCGCAGGATATACAGCCAAACAGCTTCTGGATAAGCAGGAAGCTTCTCCCGAGAAAGTACTCTCCCATGTAAAGTCCCTGCTCAAAAAAGACGGGAAAATACAAGGATCCTGGATCATCATGAAGCCTGAGGTTTATCAAAAATTTGACCTGCCTTATACAGTGTACCGAGGCGGCATTACCAAAAATACGGACGGACAGCAGGAACAATTCGAATTTATTGCAGATGCCAAAACCGGAAGTATACTGGAACTGACAGCATATTAAAACACAAAGCAGGCTGTTAGACAGCCTGCCCATTTTTTTATTATATATTTGACCATAAAAGCGTTGAACAGCCCGCTTTTATCCTCATTTCTGCCTTTCAATCTCCGAAACAAGTTCCTTCCCAGATCCGTCCCATTTAACCGCGCGGTAAACCGCATCATGATAAAATGTAAACCATGCATTTTTCTTAAGTCCATATTTCATCCACTTCTGCTTCTGTTCAATGGAAGTCATCGGGTAATCATCATAAGCAAGTACCCAGAGAACGTTTGAATGTGCATGTGTCGGCATCAAATCGGCCATATGAATAAGGGTTTGCCCTTCATCCTCTACGACAAGGATGCTGTGGCCGTCACTATGCCCCCCCGTATGAACCATCCTAAGTCCCGGTATGATTTCTCTCTCTTCAGTAAAAGGCTTAACCTGCTGCTGAACGGCCTCCCAATTTTCTTTCCAATATGTATTAGCCGAACGAATATTTGGACTGCGCATTTCGTTCCATTCCACATTCGATGTAACAATCTCGGCCCTCTCAAATATAGAAACCCAGGTATCATTCTCTTTCTTAGTCAACCCGCAGGCATGATCGAAATGCATATGCGTTAACAAAACAAAATCAATATCCCCCGGCGTCAGCCCAAGAACAGCTAACGATTCGATAAGCTTTGATTCCTCAGTCACTCCAAAATTTTTCTTTTGCTTCTCCGAAAGCTTTCCGCTCCCAATTCCCGTCTCAACAAGAATATTATACCCATCCTTCTGTATAAGAATGGGATCGGTCCTTAACTCTATCTGATTAGATTCATTAACAGCGTATTTCCTTGACCACAAGGCTTTAGGAACAACACCAAACATTGCACCGCCGTCGAGATTCGTCACCCCTCCGTCGAGCCATGTCAGCAAAAAGCCCCCCGCTTGTAAAGTCTCCATAAAAACCCCTCCTCATGATAAGTGTAGCATTGAATTCGCAAAGTTTGAAATATTTTCATAAAGAAGGACTGGGGTGTGGGTATATCGGAAGCGTTTAAGCTGACTAGATTTAATTGTACGGATTTTGGGGATTAATCGTGGTGGTTTCATCTGAGTTACAGCATCAATGCGGCTGTCATTAAGTGGGGTGTCCATTCCAATGACCGTCCTGATATCGTGCCGGGGGCCGATGACTTGGAATGTCTTCCCTGCGCAGAAATTGCACGGAAATCTTGTGTTCGGGTTCGGGTTGTCTTGGATTCTTTTAATCATTGTTTTTGGGCTGGGGTGATTGTAAACCACTAGACTTCGGTAACCATAATTCCACTCACAGAACTACGGTCTTGATCTTCAATTCCTTTTTTTGAACACGATGTAGATATTTTCAATCTTCTCCGATGATTTGCAAGGGTTTTGGACTTTTGGCGGCTGCCAGTATATTGAGACCATAACAAAAGATCAGACTCACCCTCGTGAAACCGCTTAGTCACCCTTTTTAGGTCTTCATGACGAGTTTTTGATCTTTTTCCACGGATTTTTCCATCAGATAGTTTTCTTTACCTTTTATCAAGCATCATTACTGTCTTCCTAGGGCACTTTTAGGTACTTTCCTTGAGTTTTAAAGGTTTTGATTGGCTGGCTGGAAGTTTATGCTTATGTTCATGAGGTTTATGCTTATGTTTCGCAGGTTTACGCTTAAGTTTTCTAGACTTATGCTTATGTCTCGCTTATTTATGCTTATCTGCGGCTGACCTATGCTTATCTTTACGTGGATATGCTTATCCTCTAGGGGTTATGCGTATCTCTAAGTGTTTATGCTTATCTCTACGCTACTTATGCTTATGCCACGGGCAGTCTCCCATCCTCTCTATGCGGCTGCTCACCTTTTCATATAGACACATATATCAAATTCCCGAGCATTCAAGATTATCTCTACCTTACTTAGGCTTGTGCCATGGCGGTTTCGCGTCTTATTAATGCGGATACTCCCCTTACAGATGTTCATACCGCTAATCATGGAATCATACGGCCGGCACATGCTAATGTTTGTGCATAAGCATGTCCCCCTTCAATGTAGCTGCCCACCGTTTTAATATTTGGAGCTTGTTTCTACCCTACTTGCTTGGGAAGGAGCAGTTGCGCTTTCTTCTTGCTACGGCCGACCAACCTTCTCCCATCACACAGATGCTAACTCCCGGGCTGACTTTGTTTAAATATATGTACATTCGCTTGTTCTCTAATCGTCTGAACATAGCCTTGTGCTAAAGACTTACGCTTATTCTACTCTCTTCCCTAGTGTAAGTATCCCCGTTCCGCACAAAAACAAAAAGCCCACTGAAACAAATAGTTTCATTGAGCTTCTGTCTGTATTAGGCGTTATATTTAGCTTCCAGACGATAGATCCGGCTGCCTTTTTCAGAAAATTTCTTTTCGTATTCCGTCATGATATTTCCTTCATAGCCGCTTTTATGAAGGTCAAGGCTGACATAGAGAAGGGTCATTCCGTACTGGGAGAGGCTTGTCAGCGAATATTCAAACAGTCCTTGATTATCGGTTTTGAAATGGATCTCACCATTGTCACGGAGAATATTTTCATATATTTTCAAGAAGCTTTTGAAGGTGAGGCGTCTTTTCTCATGACGGGTTTTTGGCCACGGATCTGAAAAATTCAGGTACACTCTTTCCACTTCGCTTTTAGCAAAGAACTGTTCTAAATCATTTGCATCTACATTCATGACTTTCACATTTGGAAGTTCAGCTTCAATAATTCGGTCCAGGGCAGTTACAATTACGCTTTCTGAGAGCTCGATCCCAATATAATTGATATCAGGATGGGCTTTTGCCATTCCAGTGATAAAGCTGCCTTTTCCCGTACCTACTTCAATATGGATGGGATGGTCATTTCCGAATATACTTGCCCATTTTCCGCGGCATTCTTCGGGAGACGCAATCGCGTATTGAGGATACTGAGCTAGTCTATCTTTGGCCCAGGGTTTATTTCTAGTACGCATGGTACCACTCCTTACCTACATCTTTTTAATAAAATAGAATTTTTCGTTGCTCATTCTTTATCGGATCCCAGCCCATCTGTTCTGCTTCGTCGTTTATTAATATACACTGCATCATTGAAGCTTACTAATGGTGCAGGCAGGCACCGCTGTCCGCTTTTCTCGTTGTCCAGCTCCCAGCTGAGACCCTCGAGTCATAAGCCAAGCATCCCTCGGGGAGAACATCACTCCCCAAGGGCTCCTCGTCTTATGCTTGTCGGGTCTCTGCCTGCCTTTTCACTTT